>NZ_DASWXT010000063.1:0-36698 GCF_036405355.1 Daejeonella sp.
CCTATAAAATGGCTTTTGATATTCAGCAGGCAAATTTTAAGACAGATTTCAATTATTATCTCAGTTCAAAGCATACCATTGATTTCGGGATCAGCACTATTCGATATGATCTTAATCCCGGAACATTTCAGCCACTCGGCTCCCAATCACTTGTAAAATTAAATGAATTAGCTCCTGAACAGGCTTTTGAGAGTGCTATTTATGTCGGAGATCGTTTTGATCTGAGCTCAAATTTGTCAATGGATCTTGGCGTTCGCTACTCTATGTATAATTACATGGGACCTAAAAGTGTTAATTTGTATGCGCCAAATCTTCCAAAAACCGAAAGTAATGTCATCGGGGCTGCTTCCTATAAAAAGGGAGAAATGGCAAAAATTTATCATGGTCCGGAACTTCGTCTTTCTGCCCGGTATCAGCTTAGTGAAGACTTCTCAGTTAAAGCAGGTTATAATACCTTAAGGCAATATATTCATCTTCTGACCAACACAACTGCAATTTCTCCGACCGATATCTGGAAGCTTAGCGATCCGAATATCAGGCCTCAGTATGGCGATCAGACTTCTCTGGGCTTTTACAAGAACTTTAAAGACAATACCATTGAAACTTCTATTGAAGGCTATTTTAAGAATTTAAAAGACTATCTGGATTATAAAAGTGGCGCTAATTTGATTTTGAACCATCATATAGAAACAGATGTAATCAATACTAAGGGTAAAGCTTATGGTGTTGAATTCCTGGTTAAGAAATTAAGCGGAAAGTTAAATGGATGGATGGGCTATACCTATTCCCGAACCTTGTTGAAAATGGACGACCCGAATGCCGGTCAGATCATCAATGGAGGAAAATATTATCCAGCTAATTATGATAAGCCACATGATTTTAGTCTGGTGGCCAATTATCGTTTCTCTCATCGCTTTAGTGCCTCTTTTAATACCGCTTACAGCACAGGAAGACCAATAACAGTTCCTATCGGTAAATATTTTTATGCCGGCTCACTGAGAGCTAATTACTCTGATAGAAATGCACTTCGGGCTCCAGATTATTTCCGGACTGACTTTTCATTAAATATCGATGGAAATCATAAGATACATCAGCGAACACATAATTCATGGACATTAGGAATCTATAATGTAACGGGCAGGGATAATGCATATTCAACCTATTTTACGTCTGAAAAGGGAATCATCAAGGGGTATCAGCTTTCCATTTTTGGATCTGCTATTCCATTTGTAAACTATAATATCAGGTTTTAATATGAAGACAAGGATTTTTAAATTGATTCTGTGCATCTCAGTTCTGCTGTTTTCACTGTCTTGTAAAAAGCCGTTTGAACATGATGCAATTAGTGATTCAGCTACCTTGCTGGTAGTTGAGGGGATAATCAATCAGGGTGGTCAAACAAACATAATGTTAAGTCGTACACTTAAAATTGCAGATAAGAGCGTATTGCAAATGGAAAAGGGCGCAAAGGTTCAGGTTGAAGGCAGTAATAATTCCATCCTGGCTTTAACTGAAAGTGCTGCCGGTATCTATACATTGCCAAATACTACATTTAATGCGACTCTGCAATATCGTCTTAGAATTAAGACAATTGCTGGTAAGGAATATCTCTCAGACCTTATGCCGGTACGTACTACGCCTGCAATTGACAGTTTGAACTGGAGAAGAGAACGAGATGGTGTAGGACTTTACGTTGATGCCCATGATAGCAATAACAATACAAAATATTATCAATGGGATTATGTTGAGACCTGGGAACAGCGCTCGGTTGGATATTCGGATTATGTTTATAATACAGTAAGTAGTAGCATTGGTAGTAGGGATTATGCTGAAATTCTTAAAATGTTCACCTGCTGGAAGAACGAATCATCAACCAATATTCTGATCAGCTCAACAACCAAATTAAGTTCTGATGTGGTGGATGATTTTCAACTGGCTTTAATTCCCAATCGTTCTGAGAAATTGGGTGTTCGTTACAGCATTCTGGTCAAACAATATGCAATTGGAAAAGAGGCTTATGATTATCTCACATTAATGAAACGGAATTCTGAACAGTTGGGGTCAATTTTTGATAATCAACCCACAGATATCATAGGGAATATCAAGTGTATCAGCAACCCGGACGAAAGGGTAATTGGATTCCTGAATATTTCTCAAATTATTGAGAA
This sequence comes from Daejeonella sp., assembly GCF_036405355.1. Taxonomy (GTDB): domain Bacteria; phylum Bacteroidota; class Bacteroidia; order Sphingobacteriales; family Sphingobacteriaceae; genus Daejeonella. Next base: position 2,169 of record NZ_DASWXT010000063.1, read on the forward strand.
GAGGATTTTTATTAATAATAGTCAGTTGCCTTCCTGGAATTTTATTCTGGGCTGTGAACCAATAGTGGTTAAAAATCATAAGGATAGTTTAAGGAATGCTTTTTCAAGCGGGGCGAATCTGATTGTCACCTCCAACATAGGTTTGGATGGTAGAATACAATCTTACGATGCAAATTCATCACTATGCCTTGATTGCCGTACAAGGGGAGGCAGTAATGTTAAACCAATATTTTGGTAACCTTAATAAATAAACTGCCTCAAACAATGCTAAAATCAGTAAAATCAGTTAAAAACAAACTCCTCAGAACATTGGGGATGCTTTTACTAATGGCATGTTTTTCTGATGCATTTTCACAGTCTTTTAATCAGGATTCAATTACTAAGCGGTTTGATCAGTATTCAGAACTGAACCTCCAGGAAAAAGTTTATGTTCATACCGACAGGGAGCTTTATCTGGCTGGCGAGATACTCTGGTTTAAATTGTACAATGTAAATACAGTTTCCAATACATCAGTTGATTTCAGTAAAGTTGCATACGTTGAGATCATTGATAAAAATCTAAAACCTGTTTTGCAAGCTAAAATTGCAATTGATGGGGGGTCGGGCAGTGGATCTTTATATTTACCGGTATCATTATCCAGCGGGAATTATCAGTTCAGAGCTTACACAAGCTGGATGAAAAATTTCAGTCCGGATTTTTATTTTGAAAAGAATATCAAACTTGTAAATACTCTGACAAAACCTGAGAAGAAACAAGCTTTGAATGAAGAATTGAATTATGATATTCAGTTCTTTCCTGAGGGTGGAAATATGGTTGAATCTTTGCCTGCAAAGCTTGCTTTCCGTGCGATTGATAATCAGGGTCTGGGTATAGATTTTAGAGGAACCCTTGTAGATGAAAATAATAACAGCCTTTTGAGTTTCAAACCTCTGAAATTCGGCATTGGTTCCTTTTCTTTTACTCCTGAAAATGGTAAAAAATATAGAGCAGTTATAGAAATACCCGGATCGAAAACTATCACTAAGGAATTGTCTTCTGTTAAGACGGGTTATGTTCTGCAGATTGAAAATGCAGGTAAGGAGCAGATTAAGGTTAAAATTCAGGCCAATGAAGGTTCCTCAAATCAGCAGCTTGTTTTATTTGTGCATACCCGGCAGAACAAAAAGCTAAGTGAAAGTATCACTCTAAATGGGGGTAAGGCAGAGCTTTTGATTGAAAAGAAGAAGCTTTCTGAAGGAATATCACAATTTACACTATTCAATTCTACTGGCAAAGCCCTTGCAGAACGCTTGTATTTTATTCGACCTGCCAGTCACTTAAATTTGGCTATAAAAGCCGATAAGTCAGCTTATTCAACCCGTAAAAAAGTAATCCTTGAATTACTTTCTAAAGATGAAAAGGGCCTTGAAATTGATGCTGATGCCTCTGTTTCAGTATTTGCTTCAAATGCTAATCCTGCAGACGAAGCTGATATTTTCAATTATTTGTGGTTAAAATCAGATTTAAAAGGGAATATAGAATCACCGGGTTATTATCTTAAAAATAAGGATGCTTTAGCCGATGAAGCACTTGATAACCTGATGCTGACTCATGGCTGGAGAAAATTTGTGTGGCAAAATGTGATTGCCGGGAATAAGCCTGTATTTGGATTCATACCCGAAATCGACGGACATATTATTCATGGGCGAATTATTGACACCAGAACTCATGCACCTGCAAATAATATTCTTGCCTATTTATCATTGCCTGGCAAAAAGCTGCATCTCTATGGTGCAAGAAGCAGTAGTTCCGGACTTGTTCGCTTTCATACCCGAGACATTTATGGTCCTTCAGAACTTGTAGCCCAAACGGATACCCAACAGGATTCCACTTATAAAATCGAAATTCTGAGTCCATTTTCAAAAGAATATTCAAGTACAAAACCGTATGAACTATTCCTCAATGAAGATCTAAGGAATCAATTGTCCACTCAAAGTTTGAGCAGTCAGGTTCAGAATGTTTACTCATCGAATAAATTGAGAACCTTTTATCCTGCTTTGGTTGATAGCAGTGCATTTTACCTGAAACCAGATAAGACCTACCTATTGGATAATTTTGTGCGGTTCACCACAATGGAAGAAGTGTTAAGGGAATACGTTGTAGAGGTACCGGTTACTCGGCAAAAGGATGATTTTTCTGCATGGGTTATAGTAAGGCCTCATCTTACAGATATTCCGAAAAGTGTTAAACCCCTGATCATATTAGACGGAGTTCCAATTTTTGACTCGGGTAATAAGATCATAAAATACGATCCTAAAAAAGTCCGTTCACTGGATGTGGTAGCCCAAAAATATTTTCTTGGTGCCTTGAATTTTGAAGGGATCTTGAATTTTACAACCTACAAAGGCAATTTGCCTGATTTTCAGCTTGATACCAGAGCTACTATCGTGGATTATGAGGGTTTACAGCTTAAAAGAGAATTTTATTCACCGGTATACGAGACAGCCTCACAGACTGAAAGCAGACTGCCTGATTTCAGAAATGTACTCTATTGGTCGCCTGATATTAAGATCAATTCAGACGGTAAAAAGATAATTAGTTTCTATACTTCTGATCAGGAGAATAATTATACAATTATGCTTCAGGGAATTAGTTCTTCGGGAAAAGCTGGTTCTGCGAGTTTGAATATTGAGGTTAAGAAATAGTTTGACAACATGTACTATTAGATCGGCGACCCCGAAGGGGTCGAATGTATTTGTAATTATCACATACGACCCCTTCAGGCAATGTCATTAAGTTAAGGGGCAGGAGGTTCTGGCCTTCGCCAGATCCGATATCTATCGGATGACAATGTATTATTTAAAAAATGGAGGAGATCCTGACGAAAGTCAGGATCGTAATCCTTAACTTAATGACATTGCCCTTCAGGGTTGTGATTTTCGCAAAACATTTCTATAAACATTTGACCCCTTCAGGGTCAGTAGAAAGAATTCCACCATGTATTGTAATCGTCATGATTGAAAAAATTTTAAATCATTTCAATGCTAGCGCGCTTCTATGGCGCGTAATTCTTTTATCGAGAATTTGGGTTTGCAGCAAAAAATATTGATAACTTAATTGTCACCAGACACTAATGTTTTTGTAATTTGTGTTTGCAATTATAATCACCCCAAATATGATTCTTAAAAGATCCATGAGCAATGGTTTTTCCTGCTTTATCCTGAGCTTAATTCTATTATATTCTTCTGATCAAATCCAGGCACAAAATAAAATCAAAGATTTAAGAATCAGTGTTCAATGGCAACCTGTTCAGAATAATTATGATGGTAAAAGTCAATCATTGTCAGTTTTGAGTTTGACAAACGAATCAGCAAATGATTTGCCTTCAAATGGCTGGACTTTATATTTCAATTATTCAGGTGATTTTCCAAAGCCCGATAGCAGGGGCTTAACAATTTCATTTGTCAATGGGGATCTTTACAAAATTGAGCCAAATGCAGCTTCTGATGGTATATCAGCAGGTGCAACAATAGATTTTCAAATGATCAGGTCAGGGAACATTGAGAATGTAACTCAATCTCCGCAGGGATTTTACGTGGTTCTTTCAGAGACACCGGATAAAGCCACTCCTGTAAAGTGTACCTACCCGGATCCTTCAGTCGAGTTTCTGAGTTCACTTCCGGCATCAAAAACCTGGATGGATCCTGCTTATGTGTATTCTAAGAATCAGGATGTTCAGGATATAGAGGAATCGAAACTGCCATTAATATTCCCGAGTCCACTTGAGTATAAGTCAATTACGGGAAAATATACAATCAGCGGGAACGCTGGTATTTCTTATGATCCTTCATTTGCCAGGGAGGCTTCGTATCTGATTGAAGAGCTTGGTAAGGTACTTAATACCAAACCATCAATTAAACAGAATAATACGAATGGTATCATTTTGAAAAGAGATCCTAAAATTAAAGAAGAAGGCTATGAATTAAGCGTTTCGGATAAGGGAATACTGATAGTGGCTTCAACACCAGCCGGGGCATTTTATGGCATTCAGTCGCTCAAGTGTTTGATACCACCATTAAGCTGGCGTAGCAAGCAGAATTCAATTATACTTCAGGCTGTTGAAGTGAAGGATGAGCCTCGCTTTGGATACCGTAGTTTTATGCTGGATGTGGCAAGGAATTTTCAAAGCAAAGAAGAGATCCTTAAAGTGCTGGATCTTATGAGTTTATATAAGTTGAATGTATTTCACTTCCACTTTTCTGAAGATGAAGGCTGGAGGGTTGAAATTCCATCGCTTCCTGAATTGACCCAGGTTGGAAGTGTTAGGGCGCATACAATCGATCATAAAAGTAACATTCAACCCGCATTTGCTTCAGGTGGTGTTCCTAATCAATTACCTGGCAGCGGACATTTAAGCCGAAAGGATTTTATAGAAGTCCTTAAGTATGCCACTGCCAGGCATATACAGGTAATTCCTGAAATTGAATCTCCGGGTCATGCCCGTGCGGCAATTAAAGCGATGGAAAGCCGGTATGAGAAGCTGATGAAAGCAGGGAAACCGGCCGAAGCTTCCAGATACCGTTTGATTGATCCTCGGGATAAATCTCAATACCGTTCTGTACAGGGCTGGAATGATAATGTGATGGATGTAGCCTTACCTTCAGTTTACAATTTCATTGAAAAGGTGACTGATGAACTGATTCTTATGTATAAAGAAGCCGGAGCACCGTTAAAAACGATCCATTATGGGGGAGATGAGGTGCCGGCGAAAGTATGGGAGAAATCTCCTGCATATCTGAAAATAAGATCCGAAAATCCTGAGATAAAATCTACGGATGATCTCTGGTATTACTATTTCGGAAAAATCAATGCAATGGCTAAAAAGCGTGGACTTTTTGTTTCAGGCTGGGAAGAGGCAGGAATGCGTAAGACTTATCTCGATGGCAAGCCACATTATATTGCCAATCCTGATTTCGCGGACGATCATTTCCAGTTACATGTATGGAATAATGTAATAGGCTGGGGTGCGGAAGATCTGGCTTATAAACTTGCAAACGGAGGTTATAAAGTTGTTCTTTCACCTGTTTCGAATCAATATTTTGATCTTGCTTACAATAGCTCTTATTATGAGCCCGGCTATAAATGGGGTGGTATGGTCGACGTGGACAAACCGTTTTATTTCATTCCTTATGATTTTTTAAAGAATGTTAAAGAAGACGGGCAAGGCAGGCCGATCAAAGATCTGGATCAAAGTAAAATGATCAGGCTAACTGATTATGGTAAATCCAATATCGTCGGTCTGCAGGGATTGTTATGGTCTGAGAATAATATAAGCAAAGAAAGACTGGAGTATATGATGCTTCCAAAAATGCTGGGCCTTGCCGAAAGGGCATGGGCACAGGAGCCTGATTGGGCTGTTGGGGAGTATTCAATATTAAATGATCTTTACTATAGAAACTCCTGGTCCCAATTTGCTAATCGGGTAGGCAAACGTGAATTGCCACGTCTGACTTATTATAACGGTGGTTTTTCCTATCGGATTCCTGAACCGGGTTTGAAGATTAGGGATGGGAAGGTATATGCCAATATTCAGTTGCCCGGACTTGAGATCAGATATACCAAAGATGGTTCAGATCCGGTGGCCGGAGGTTCGATTTATACTAGTCCCATAACTGAAAAGGGAAAGTTTCGTTTTGCTGCTTTTGATGTATCAGGTAGGAGAGGAAGGGTTGTGGGGGTAGAGAATAAATAGATAAACTTATCAGATGGGTTTATTCATCTGGTCAGTTTGTCTGCAATCTTTTGAGAGAATTATTTTATTCTCGTTCAGAATTATATTTATTTTTAGAGATTAAGATAATTTCTCTTGCGCTGTTAAGTTTTTTTGTTGAAAACGTCCTTTGGTGATTCTTAATCCTATAATCCTACGAATCCTATAGCTCCTTAATCCTATTAATTTTAATTATTTATTAAGCCTGTTATCAATTGAAAAACGTCCCGACCCGGTGAGGAATATAACTATAAACATACCCAGGAAAAGGAGTGATTTTTCTTTAGTGCCGAAATCATCAGCGGAGTGTGCAATGAAAAATGCAACCGACATATTGATAATCAATGGAATTAAAGATAAGCGGGTGTAAAGTCCTACGATCACAAGAATTGCACATAAAAACTCCGCAAAAGTTGAAAGATAAAGAGAGGGGACCTCGCCCAGTCCGATAGGATCTCCAAATTTCAGGTTTCCTTGCAGTACTTTCTGAAATTTAGGGTAACCATGTGTCAGCATTACAGCGCCTGAAACGATCCGAAGAAATAACAAGCCCAAATCATTAGCCAGTGGAGCACTTGATAGAAAAGGTGATTTCATGATCTTAAAATTTGTTAAAAAATGATGCTTCGATCTCTAAGATAACAGGATTTTTTAGTTTATTTCAAATTTTGCCTTTGAGTTTATTTATTAATTGATTTTTTAAGCTGATTGCTGTTGAATTTCTGTTCGCTTATCCTCACAAATTGTGATCCTCATCATTTTCACTCTTTTTTTATTTGGATATGTGTTTTTTATTTATCTTTGTAAGTGAACGCTCACTATTTTATTAATCAATGAAAATCTCCGATACTAACACTTTTACCGAAAGACAGATTGAGATCATGCAGGCTGCTACTCAGCGGATCGATAAGCATGGAATTCAGGATCTTACCATTAAGAATCTTGCGGCAGATCTGGAGCTCTCTGAGGCCGCGCTTTATCGCCACTTTAAAAGTAAGAATGATATTTTAATGGGATTGCTTAATTATTTCATTCTGGAAATGGAAGTAAGACTCTCTGCAATAATTGGCCAGGCAGAAGTGAATTCTGAAGACCTGCTAAAGCAAGTTTTTGATTCACAGCTTGGGAGTTTCGTGAAAAATCCTGCAATTGTGAGTGTAATCTTTTCTGAAGGGATTTTTCAATTTAATAAGGATTTAAATACAAGGGTAATGGAAATGATGAAGCTGATGCAGCTCAATATTCAATCTGTGATTTCAAAGGGTATTGACGCAGGTCAGATCAGAGGAATTGCCGATCCTTCTACTATCACTACGATTATTATGGGGAGTATGCGAATGACCGTATTGAAGTGGAAATTATCCGGACATAAATCAAATCTTATTCATGATGGTACTACTGTGCTATCCGGAATTTTGAACATGATAAGAAAGTAATACAAATCATCTTATGACACTCATTCTATCATATTTTAATCAATTTAACCCATGAAGTTAGTAAGTATTTACAAACATACTCTTCTGTTAGTATTGCTGGTCTTTGCATCTTTGAGCTCAAAGGCTCAGCAATGGTCCTTAGATCAATGCATTGATACCGCCCAGTTGCATAATAAGAACCTGCAGATGAGCCGCAACAGTATGTTAATCCTTGAGCAAAAGGAGAAGGAAGCAAAGGCGAATTTGCTGCCCAAGCTCGCACTTAATGCTGATTACCGGTATTACACCGATCAGCCTACCCAATTATTACCACAGTCGGTTTTTGGGGGGCCTGCAGGACAGTTCAAAGAAACCCGCTTCGGAGTGCCACATAATATCAATGCGAATATTCAGTTATCGATGCCTCTGTACAATGCTCAACTGAACAGTGCTGTTGATAACAGCAAAATTGCATCTGAGTTGACTGAGTTGCAATATCAGCGCACCGCAGAGCAGGTTATATATGATATTTCTAATTTATATTACAATGCTCAGATACTTCATCATCAGCTTAGTTTCATAGACAGCAATCTCGTTAACACGAAGAAATTACAAAAAAATATAAGTCTTCTGCATGAGCAGTTAATGGCTAAAAGTTCTGATGTCAGCAAAGTGGACTTACAGGTTGAGCAATTGAATACTCAAAAGGAAATTGTGAAAAGCAGATATGTGCAGGTATTAAATACACTTAAATTTCTAATGGGACTTCCCCAGGAAAGTTCAGTAAGTATTGACCCGGCTATAAAGTATCAGGTTAAACAGGAATATGCAAGTTTATCGACCATAGATATTCGTCAGGCGAGGATTCAAAACCGTTTGATCAATGCTGAGCTTAACACAATCAAATATTCAAGGCTGCCAACACTTTCATTGTTTGGCTCTCAGGGTACAACGGGCCTGGGATATGATAAAAGTCCTGATCAGTTTTTGAAGTTTTTCCCTGTTGGCTTTGCAGGCATACAATTGTCTTATCCATTATTTCAGGGAACAGTAACTAAACACAAGATTAATCAGAAAAAGTATGAATTGAAGAACAATGAACTTCAGATAAGTTTATTAAGTGAACAGAATTTAATGCAAGTTGATAATGCTAAAATGCAGCGTCAGGTAGCCCGGAAATCAACGGAGACCATTCTGCTTCAAATGAGACTTGCACAATCAATTTATAATCAAAATATCATACAGCAAAAGGAGGGTACTGCAAGCTTAACAGATGTTCTGTTGGCAGATAATGCCTTGCGGGAAGCGCAGCAGTCGTATTTAAATGCGATAGTTGATTATTTGAAAGCCGACCTCGAGTATAAAAAGTTAACCGGAAATATTTCTGTCTTTAAATAATATCAGCAATGAAAATCACAATTAAAAAAGCCCTGATTATCATAATTCCAATAGTCATTGTAATGCTTGCAGTTATCCGCCTCAAAAGCAATAAGGAAAAGACTCAAAAGGGAGTTTATCAATATAATAGGGAGCAGGTAATCTATGTTCAGACGGATACTGTAAGATTTGAAAAGGTCAGTTCAACTTTTAATTATACGGGTTCATTTGAGCCTATAAAAGAGAGTCGAATCAGTTCTGAATTACAGGGGAAGATAAATCAGATTATGGTTGCGGAAGGTAATTTTGTTAAAAAAGGGCAGGCCATTATTCAATTGGATAATTCTCTGCTAAAGCTGTCTTTGCAGTCTGCTCTTGTACAAATGGAAGGGCTCGATGTTGATGTAAAGCGATTTGGAATCCTTGTTAAAGCCGAGGCCATACAGGGTGTACAGCTTGAAAAAGCAGAATTGGGTTTAAGGTCTGCTAAGGTGCAGGTCGCTTCGCTTCAGGAGCAAATAAATAAATCTACGATCAGGGCACCTTTTTCCGGTGTTGTAACGGCCAAATTGAGTGAAGTAGGGGCATTTGCTTCACCGGGTATCCCATTAATGCAGATCTCAGACATTTCCACCCTAAAGTTTATTGTCAATATTCCTGAAGCTGATTTAAATCGATTTCAATTGAATCAGACCTATTCTGTTAGCTCAGATGCCTACCCTGATCTTGATTTTTCCGCGAAAGTTGCCATGATTGGAAGTAAAGCCAATACAGGAAACAGCTTCCCGGTGCAATTGATAGTCAATAATACATCAGATTTAAAGATAAAATCTGGCATGTTTGGTAAAGTAATTCTGAAAAACCCTGAATCTGAGAAGGGAATCTTTGTTCCTTCTTCTGCATTATCGGGTACTTCTGAGCAGCCTCAAATATACCTGATCAGGAATGGAAAGGCGGTTTTGCAAAAAGTCATGATAGTAGCTAAAATGAAGAATACCAGTAAGGTCTCTTCAGGTTTAAAACCCGGTGATGTTATTATCACAGGGGGGATGATCAATCTGTTTGATGGGGCTAATGTACAGGTACGATAAAATCGCTGAATTATGAATATTACAGAAATTTCAATCAAGAGACCATCGCTTATCATTGTTTTATTCAGTGTATTTGCTCTTTTAGGCTTCATCGGATACAAGAATCTAAGCTATGAGCTCATGCCTGATTTTAACCAGCCGGTTGTTGTTATAAAAACTGGTTATCCAGGGGCCGAGCCTGAGGAGGTTGAGACATCCGTTTCAAGAAAAATTGAAGATGCGCTTTCAAATGTTGAAGGTGTGGATTATCTGGTTACCAAATCTTTGCCAAATGCATCAGTGATTATTGCTAACCTGAAATATGGAACTGATCTGGATAAAACCATGCAGGATGCACAACGCTATATTGATAATATTAGAAAGGATCTTCCGGAAGATATTTTAAGTCCGGTAATGAGTAAGGTTTCGCCAAATGACCTTCCAATTATGTCAGTTAGTGCCAGTAGTAAGATACCTGCCACGGAGTTCTATCAGAAAATGAAGGATGAGTATCTGCCTCAGATCCAGCAGATTAAAGGCGTTGCAGAGATCACCATACTTGGTGGTGAAGAGCGGGAAGTTCAGGTAAAAGTAGATATCGATAAACTCAAGTTTTATAAAATATCATTACCCCAGGTTGTTGATGCCATAAATCGTTCAGGAATTGACCTGCCTTCAGGCAAAGTACAAACTGATAAAGAATCGAGCTCGGTGAGATTAAGCGGAAAGTTTAATTCTACTGATGATATTAAAAACGTTCAGGTTGCGATGCCATTGCCTGGTAGTCCGGTTTATGTAAGGGATGTTGCTGAAGTAACAGATGGGTTGAAGGAGGCGACTTCTATTAACCGTTATAATGGACAAAATGGAATCGGACTTCTGTTAAAGAAGCAGGGGGATGCTAATGCAGTGGAGGTTTCAAAGCTGGTTCGGGAGAAATTTAAGTTTATCGAGAAACTGGATGAAGCACAGGGCGTTAACTTTATCATTGCTTCTGATAGCACCGATAATACGATTGCAGCTGTTGATTCAGTGATTTTCGACCTGATTCTTGCAGTAATTTTGGTTTCAGTGGTCATGCTTTTATTTCTCCGCAGTTTCAGAAATTCATTTATTGTTCTGGTGGCGATTCCTACCTCTTTGATTACCGCATTTGCTGTGATGTGGTTATTGGGATATACCCTCAATCTGATGACCTTACTGGCCATGTCATTGATCATCGGTATTCTGGTCGATGATGCTACGGTAGTATTGGAAAATATTCAGAGGCATCTGGATATGGGAAAAGAAAAACGCAAGGCCTCGATGGAAGGCAGGATGGAGATCGGTTTTTCTGCATTGTCAATAACACTTGTCGACGTGGTGGTATTTTTACCTATTCTGTTTTTGCAGGTCTTTGTAGCCGATATGCTTAAGCAGTTTTCAGTCGTTGTTATCACCTCAACACTTACAAGTTTACTGGTAGGATTTACACTGACACCCTGGCTGGCATCGCGAATTGGTGTTAAGGAAGATTTGAAGCCAAGTAATTTCTTTAATCGTTTTTTGCTCTGGTTCGAGCAGTTGCTGGAGGGTTTTACCAATTCGTATGGAAGAGCACTTGAATGGGTATTAAGTCACAAATTAATTTTTGCTGGGATTGTGCTTCTATTATTTGTGATGACTCTGGGAATCATGAAACAGGGTATTATTGGAAAGGAACTTATCTCTACAGGTGATCAGGGTAAATTCAGAATGAATCTGGAATTTGATAAATCAACAACTCTGGAACAAAATAATGAGGTTTCATATAAGATTGAGACTTACATATTGAAAAACCCTGCCGTTGCAACGGTGTTTAGCAATGTGGGAGGACCGAGCACAGGAATTGGAAGTTTAGGGCAGGGATCTGCCAATAAAACTGAGTTTACCATTCAATTGAAACCTGCATCCGACAGGGCCGGGCAATCTACAGAGGGCTTTATGAAAAAGCTAAGGGAAGAGTTGCAGCTGAAATTCCCGGGGATAAACTATTCAATGGCATCATTAGGTTTGATTCCCCGCTCAGCTCCGATAGAGCTTACTTTAAGCGGCAGTAATGAGGAAATGGTGATGAAGGCCGGAGCCCAAATGCAAACGGCAATCGGACAAATTCCCGGTGCAGATAATGTACGTCTGTCTGTTGAGCCAGGAAGTCCGGAATATATGGTCGTGCCTGATAAAGACAAGATGCAGCGTTTGGGTTTAAGTACAGCCTATGTGGGCATGGCATTGAGGACTGCCTTTACCGGAAATGACGATGCAACTTTAACAGAAAATGGCACTGAGTATCCAGTCAGAATCTGGCTGGATAAGTTTAGTCGTCAAAATTATGATGATGTAAAGCGTTTAACGGTAATCAATCCGATGGGTATACCGGTAGAGGTCTCTCAGTTTGCAAGTATAGAGCAAAGCAGCACAGCATCATTACTTGAACGGAAAGACAGACAACCGGCTGTTACGCTAACTGCGGATGCATTGGGACGTCCCTCAGGTACAGTTGCTGACGATGTAGTGGCTTACCTAAAGTCAAATCCCCTTCCTGGCGATGTGCAAATGACCTGGGGAAGTGATATTAAAAGACAAAATGATAGTTTTGGTGCCTTAGGATCGGTTTTGCTTATTTCCTTCCTGCTCATTTACCTGATTATGGTTGCACTCTATGACAGTTTTATTTATCCTTTTGTGGTCTTGTTCTCAATACCGGTAGCCTTAATTGGAGCATTTTTAGCCCTGAATCTTTCAATGAATAACCTGAGTTTGTTTGCTCTGCTTGGTTTGATCATGCTGATGGGGCTGGTGGTAAAAAATGCAATTCTGATTGTTGATTTTACAAATCAGTTAAAGGCAGAAGGAATGTACTTCAGGCAGGCATTGATTACTGCCGGAAAGGGAAGGATGCGGCCTATTCTGATGACTACCTTATCAATGGTCATCGGGATGTTGCCAATTGCTCTGGCCTCAGGTACAGCATCAGAATGGAAGAATGGTCTGGCCTGGGTAATTATCGGCGGACTATTATCCTCACTCATTCTCACTGTTTTTCTGGTGCCTGTGATTTATTATCTGGCAGACAGGCTCAGGGAGAAAATGGCTAAATAAGACCCGATAGCTATTGGGTTGTGAAATTTCCGTTTTTCGACTTGCGAAATCACCTATGCGAGCGGAAAGTCGATTTCGTCAGTCGCTAAATTATAATGTGACTGACGAATTTTACTTGCATGGCGCCTAAGTAAATTCGTAACCCGATAGCTATCGGGTCTGACCTAGTCTGCCAGCTTAGCAGTTGCCTTTAAATGCTCAGCCAATTTTCCAATTGCACTTGCTGCAATATTTATTTGCTGTTGTGCCTCTTTCCAGTCGCGCTGTTCAATTGCTTCACGAATCCCGGGCATAGTCTTTACTCCATATCCGGTGTAAAATCCCGGAGCATAAAGTGTATGCTTGTACCATGGACGACGTGGCAAGCCTTGTTCTGTCAGCAAGCTTTGCTCAGCACGGTAAAGAGCCTTGTTGATATCTTCGAGAGCTGATTTTGCAATAGTTCCTTTGCTCAGGCTTTCAGATAATGAATTTGCCGATTGGTCAAGTTGAACCAAAGAATTCTGAATGGGGGAGAAGTCAATGAAAGGGACTTCTGCTTTTGCTACAGGCACTTTTGTAGGCTTGGTTGGATCATCAGCCAGCTTATAGTTGTTGCCTTGTACCACCTGGTTGAAAACCAGAGTAGATTCTCTCATTTGATCAGTCATGATGATCATTTCAGCCACATAAGTTGATATTGTTTTATGCAGGTTTTTAAATTCAAACGGAAGCGTATCGGCATTTGCCATTCTAAGCACAGCCCGGCCAATGGTTTGAGAAAGCGCACGACCATAACTGAATCCCGGATCGCCAAATCTGCTGTAATAATCGTAGGAGTCATAAGCAGTATGATATTCACCTCCGGCATTTTCACCGCCATAATAAATGTTCAGTGAAGGTATACCGGCATGCTGCAGGAACGCAGAATAATCAGAACCTGAGCCTAAAGCCCCAATGCTCATAGATTTTTTAGCCATATTATCCTTTCTGGATTTATCAGTGCCTGAATTAACAATATCCCTGGCTTTTAAACGCTCAAAAACACTCACATTGGTTTGAGGGTCAGTTACATCCTTTGCAATCCCGTCAACCATAGATTCCAATCCATGAGAGCCTGCAGCCGATAGGAAACCTCTGCCATTTCCATCAGAATTGATATAAACTACCGCTTTTTGCTTCAGTTCAGCGGCATGATCTTCCACCCATTCGGTAGAACCAATAAGTCCGGGTTCTTCTGCATCCCATGCACAATAAACCAGGGTACGTTTTGGTTTATACCCATTTTTAACTAATTCTCCGATCGCCTTTGCCTCCTCCATCATAGCAGCGATGCCACTTATCGGATCATTTGCGCCGGTATTCCATCCATCGTGGTGATTGCCGCGAATAACCCATTGATCAGGATATTCAGAACCTTTGATTTTAGCAATCACATTATAAGCAGGCACCATTTTCCAGTCGAATTCTACTTTCAGTCTGACGGAAGTTTTTCCGGGACCGATATGATAGGTAAAAGGTAATGCTCCGCGCCAGTCCGGCGGTGCTACCGGTCCGCCCAGGGCCTGTAACAATGGCTGTGCATCATGATAACTGATTGGCAAAACCGGAATCTTCAACAGATTTTCAGCGTCTTCTTTTTTTAAGCGCTTTGCATTTTCAGTGGCACCGATAAATGGCGTTAAAGGATCTCCGGGATAAATAACCATATCCATGATCGAGCCTCGCTGTACACCATGTTCGTTTTTAAAGCTTCCTTTCGGATAGACATCCCCCTGGAAATAACCATCCTCCATTGGATCGGAATAAATGATACATCCAATTGCCCCATGCTCCTGCGCTACTTTTGGTTTAATGCCCCGCCATGATCTTCCATATCTCGCAATCACGATCTTTCCTTTGACATCAATCCCTAACTTTTCAAGCGTCTCATAATCTTCCGGCAGGCCGAAGTTTACAAAGACCAGTTCAGCGCTTACATCCCCATCGGCACTCCATGCATTATAAGTTGGAAGCTGATCCGGGTGACCGGATGTTGCATCCTCTTTATAGGCGGGTTCTTTCAATAAAGCTTTGAATTTTGTTGGGGAAGTCATCTCCAGTATCCGCACTTTAGGCGTTGGAAAAAGAACCTTATAAACTTCAAGTTCAGCATCCCAACCATAACTTTTGAATTTGGCAAGCAGATTTTCTGCGACTTCCTTACTTGCCTGAGAGCCCAAATAATGAGGTTTCAAAGTAAGTTCCTTAATGGTTTTACCAATATTTTCGCTGCTGATAAAACCGTCAAAGCTTGATTCTAATTGTTTCTGATCTTGTGCAGAAACTGCACCGAAAAATATCAGAATTGCAGTTATTGAAAAAAAGAGTTTCTTCATTTTTTGATGTTTATAAAAGAATGATTTACAAATCGGTCCAGTATATCCAGGCATGCACAGCCTGATAACAGACAACTGATAACAGATAACCAATAATTAACCGACCAATTTTGCTTCAACACTAATATCAGTGTTTAATAATTTTGAGATGGGGCAATTTGCTTTGGCATCTGCTACCGCTTCATCAAATTTTTCCTGGCTAATCCCTGGAACCTTAGCATTTAATGTCAGGTGTGAAGAAGTAATTGCCCCTCCATCTAATGTAATATCACATTGGGTAGTCAACTCTTCAGCAGTAAAACCCGCTGCATCAAGATTGAAAGATAATTTCATTGTAAAACATCCGGCATGTGCCGCAGCAATCAATTCTTCGGGATTGGTACCGGTACCTTCCTCGAATCTGGACTTATAAGAATATTGGGTATTACTTAAGGTTCCGCTTTGCGAACTTAAGGTACCATTTCCACTTTTACCGCTTCCTTTCCAAAGGGCTGTTGCATTTCTTTTCATCTGTTTATTTTTAGTTTTTTACCCCGAGCATGTCGGATTTATAGCTGAATAAATTGTTAATTAATGTATCAGGACCATCAGTTCCTTATCTAAAAGCAAGATAGTAAAATCTCTTTTATCATGAAGGGATAATGACGACATTTGCAATGGTTAAAATTGAAAGCAAATGTCTGATAGCCCTGCCGGAACCTCCTTATACAATTCTGATACAATTATTGCCCTTGCAACCCCTTCCGGAATTGGGGCAATCGGAGTAATCCGGCTTTCGGGTCCGGATGCAATCAGTCTGGTTAATGAAGTTTTTGGAGGGAAGGATCTGAGTATTCAGCATAGCCATACCATTCATTTTGGGACGATAAAGGATGGGAAGCAGGTACTGGACGAGGTTCTGGTTTCAATATTCATCGGACCGAGATCATATACCCGGGAAAATGTAGTGGAAATCTCTACACATGGTTCTGCATTTATCATTGAGAATATTATAAAATTATTAATCCGAAAGGGGGCAAGGCCGGCAAATCCTGGTGAGTTTACCTTGAGAGCATTTTTAAACGGTCAGCTGGATCTTTCACAGGCAGAGGCTGTAGCCGATCTGATCGCATCCAATTCTCAGGCATCACATCAGGTAGCTATGCAGCAGATGCGGGGTGGGTTTTCCTCTGAGTTGCAGCACTTGCGCGATCAGTTAATTCATTTTGCATCCATGATTGAGCTGGAGCTTGATTTCGGTGAGGAGGATGTAGAATTTGCTAACCGGGATGATCTCAAAGGACTGATTTATCAGATTCAACGCATATTGCATCGTCTGATTCAATCATTTGAACAGGGTAATGTGATGAAGAACGGAGTGCCTGTAGTTATTGCCGGCAAGCCCAATGTGGGTAAATCGACATTACTGAATGCCTTGCTTAATGAGGAGCGAGCAATTGTTTCGGAGATAGCGGGTACCACACGGGATACTGTCGAAGATCATATGATCATCGGCGGAATCAATTTCCGTTTCATTGATACAGCCGGTATCCGCGATACCGAAGATATCATCGAGGCCAAAGGAGTGGAGCGCACCCATGCAAAGATCAAAGAGGCAAAACTGATTATTTATCTTGTTGATCCAGAGCAGGATGTGGAAGAGATTGTGGAGCAGATGAAATATATTGAGAGTCTGGGCATTCCGTTTTTGACGGTGGTTAATAAGGAAGATTTGCTTACTGCTGAATTTGAGCAGGAGGTATCAGGTATCAGGTATCAGGGATCAGGTGGAGGCGACCCAGACAACAGGCAACAGACAGCAGATAACATTCTTTTAATTTCTGCCAGAAACAAAACCGGCATTGAAGAACTAAAATCTGAGATTCTCCGCAAAGTAAATCTCCATTCAATCAATACGGATGATGTTCTGGTTTCCAATATCCGTCATCTTGAGGCCCTTCAAAAAACCGAAGAATCATTGAACAGGGTTTTGCAAAATATCGATCAGCCGATCACCTCAGATTTTCTTGCAAGCGATATCAAACAGGCACTTTATTATCTTGGTGAGATCACAGGGCAGGTTACGACTGATGATTTATTAGAGACCATATTTAGTAAGTTTTGTATCGGAAAATAACAAGGTTGCACTTAGAGGCAGAATCCTAGTTATTTATAGCGTTAATACAGATTTTGTTTCTTTTATAGGATTATAAAAGCCTATGTTACCCACCGTTTTCTTACGATTTTCAGACTATTTGTTTTCAGTATGAAACTGTATTAAAAAAAATCTCAATTCTTACTCCGATTCAAACCCAGTTGTTCATCAGGTAAATTAAACACCTCTGTTCCTTTCCATCCCAATATAACTCGTTTAAATACGCGAATCCTTAGTTGTCCTGCATTATCTCCTTTTGTAGAGTAAAATATCACGATCATAATAAACTTCTTTTATAACTTGTTTTTAAGTTTGAAAACGGGGTAAAAAACTCCATGTTTCCGCCGCCATTTTTGACGGTATTCTCAAAGTTTTCTTACAATTTTCCCGACTAATCGCTTTTGGCTGCTTTTAGTGTCTTTTGCCGGAATCTTAAAAAACTGTGACAAAGGTTTGACACCATGAGTGCTTCTGTCATCTCAGTATAATAAGTTTTATTTTCCTCACTTCTATATTTCCATATTCAAGATACATTGTTACTTTTGCTAACACCGTTAGGGAAACGATATGGGAATAATAGAGCGCAGGCAGCGGCAGAAGGATGAGGTGAAGAATGATATTATATGCACCGCATGGCAAATGGTTATGAAAGATGGCTGGCAGGCACTGTCTATTCGTAAAATTGCCGAAGCGATAGAATATAGTGTACCGGTGATTTACGACCATTTTGAAAATAAGGAAGCTATATTGCTTGAGTTCAGCAAAACGGGTTTTAGGAAATTGTCGGATAAAATACTGGAAGCAAAAAATCAGCATACTGACCCTGCTGAACAGATCAGGGCTATGGCAGATGCCTACTGGGATTTTGCTTTAAATAATACAGAGCACTACCAGTTAATGTTCGGTATAGGTATGGCCTGCTGCGAAATTTCCAAAGCAATGCCTGAACAGGAAAAATTCAGAAGTCTGGTGATGGAACCGATCGAAGCTCTTATCGGTAAGAATAAGCGCAGTGATCTGAATGCCTGCCTGAAGTATCATACCTTCTGGTCGGTTATGCACGGACTGATCTCGATAAAAATCATCGGCAATGCTGCCATTGACGCTGAGTTGAATAAACTTGTTCTGGACGATGCCATTGCCGGATTTATTAAAAACCTTGCCTAGCCCTTTTTTTTCTCCTGCTATCTAACAGTGTTAGTAAAAATATCAATGTTAATAACTATGCTAAATACCAAACCAATGACAACTATGAATAAAACCAACAAGTTAAGCCTGATGCTATGGGCGATTATAATTCTAAGTGTTTATAGCAGTTGCACCTTATCATCCGCGAATAACGAGATGCCTCCACCGGCACCTGCCGAATATTCTGTTATCAATGTCAGCTCCCGTGAAGTGATAACCTATTCGGAATTTACAGCCTCTATAGAAGGAAGTCGTGATATTGAGATCCGTTCGCAGGTAGATGGGTATATATCAGCTATTAATGTCGACGAAGGTGATTATGTAAATAAGGGGCAGTCATTATTCAAGATCGATGCTAGACCATTTACTGAGCAACTGAATACAGCCAATGCTATGCTGCTATCGGCAAAAGCAGCGCTTGAGAATGCTACTATTAACGTAAATAAACTTAGTCCCCTCGTTCAAAATAATATTGTTTCTGATGTTCAGTTAAAATCGGCAAAGGCGTCTTATGATGCGGCTCTGGCAATGGTTGCTCAGGCGCAATCACAGGTTCAAACCGCAAAGATTAATCTCGGATTTACGACAATTAAAGCTCCTGCAAGCGGCTATGTAGGGGGGATTCCCTATAAATCCGGAAGTCTTGTGAGCAGAACTCAAGCGGAGGCATTGACTGTATTGTCGGAGAATAAATCAGTATATGCATATTTCACAATGAGTGAAATTGATTTTATCAATTTTAAAACTGAATATTCCGGCAGCACAATACAGGATAAGATAAAAAGCCTCCCTGAGGTTGAGCTAGTACTGGCAGACAATACGATTTATCCTTTGAAGGGTCGTGTGGAACTTGCGCAGGGCAGCTTTGATAAAACCAGTGGCACCATTAGTTTCAGAGCGATCTTTAGCAATGAGGCAGGTTTGCTTCGTTCGGGTAATACCGGTAAGATCAGGATACCCAATCTGAATACCACTACCTTACTTGTACCTCAACAAGCTACTTTCGAGCTTCAGGATAAGATATTTGCATATTCACTCGGTGACAGTAATAAAGTCATTGGTAAACCAATAACGGTTACAGGAACTTCCGGACGTTTTTACATGGTATCAAATGGCCTGAAAGATGGCGACCAGATTGTTTATGAAGGTATAGGCCGGCTTGCCGATGGAATGATTATTAAACCCAAACTAATCTCTGCCGACAGCTTGCTGAAAGCAGATTCTTTCTAAGAAAAAAGAACCCATAAAAAAAATTAACTGCCACTTAAAATAGGATTTGGAGGCTTAATAACATTCTCATGCTTAAACTATTTATTGAAAGACCAGTTCTTTCAACCGTGATATCTATTATTTTAGTGCTTCTGGGCATTATTTCACTAATGAGCCTGCCGGTTACTCAGTTCCCGGATATTGCACCACCCACAGTACAGGTAACGGCATCTTATCCCGGTGCTAGCGCCGAGGTAGTAGCGCGCTCAGTTGCAACACCAATTGAAGAAGCCGTAAACGGAGTGGAGAACATGACTTACATGACTTCCAACTCCAGTAATGATGGCTCTATGACGCTGAACGTATATTTCAGACAAGGAACAGATCCAAACATTGCTGCGGTCAATGTTCAGAACCGTGTAACAAAGGCCCTGAGCCAGATTCCGCAGGAAGCGGTACAAACAGGGGTGTCGACCCAGAAGGTACAAAACAGTATCATTATGTTTGTTGCGCTGGCCAGTAAAGACACATCCTACAACGAGACCTTTCTTCAGAACTATATTAAAATTAATCTCGTTCCACAGTTACAGCGAATTCCGGGTGTGGGGCAGGCGCAGGCATTTGGGGCTCATGAATACTCCATGCGGATTTGGTTAAAGCCTGACCGACTGAACTCCTATAAGCTCTCACCACAGGAAATTACCAACGCAATAAAAGACCAGAGTTTAGAAGTGGCCCCTGGCAGGCTTGGTGAAAGCAGCAGGGAAGTGTTTGAATATATATTGAAGTATAAGGGAAAACTGAATAAAGTAAAAGACTATGAAAATATAATTATTAAAGCCAATGCTGACGGATCAACCGTTCAGTTGAAAGATGTTGCACGTGTGGAATTTGGCTCGTATACCTATGCTTCAAACAGCGTGTTAAATGGTGGTCCTACTTCAGGGGTAGCTATCTTCCAGACCGCAGGTTCCAATGCAAATGATATTCTGACTGAGGCTGAACGTCAGATCAAGGAGTTTGCCCTTACCTTACCCGCAGGAGTTGAGCCGGTGATTATGTACAATTCCAAAGAGTTTCTGGATGCTTCAATCACTCAGGTGAAACATACCTTGCTGGAAGCCTTTATACTAGTCTTTATTGTTGTATTTCTATTTCTGCAGGATTTTCGTTCTACTCTTATCCCGGCGATCGCTGTTCCTGTAGCCATTATTGGTACATTCTTTTTTATGAATTTATTCGGTTTCAGTGTTAACCTGCTAACCTTATTTGCACTGGTACTGGCAATTGGGATTGTAGTAGATGATGCCATTGTAGTAGTTGAGGCCGTTCATACCAAGATGGAAAGAACGAAGCTGAATGCAAAAGACGCGACGATCGAATCGATGAGTGAAATATCGGGGGCAATAGTTTCCATCACCCTGGTGATGTCGGCGGTTTTCATTCCGGTCGGGTTTATGCAAGGGCCTGCAGGAGTATTTTACCGGCAGTTTGCCTTTACTCTATCTATTGCTATTCTAATATCTGCTGTGAACGCGCTGACCTTAAGTCCGGCCTTGTGTGCTTTGTTTCTGAAAAATCCTCATGCAGATGCTGATGGAGCACATCCGCCGAAGAAATTTGCTGGACGCTTTTTTGATGCATTTAATACTGCGTTCAATGCGATGACGAACAAGTACATCCGTTCAATACAATTCCTGATCAGGCGTAAATGGGTAGCCCTTTCAGGCTTAGCTTTAGTGTCTGCCATTACTTTTGTGATGATACAGCGGACTCCGACCGGTTTCATACCTACGGAAGATCAGGGCTTTTTATTATATGCTGTAAATACTCCTCCCGGCAGTTCGCTGGAGCAAACACGCCGTGTGATGAAGGATATTGATAATATAGTGAAGAGTGAACCCATCAACAAGAATCATTACCAGGTAGAGGGACTGAACTTTATTTCCAATGCCAATGCATCATCGTATGGAGCTGGCTTTATCAGGATGAAGGCAGAGAATGACCGGGGACCTGTCAAAAACCTCGATCAGATTACAGCAATGATGACACAAAAAGTTGCCGACAAGGTAAAAGGTGGTAGCGCATTTTTCTTCACTTTCCCCACTATTCAGGGCTTTGGAAATGTGAGTGGTTTTGAATTTATGCTTCAGGATAAGACCAGTGGTACTATGGGTAAACTTGATTCGACCACCAAAGCATTTTTAGGAGCCCTGATGCAGAAAAAGGAAATTGCCTATGCATTTACCACATTTGCAGCAGGTAATCCTCAATATCAGCTGGATGTAGATAATGCCAGAGCAAGGCAGATGGGGGTGCAGGTGAGCGACCTGCTTCAAACCCTGCAGATTTATTATGGCAGCAGTTTTGTCGGCGACTTTAACCGCTTCGGGAAATACTACCGCGTGATGGTGCAGTCAGATGCGCAATACCGGGACAATCCCAAATCCCTGAATGAAATTTTTGTAAAAAATGCACATGGGGAAATGGTGCCTGCAAACGCATTGGTTACACTAAAAAGGGTTTACGGACCAGAAACCGTTACACGTAATAACCTGTTTAATGCTGTTACGATCAATGGTGTTCCTAAACCCGGCTACAGTACGGGAGATGCTATCAGGGCGATCCAGGAAACTGCGAAAGAAAATCTGCCGCGTGGTTATGCTTATGAGTGGACCGGGATGACCCGGGAAGAGATAAATTCAGGGTCTCAGGTTCTTCTGATCTTCCTGATGAGTATGATATTTGTTTATTTTCTTCTGGCAGCCCAATATGAGAGCTATATCCTGCCATTTGCAATTATTTTAACAATACCACTTGGAATCTTCGGTGTGATGCTCTTCATCAATATGCTGGGCATTGATAATAACATTTATGTTCAGGTCTGTTTGATTATGCTGATCGGGCTGCTTGCCAAAAATGCCATTCTGATTGTAGAATATGCTGTGCAGCGTCGTAAGGCCGGAATGGATCTCGTAGCGGCTGCGATAGAAGCTTCAAAACTGAGGTTACGTCCCATACTCATGACCTCCTTTGCATTTATTGTTGGATTGATCCCTCTGATGCAGGCAAAAGGAGCTTCTGCACTTGGTAATCATTCTATTGGTGCCGGTGCAGTAGGAGGAATGCTTACCGGCGTGGTGCTTGGTGTATTTGTGATACCGGTACTGTTTGTGATCTTCCAGGCCTTACAGGAGAAAATTAGTGGCCGTATAGTTCCCCCGCTTAAAAAAGAATTAAAAGAAATGTGAATTTAACTATGAAAAAGAATACAATTATCATCTATATAAGTTTTCTGTTCCTTCTGCTGATCAGTGCGTGTAAAGTTGGCAAAAACTACCAGCGGCCAGACCTTTTACTGCCGAAGGAATTAAGCAATGTTTCTTTTGCGGATACCAGCAGTATTGCAGACCTGAAATGGAATGAGTTTTTCACAGATACTACCCTGCAGCGGCTGATTGATAAGGGTATCCGTGAAAATTATGATTTGCAGTTAGCGATTAAACGAATCGATATTGCCCGGCAGCAGCTAATGCAGGCTCGTTTACTTATGGTACCACAGGCAAATGTATTGCTGGGAGCGCAAACGAATCGTCCTTCAAAGAATAGTGTGAATGGTTTAAGTACCAGCACGTTTTTAGGCAAAGATCATATCGAAAATTATAATGCTGCTTTGAATCTGTCGTGGGAGGCTGATATATGGGGTAAGATCCGAAGGCAAAAAGAAACAGTACTGGCTCAGTACCTTCAGAGTACGGAGGCCAAAAAAGCTGTACAAACTCAACTGGTATCTGAAATATCCAGTGCTTATTATAATCTGCTGATGCTTGACAAGCAGCTTTCCATTGCCCGTAAAAATCTAAGTCTCAGTGACAGTACCCTGCAGCTTACAAGATTGCTGAAAGATGCCGGTGAGGTTAGTGAGCTAGCCGTTCAGCAGGCAGATGCCCAGCGCCAGACCACTGCACTTCTGGTGCCACAGTTGCAACAGAATATCAGCCTGCAGGAAAATGCTATACAGATATTAACTGCAAGCCTGCCTGGCTCTTTATCAAGACATACTATCGACCACTTGGCGGAGTCATTGAAGCCGTTGTCAACAGGTTTACCGCTTGCATTGATAAGTCGGAGACCAGATGTCAGAGCAAATGAACTCGAACTTGTCGCTGCTAATGCCTATGCAGGTGTAGCACAAGCGAATATGTATCCTTCACTGGTTATAGGTGTTTCGGGCGGACTTGAAAGCTTTAAGGCAAGTAATTGGTTTAATATTCCCAGTTCCCTCTTTGGTGTAGCCGGAGCGTCTCTTCTGCAGCCTGTTTTTCGTAGCCGTAGCCTGAAAACGCAATATGAAACAGCCAAGATCCAACGTGAGCAGGCGGTTTTAGTATTCAGGAAGTCAGTTTTAAATGCTCTTGGAGAGGTATCCGATGCTTTGATTCAGGCTGAAAAGTTAACTGAGCAGGAACAGATCGCTTCTGATCGTGTAAACACGCTTCAGGGAGCTATTAAGAATGCGCGCTTACTGTTCAAAAGTGATTTAGCAAATTACCTGGAAGTGATTACAGCGCAAAGCACCGTGTTGCAGGCGGAACTGGATCTTGCTTTGATTCATCGCCAGCAATTGGTGGCAAATGTGGAGATTTATAGAGCCCTGGGAGGAGGGTGGAAATAATAATTGTTATTAATCTTAATATCAGGTTCTTTGATTTCATTCATTATGCCCGACTCTTTGTTCCTGAATGCGGGTATTTGGATAAATTATCTTTATTTTTTACTTTTAAATAAGATACACTGCTTGGATTATTCTTTCTCAAACTATACCGAAGTCCTGCGCAAACCTCTTAGCTAAAGCTTAATAAGCATTCGATGCCTGGAAAGTATTTCGTTTATATCATTTTCTTTTTAATACTGTTTAAGGCTGGATTAAGTTTCGGAAATGTCGCTGGTATTTTGAAAGATACAAGTTCCGATGTCAGATTGAGCAAATTAAAGTCTGACATAGAAAAGGTAGTTGGGAGGCATAAGAATTTAGCCGCTGGTATAGCCTTGCTCAATGAAAATCGTACTATTTGGGTTTCAGGGGTCGGGAATGACAAACCTAATCATCCAGCTTCCGAAAACACCATGTTCAGGACAGCTTCGGTCTCTAAAATGCTTGTTGCACTTTCAATCCTTAAATTACAGGAAGAAGGCAAACTAAAGCTCAGCGATAAGATTAAGGATATTATTCCGGAAGTTCAGTTTGAAAATCCCTGGGAGTCAACTGATCCTGTCAGGATTGTGCATTTACTGGAACACACCAGCGGATGGGATGAGATACATTTAGTTGAAATGACCCATAATCAGACTCCTCCGATTCCCCTTAAACAAGCACTCGAATTTCACACTCATTCAAGAAAATCAAGATGGGTGCCAGGTTCCAGAATGGCCTATTGTAATTCGGGTTATGCAGTTGCAGCTTATGTAATTGAAAAGCTGAGTGGTATGAGGTATGAAGACTATGTCAGGAAATCGATATTTCAGCCCCTGGGCATGAATCATTCCTCCTTTTTAATGGATAAGCAATATGAGAAATGGGGCGCTCAGATGTATAATTGGGCGATGCAGAAAGTTAGTTATAAACATGAACTCTACAGACCTGCTGCTTCATTAAATTCCTCGGCAGCCGATATGGCTAAAATTGTGAGTTTACTTCTTAAGCATGGTGCTTTAGATACAATACAGTTCCTTAGTAAGGAATCTGTTCTGCGAATGGAATCTCCTAAAAGTACACCTGGTGCATTGTCAGGTTTGCAGCAGGGCTACGGTTTAGCTAATCGCAGCAGCTACTATAAAGGTTTTACCTATCAGGGGCATGATGGAGCCATGGATGGAGGTTTATCTGAACTTGCTTATCTGCCAAATAAAGGACTTGGACACGTGATCCTGCTTAATGCCAATAATGGCTCTGTAATGCAGGAGATATCCACTTTAATCCGTGAATTTGAAACAGAAGCCCTTCAGCCTGCCGCTTATGAAAATACCAGTTATAAAGGAGACATTAAAGTTAACGAAGGCTATTATGTGTCAATAAATCCAAGAAGTCAGAACCGCTTTTATCAGGATTTGATCCTCAACATTGAACAGCTTGAGGTATTTGATGATCGTGTGACCATGTCCTGGATAGTTCCCGGTCCCAAAAGAACCTATTACCCGGTTTCGGCAAATCAGTTTAGGTATGAAAATACGAATAAGATAGGTTTAGTTGAAGCAATTGATCCTATAGCAGGAAAGGTGCTTTATACTGATACAGCAGTACTTCAACCTATTTCTGTTGTAAGGGTTTTTGGACAACTCTTTATCCTCCTGATCTGGGTATTTATGATGGTTTCTGTATTTCTATTGACATTAATTTTACTGCCACTCGGTTTCATAAATTATAAAAAATATGCAGGTGCTTTAAGGCTGACCTTACCTGCAACGATAACGAGCATTTTCATGTTATCTTTAATTATCCTGTCAAGGATTCCTATTCCTGGTTCAGATCTTCTATTGTCAAAACCCAGTGTATTATCAGTCAGCTTTCTAATTTTATCAGTTCTTTTTGTAATAGCTGCAGGCTGGTCTTTGCTGGATGTTTACAGAGTAAAAAAGCAAGCGGGAGGCAGGTTGATTTTTTGGGCGGCACTGCTGTTGTCGTGTCTCCATACCTTAGCTGCTATTTATCTGATTGCCCTTAATGTGATACCATTTGTTAGTTGGGCCTAGTATCTGAAGCTTTGCTTAATCCCATTTCCCAATTCCATTCAAACAATATTATTATTTATCGCCTTATGGATCACTGAAAAATTATCCAGGTGTTCAGCATCATTATTAATTGTCTGCTTATACTGCAAAATAGCCTGTCGGGATTTCATTTTCTTAGTATCTGTTTTTTTTTTTTCATTTTTTCAATGATTCTGAACAGGAAAATGAAAATTGTTTATTTTTACTTAAACGAAAATCTCGCCCTCCTGATTTACATTCCCGGTATCAAATTCTTTCGTGTTCTGTTCGGCTTATGACTGTACCATGCTATCCTCATATCTATAAAGGATCTGAGAAAGATCCGAGAAGTATGCGGGAGACATCCATGAAGGATTCGGGTATTTCCCGAAGCTGTCTCGGAACTGTCTCGGAACTGTCCCGGAACTGCTAATAAGATTGTACGAACAATTCTCCCACCGTTCCGGGAGGAATTGGGTCAGTTTAATTAGTTTGAATTGTTGAATGGGCTTTCAGGGAGAATATTTCTTTAAAGTTAAAAAGCTTTAAGGAAATATGAAAATCTGAGGCATCCGGTCTACTTATGTCCGGTTTTAAACTACCGTAATAGCCTATTTGAAATTAAGATGTTTTTGACAGATTTCCAAATGAAATATTCAGTGTCCATATCTCCAACACTAACAAGATAAGCCGGACCCATTCTGGAGACCGATTGATCAGGACTATTTGAACTTATCCCAATAAAAGACTTACTTTGTTCAAAAAAAGCTTATCAAAAAGATCCTTATTATTGATGATGAAGAGCGCCTTCGCGCTTTAATTTCCAGAATTCTGGGGCTGGAAGGGTATAAAGTTTATCAGGCAGGTGACGGGAAATCAGGATTAGCACTTTTGGAAAAGGAAGACATCCCTGTGGTTTTAAGTGATGTGAAGCTACCAGACTTTAATGGTGTCGACCTGGTCACTAAAATCAAAAAGATCGATCCATCCATTGAAGTGATCAATCTTACGGCTTTTGGTAAAATTGAAGATGGTGTTCAATCGATAAAGAATGGTGCTTTTGATTATATTATTAAGGGCGATGATAATGATAAAATAATTCCATTGGTTGCCAAAGCAATGGATAAGGCTTTGCTGCAGCGCAAAGTTCAGCAGCTGGAAAGAACCCTTGAAAAGCGATTCGGATTCGATTCGATCATCGGGAATTCTGATGAAATTCAAAGTGCTAAATATCTTGCTCAAAAAGTTTCCGGTACAGATACTACTGTCTTATTATTGGGCGAAACGGGTACAGGAAAAGAAATTTTCGCCAAGGCCATTCATTTTAACAGCAACAGGAAGGATCAAAACTTTGTAGCTGTGAATTGCAGTGCTTTCAGCAAGGATATTCTTGAAAGTGAACTTTTTGGTTATAAATCAGGGGCATTTACCGGAGCATTAAAAGATAAAAAAGGTTTATTTGAAGAAGCGGATCATGGAACGATCTTCCTTGATGAGATTGGGGAAATGAGTCTTGATCTGCAGGCTAAGCTTTTAAGGGTTTTGGAAGATGGAACATTTATAAAACTCGGGGATACTAAAACTACCAAAACCAATGTCCGGATTATAGCGGCTACAAACCGCGATTTAGAGCGTGAAATCAGTCATGCAGCTTTCAGAGAAGACCTTTTTTATCGATTATCGGTTTTTACAATTCAGTTACCAAGTTTGAATGAACGTAAATCTGATATTTCGCTCCTTACCCACTACTATGTTGAGCAGTTTGCCAGAAAACTTAATAAGCCCGTACCTGAAACTGATAATTCATTTATATCAAAACTTCAAAATCATTTGTGGAAGGGGAATATCAGAGAGCTGAAAAATGTGATTGAACGCGTTTTAATTCTTTCAGATTCTGCTGTATTAACTTCGAATGATTTGCCTTTTAACAGTGAAAGAGATTCTTTAGCCGACACAACTACTACTTTGGACCTCGCAACTATGGAGAAATTGCATATTCAGAGAGTGCTGAAGCTTACCTCCGGAAATAAAACAGAATCGGCCAAATTAATGGGTATCGGACTTACTACACTTTATAGAAAAATTGAAGAGTATAAAATATCGCTTGATTAAGTATTAAATTCTTTTCATAATGAAAAAGAAACCCTTCCATTTTGGAAGGGTTTTTTGTTTTATATAGTTTTTAATTTTTAGTAAAATAACAGTAAGTTATTGAATATTAAATAGTTATAAAACTGTTCTGCTTTTTGGCATCCGGATGGTATATGAGACAGAAAAAGATATGCTTATGATCCTTCTCTTAATTGCCCTGATAATATGTATGTGGCTTTTTATCAAATCAATTATCTGGTTCGAAAAAATTTGATCCTTCGCTTTTGCTCAGGACTATAAATAACAAAAACTATGCTTTCATTATTCATTATCTCAGTAGTAGTATTCATATACATGGTATATGTGCTGCTTAAACCGGAGAAATTCTAATTGGAAATAGGAAATAGGGAATAGGCAATGGAACTAAACGCTGCCCTATTACCTATTTCCCATTTCCTATTCCCCATTAAAAACAATAAACATGAACACAGAACTACTCGGAATAATAGCTACCTACCTGCTTACGCTGCTGATCGCTATTCCTTTAGGTAAGTACCTGGCAAAAGTATTTGCCGGAGAAAAGACCTGGACTGACTTTTTAAAACCCCTTGAGAGTGGGATCTATAAACTCTCCGGAATAAATCCAAAGGAGCAGATGAACTGGAAGCAGCACATGAAAGCGATGCTTACCATAAACTCTGTCTGGTTGATCTACGGATTTTTTACACTTATTTATCAGGATAAACTTCCTCTCAATCCGGATGGAAATCCAGGAATGAGCCCGGATCTATCTTTTAACACGATTATCAGCTTTGTTGTGAACTGCAATCTGCAGCATTACTCCGGGGAAAGCGGACTTACCTATTTTACCCAGCATTTTGTAATCATGTTTTTGCAGTTTGTGAGTGCAGCTACTGGTATTGCATCTGCGGTGGTTTTATTTAAAGCTTTCCGCGATAAGACATCAAGCACTTTGGGTAATTTCTGGGAATTTTTCGTCAAATCAATTACCCGTTTGCTTCTTCCCTTGTCAATCATTATGGCATTGATCCTCGCATTTAACGGTACACCAACCAGTTATGAGGGAAAAGATCAGTTCATCTCTGTTCAGGGAGATACAGTTAACGTTTCCAGAGGCCCGGCTGCGGCTATGATAGCCATCAAACATTTAGGTACCAATGGTGGAGGATACTATGGAGTCAACTCTGCTCATCCCTTAGAAAATACTAATTATCTGACTAATATGGTGGAAATGATCGCTCAGGTTATCATTCCTATTGCAATGATCATCGCTTTCGGATTTTTTATTCGCAGAAAGAAATTAGCATGGACCATTTTCGGAGTCATGACTGTAGGGATGCTCATGCTGCTTATCCCATCTGTTATCACTGAGTTGGGTGGAAGCCCGGCTATCGAAAAAATGGGAATCTCGCAGAATACAGGTGCTATGGAAGGAAAGGAAGTAAGATTTGGACCCGCAGCATCAGCTTATTGGAGTACCGTAACTACCATTATTTCTACCGGATCTGTAAATAGTATGCATGATAGTACAATGCCACTTACAGGCTTAATGCAAATGCTCGGAATGATGATCAATTCATTCTATGGGGGAGTTGGGGTAGGTATTTTAAACTATTTCATCTATCTGATCATTGCGGTATTCATATCCGGTCTGATGGTAGGACGAACACCAGAATTTATGGGCCACAAAGTAGAAGCCAGGGAAGTAAAGATCGCGGCGATAATAACACTTTTAAGTCCGTTTTTAATTCTGACAGGAACAGCATTAGCCACCTATACCTTTACTAATCACGGAGATGCTGCATGGGCTGTCCAGCCACAGAATTGGTTAAATAACCCTGGATTTCACGGATTTTCAGAGATGTTGTATGAAGTAACATCATCGAATGCAAACAATGGGTCCGGATTTGAAGGTCTTGGCGATAATAACGTATTCTGGAATGTAATGACTGGCTTTGTATTAATAATTGGGCGATTCCTTCCAATAATTGGCCCGGTTGCAATAGCCGGGTTGCTTGGCGCGAAACAATTTATCCCGGAATCTGCCGGTACTCTGAAAACGGATACCATGACCTTTGCACTGATGACCATGGCAGTGATATTGGTGCTGAACGCTCTCTCTTATTTTCCGGCACTGGCATTGGGACCGATTGCGGAATATTTTACGATGGTTAGGTAGGAAATGGAAATGGGAAATAGGAAATTGGAAATGGAGGAAGGATAATCCAGATAATAATTTACTCCCTATTTCCTATTTCCTATTCCCTGTTCCCCATTCTCCTCTTAACAGCATTAATAAACCCTAATAATAATTTAAATATGATATTCAAATCATCTAATACTGAATCGCATTCTAAAGGGTCAATAAAGCCAAGATCTTTAGATAGGAGCAATAGTGTATCGAGTTCACTTGCAGAACCTAGTGCGATATACAGAAATTGTAAAAGTTCTTTATCTGACCGTCTTGCTGAGCCTTCTGCGATATTCAAAGGAATCGAAATTGCGGCACGCCTTAATTGTGAGGTAATCCCGTATTTCTCTGCAGGTGGAAAAGAAGCGGTAAACAAATACAGTTTTGTGACGAGTGTAAAACTTTTTTTCCAAACTTCCAG
This sequence comes from Daejeonella sp., assembly GCF_036405355.1. GTDB lineage: Bacteria > Bacteroidota > Bacteroidia > Sphingobacteriales > Sphingobacteriaceae > Daejeonella. The sequence goes on from NZ_DASWXT010000063.1 coordinate 33,260, forward strand.
ATTTTGGTGCGGCTTCATAAATCTTCACAATGACCTCAGCAATGTACATTCGAAAGTAAATTCTTTTCTTACAGATTTAGTGCATGGTAGTAATTATCAATTTACCGGTAAATCTCCCATTCCCTATTCCCCATTTCCTATTCCCAATCCATATGAAAACTCAATCCAATAAATTATTCGAACCTGCTTTAGTGCAAACTGCATTGAAACAGTCATTCATTAAGCTTGATCCAAGGGCAATGATCAAGAACCCGGTTATGTTTACCGTAGAGATCGGTACACTGATCATGGCTTATGTAACTATCTATTCTATAAGTAATGCCGGACAGGGTTCTCCGGTATATAACTTCTTTATATTTTTTATCTTATTACTTACACTTCTGTTTGCCAATTTCGCCGAAGCTATTGCTGAGGCGCGTGGTAAAGCCCAGGCCGACAGTCTGCGTAAGACACGTGAAGATACACCAGCCAAAGTATTGCTGAGTAACGGAAGTGTTGAAACCCGCTCTTCCAGCCAGTTATTAAAAGGTGATGTATTTATCTGTGAAACAGGGGATACCATACCGACTGACGGTGAGATCATTGAAGGTATCGCCACAATAGATGAATCGGCTATTACCGGGGAATCTGCCCCCGTGATTCGTGAGGCCGGGGGTGATAAATCATCTGTGACCGGGGGTACCAAAGTACTCTCAGATGAGATCAGGGTACAGGTAACAACCCAGCCAGGGGAAAGCTTCCTGGATAAAATGATTGCGCTGGTAGAAGGGGCATCACGTCAAAAGACACCTAATGAGATTGCCTTAACCATTTTGCTGGCAAGCTTTACACTGGTGTTTATTATTGTATGTGTTACTCTAAAGCCTTTCGCTGATTATGCCCATACACCTATTACGATTGCAGCTTTGATTTCATTGTTTGTATGCTTAATTCCTACAACAATTGGAGGTCTCTTATCTGCGATCGGTATAGCCGGGATGGATAGGGCGCTGAGAGCGAATGTGATTACCAAATCAGGAAAGGCAGTTGAAACTGCTGGTGATATTGATGTATTACTTCTTGATAAAACAGGCACAATTACTATTGGTAATCGTAAAGCAACTAATTTTTATCCTACCGCAGGTACTGTAATGAAGTTTATAGATGCCTGTGTTTTAAGCTCGCTTTCTGATGATACTCCCGAAGGGAAGTCTATCATGGAGCTAGCCAGGATACAGGGTTCCCATGTGATTCAAACTGCACCCGAAGGTTCTGAATTTATCAAATTTACAGCAGAAACACGTTCAAGTGGGATCAATACTCCCGACGGACGCCGGATCAGGAAAGGGGCTTTTGATTCGATAAGAGATATCGTCCAAAAGGCTGGGAACTCCTTTCCACAGGATATAGAAGAACAGGTAAAAGTCATAGCATCAAATGGTGGAACCCCACTGGTGGTTTGTGAAAACGAGCAGGCTTTAGGTGTGATTGAACTTCAGGATATTATCAAACCAGGCATCAGTGAGCGTTTCGAACGCCTCCGTAAAATGGGTGTAAAAACGGTTATGGTAACCGGCGATAATCCCCTTACTGCTAAATATATTGCAGAAAAAGCCGGTGTTGATGACTTTATCGCTGAGGCAAAACCCGAGGATAAAATGAACTACATCAAAGAAGAGCAGGCTCTTGGAAAGCTTGTAGCTATGATGGGTGACGGAACAAATGATGCTCCTGCCTTGGCTCAGGCTGATGTTGGTGTTGCGATGAACAGCGGTACACAGGCTGCCAAAGAAGCCGGTAATATGGTTGACCTTGATAATGATCCTACCAAGTTAATTGAAATCGTTGAAATTGGTAAGCAATTGCTGATCACCCGGGGAACACTAACTACATTCTCTATAGCCAATGATGTGGCAAAGTATTTTGCGATTGTCCCGGCCTTGTTCATTGCCTCCATTCCTGCTTTGCAAAGCCTGAATATTATGGGACTGCATAGCCCGGAAAGCGCAATCATGTCTGCTATTATTTTCAATGCTATTATTATCCCAATCCTTATACCATTGGCCTTGAAAGGTGTTGCTTACAAACCGATTGGCGCCAGTGCCCTGTTGCGCCGGAACCTGTTCATTTATGGCCTTGGTGGTGTTATCGCCCCGTTCATCGGGATTAAGTTAATTGATGTGGTTGTGGGATTATTTGTTTGATTGGGGGATGGGAATAGGGAATAGGGAATAGGAAATAGGGAATAGGAAATAGGGAATTGGAAATAGGAAAAAGGCAATAGGGAAAAGGAAATAGAGAATAGAGAAAGGAAATACTTCATACAGCGTTTAGATCCATTTCCAATTCCCTATTTCCCATTTCCAAAAACGAAATAGGTAATAGGAAACCGGAAATAGCACAGCGTTCAGTCCCATTTCCCCTTTCCCATTCTCAAAAACGAAATAGAAAATGGGAAATAGGAAATAGAGACCAGGAAACCGGAAATAGTACAGCGTTTAGATCCATTTCCCATTTCCTATTTCCAAAAAAGCTTAGTTATCGTTAAATTAAAATATAAAGACAATGAAAAAATATATTTTACAATCTATACGTCTCACGCTGGTACTTATGGTACTACTGTGCGTAATTTATCCTTTGGCTATAGTCTTTGCTGGTAAGTTTTCAAAAGGGAACGGAGGCGGAGAAAAGATCACCCGCTATGGGAAAGTTGTGGGCTATGCCTTAATTGGCCAGTCATTTACCAATCCCGAATATTTCTGGGGAAGGCCCTCGGCAGTGGGCTATAATGCCGCTGGTTCTGCCGGGTCAAACAAGGGTCCGTCAAACCCTGATTATTTGAAAGATGTGGAAAATCGGATTGACACACTGCTCAAATATCACCCTGGTTTAAACCGTGCAGATATTCCGGCTGATCTTGTAACAGCATCCGGGAGCGGACTGGATCCGGATATCTCAGTTGATGCAGCTAATATCCAAATAAAAAGAGTTGCAGCCTTTCGTAAGATGGATGAAAAGCAGCTAAGAGACCTTGTTAAACAAAATACACAAAAACCACTTTTTGGATTATTCGGCCCTGCATCGGTTAATGTGTTGAGGTTAAATTTGGAACTGGAGAGGGGAATAGGGAATAGGGAATAGGGAATAGGGAATAGGGAATAGTACAGCGTTTAGTTCCATTTCCCATTCCCAATTTCCCATTTCCTAAAACAAATAGCAAATCGGAAACGAGAAATAAGGAATAGCAAATCGGAAGCCGGAAATAATACAGCGTTTAGTTCCATTTCCAATTTCCCATTTCCAAAAACAAATAGCAAATAGAAAACGAGAAATAAGGAATAGCAAATCGGAAACCGGAAATAATAAAGCGTTTAGTTCCATTCCCAATTTCCCATTTCCAAAAACAAATAGCAAATAGAAAACGAGAAATAAGGAATAGCAAATCGGAAACCGGAAATAA
>NZ_DASWXT010000064.1:0-31715 GCF_036405355.1 Daejeonella sp.
TTTTTGTATAATTCTTGTCCGCTACCCATTTAAATTATCGTCTTTTAAGGATTTTAGCATTCCTTCGTTTCTTATAATATTACTGTTAATTTTATTGTACTGATTTGAGATTATATGCCTGGTATATGTTAACCAGGATTCCTTAGTACCAAGATCTTCAACTAACTTAGACATCAGGTCAAAATCTCTGGGCTCATCGACCGTCATGCGTATGTCTGAAAAATCATCTACGCAGGAAAAATTAGCTGAACTGAAAAGTTTACCACCATTGAAAGTACAGTTCTTACGCAGATAAGGAGTAACGTGTTCTCTCTCTGATAGAAGTTCAGCTTCTTTCCAGGCTTTCTCCAATGCTTCAAATTTAAAAACTTCAACATCCTGTCCATCCGGAAAGCGTTCCAAAAGAATATTTGATGCATAGTCAGCTTCATTTACTTTTGCAAACTTAACTACTGCATCTACCAGTTCCGGATCGATTAGGGGGCAATCAGATGTCACACGAACTACCCATTTCGGTTTGAAGGGAAGCACTGCCTGATAATACCTATCCAAAACATCATTAATTTGTCCTCTGCTTACTGCGACATTCCAGGTTTTGCAAAGACTGGCAATCGTATTGTCTTCAGGATCTGTTGTAGTTGCAATAATAATTTTATCTATCTCCTTACAATTCTGTAAACGTGTAAGCTGTATGTTCAGCAATTCTTGCCCCTGAATTTTTAAAAGCACTTTTTTAGGTAACCTTGTGCTACCTGATCTGGCCTGAGAAACCAAAATAGTCTGTTCTAATTCCATAATGAAGGGTTTAGCAAATCAACTTGTTTGACCGTGATCTCATCAATTTGATTAATTAAATTAGATGGCAATAAGTAGCTAGCATCAGATAGGTTTTGGTTTAGCTGATCCAGATTATCAACCCCTATCAATACATTTTGAATCAAAGGCTGTTGAAGACAATAATTAATTGCGAGTTTTTGAATTGAAATATTATTCCCAATCGCCATGTTTTTTAGATAATCCAATTCCGGTTTTAAAGACCTTGCAATCTTATTGTCACTATCAGATTCAACAAAAAATAATCCTTGCAGAAAAGCAGACCGGGTATGGACTTTTTTCCCACTATCATTTATTTTACTCAACATTTCTCCCCGAAGATTAATATTGTCCAATAGGTTAAATGGCAGCTGTATAATATCGATAAATTCGTCTTGCAATATCTCCTCAATTTGTAAATTAGTGTAAGCAGAAACTCCTATTGATTCGATCTGACCTTGAGCTTTTAAGGCACTTAATTTAACAATCTCGTCCTTATTGATTTGATATGATTCGAATGAATGAAATAAAAAGCCTTTTAAGTTATCAACATTCAACTCATTTAGATAAGATTCAATTTTTGTAGTAATTGATCCATGAAAATTGCCTGGTATTTTTGTAATGATATCAAAACGTATATCAGGATACTTTATATGAAAATTGCCAATAATTCTATGGGCAGTTCCATATGCCTCTGCAGTGTCTAAACATCGAATTCCACTTTCATAAGCGCGAATTAATATTTTTTCAACTTCACTCTCCCTAGGCTTCCCTGCCGGATTATTTATACCATAGTCTAATCCAAATTGTACCGTTCCCAGGATTAGCTTTTGAATCTTATCTGGCATCAGTTGGATTAAAAATTGCCATTCGGATCAGATTACAAAGCTTACCATCATAATATCCATGATCCCTGTAAACACCCTCAGTTGAAAATCCCAGCTTTCTATATAAATTCAATGCTGCAGAATTATCTTCCACAACGCCCAAAGTGATTTTTCTTAATCGAAGTTCACGAAAGCAATGATCAATAACTATCTCTGAAGCTTCTTTAGCATAACCCTTACCCCATTCATCGGAATCACCCATCATAATTCCATACTCACCTAAGCCGTGTCGCTTATTTACAGGATCTATCTTTATATTGCCTATATGCTTTCCACCTTCTTTTAAATGAATCGCCCAAAATAGCATGGAATCATTAGCTTCCACACTTTCCAAATATTTTCTAAGATCCTCAATTTTGTAGTTGCCGCCTGTTTCGAGATACCTAAAAACCTCTTGATTGTTCATCCATGCAACATATTCAGTTGTACAATGAGTTAAATTCAAAGGCCTTAAACTTAACCTTTTAGAATTCAGCGTGGCAATCATTAGTTATTAAAATAATCTCTGATTGATGCTATGACAAATTCCTGCTCATCATCTGATAAGGTAGGGTACATTGGCAAACTCAGACACTGTCTATAATATTGCTCGGCCAATGGTAAGTCTCCCTCTTTCCAGCCCAGGTCCCGATAATAAGGCATCAAATGACATGGAATATAGTGCACCTGAGGGAAAATATCCCTTTCTCGTAAATAATTATACAATCCAAGCCGATCCTGAGTTTCAATCACATATAAATGGTATGCGTGTCCCTCTACATTGCCGCTGTGGCCCCTTATATAAGATTTATCCGAAAAAAACTCGTTGTACCTAGAGGCAATTTCTCTTCTTCTTTTCAAACCAGAATCGGCTCGTTTGAGTTGACTTGAACCTAGAGCCGATTGGAAATCGGTTATTCTGTAATTAAAGCCTAATGTTTGCATTTCCATATACCATCCTGGGTAAGAGTCAGATTCCTGACCAGTTGCAAAAGAAGGATCGTTTTTAAAGAGATCTGAATTGCGAGTGATGCCGTGCGTCCTAAGCATCAAAAGTTTGTTATAAAGCTTTTCGTCATTGGTGGTAATCATTCCGCCTTCACCTGTTGCTATGTGTTTTACCGGATGAAATGAAAAAATGGCCAGGTCTGCAAAAGCACCGTTTCCAGAGTTTTGCTGAACCCTGTCATTATCAGTAAAGTATGCGCCCGGAGCGTGGCAGGCATCTTCAATTAACCAGCAATCATACTCATTCGCAAGTTTTTTAAATGCCTGAAGGTCGACCGCCCTGCCGGCAAAATCAACCGGAATAATTCCTTTATAAGTTCCTTTAGGAGATGCTTGCAAAAGTGCCTCTACTTTAGCTATATCCAGCAAATAGGTTTTAGGATCTATGTCAGCAAAAACAACATCAGCTCCACAATAACGGACACAATTAGCTGAAGCAGCAAAGGTGATTGGGCTGGTTATAACTTTATCGCCTGGTCCCAAATTAAGCGCCAGCGCTGATAGATGTAGTGCTGCGGTACCATTCGAGATGGCTACAGCATATCTGGCGCCAATATATTTCGCAAAATTCTCTTCAAATGTCTTTATGGCTGGTCCCTGCGTCATAAAATCTGACCTCAGAGCCTTTATAACCTCTTCTACATCCTCTTCAGTAATATATTGTCTTCCGTAGGGTATCATATTCAGTTAAGAAAGGAATTCATGAAAAAGAAGGATCAACATGTTCCTTAATCAGAGCACGTAAGGTTTCAACGGTCTCCCATTCCTGGTTATTTCCAGAATTGTAAGCAAAACCTTCCTCGACTTTTTTAGCAGTAAATTTTTGCTTAAAATCACTTAAAGACCATTTATGAGTTGCAGGCAATATCGTAAAATACTTGCCAAGATCATAGGTATAGAAAGAATCTGAAGGTGTAATCATCTCTTCATGAACCTTTTCACCAGGTCTGATTCCCACAATTTCGTGTTTACATCCAGGTGCAATTGCATTGGCGACATCGGTAATTTTATATGACGGAATTTTAGGTACGAATATCTCACCACCCCAGGCATGTTCAAGTGCATGCATAACCATATCAACACCACCGTCAAGAGAAATGTTAAAACGGGTCATATTCGGATCTGTTATTGGCAAAACACCATCAGCTTTTTTCTTAAGAAAAAATGGAATAACTGAGCCGTTAGAACCCATTACGTTACCATATCGAACGACTGAAAAAATTATTGGATTTTCGCCTTTTATATTATTTGCTGCTACAAACAACTTGTCAGAGGTAAGTTTTGTGGCTCCATATAAATTGATTGGTGCGCAAGCCTTATCTGTAGACAAGGCAACAACACGCTGAACTGCTGTTTGAAAGCAAGCATCAATTACATTCTGTGCACCATTGATATTGGTTTTGATACATTCATCCGGGTTATATTCTGCAATCGGCACATGTTTCATCGCTGCAGCATGTATCACGAAATCAACACCCTTAAATGCTCTGATCAACCTTTCCTTATCCCTTACATCACCAATAAAAAACCGTACCTGAGGATATTTGGACTCAGGATAATCCTGAGCCATTTGAAATTGTTTTTGCTCGTCGCGTGAAAAAATAACAAGTCGCTTAACGCTTGGATATTTACTCAGAATATGCGATGTAAGTGCCTTACCCAGGGAACCTGTCCCTCCTGTAATGAGTATTGATTTATTATTTAACATAGTTATTAATTCGTGAGGCTTAGTTTTTTAAATTCTTTGCTAGTCTCAATAAGTTCATTGTAGATTCCCTCATCAACAATTTGCCCATCTTTTAATATGATTATATTATCGCATTTCTGAATGGTAGTAAATCGGTGAGCTATTATTATTATGGTACATGAACCTTTAATATTATCAAGAGCCTTGATAATGTATGTTTCAGTGATATTATCAAGTGATGAGGTGGCCTCATCAAGTATCAGGACTTTAGGATTTCTGTAAAGCGCCCTGGCAATACCTAAACGCTGTCTTTGCCCTCCGGAAAGTCTGACCCCACGTTCACCAACAATTGTATTGTACTGGTCAGGAAGATCGTTCATGATAAATTCATCTAAGCTTGCAAGTTTAGATGCGCGTTTGACATTGTCAAAATCAATTTCATCAAATCCTAATCCAAAAGCAATGTTCTCTGTTATCGTCGCATCTGTTAGGAAAATCGTTTGAGGAACATACCCAATCATATTTTTCCACGCATGTATATTCTCATGGCATATAACAAGGCTATCAACGGAAATTGTCCCGCTCTCAGGTTCATGAAGGCCCAAAAGCAGATCCACTAAAGTTGTCTTTCCGGCTCCTGTCCCTCCCACAATTCCAACAGTAGAATTACAATTAATAGTTAAATCTAGCCCATCAAGGATTTTACGGTCCGAGTTTGGATACCGATATACTATAGAATTGAGTTTTATAGAATTTGAAAATGGTATCTCCATTATTAATGACTTAATATCTTCTTCTGCTTCAGTGCTTTGTAAATCATGTTGAATTATCTGAAGGGAAGGCCAGCCTTGTTTTAGTGAAGAAATGCCCTGGAATATGATCTGAATAGCAGGAATTATCTTATATGCTGCAAATGCGTAAACACCCAATACCGGTAATAATTCTCCTATGTCTTTCAAAGTATATAACATAATTAAAGTTACACCTATAAGCAAGCTGAAAGCTACTGTTTCCAAAACGAACTTTGGCAATTGAGCTACAGTAGTCGATTTAGCCCAAAGGTTGGCATATATCTTATTATTCTTATTGAACTTTTCAATAAAATTGCTCTCCTTTTGGTAGACTTTAACATCTTTTATCCCTCCCAGAACCTCGTTTAGTACAATATAGCTATGTTTAGCTGCTTCTCCTCGTCTTGTAGCAGTATTTTGGCTTCTGTTCCTCAAATAAATCCAAAAAATCAATGCGAATGATGATACCAGTAACATTATTGAAACGGCAACCTTAAATTGTACAATTGATATCAGTATTATAGCCAGAAATAGCAAAATTATGTTCGAAAACATTTGTAATAATGGCGTTACCCCATACCCAATAACGAATTCAATATCAGACCAAATGATTTTATTTAGTTCTGATGTATTTTTACCCAGGAAATATTTGTATGGTTGATTAACATAGCTTTTTAATAATCGGGATTGCAATGATTGCCGCAATGAACCAGTAAAAAGGTTGGTATAATGTGCCGAAATACCCTTAACTAAATTGGAAAACGCTATAACTCCAATTACAGCTACCCCAATGAACATAATGAAACTTGAATAAGTTTCAAAGCCAAATGAGGCATAAAGGAATGATAATATGCCATTAGTGCTTATTGACTGGGGATTACCTATGAGTGCAAAGAAAGGCATCATCGATGCAATTCCAACAATTTCTAATAAAGAAACTACCATCGCTAGCAATAGAATAAACATACCATGACGAAGTTCGCTGGCCAAGAAGATTGATAAAAAAAACTTTGCTCGTCTGATCATACTATGCGAACATACCCATTTCTATCCATTGGTTTAATATTAAAGCCTGGAATCAACAATCTCACGGTCAAGAAATGCCTTTGTATCGTAAATAATGGCATTGTCACCATTCTTTAAACCTCTATAGTCTAAAAGAGCAAATTCATCATGACTGACAGCCAGGATTATAGCATCATATTTTTTGGAAATTTCAGAAACCAGCTGAACTTTATATTCCTGTTGTACCTCCTCCTTATCAGCATGAGGATCAAATACCTCTATTTTAAGACCAAACTGCTTAAGCTCCTTGTAAATATCTATTACCCTCGAATTTCTGATATCAGGGCAATTTTCTTTAAATGTCATGCCTAAAATAAGGGCTCGAGAACCATCTATACGGTGCCCTTTTTTTATCATTAATTTAATAACTTTATTCGCAACGAACATCCCCATATTATCATTTACCCTCCTCCCTGACAAAATAACTTGTGGATGATAACCTAAGGACTCAGCCTTATGAGCTAAATAGTATGGATCAACACCTATACAATGCCCGCCAACCAATCCTGGTTTATATTTTAGAAAATTCCATTTAGTTCCAGCTGCTTCAATTACATCCTGTGTATCTATTCCTATCCTGTCAAATATTAGAGCCAGCTCGTTAACAAACGAAATATTCACATCTCTCTGAGCATTTTCTATCGCTTTAGAGGCTTCAGCAACTTTAATATTGGGAGCTTTATGGGTGCCAGCAGTAATAATCGTCTTATAAAGCTCATCAACTATATCTGCTATTTCGGGAGTGGAACCAGAAGTAACTTTTTTAATCTTAGTTAAAGTATTTACTTTGTCTCCCGGATTAATGCGTTCTGGTGAGTACCCGCAAAAGAAATCTTTATTAAAAGATAAGCCACTAACCTCCTCCAGTACTGGTACACAATCTTCCTCCGTACAACCAGGATAAACAGTACTTTCATATATAACGATATCGCCCGGATTCAGCACCGTAGCTATCATTTCTGATGCTTTTATAAGGGGCTTGAGATCAGGTGCCTTAAATTGATCAATTGGTGTAGGTACCGTAACTATATAAATATCACAAGATGTCAGATCATTTATATCTGATGAAAATGTTAATTTTGAAGAGCTTTTAATCTCTTCCATATTCGACTCTTTTGTCCGGTCTACACCTTCGCTTAGTTCTTGTATACGAGTTGTATTAATATCAAATCCTACAGTGTTATTCCTTCTGCCAAATTCAACTGCCAATGGTAAGCCTACATACCCAAGTCCTATTACTCCGACTCTCTTTTTGTAAATGTCATTCATATTGATACAAACTAAAGTTTGATAGAACCAGCTCATGCTGTGAACTATAATGCCAAATCTAATATTATAAAAGTGCCTTGATATTTATTATGATAATGGGGAATAAATGTATTTTCTCTTTTTGTTGGTACTTGCAGCAGTTATTTAATAACACATGCCTTTCAATCTTATTTGGATTTTATAATAGCCGGCAAATTTAATTCAAGCTATTTAGAAATATAATTTATCGTAAAGAGATAATCATCGAAATATTTTTCTCATAACCAAAATACAAACTGCAATAAATCCTGCAATAAATCCACCTAATATAATTCCTTTTAATTTCCCGAATCTTGTCACTTCTAATGGTAGAATTGGATTATCTATGATCTGAATCAAAGGAGTTTCCTTTCTGAGTGAAACTTTTGCAATTTCCAGATTAGTTACCAGCTGGGTTAATATCGCTTGATTTGCCTGAATATCTACTTGTCGCACTTGCTGTGGAACTCTCAAAACTTGCCTAGATAAATTTGGATTGGGATTTAAATCTACCGCTGAAGCTACGCCTGAAAAAGCTGAATTCAAGGCTCTTCTAACAGAGTCTGTTTGATATTGAAGTATAGCAAGATTATCAACTGATTTTTTAGTTTTGGTTTCAATATAGAACTCTGATACTTTTTTTACTAATGTCTGAGCGAAAGCTTTGGAAAATGTTTCACTTCCGGAATTCACAATTACAGATATTATTCCTATTTTCTTGTCTTTTTTTACAATGGTAAGATTATTCTTGATCAGATCCTTATAGAATTTACCCAAAATACTATCTTGAGACCGTGTAAATTTCGTTCTATCACTTAATGGCAAAAACTGTACTTCCTTAAGTTTTGGGTCATCTTCCCAGCTTTTTCTGTATTGATTTATATCAATGTACAAATTAGCTAAAGTTTGGCTTTTTGAGTTACCTTCTATTGTGGACAAAAGTGTCTTCTCTATCATCGCACGAGACTTCATAAACTCAATCAAATTTTCACCCGAAAAAGCCCCACCACCACTACCACCCAGATCAACACCTACCATTGATGCTAAGCCTGCATAACCTCCCAAACCACCTTGGGACTGTGCATCTTCTAAAGCGAAATTCAGCTCAGCAATATAGCCCGGTTTTTGAGAATTTGCGTAAATTAAGCCTATTCCACCTCCAATTACCCCAGCAATTGCAATATATATCCAATTGTACAAAAGAAATCTCCACCACTCTTTTAGCTTCAACACTAAATCTGTAATTGAAATTTCCTCAACTTCAGAATGTACACTATTCATATATTTAATTATTAAGTATGACAGAAAACTTTGGGGTAATAATATTCGGAAATCAAAAATTAAATAATCTCAATTTAACCGATATATCTATTTTAAATAAACTAAAATTTGGCTATTTCACTAAATTCAATATTATAACAGCCAGGGATGCCAATCCACTTGAAACCCCGACAATTTCTGCAGCGCTTAAAGGTCTTTTATCCTCCTTTTGCGGAACAAAAAGCTCTGCCCCAGGTTCTATTGAGGGATAATTATTGAAGAAAAATATCTTTGATGTACTTCTTACAGAACCATTCGCATAAATTACATAAGATCGTCTTTTCAAAGATTTATTGGAAAAACCCCCTCCTTGTGAAATGTAATGCTTAAAGCCCCTTCCCTGACTAAAAATAGTAGTAACAGGATATAAAACCTCTCCATTGACTTTTACAGTTTGTAATTGTTTAGGAATTCTTAAGACATCACCTTCTTCAAGTATCAAATCGGCCTGAGTTCCGGGATTTTCAAGTATTTTATCAAGTTCTATACCTACATAAACATTTTTCAATATTTCTTCCTGAACTTTGGTTCCAACTGTATCTTTTACATTTTCCTGTAAACGCTGAAGCTTAGCTATTTTATTTTGCTCTTCTTCATTCTGATCAATAGAATTTTTGCCATCGGTTTTTGCCGGACCTTCACGCTTTAATGATGCACCTTTTGCGTAACCAAGTGCTGTTAAACCACCGGCGCGCCTTAACAAATCAGATACCCGTTCATCCTTATTTATAATGGTATACATGCCGGGATATAATACCTCACCTTCAACTTTCACCTGGCGTTGTACTTCATAACCTATAGAACTTCTTACTGAAATTATATCAAAGGGCTGCAATTCAAATTTAGGTTTAGAGAAATTCAAATCCTTGTCAATATCTACCTGAAAAACTTGTGCGGTAATTGCATCAGCAGCAGTTAAATTACTGTTTTTCACTCGTCTGGAGATTTCAACCCGCTGGGCAGTTGCTGCCTCCGTAAATCCACCAGCCTTGAGAATTAACTCTTCTAAGGTCATTCTTTCTGCATAGTCAAAGGTTCCGGGCTCACGAACTTCCCCATCAATGCTTATTTTATACTCCTCTTTCAGGTCGAATATAGATGAAACACTAATAATATCTTCCCTAAGTAATGGAATATCCTTTACACTACCATTCAATACTCCTGCAAGATCAACTGAGATCAACTCAGTTTGATTATCCGGTTTTAATCGGGTGATATACGCCCTTTGCCTGAACGCATCTTCCTTCAAACCTTCTGCCTTACGGACTAATTGAGATAATGTTAAACCTTGTTCCAGCTCATAGGCTCCGGGACGGAAAACTGCACCCTCAATACTAACACGATTGACAAAGCGCTCCAGTACACGATCCACAAAATATTTATCTCCGGTATTCGGTTTGTATTCCGAAAATTTATCTAAACTTATATCGGCTATCTTCCGCTCAATTTCTGTATTCTTTAAGACCTTCACTCTGGCCCTGAATGCATTCTCAGTGAAATCACCTGCAAAATTGATGAGGTCTTTGAAAGACTCTCCTGAGCGCAATTCAAATATTCCTGGACGTTTTACCTCTCCAACAATTTCTATGCGCGATTCATACACCGGCACGCGAATAATATCCTGATCCTGTAATCTTAAATTATCAGCCATTTCCCCTTTCATCAGGAAATCATAAATATCAAGGGTCGCTATTTTCTTCCCTCCACGTATCAATTCGATCGACCTGAAGGAGCCATTCTCTGTTGGTCCACCAGATGAATATAAGGCATTAAATACATTAGCCAGGGATGGAAGTGTATAAGTTCCCGGCTTAACAATCTCACCGGTAAGTATAACTTTTATACTTCGTATGTTTCCAACAGCTATATTCAGATTAGTGTTTCCATTACGCAATCCACTGTATACTGTTGATAATCGGGAACGAATCCTGGAAGTTGCGGCCTCAATCGTCAGTCCGGCAACTGGAATAATTCCCACATATTCTATATTAATATTCCCTTCCGGACTTACTTTGAGATTATACGAAGCTTCTGAGTTCCCATAAATATCAATCAACAATTCATCATTTGGGCCAACCACATAATTCTTAGGAGTTGCAATACTCAGATTAGGCTCAAAAGTTAATTTAGAATTTTTGAACAAATCTGCCCCGAATATTTTTGAGCGGAGTTCATTGAATGCCTTCTCTGCTTCTGTTTCTGGATCCTTTTGTAACTGGGTACTATCCTGCTCAAAATTCATTTCCCTGTCCCCCGATTCCTTTTTAGGCTTAACTTTATTAGGATCCAGGTCTGAAGACTGCTTTTTATCGTCTTTTTTTAATTTATCAACACGGTCCCTTAGTTTTTTAATCTCTTCAGGACGCATCCCACGAGCCTGCGCCATTTGTTCAAGCTGAGCATCACCCATTCCACTTGCTTCTGCCTGACGCATAAAAGATCTTACCTGATCATCGCTCAGTTCATCGACACGTATATTATTCAGATTCTGGGGATTCACCTGTGAAAAAGCAGGAATACTTATACTTACCAGGACAAGGAGAGCCAAAAGGCTGAAAAATTTGTTCATCTTCATAAAATGCAATTCCGCAAAGCTAATTAATCTTCTTTATTAAAGAGTACCCGATATTTGGTAATTTTATTTTGGTTATTAAGTTTTGACACGGGAATACATAAGAAATCTGTCACTAGTTATCTGACTGAATACAGTTAATATCAAATTCAGCAGCCTTCCATCTTGATACTCAATACTTGATACTCTATTCAAAATAATTCAAAGTATTAAATCCCCCATCTTTCAGATACTCATCCTTTTTCATCAGATGAAGATCAGACAATACCATTTCTTTTACAAGGGCAGCCAGATCATATTTCGGCTTCCAGCCCAGTTTGGTATTTGATTTTGTCGGATCACCGATAAGTAAGTCAACTTCTGTAGGTCTGAAATACTTAGGATCCACTTTTACTACAGTAGTCCCTGGCCTTAAGCTTTCCGCTTTAAGCTTTAAGCTTTCCACTTTAGCCTCATCGACATCAATAATCACCCCTCTTTCCTGTTCATCTTTTCCGCTAAACTCCACTTCTATTCCCAATTCAGCGAAACTCATTTTCACAAAATCACGAACTGTGGTAGTTACTCCGGTGGCAATAACAAAATCCTCAGGTTTCTCCTGTTGCAAAATAAGCCACATGGCCTCTACATAATCTTTGGCATGACCCCAATCGCGTTGAGCTGAAAGATTTCCAAGGTACAAGCAATTCTGAAGGCCTAGAGCAATCTTAGCAGTAGCTCTGGTTATTTTACGTGTTACAAATGTCTCTCCCCTAACCGGGCTTTCATGATTGAACAAAATACCATTGCAAGCAAACATATTATATGCTTCACGGTAATTAACAGTAATCCAGTAGGCATACATTTTCGCAACTGCATAAGGTGAACGTGGATAAAAAGGCGTTCTTTCTGATTGAGGGACTTCCTGTACTAAACCATATAATTCTGAAGTAGAAGCCTGATAAATCTTTGTTTTCTTCTCTAAACCTAGAATCCTTATTGCCTCAAGAATACGAAGAGTCCCTAAACCATCAGCATTACCTGTATATTCAGGGGTTTCAAAGCTCACCTGTACATGACTCATTGCAGCCAGATTATAAATCTCATCAGGCTGCGTTTCCTGTATAATGCGAATCAGATTAGTCGAATCTGTTAAATCGCCATAATGTAATTTTAATTTAAGATTGGCTTCATGAGAATCCTGATACAAATGATCAATTCTATCGGTATTGAACATTGAGCTTCTTCTTTTAATCCCATGAACAAAATATCCTTTATTTAACAGGAATTCTGTCAAATAAGCCCCATCTTGTCCAGTAATGCCTGTAATTAGCGCTGTCTTCATAGAAATAGTATTAAGTATTGGGTATTAAGATACCAGGAACTAAATTAGAAAATATTGATTCTACTGATAATTTTGCTTCGTTCATAATTATAAAGACATTTAATTAAAATCAGAATAACATTGTACTGGTAAAGGCGCTGACCTAGCGGCCACAATTTAGATAAATTAGACTGATCTCATTCATTTTCAAATCTTTAAATTATCAAATCCTCTAATCACATCCAGATATTATCAGGTCCTATTTGGCCACAATCCAGAAAATTAAAATCGATTTTTCTCATTTTCAAATCTCCAATTTACCAAATCTTCAAATCACCCAAGGTATGGCTCCGCCCCTTCAGTCACATTTTACAATATGACATCCATATAAAATGTATTATCAGTTAAACCCTTAGGAAACCTGAATCTTCTCTACAATATTCTTTCTTAAATCAACCTTAACCTGCAGGCCAAGTTCCTCTAACAGTAAAAGTGCATAATTACCCTTACTCTCCAATACTTCAGCTTCTTTATCCATCAACGCTCCTGAACGTATTCTGATCCTGTCGTTCACATTTAAATTACTAGCCTCAATACTATCATGATCATATTGCATCAGCCAGCTTTTGAGGAGATTCATCTCCTTTTCCCTGATTGTTGCCGGTTTCCCGCAATAATAAACGTATTGAACTACACCATGGACTTTAAATACGCTATCTCTGTCCTTATCCTCAAGACCCACAAAACAATAGGATCTGAATAAAGGCTCTTCTACCCATTTCCATCGATCGCTCCATAGTTTCTTTCTTTTTAACAGCGGACAATATACCTCTATACCTAATTGGGCCAATTTATCTGCAACGGCCTTTTCACAACGCGATTTTGTATAGAGTACGTACCAATTCATGCTAAATGATCAAAAATTAAAACCATCTCCTTATTATGCTTCTGTACATAAACCTCTGCATCTGCCTCTTCAAAGACAAGGTAGCGTATCTTCCTCCCGATCAGAGGCTCTGCCTTTTCGACCAGATTACTCAGGTAATTACGATCTATATTATCCCCTATTATCATCAGATCAATTATATCCGAATCAAGACCACGGGCTATCATCCCCTCAAGGTAAACACGCTGTACATTTCCTAAACGGTCAATTACCTGTTCGATTACTTCTTCTACACCAATAAACTTTCTGATAATACTGTTCAGATCCTTGAACAGGGGATGAAGGGTATTTGCACGATATAACTTCTTATTACCTTCTGATTCTGCCAATAACAGCCCGGCTTGCTCAAAACGATTAAGTTCCTGCCGGATACCATTGGTACTCTCATTAAACTCAGCCTCAAGGCTCCTTAGATATCCCTGATTATTGATGTTTAAAAAGAATTTAAGCAATAACTTAATTCTCGTTTTAGATGTTATCAGACTTTCGAGCATAATATTGAGTATAATTAGTACTCATTATATATATCAAAAGTAGAACATATTTTTAGAAATACAAGAAAAATATAGATATTTCATACGCAAGCAAGATGAGTTGAAGTTTGAAAATCCAGGTAAAGCCATTTAAGATATCTCAGTTTTCTGAGTGAATGACCATCCACAGAATTTATTAAAATTTGGGAACTATTCCCCGCAACTATACTTAAAAATACTCAGCTAAATAATATAGGAATATGTTAATCGATATTGGTGTTTAATTAGGATTTATTTTTAACAACACAGATGCCAACATTTTCAGAAACTCATTTATATTTTATTAAAATAACTAAAATCCTTATGCAATAATTCCTTTTCAGGTAAAGATCTGAAATAGTCATAAGTAATCGCTAAGCCTTTTGCCCTACTTACTTTAGGCTCCCATTTGAGGATCTCCTTTGCTTTGGTAATATCTGGTCTTCTTTGCTTTGGATCATCGACAGGTAAGTTTTCGTACACCATTTTCTGACTTGTTCCAGTTAATTTGATAATTTCTTCTCCAAACTCCCTTATCGTAATTTCGTCGGGATTACCAATGTTCATCGGCTGAGCATACTCACTTAAAAGTAAGCGATAAATACCTACAACCAAATCATCTACATAACAGAAAGATCTGGTTTGACTACCGTCTCCAAATACCGTTAGATTCTCTCCTCTTAAGGCTTGCCCGATAAAAGCGGGTAAAGCCCTTACATCATTTAAACGCATACGATGAACATAAGTATTAAATATGCGTACAATCCTTGTTTCTAAACCATGAAAAGTATGATAAGCCATTGTCATAGCTTCCTGAAAACGTTTAGCTTCATCATAGACACCTCTTGGACCAACAGGATTTACATTACCCCAATACTCTTCTGGCTGGGGGTTGATGGTTGGGTCACCATACACCTCAGAAGTGGAGGCTATCAAAATCCCGGAGCCTTTGGCACGGGCTAAGCCCAGTAAATTATGTATCCCAAGAGAGCCAACCTTTAATGTTTGAATAGGAATTTTAAGATAATCAATAGGGCTCCTGGCCGAGGCAAAGTGCAGGATATAATCCAGTTTACCTGGAACATGGACAAATTTTGAAACATCATGATGAGAAAACTCAAAACTCTGCAATTTAAACAGATGCTCAATATTTCTTAGCTACCCGGTAATGAGATTATCCATCCCAATTACATGATAGCCTTCTCTAATAAACCTATCACATAAATGTGATCCAAAAAAACCAGCGGCACCTGTAATGAGTACCCTCTTCCTAAGATTCATTATCAATTATTTTTCTACCTATACTATTATAATAAAAACCTTCTTCTATCATTTTTTGTAAATCATATAAATTACGTCCATCAAATATAACTTTTGATTTTAAAAGACCTTTCACCTTTTCAAAATCAGGGTTTCTGAATAATGACCATTCCGTTGCGATAATTAAAGCATCTGCATTTTCCAACACAGCATATTGATCACTTTCATAAATTATACTATCACCTATCTGTCTCTTAACATTCTCCATCGCCTCCGGATCAAACACAGAAATCAGGGCTTCTTGTTTTAATAGTTCATCAATTATGTAAAGAGAAGGGGCTTCCCTTATATCATCTGTTTCAGGCTTAAAAGCCACACCCCATATTGCGAACTTCTTTCCTTTAAGATTGTTGTTATAATACTTTTTAATCTTCTCTACCAAAACCAGTTTTTGGAGATCATTTACTTCCATAACCGAGTTAAGAATTCTGAAATCATAATTAACCTGTAAAGAAGACAAAGCCAGTGCCTGAACATCTTTTGGAAAACAGCTTCCACCATAACCTATCCCTGGAAATAAAAATCGTTTCCCTATTCGTTCATCAGAACCTATTCCTCTCCGAACCGCATCTACATCTGCACCAACAACTTCACACAGATTAGCTATCTCATTCATAAATGAAATTTTTGTAGCTAAAAAAGAATTTGCAGCATATTTTGTTAATTCAGAAGAACGCTCATCCATATATATGATAGGGTTTCCCTGCCTTACATAAGGTGTATATAATTCTGTCATTAATCTTTTAGCTCTTTCACTTAAAGTCCCAATCACTATACGATCCGGCTTCATAAAATCTTCAACTGCCACTCCCTCACGTAAGAATTCCGGATTCGAAACGATATCTACCCAATCTCCTAGATTCTGCCCTTCAGTGAATATATCTTTCGAAAGATTAGCCTTGAATACATCTTTAACCTTGTCAGCTGTTCCAACCGGCACAGTGGATTTTGTGACAATAACTTTATAATCTTGAATTAGTAATGCAATATCCCTGGCCGCTCCAAGCACATAACTCAGGTCAGCAGATCCATCTCCGCCCGGAGGTGTAGGTAAGGCAAGAAAAATAATCTGAGCACCACTTATAGCTTCCGCCAGATTATTAGTGAATTTTAACCTGCCCTGATCAATATTTCTGTGAAAAAGGACATCTAATCCCGGTTCATAAATAGGCAATTGACCTGACTTCATCATAGTCACCTTATCTTCATTGATGTCTACACAAATCACATTATTACCCGTTTCTGCTAGGCAAGTCCCAGTCACCAGACCGACATATCCGGTTCCTATAACCGCTATTTTCATATTGTATTTGTTTAAATGAAGCAATTAACATACGATTCCGCATCGAGATGATTCACCAAATCAAAATCATAACCAGTGAACAATTGATCAATAAATGATGCATCGACAATATCCCCCTGACAAATTCCTGATTCGGTTATTCTGAACGTTAAATGTTAATCAAGCAGCGAAAATAATAAAAGCATTGGTAATGGGAGAACAAAAGATAGGGGTATGGGAGATTGATAGCTGGAAATCGGTTATCTGTTGCCTGTTGTCTGCGATATCCTACTTAATTGATTAAGTATTTAATTGGAATTATCCTTTCAAAATCTACAAACCCTCTCTCCCGGAGAGGGCCAGGATGACCATGGAATCAACTGCTCCGTAATAAGGATGATGCCCTAAAAATGCTTGAACCACTCCATTAATATTATAACACTATAATCTACAAACAAAGCACGCAAGAATAGAGAAATAGATCCTGCTGCAGCTAAATTTTATACTCATAGGACTGAGATTCTTCGTCGCCTCACATTTTCTACAAATTCAGAAACTAGTTCGCTCCTCTGAATGACAACCATCACAAACGAGCTCAATAGTCCATCACTTTCAAATTCACTATCCCCCACGCTTTCTTAAACCTGAAATGTCTTGCAGTGCATTCAACATCGGATTTATACCTTTCAATTTTTAGCTTAATAGAACTTAACCCGTCAATTTCCTTCATACCTCCGTCAAATGCGATCTATCCCCGTCAGCACTCCTTACGTGAAAAGATCTACTATACTTTTATCGAAAGAAGGCAGGAAAATAGCGCTATCCTTCAGGCCGGTAATTAGTATTCATCTTAAAATTCAGGAAAATGAAACGATTAAAAATTGGCTTCAAAAGAAGTCACATTAGGAATTTTTATGCGCCGTCAGGAATGGTGTTTATAACCAAACTTGGCATAGCCACAGTGATATTAATGCTATTTAGCAGTTGTACAAAAGACGATCTCCCTAGTCCGAATAAAGGTGTGAAAGAAAAGTTAAAGGAGTGTCGTGGCTGCAGTGGAGGCTGGGATCTAACCGATACTATCCCATAGTAAACAACGGGAATTGATAAGAGGGTTTGAGGCCTTCTTATCAATTCTTTTTGTGGTTATAGTTTTTAGATAATCCTTGTCAAGCCAAATTACTGAGATTAAAGCTCCTGCATTCCCCAATCAGCCCTTATCGAAGGAAAAATACAATGTCACCGCTAGTTTGAAATGAATAAAGGAAATTAGCTGACATTCTTTTTTGCCATGAGAAGATCAGAACTTAATGTGTTTGAAGCAACAATCCTGGACCAGCTTAAAGAAAGCTGTAGTATTTTGAAGCAAATGCGGGATGAACAGCTAGCATGGTACGCCCGTGTTGAAGAGCAAAAAGACCAGTTATTAGACCGTTATGATATAATGCAGAAGTACCACATCAGCGATTCGACCATTTATCGGCTGAAGAAGGAGGGCTGTATACACCCTATTTATATTCGGCGAAAGGAGTTTTATAGTCTAAATCAAATTCAACTTCTGCTAAGTCAAAATAAGCTTAAGTGAAGTTTTTAATGTCTGCTGAAATAGCAATCTGGAATTTAAGCTTACCGTTCCCTCATTCTCTTTTCTATTTTTCTGCAGGATACTTATAATTGAGGAAAAATATAAACGATCAAAAAATATGTCCATGATAAAAGAAGAAGCTACACGCCATCTGAATAACTTTCTATCCTCCTACACTCTCCACGAAAGTACAGAAATGCTAAACCAGATGTACAACCATATTGACGGTATACATTTTAGTGCTAATGACAACAGTAAAAAAGAACAGGTATTGGATTTTTTAGAAGCACTCGAAGAATTGCTTCCTGCCTTTTATTAATGAGACATATGAAAAAAGCGGATTTGATATAATGCAACTAAATTGATTCGCAATTTATCTTCATTTGCTTTTCTTTAAATAAATGTTAGTATTTTTCTTCGTTTCATGCTGCCTTATCTCAATCAAATCCGGCATTCTCTTCAAAGCATTTGAGATTGAAGTTCCACTATATTTCCATCCAAATCTCTCAAAGAAAGATTTTATCTGGCTAATTTCTTTTGGCTGATCTATAAAATCACTTTTAAGAAGTTTGAATTCTATAGCATAAACAATCTCTGGGGAGCAATTTAATATATGCGAGAATTCACTATGCTTATACAATTTGCCCAACTTATTCCTTAGGTTGGCATCGGGCTTAAAATATTTATTTGATAGATCATTAAGCGAATACTTTGTAAAGGAAGTAACACTTTCCAATAGTTTAAGGTTATACCCCTTTTTCCCACTTTCAATATTAATTATACTCGCTTTAGAGAGTCCTATAACGATAGAAAATTTAAGTTGTGATAGTCCTAACGCTTTCCTTATTGCCTTAACATTAGCACCAACAATATTTATTGCCAATTCGCTCATACAGCAATATGGCTTGCATAATCATTTCAATTTGACTATATATTTTTTATATATGAAATAATTTTTTATATTTGATATAGATAGTTGGTATTAATTAGAGTCTTGCGGCTACCTTCTCACGCCGTAACGCAGGGCAGCAGAATAATACCCATGTCTATGTGTAGATGTACTATATTAGTACATTGAAATAGATGTGGGGTCTGCTGTAATTCCGTGTTACGTAAGGCGTGAGAAACTTTAGTGTAGCTACGGTCTGCAGGCCCCACATGTATTATACTGCATTTCCTCAGGACTCATATGAAAAATTGCATATGAGTACACAAAACCACCAATCCAAACAAAAAGCAGTTTTCCAAAATCTGCGAAATTTCTGTTCCTCCTACAGCTTAATTGAAGCTGATGAGATGCTTTGTCGGGCATTTACTGTCATGCTAGGTGGAGGCTATTCCAAACAAAGCCTGCACAACAAAAAACGCCTACTCGATTATTTTGAAGCTTTGGAAGAAGTGCTGCCTGCGCTTTATGAACTGCAGGAAAAGCTGAAGCATGTTCAAAACCAGGAAGGCAAGGAGGATATCTACCAGAACCAGGTGTCAACTAAAGATCTCTTCGCCTCTTTTAAGAGGCATCCGGAGTGATTGGGTCCCGGCCTTCGCCGGGATCGTCAGTGTCACTCGCCAGAATGACAATAATAGTCCTGGCGATCCCGGCTGTCATCCCGGCGGAAGCCGGGACTTTTCTTAAATCACTAACCAAATAATTAAATGAAAAAAACGATACTAACTATCGTACTGGCCGCGCTTTGGCCTGTACTGAATGGATTCACTCAGGAAATCCCTGCAGTCAAACCTTTAATTATAATTTCCGGAAAAATAACTAATCAAAAAGGGGAGGTACTACAGGGAGCATCCATCAAAGTAAAAGACAGTAAAGTTGCGGGAATAAGTGACGCAAATGGCCATTTCAGACTCCACGAAGTACCCGCACACCCGATACTCCTGATAAGCTTTATTGGCTACCTGCCACAGGAAATTCCGATAGCCGGTAAAGGAAACGAAATCACTATCACTCTGCTACCGAACGCCAGACAATTGGAAGAAGTGATTGTTAGCACCGGATATCAGGAGATCCCGCTTGAACGGGCCACAGGATCTTTTGCAAGCATAAGCAAAGAATTGTTTAACCGCCAGATATCCACTGATGTGATCAGTCGACTGAAAGGAATTACTCCTTCGCTTCTATTTGATGAAAGAAGCGGATCTTCCAAACTGAGCATCAGGGGCCGTAGTACCATCTTTGCGAATGACCAGCCACTAATTGTGCTGGACAATTTTCCGTATGAAGGTGATATCAATAACATTAATCCGAATGATATTGAAAATATCAGCGTTTTAAGGGATGCTGCTGCTGCCTCTATCTGGGGTGCAAGAGCCGGTAATGGTGTTATAGTAATCAATACCAAAAAAGGAAGTCTCAGTCAGCCTTTAACAACAGAATTTCATTCCAATCTTACCCGTATCCAGCAACCTGACCAGTTCTATCAGCCACGAATGGCTAGCTCTGATTTTATCGATACAGAGATCCTCCTGTTTCAGCGAGGGTTTTATAATGCTGATCTGAATAATACCACTACCCGCCCGCCTATATCTGAAGTCGTAGATCTGCTGGATCGTAACAGAAAGGGACTTATAAGCAATTCGGAAATGGAAAGCAGGATAAATGTACTCAGGGCTTATGATCTGCGGAATGATCTTACCGATTTGATGTATCGCAAAGGCACAAACATTCAGAGCGCACTCAGTCTGAAGGGAGGGGTTGAAGATCATACTTATTATTACTCGGCAGGGTTTGATAATAATCTATCTAATGCAATTGCTAATGATTTTTCACGTCTCACTTTGAATACCAGCCAGAGCTTTCGGCCGTTAAAAGGCTTACAGCTTAACGCATCATTAAACTTTAGCCAGACTAATAGTAATAAAAATAACACGGTACAGGAACTTGTAACCGGAGGTCCATCGGGTCGGGTTCTGTACCCATACACGCGCCTGATTGATGAAAATGGGAATCCGCTGAGTATTACCAAAGATTACCGTAATTCCTACAAGGAGGAGGCTTTCGGACAAGGATACCTGGATTGGCAATTTCGCCCATTGGAGGAATTGGAATTGCCTGGCCAGCGAGTGCAAGGTAATGATATCAGGTTGTTAACCGGGCTCAGATATCAACTCGGGAAATTATTCAGTACAGATATCAAGTATCAGTTTCAGCGCCAATGGGAAAATGGCAATTCCCTGAACAGCATCGATTCTTACTATACCCGGAACCTGATTAACCGCTATACCAGTAAAAGTGCTAACGACTTAATCAGGAATATTCCTGTCGGAGGCATACTCGACCTTAGCCGATCAAATCTTGATAGCCATAATGGACGGGCGCAACTAAATTATAATCATAATTTCAAACAACATTCCATCAATGCATTGGCTGGAATAGAAATAAGAGAGCTTGAGACAACAGCTAACAGTAATCGGGTATTTGGTTATGATCCGAATCTGGGATCATCTGTTGCAGTAAATTCCACCACTCCCTTTCCACTTTCCCCTAATGGCAACGGATTGATATTGGCCAATCCCTCTATTTCTGAGACACTTAACCGGTTCAGGTCGTATTTTATGAATGTTGCGTATACCTTAAATAACAAATACATCTTTTCAGCCAGTGGCAGAATCGATCAGTCAAACCATTTTGGGGTCAGCAGCAATCAAAGGGCAGTGCCATTATGGTCAGCCGGCCTTAAATGGGATCTGGCATCTGAGGAATTTTACAAACTCGATTTTCTTCCAACTCTCAGGTTAAAAGCTACTTATGGTTATAATGGAAACATTGATAAAACTGTGACTGCCTATACCACAGCAAATTTTACCAGAAACAGCCAAAATGGCTTACCTGCCGCAAATATTAATAACCCACCGAATCCAAACCTGAGATGGGAAAAAACCGGCATATTGAATTTAGGTATTGAATTCGGCAGTAAGAATGGAAGGCTTAATGGGAATTTAGAGTATTATAGTAAAAAAGGAATAGATCTGATAGGTCAAAGCCCTCTCGATCCAACTTCCGGTCAATCATCCTTCCGCGGGAACGTAGCCAATATGAAAGGCAGTGGGGTTGATCTTGAGCTGCATAGTATTAATCTCGATAGAAAGCTCAGATGGGAAAGCAACCTTTTATTCAGTTATTCAAGGGATGAGGTTACAAGTTATGCTATTAGCCCGACTTTCGCCTCTTATATGGCTGATGCCAGTCTCACAGGAAGTCAGTCTTCGTTCTCTCCTACCCCCGGTAAGCCTCTATTTGGAATTTATAGTAAACAATGGGCAGGATTAGATCCTGCTACAGGAAATCCGATGGGTTATGTCCATGGAGTTCCAAGTACGAATTATTCATTGTTAAACTCTTCATCCGGACAAACCGTCGATAGCCTTGTATTTCATGGAAGAGCTTTGCCACCTGTTTATGGTGCCTTAAGAAATTCCTTTAGTATGAAAGGATTTACGATCTCGGCAAATATCACTTACCGCTTTGGCTATTATTTCAAAAGGCGTTCTATTGAATACAGCAGCTTATTTACTACAGGTCGGAGCCATAGTGATTATGCTTTACGCTGGCAAAAAGCCGGAGATGAAGCCTTTACTTCTGTTCCCTCTTTTCCGGCAGATAATAACAGTGCAAAGGACAATTTTTATCGAAATGCTGAGATTCTGGTCGAAAAAGGTGACAATATAAGGCTTCAGGATATTAACCTCAGCTATGATCTGACAAATAAGCAGTGGACTAAAATGCCTTTTAGAAAACTGTCCATGTTTATCTATCTGAATAATGCAGGCTTATTATGGACAGCTAATAAGCAAGGAATTGACCCTGATTATCCGGATATAAAGCTCAGCCGATCCATCGCTTTCGGACTCAGAACAACCCTATAAAACAAGGGGAATTAAACAAGCTTCATAAACAGTATTTAACTTAAAAAAAATGAACAGATGAAAAAACATATATATCCGATTATTGCCGGAATCATTCTATTGACTTCCGCTTGCAAAAAAGACTGGCTGGATGCCAAATCCGATAGTTCAACAATTGTTCCTCAAACCCTTGAGGATATGAAACTGCTTTTAAACAACTCCGTTTTAAATACCAATTATACTGCCCTAGGAGAAGCTTCGTCTGACGATATTTTTGTCAGCAATTCGGTTTTCAGCTCCTTACCTCTACTGGATCGAAATATTTATTCATGGCAACCGGAAATCTTTGTTGGGACAACGCAAGTGCTCCAGTGGAACAATTGCTACAACCAAATTTTTATCAGCAATGTGGTATTGGAAGGACTGGAAAAATTGAAGCTGAATGCAAGCCGCAAGGCCGAATGGAACAACACCCGGGGACAGGCACTTTTTCACAGGGCCAAAGCTTTTTACGACCTCCATATCGTATTTTCCAGGCCATATAGTTTGCAAACTGCTGCAACTGACCCGGGTATTTCAATCAGGCTAAATTCAGATATAAATACCAAAACTGTCAGATCCAGTGTGCAGGAAGGTTATGATCAAATCAAAACCGACCTCAAAGAAGCTGTCAATCTTTTGTATCCCTTACCCAAAATTGGATCAGATCCATCCAAAGCCTCAGCCCTGGCATTACTTGCAAGGCTAAGTTTATCAATGGGCGAATTTGATGATGCATTAACCTATTCGGGTCAGAGTCTTAGCCTGTTTAATACCCTGATTGATTATAATAGCATAAATCCTGCAGCAGCCAACTCATTTACCGCATTCAATCAGGAAACTTCCTATTATGCAATACAAGCCTTATTAACTGTGTTGGTGAATGCGAACATCAGCCCGGAATTAATCAATACCTATTCAAGCAACGACCTGCGGAAATCCGTCTTTTTCAAACTGAACACCAATGGTACTTATTCTTTTAAAGGAAGCTATACGGGAAGTATTTTGCCCTTCGCTGGCTTTTCAAGTAACGAGTTATATCTGATTCAGGCAGAATGTTATGCGCGGAAGGGAAACACTGTTGATGCTATGAAATCTTTAAATACCCTTCTTGTAAAAAGATTTAAAACAGGAACGTTCATTCCATTAACAGCTAGCAGTGCCGAAGCAGCCTTAAGTATAATATTAAAAGAGCGAAGAAAGGAATTAGTTTATCGTGGAATGAGGTGGCAGGATCTCCGGAGACTCAATCTGGAGCCCAAATTTGCTACAGACCTCAGCAGGGTAATAAACGGCCAGACTTATGTACTTCCTGCCAATGATCCCCGCTATGTGTTTCCAATTCCCAATTATATAATTGATGCTACAGGCATCGCACAAAATCCAAGATAATTATGAAAAATATATCTATCCTCAAATATATACTGATGCTTGTCAGTATACTATTTTATCTGCCTTTATGGTCACAAACTAAAAGTAGTAAGACCTTATCAGTAGGCGACAAACTTCCTGCAATCCATATCAGCAAGATCCTGAATAGTAGTAAGGCTGTGAGAAAAATACAGGATAATTCCGAAAAACATCTGATCATTGATTTTTGGAGTCCTTATTGCAGCTATTCTGTTAAAACCTTTAAGGAACTCGATAGTACCCAACAGCTTTTTAAAAAAGATCTGGAAGTTATTCGTGTTACCAGACAAACGGATCTGGATCTCAGAAAATTGTTTGCCCGATCTGAAATCGCTTCCAATTCAAAATTACCGCTTGTTTACTCAGACTCCACTTTAAGAGAATTCTTTCCCATTGAATTACCTCATCAGGTTTGGGTTGATAATAAAGGAATAATCAGAGCAATTGCCAATCCGCAGAATTTCACGGTTGAAAATGTAAAAAAACTGATTCATAATGAAGGCTTGAACCTTTTACCAATGGACCATTTCCAGAATTTCAATCCTGCCCAACCCTTGTTCATGCAAGCTAATATGTCATTTATGAATAATCTTGAACAGTTTTCTTACTATACCAGATACATAAATGGAATAAACCAGAAAGCAGGAAACACTGTTGACCCGATTTCAAAAAAAGTAATAAGGAGAGCTTACTATAACATGTCGGTCAAAAATCTGATTAAGCTGGCCTATGACAATTTCGGTTCAGGAGAAAAATATGGGGCATTGTCTGACGACAGAAGGGTAATTTATGAAAGAGACGATCCTGAAAAATTCTTCATGCCAACAGACAATAACGAATTAATTGAATGGGAATGGAACAATACCTATTGTTATGAAATTAAAGTATTGCCTGAAAATGCTGATAAGCTGCCGAAAATGATGAAGCACGACCTTCAACGCTTTTTCAATATCAGTGTAAATGAAGAAACAAGAATAGTGGATGGATATGCCTTAATAATAAGCGACAAAAATAAGATCCCATTGTCCTCCGGGATAGGAAGAAGCTTAACACTTTACAATCAGAAAAGTGGAATCACATCTGTAGAAAATCAATTGGTAAAACAACTTATTAAATCATTGGAAGGAAAATTGAGAAACGATATCATTGTTGATGAAACCAATTTCAAAGAGAGGATACTGCTGCAATATAAAGGAAAAGATAATATTCAGGAAATGAGAGAAGAACTAAATAAATTCGGATTTGATCTAATTCCTAAGAAAGTGGAGACTAAAGTTCTGGTGATCAGATAGCCTTTTAACCTGAAAACAGCCCCTTAAATCGGGGCTGTTTTTGAATCATTCCTCTGGTCGCATAACAGGCTGAGATTGGGTTTCAGTATCCGGGTCTCCGTTTACATCAAGCGTATATTCCTTAGCACAAAAATCATCGCCGCCAAGGCAACTGATTTCCGGATTTTCAATTGGAACATAAGGGGATGCAAGCAGATTTCCATCACGATCAGTTGCAAACCATCCGGTTGATAAATTGTTATTATTGAGGCTTTTATTTGTAAAAGCAAAAGAGCTGAAAGCAAATGCTAAGCCACAAACCAGAGCCAAAACATTCAGATTAATTTTAAAGGTTTTCATGGTATTATTTTTTTAAACTATTGCCTACTCTGTTCAAGGTTTTCGGCTTCTCCTTATCTATATCAGATATCCTGCCATCCGGACCGGACATCAAATTGATTGTTTCAATTGTTTTTTTTCGACCTCCTTTCTTTTAAACTGATGAATAAAGCATAGAGCGCTAAGGCCAGAAAGCAGACATTGAAAATCAGATGCTGCGACCAGCTTAAATTTGCTATAATGCCGCCGCAGGAGCAGGGTGTATACCTGAACAGTCCCAGAACGACCGCAACTATATACAGGGTAAAAACCCCCATTAATGCTACTGAAATAATAATACCTGCCTGACGGCTTGTGCGGAAGGATAATAAAAACGCAGTCAGAATTTCGATAATACTAATACTCCATAAAATGGCCCGGGACAAGACCTTTGGAAATACCTGGTTAAGAATCTGTAGCTGCGTCTCTTCAGATTCAATTAATTTACTGACCCCAGAGTAAATCCAAAGCAGTATCAATAATGCAATTACTGTCCTGTTAGGGATATCACCATATCTTTTTGTACCATGAGTATTCATAACCTAAAGTTCAGTCACGAATCGCCGGAGAATATGTTAATACAAATACATTATTGAGTGATAATGATGACTTTATGAGGTAATAATTAATAAAAAAACTGATTAGCTTATAAAATTTTACCTCCATTCTCTGAGTTTGCAACCTGCCGTGTACCCATCCCGATAATTATCTGGATCATCATCAGCTCTAACATTTTTGGATTGCAAATTGACCCGGAAAGGCAATGTCATAATTTAAGGATTACATCTTGCTAATTAAAAAGGTAGTGGGTTAAACCCGCTATGATTGCAATGAGAATACGATTCCGGCCTCCGCGCCGGAATCTCCTTGTTTTTTTATATCGTTTGTCATCGCGGCGGAGGCCGCGACCCCATTTTTTAATTAGGTTTTCCTTCCTTTCTCTTAAATAATGACATTGAGCAAAGGCTGAAACCTGACAATCCTTAAATAATTTAACGTGAGTTCGACTATCTAAAGATTAATATTTAACCACATAGATTGAAGCGAAGCTTCAAGGCTATCTATGTCTAAAATGTATGTTAGAAGCTATAAAATACTATGTTTCCCTGCCGGCAGGCGGGTATGTGGTTTTTAAAATATTATGTCGGGTTCACGTTAATTTATGTATTGCCATTAAGACCTATCTGATATTACGAATAGCACTTACAGTTTCCCTTGTTAATCCCAGATATGATGCTGCATCTGCTACCGATATCCGTTCCCATGGAAATTTTTCACAAAACAAGGAGTACCGTTCTTTAGCACTATGGAATAACAGAGAGCCCTTTTCGTCGCTCTTTCTTTTGGCAAATGAAAGTATTCCATAGCCCAGTGAATGAACCTCTGGATGTGCCAGTTGAAGCCGCAATACCTGTCGTCCGCTCAAACCCAGCAGTACACTATCCTCAACCAGTTCGATATAGCGGTCAGAAGGAGTTTTCCTGAAAAAGCTTTCAGGAATTACCATGAGCTCATTCTCTTTCCAGAATGCTGTGATGATGCATTTTCCTGAAGCTTCGTAATAATACTCTTTGGCAAGGCCATTAACCAGATACCAGATTTCGTCTGCCCGTTTTCCCGGGCTGGCTAGAATCTGGCCCTTGGTGTATTGTACCCTGTAGGCTATATTACGGATATAATTTTCTGTGCCTGAAGCCAAGGGATATATCCTGTTCAGGAATTCTGTCATGAGATCAGTTTCCATTCCTATCCTTTCTCTTTGCTTTAGCCTCATCAAATGCATAGCGGATGATCTGCCGGATAGTCTTCCTAACCTCATCACGGTGAGCCGGTATGTTAAGGTCGATACCACAATAAGGAGTAACAGGCGCATGTAGCGTCATGTAATAGATGCCGGCTGAAAGAAGTGCTCCAATAGCCCTGAAATTTATATTGCTACCTTCAAAATACTCATCGGTCAACTCCATGAATTTTTCGCCGAGGTGCTCCCTTGCCACCGATATACTTTTCATTAATTTGCTGCCACTAATTTCCCAGATAATAAGCTGCTGCATTTCTGCCTGACTGTAAAAAAAATCAAATTGGTTTTCCAGAATGTTAGCTATCGTTTCTGAAAGGTCATCATTTAGCGCCTGGTCGCCCATTTTCTCCGAAGCCAGCATCCAGTAGTCTTTTTCAAGTACATATTCTTCAATTAGCCTGTCGACTGTGATGAAGTATCGGTATATCAGTTTTTTATCGACCTGTGCCTGCCTTGCTATCTTGTTTACCCCCAGCCCGGTATAGCCTTCTGTCCTGATTATCTCGCCTACGGCATTAATTAGTTTACGTTTGGTGAGTTCCTTATCTTTTATATTGGGGTATGACAGGTCGGCCTGTCTTCTCAGTTGATCTTGTCCGCTGTATTCCATTGCCTTATCATTTAAGCGGATCTTTATGAATGATGCCTAGCTTTTTACCAGCATCTTCAAATGCATTAAGCGCTTGATCCAACTGCTCTTTGGTATGAGTAGCCATTACGCTTGTCCGAATTCGTGCATTTTTCTTACTGACTGCCGGGTAAATAATAGGATTGGTATAGATACCTGCTTTCATTAACATCGCCGCCATCTGAGCAGTTAAAGATGCATCACCTATTTTAATTGGTATAATGGCAGATTGGGTGGGACCTGTATCGAAGCCCAGACTGTCGAGGCCATTTTTGAAATGATTGATATTCTCCCATAATAGATCTTTCCATTGGGGTTCTTCGTCAAGCAGCTCTATGCCGCGGATAATTCCGGCGGCGGCAGGGGTTGAGGTGGCCGAAAAAAGGTGCTGCCGGCTTTGGTATTTGAGGAAGTTGATTAGTTCTGGTGAGGCGATAACATATCCGCCCACATTACCGAAAGTCTTGCTGAAGGTTCCGGTTATAATATCAGCCTCCTGTATTATCTCAAACATTTCCATAGCACCTCTTCCGGTATTCCCTACAACACCCACACCATGTGCATCGTCAACAGCTAAATAAGCACCATAATGCCGGCATAATTCAAGAATTTTATCAAGCGGGGCTATATCGCCGTCCTGCGAATAAACACCATCCACAATAACCATTTTGGTCCGGTAGGCATCCCTGCTTAATTTTAATGTTCGTTCAAGGAGATCCAGCCTGTTGTGCAGGAATACTTTCATGTTTGTAAGCTGACAGCCTTCATATACGCTGGCATGAACTGCCATATCTACGATTGCAATGTCCTCTTTCTGCAGCAGACTCATTAAAGTAGCACTGTTGGCCGTATAGCCGGTTGTATAAATAATTGCGCTTCCCCTGCCAAAAAAAGCAGCGATCTTTTG
The DNA here is from genome assembly GCF_036405355.1 of Daejeonella sp. Taxonomy (GTDB): domain Bacteria; phylum Bacteroidota; class Bacteroidia; order Sphingobacteriales; family Sphingobacteriaceae; genus Daejeonella. The sequence goes on from NZ_DASWXT010000064.1 coordinate 29,649, forward strand.
CTCAAGGTCTTCATGATAGCTGAATTGACCTCCAATTGCAGGAGACGCACCCGCGCCGGACCCAAACTCCTTTATTGAAGCAATAACAGCAGCCTTAATTTCAGGATGCTGGGTAAAACCCAGATAATCGTTGGATACAAAGCTTACCATTTTACGAGCCTTTGGATGATCTTTTGTAAGTATATTCATCTCAGGCCCGCAACCACTTGACGAAATAAGGCGGTAGTTAAGGCGTCCGTTATTATCCAGATAATTAAGATAATTTTGAAATAAACTGGCACGCTTCCACGCATCCAGTCCATCCACATTTTCAAAGTCTTTGAAACTTGCAGTGTTAAATTCAATTTCCATAGGTTTTTTAGGTTAGTTAATTAAATCTAATAGCAATTATTGAAATGGGTGGTGACATGGATCACATTTATAACAGGAATTCATTACATGCATGAGGAAAGAATTTAACATGTCACCGTATGATATTGAGTTAAGAATTACATTCGATAAGTTTTGCGCTCTTGTTGTTTAAAGGTTCTATCATATTATCTGAACAAAACCTGAGGCTTATGCATGGCTTAATACATTTTTTCAGGCTCTTCCTTAGAATAAATATCCGGCTTGCTCAAAGGATTAAGCTGCCGGTTCTGATTGAAGAGCACCAGCGTGGCAGACTTGCTCCTACTTCTAAAGAACAGTGGCTAGATAATCAAGGTGTGAGACAAAAGCATCACATAAGCCAAAGCACCCTTAAGCGCCACCGCCTTGAAGGAACGATAAATTACATCCGGATTAATTGCAAATACTATTACCGGGAATCAGATATTGAAAAGCTTATAGATTGAATTTACTCACACTGTCCGATAGAGTTAAGCGCAGAATCTCTACGAATATTTAATAAAAACCCGTATATACGGGACAGACTCGTTTATGAAATAGCACTGTTAATCAACACTTAGCTATGGATAACAGGCCTTTATTCCGGAAACTTGAAAGTATAGAAGAGACTCAGGGTAAGATTCTCTTCTATATCCGTATTCTGGCTGAACAGAGAGTCAAAACTCAGGGCCGCTTGCCCGAGGTTTTATTTAATGATCAGGAAGTAATGTTTAAACTAAGCTGGAGTAAAAGCACCCTGAAACGCCGTCGTGCTGATGGATTACTCCCTTTCCGTAAAATCAAAAATAAATTCTACTACCGGGAAAAAGATGTCTTCTCTCTTCTTTTTCCGGATACAGGTTCAAGCTGAACTGTGTTAACAGTTAACCGTTATCTGTTGCCTGCAAATTACATCTCCATTCACACTTTACGATTAGATCCTGCTTCAGCAAAATTGCATACTCGTAGTGATGAGATCCTTCGTCGCCGCACACTTTAAATAATTTCATAAAATCTGCTGGCTCCTCTGGATGACAGGTAGTACAAATTCGCCATCCTCTCCATCGACAAATAGACAAATCAACTCATTGACAAATCAAATGGATCAAAGAAGAAAGAGCAATGAATAAAGACAAGACACGTAGCTTCAAATGAAGTACTCATCCCATTTGCTAATTTACTAATTCTCTCATTTGCTCAATTCTTTCCACTCTCAACTCTCAACCACCTTCCTCATACTTTCCTTAGTTCTTGTTCAGCTATTGTTCAGCTCACATGCTCCAAAACGCCCTTTAGCACAACAAAAGCTCAACAAGGACCGAACAAGTGCACAACAAATCCTCAAAAAGGAGGTCAAAGGAGGTCAAAACGGGTTCAAAGAGGGTCAGCTATTTCAGGGCTCTTTAGCGGTACTTATTTTCGTTCAGCAGCACAGCGTACCGGTACAAATTAAAAGGTGCTGATTGTTAAACATTTTAAAATTTAAACGATATGGGAACATATAAAAAAGGAATATTAGGCTCATTTTCCGGCAAGGTCGGAACAGTAGTGGGCAGCAGTTGGAACGGTATTGAGTATATGCGCAGTTTGCCCAAACCCTCAAGCAAAGCTCCAACCGATTTGCAAATGCTCCAGCGGGCAAAACTGGGGATGGCCACCGGCTTTCTCCAACCGATCAGTGCATTGATCAATATTGGG
>NZ_DASWXT010000065.1:0-34953 GCF_036405355.1 Daejeonella sp.
ATGGATTAACCGTAACAATTGGCTTGTCGGTCACCATCGCCGAACAGCTTGTAGTGGCATTCGTGGCAAGCACATTATAAGTAGTTGTGCTCGTTGGACTAACACTGAAAGTAATATCACCTCCCGTACCTGCTACCGCTGCACCTACGTTCGTATTACCCGCATCTAGACGTAACTGGTAATTGATACCAACTACCGAATTGCTTAGGGTAATTGTAGCTGTTGCTCCTGAACAGATCGTCGCATCACTTACTGCCATCCCTACGCCCGGTAATGGATTGACCGTAACGGTGAAAGCTACAGGAGTACTTGTTGTCCCTGCCACAGTATTCCTTACAGTTATATCAGCAGTATAATCTGCAACCGCAGCCGTTGCAGGAACGGTAATACTAATTGGACTGGCGGGTAAAGCAGTATAAGCAACATCCACAAATCCCTGAGCCTCAGCAGCTGCTCCAAAATCAATTGCATACTGATTAGCTCCATCAGCCATGTTTGAGTAAACAAGAAGTCCGGTTGTAGCTCCACGACAAACCGCAAGATTGGAGGGTGTAATTGAAGGTATCGGATTTAGTGTAATATTAACTGTCGCATCACCCGCGGCATACAACCCTCCAGGATCTGCCCCATTCCAGGTGAAAGAGGCCGCACCATCGTATTCATTAACTGGCTCAAAATATAAATTAGGTATGTTGGCATAAGTAATTTCATCGTCAGGCATTACAACCGTACCAGAAGGAGAAAGCTTCAATACCCCATGGAGAGCATTTGGTACGGTTTTAATTTTTATTTTGTTCAACGCATCACCATTTGGATCTGTAAATTTAGAAAGCGTATAATCAACATTATAAAAATCTGATTGTGCAAAAGTAATATTCGAATTCTCATTACCTGATTTTGCAACATTTAACGCTGTGTTTGGAGCCAGAGGTGTACTGGCTGGAACGACAATAGCTAGTCCTCTAATTTCGTGTATATTAGTTCTGAATCCTGTTGATGCTCCAAATCCATAACTTAAATTAACAGGCCTCTCTGCGTCTCCGTAATAGTCATAATTCACTAAAACATGCTTTTCTTCAGCGGCAGTTCCTGTTCCGATTGTTATGTAAACATTAATTCTAAATCCATTGATGCTGCCATTATTAATATGTTCCAGATCAATCTTAACCCTTCTATAACCAGATTCTGTAGACAATAACCCACCAGCCGGCCGCGTGGATGGATTAATAGTTGAACGACCATCAACATTTCCCCTAATGCCAAAGTTAAATGGTGGTTTATTAACCAAGACAGTGGTCTTCCAATCATAATTGGTAGCACCGTTACTATCGCCATCCCCATCACCTCTTATAGTCACGTTATCCGAATTAGGCTCATTCCAGGTATCAGGACCTGGAGTTCCATCCACATCATTTCCTCCTGATTTTCCATCAGCTATGGTTGCAAAATTTCCAAACTCATCTATACCTATACCCAGATAACCTTTACTTACTCCGGGTAAAACCGGACCTCCGCCACCCGATCTTTGGGCGTAACCTAATGAGCCTCCGTAGCCACCAAATGTAAATGAGGTAGCGGAAGCATCATAAAGAAAAACACTAATTCCATCAGCATGCTGGCTAGCCCCATCACCCCCTCCACCTCCATGAGTATAGTACTCAAATGAGAGTGAAAGTCCGTTTGCAGAAGGAAAAGAAGTAGTATTTCTTGCGTAACCTGCCTGGTATCTTGCATTTTTGGTCAATCGAAGATAGCCCCCACCAATCGCATCATTTGGATTTGCGGCAATCGGATTACCATCCCTATCAGTAGTATTACTGTTAAAACCTGCCGAATCGGTTAATGCAGTTAAAAAGGCTTTATGGCTTTTATCCCCAGGTGCATCCGATCCCCCGAAAACCATTCCGGGAGCAGTGGCATTCCTAAAACTCTCATTATACGGAAGGGTACTTTGCGCAAAAACATCCAAACAGAAGCATAGCAACAATAGTAAGAGAGAAGGCCGTAAATATCTAAGCATTTATTTATTACTAATTAAATATACAATTGCTCTCTTTATTGCAAAAATCAAACCACCTTAACCATGTCACAAGTGCATAACAATTACACCGTATCTAAACTGCTTTATATGCATATTATTCTAAAAAAAAAGTGGTTTGAAACTAATTCCTCATCCTATAGTTTCAATATTATAGCTAATATTCCACACATTGTGAAATATTTTCCACATATTGGGGCAATATTTTACTACTTGTTTTTCTTTATCAAATTCACAACAGATAGTAATATATAGATTCCAACAAAAACTATAATTAATGAAATAACATCCATAATCGTTACACCATCATTCGGGTTTAGATAAAATAATGTGAACATTTCAAAGTAAGGAGGGGCCGGCATAATAATCATCCCAAATCCTAAAAGAATTAGTAACAGGGCAATGATTATTCTGATAGCCTTATTTACAATCTGCCAGGTTTCCAGCTTCTTCCGGGTAGGTTTATTGAGGTTGTTCATCAACAAAAGCTGTCCAAAATCAGAATCTGCTTCATCGCTGATGCTAATATTTCTTTTCTTTTTATAGGGCTCTAAAGCTGTTGAATCGGCCGAAGCACGTATAGCAGAATTGAACTTTGTTTGTAATTCCTGTAGTAAGACCTGATCTGGCTTGGTTTGAGACAGAAGTAAAATCAAATCATCCATTTTCTTATGGATGAGTACCTGTTCTGATCTTGCATCAGAGCCGGACTTTGAAAATTCTTCGTTATTATTTTGATTTTCCAAAATGTATAATTAATAAGCTTTATTCTTTTCTCTCTATTGGCTTAAACAATTATTGTTCCATGCAATACCATGAATCTAATTGCTAAAATAAATGACGTTTATGACTATGAGTTATCAGCTCTGAGCAATCAGCCTAAAATCAAAAAATATTAATAATTAAAGCATCTTGCTGTCTCGCATCTCATGTCTCATATCTAATATCTAAATTTTCCTATCTCAAATATAGTAATATATTGTAAATCAGCACACTAAGGCTGACAGGGTTTCGAACCTTGTCAGCCTTATTACCTTTATTATATTAATTTGGTAATTTAAACCCCAATTACCAGACATATTGAAAAAGGTTACTATCATCACTGTCAATTTCAACCAGCCGCTGCTTACTGAGCTGTTCTTAAATTCTGTTGCAGTTTACAATACCTACCCGGCTATAGAAATCATTGTAGTTGACAATGGAAGCTATGAAAATCATATTCCAACCTGGCAATCCTCTTACCCTGAGGTCCGATTTATCAGATCTGAAAAAAACCTTGGTTTTGCAGGAGGAAACAATTTAGGTATCAGGGAAGCCAACACTGAGTATCTCTTCCTCGTAAATAATGACACTGAATTCAGTGCGGGTCTGATTGAAAAACTGGTTGCTGTTTTAGATTCCAGTCCACAAGTTGGAGCTATAAGTCCAAAGATACTCTATTTCAACCAACCCGATATTATTCAATACGCCGGATTTACCAAAATGAATATGAATACCGGACGGAATCACTGTATTGGACAAATGGAGCATGACATGGGGCAATATGATAATACTACCGGGCTTACAGGCTTTGTTCATGGTGCAGCAATGATGATCCGGAAAGAGGCTATAAACAAGGCAGGATTAATGCCTGAACTATTCTTTCTGTATTATGAAGAAATGGATTGGTGTGAGAAGATCAGAAAAGCAGGGTTCGAAACCTGGATTGAACCTAAAGCAAAGATTTATCATAAGGAATCGATGTCTGTTGGGAAAAAGAGTCTTCTAAAAGAGTACTTCATGTGCAGAAACAGAATCCTCTTTATCCGGAGAAACGCACCCTGGTTGTCCAGAATTATATTTTACTTTCATTTTCTGATACTTGTAACACCCCGGAATCTTCTTGGATATTTATTGGCCGGCAATAAAGCTCATGCAAGACAGTTTATCAGGGGAATATTATGGAATTTTAGAAATGGGACAGACAGCGAGGTATTGGGCTACAAAGAAAATTGATAATGGAGAGTGGAGAATTGCCAGTAGTGTCCGGGGAGGCTTAAAATGGAATTTCATGAGATTTAGGAGGTTCCGGCCTTTGCCGGAATCTGAGTAGTATCATTCCAGGTGCTTTTTGTGGCAAGCGATCCTGATGATTTCTATGACTAAAAATTTATTTTTACCGGACACTAGTGATGGACAGTTGACAACGCGCAAGAAAAGCTAAGGGATTAAAACCCATTTACAATGAAGCCAGAATTTACTAACAACAAACAATCAACAACCAACTACTAATCCATGGAAATCATCTTCTGGATCAGCCTATTCATCATATTCTATACCTATCTGGGTTATGGCTTCATTTTGTATTTAATGCTTCGTATCAGAAGGATAATAAAGGGTAAACGGCCGGAGATTTTCTTTGGCTGGGATGATCTGCCAACATGCACACTCCTTATCGCCGCATATAATGAGGAAAACTTTATATCTGAGAAGATCAGAAATACATTGGCTCTTGAGTATCCCGAAGGGAAACTTGAAGTGATTTTTATTACCGATGGTTCTACTGACAGGACTCCGGATATCTTAAAGGAATATCCACAAATTAAGCTCCTTCACCAGACAGAAAGAAAAGGAAAGGTTGCGGCCATGCACCGTGCCCTGGCTTATGTTACAACAGAGGTTATCATTTTTACTGATGCAAATACCGAATTGAATAAAGATGCACTCTGCAAAATTTCCCGCCATTATGCTGATGAAAGTGTAGGTGCTGTTGCGGGCGAAAAACGCATAAAAGTTAAGGAACTGGCCGATGCAGGTACTGCAGGAGAAGGGTTTTACTGGCGATATGAATCTATCTTAAAAAATTGGGACTCAGAGCTTTATTCTACGATCGGAGCTGCAGGTGAACTTTTCAGCGTCCGAAGCGATTTGTACCAGACAGTAGAGAATGACACTATACTCGATGATTTTATGATCTCCATGCTAATCGCTATAAAAGGTTATCGTATTATTTATGAACCTGAAGCTTTTGCAATTGAGACCGCATCAGAGAATATAACAGAAGAATTAAAGCGGAAAATTCGTATTGCGGCGGGGGGGATACAATCTATACTCCGACTTAAAGAACTACTCAATATTTTCAGGTTTGGCACATTGAGTTTCCAGTACATTAGTCATCGTGTTCTACGCTGGACCATTAGCCCTTTCCTGCTTGTGTTAGTTCTAATTTTAAATATTTTGATTCCGATTTATAATGATAATCCTATCTATTCTCTTTTACTATTGGGACAAGTAATTTTTTATCTGCTTGCCTTATTTGGTTTGATTTTTGAACAGAAATATATAAGGATTAAACTGTTTTTTATCCCATATTATTTTTGTGTAATGAATTATGCAGTAATGGCTGGGATAAAGCGTTATTGGGGCAGACAGCAAAGTGCCTTATGGGAAAAGGCTAAGAGAAAAAATGCAATTTGATCAAATAAAATTAGCGAAAGCAATTCTTAGACCTCAGACTACCAAGACAAAATTCTCTAATGCAATTTACATAAGATAAATATGATATGTTGATGAGTCACGCGGCTCATATTTTAAAACAACAATATGCTGAATTTGAAAACGCTAAAATTTAAAGCACAATTAAGTATCGAATTGCAGGCAAAATCAAAATGTGTTTTTCATCACAATTCGCGATAAAAAAAAATGCTAATATTACAAATTAATATTCTGGCATTTCAACAAAAAAGGATTATCAAAGAATTGAATTAATGGCAGCAAAGGAGAAGAAAACTACTCAAAAAATTCCGTTAGATATGAGTTCTATCGCTTCCAAATCGGAATTTAATAGGACTGAACTTGCTATTTTATTATTATATCTCGCAGTTGATCTAATACCCAAATTAGGCTCAGTTGAAGTAATGGGGCCACAATGGCTTTATCTCTCATTAGTGAATCTGCTTGCTACAATCTACATATTCACAAGTTTTAAAGACAAGCTAAACAGGATATTACAAAAAATCTCTGTTAACATTCTATCTAAAGTATATCTATCAGTTTTTGTTTTATGTGGCTTTTCTATTTTCTTCGCAATAAATCCAGTTGAATCACTTGTGGTCTATTCAAGGTTCATGATTACCATCATTGCCTTTCTCAATATTAGTTTATTGCTCTATCAGCGGCCAAAATATATCGAATTCCTTTTCCAGGCCATAAGTATAATAGCACTATTTCAATGTATCCCACTATTGTATTCCTACGTCAAGTTGGTGGACACAACTCAAACAGACCAACTGATTTTAAGCTTAATCTCAAATTCCGGAAATAAAAACATACTTGCCGCAAGCTTTGTTATCAAAACACCTTTAATCATTTATTGTGTATTTAAATTCTACTCAATAAGAAGATTTATTATAAACATCACATCACTTACACTTGTAGTGATTATGATATTACTTCTTAATGCCAGGGCTGCTTACATAGGATTTTTTGTACAAATAATCATGTACCTGATCTTCCTTTATCTAAGTAAAAAACAAAGTACAATCAAGCAAACGAGACGTCAATTGCTAAATGTGCTTTTACCTGTCATATTCGGAATTGTTTTTTCACAAATACTTTTGAGCCTTCCAAATTCTAGCTCGGCTTACACTACCTTAGATAAACGACTTGCTACAATTAATCAATCCGGCTCCAGTGCTAGGCTATATTTATGGAGTAATGCAATAAATCTAATTAAAGATAATCCCATAACTGGCTGTGGATATGGCAATTATAAAATAGAATCAAAAAAATATCAATATGATTTTTTTAATGATTTTGATTATTCTAAACATGCACATAATGATTTTCTTCAAATCACTGCAGAAGCAGGCCTCTTAACAGGATTGCTTTTTCTCTCAATTTTTCTTATTGCTTTTACCTATACACTAAAAACATGGGGTTCGGCTCTGCCATCAGAAGTGAAAATTTTGAGTATAATTTCATTGATGGCACTGGCAGGATATTTTGTAGACGCGATTTTCAATTTCCCAATGGAGCGACCGGTTATGCAAATATTCTTTGCATTTGCGCTAGCAATAAATGTCATCGTCTTTATTGATACAATAACACCAAAACCAGATAGTTCAATTGGTCAAAATTTCAGGGTTATATTTCTGTTTGTAAGCTGCACTCTAACAATAATTTCTATATATACCTGCTGGCAGGTCTATAAATCAATGAAGGTCCAGGTTTTGACGCATCATCATTTTGGACAAGTACAACCTGGAGTGAGCTATCTTGATATTAATTCAAGGTTTCCAGCTATACCAAACCTGGGAGAAAATTCTATTCCTATCAATGATGTTAAAGCATGGTATTTATACAGGGCACAAAAATTTAATGAGGCCATATCATTGCTGAATCAGGACAAGAATGCAAGCCCATATACTATGTCTGTTGAATTGCTAAAAGCCGCTGCATACGTCGACCAGGGCCTTATTGACAGTGCTCACTACTATTCCAAAAAGGGCTTTTTTACAAAGCCCAGAAGTATTGCATTGTTCCAGTTAGTAACAACAACCAGTACACAACTCAGAGATTCTAGCACCATAAAAAAAGCATTTAAAGAATTCCGGAAATACCGGGATGATCCAAAAGCCTGGAAAATGTATTTAAAAAGCCTGATGCTTATTGGATACAACATGAATGAATTATTGTCTATTTCTGATAGCATTGCCAAAGTACATCCCAAAGAAAACGAAATCCAACATGCCCGCTATTCAATAAGGGCAGCCAATTCTGCAATGAATAGTAATTTTTCAGCCGCGCTGGATTATTTGTTGGAGATTAAGAAGATGTATCCAAATGACATTGAAAATATTGAAAATATTGGACTTACCTATTTTAACTTAGGTGATTATACAAATGCAGAAATTTATTTAAGGATGGTTTCTCAAGCTATGGTATATTCAAACGGAAAATCAGAATTTTTTCTGGGTGTTAGCTTGCTTCAACTTGGAAGAAAGGATGAAGCTTGCCCTTTTCTTAACCAGGCAGCTATTAGAAACTATCCTCAAGCTAAGGAATTTTTCAACAGTAACAATTGCCAGATAAAGAATTAAAAACCATTATTAAAAGGGTAATATTTACCATTATGGGGAGGTAAATTGTTTAAAATGTGACCCTATAACATTTTTTACTTAATCTCCTGTAGGCTCCCTAAAGAACAGAATCCCTTTAACCACACAAATAAATTAATTGAGAAAATAAGTCTAAAATTAGCCTGCCTTAAAAAAGGGAGGGCTACAAAAAGGAAAGGCTACACTGCAGAATCTGAACTTGTTTTAAAAACTGCTGAACACAGTATCGAGGAACTCATCGGCACGATTCTTGAATTTATTCTGCCAAAAATTAAGTTTGTTTCTGAATAAAATAATTTGCTGAGTAGGTCCATCCTTGGAAATACCCGTCTGTATTTATCGAAAAGTATTTGCCATTTAGGATAAATATTTAATTAAATCGATTAAAATCGACTATTTTAGTAGATTAATAATTCAGATCGTATCAGACAGAATTCATGCTAAAACCAGAAGAAAGAGAAAAAGTTCTGTTTTCATTTAATGATACCGGTGTTGATTACCCCGGTCCGAAAAATTATTGCGAACTCTTCAATATGGCTGTTTTAGCAAATTCAAAACGAACTGCCGTAATCTTCGGGGACGAAAGTCTGACTTATTCTGAACTTAATACCCGGACAAATCTGATAGCCAACCATTTGATATCAAAAGGAGTCAAAAAAGACACCTTAATTGGTATCTGTCTGGATCGGTCCATAGAAATGATCTGTGGAATAATTGGAATTATGAAAGCCGGCGCTGCTTACCTGCCAATTGACCCTGAGTATCCTGCTGAACGAATCAGTTTCATGCTGGAGGACTCAGATCTTAAAATAATTCTCACTGATCAGAATACGAACAGGAATCCCAAAATATTCAATAAACCAGGTCTGGAGCTCATAATACTCGATTCTGATCCAGGTTTGCAACAGGGTACCATTGATCTTCATGGAATAAAGATCGATCCTGATGCCCTTGCTTATGTGATCTATACATCCGGTTCAACCGGTCGTCCAAAGGGGGTTATGAATGAGCACAGAGGCCTGGTTAACCGCCTGAACTGGACTCAGAGTTTTTTCAATCTGGGACAGGATGATGTTGTTCTGCAAAAAACCACTTTCTGTTTTGACGTATCTGTTTGGGAATTGCTATGGCCTCTGATGGTTGGAGCAAAACTCGTTCTTGCAAAACCCGGAGGACAAAAAGACAGCCAATATCTCGAAGAACTAATTGATAGACAAGAGGTTACTACAATCCATTTTGTACCCTCCATGCTCGAGATTTTTCTTCTTGGTATACGGCAAGGAAGCTGTAAAAGTCTTCGGCGTGTATTGTGTTCAGGTGAGGAGCTTTTTCCACACCAACTTTCCCTTTTTGGGGAAAAATTGGGACATGCGCGATTATTTAATTTATACGGACCTACAGAGGCTGCAATTGATGTGACTTGCTGGCCGGTTCCCGAAAATGCAAAAAAAGTATACATCGGCAAACCTGTAGCGAATACCAGCATCTATATTCTGAATAAGAATCAGGATCCATGTGCTATCGGCGAAGAGGGCGAATTATATATCGGGGGGGTACAGGTTGCGCGCGGTTATTTAAACCGGCCGGAGCTAAATGCCAGCCGCTTTCTGAAAAACCTTTTTGCCATTAATGAATATACCCGTCTTTATCGAAGCGGTGACCTTGCCCGATGGCTTGAAGATGGTACCATTGAATACCTCGGGCGTGCAGATGAGCAGGTAAAGATCCGTGGATTCAGGATTGAACCCGGTGAAATAGAAAATGTCATTCTGGAGTTTGGGGGCATAAGGCAATGTCTGGTTCATTTAAAGGAAGTCAATAACTCTGAAAAGAAACTGATAGCTTATCTCGTAGGTTCTGAAGGGAAATACGATAAAGAAAAATTACAGGAACACCTCAGATCAAAATTACCGGAATACATGGTTCCTGTTCTTTTCATTGACATTCCTGAACTGCCCTTAAGCAGCAATGGGAAAGTCGACCGAAAAGCCCTGCCCCTGCCTGGAATGGAACGACCTGATCTTCAGGTACTTTATAAGGCTCCATTTTCAGAAACCGAGAAATTACTGGCAAAGCTCTGGGCATCTGTTCTGTGTCTGGATAAAGTTGGGGTAAACGATAATTTCTTTGAACTTGGAGGAAATTCACTGCTTGCACTTCGTTTTGCCGCAATGCTGAAGCAGCAGCACCATCTCAATCTTCCGGTCACAAGGCTTTATCAGGATCCATACATCAGCAAGGTCGCTACATACCTTGAAGGTAAAACCAATACTCAAAAATCAGAAAGGAATAGGAATCTCCCTTCAGGCACCGATATCGCAGTAATTGGAATGTCAGGCCGATTCCCAGGGGCCTCCAGTATTGAGGAACTGTGGGATGTTTTGCAGTCGGGTAAAGAAACTACCAGCTTCTTTAGCGATGAGGAACTCGACCCGACCATCCCTCCCGAATTAAGCAAAAACCCCGATTATGTTAAAGCCCGTGGGGTACTGGAACAGGCAGAGTATTTTGATTCCCGCTTCTTCGGAATGAACAGCCGAATGGCAGAACTGATGGATCCGCAGCAGCGGATATTTTTGGAAATTGCCTGGGAAGTGCTGGAAAGTACCGGCCATCTCCCTGAAAAATATGATGGAAAGGTCGGTGTATTTGCAGGAAGCGGCACCAATACTTATTATCTCAACAATATACATACCCGTCCTGACCTGATTTCCGCAGCCGGAGCATTCCAGGTTTCCACGTTGAATGAAAAAGATTATATCGCAATGCGGACTGCCTTTGAGCTGGATCTCAAAGGCCCGGCAGTCAGCGTTTATTCTGCCTGCTCGACTTCTTTGCTTGCCATTGCTCAGGCAGTTGAAAGCCTGAGAAAAGGACAATGTGATGTGGCTCTTGCTGGTGGAAGTTCTCTTACTGCCCCAATTCGTAGCGGGCATTTATATGAAGAAGGCGCGATCCTGAGCAAGGATGGACACTGCCGGCCATTCGATGCCAATGCAAGCGGCACTGTTTTCAGTGATGGCGCAGGTGTGGTTCTGTTAAAGAACCGTGCTGATGCTGAACGCGATGGTGATACGATCTATGCGATAATTAAAGGTGTCGGACTGAACAACGACGGTGCGATGAAAGCCAGTTTTACAGCTCCAAATGCCGGAGGGCAGGCTGATACGATCAGTATGGCGATTGCTGATGCAGGGATTGATCCTGCTACCATCAGCTATATTGAAACCCATGGTACTGCAACCCCTCTTGGCGATCCGATTGAAATAGAAGGACTAAAAATGGCTTTTGGATCTCAGGAGGAAAAACAATTCTGTGCCCTTGGATCAATAAAGAGTAATATGGGACACCTGACTCAGGCAGCCGGTGTTGCAGGTTTTATTAAAACCGCATTAGCTCTACATAAAAAACAGCTCCCTCCCTCTCTTTTCTTTGAACAGCCAAACCCAGATATAGATTTTGAAAACAGCCCTTTTTATGTCAATGCTCAACTCAGAAACTGGGAGAGTACCCAAAAAAGAAGAGCAGGAGTCAGTTCTTTTGGTGTTGGGGGAACCAATGTCCATGTTATTCTTGAAGAGGCAGAACAAACAGAACAAAAAACTGAGACTTCTTCCAAAGCACAGCTGATTAACTGGTCGGCGAATTCTGAAGAAAGTCTGAACCAATATGCTTCGAAACTCCTCGATTACCTGAAGAGAAATCCGGAAACGAAGCTCAGCGATATTGCATGGACACTGCAGTCTACCCGCCGTGATTTTGCACAAAGGAGATTTATCATTGCAGACAGCGCCGCTGATCTGACCCAAAAACTAAGCGAAGATCTTAACAAGGTTTCCGACACAAAAGTATTAAAAGAAAGTTCAACAGAACTTGCATTTATATTCCCCGGACAGGGTTCACAGTACCTGAACATGGGTGCAGGTCTCTACAATCAGGAAAAGAATTTCAGAGATGCTGTTGATGAATGTGCCAATCTGCTCCTGCCCTGGCTGAAGGAGGATATCCGAAATATTCTGTATGCTGAAGCGGCAGAGGCGGATAAGATTCATAATACCCGATACACTCAGCCGGCCTTATTCGTCACTGAATATGCGATGGCAAAGCTCTGGATCAGTTGGGGAATCCGTCCGGCGGCTTTATGTGGTCATAGTATTGGCGAATTTGCAGCAGCTCATCTGGCTGGAATTTTCAGTCTGGAAGATGCCCTTAAACTCGTTTCAGAACGCGCCCGTCTCGCCAGCGAATTAGAAGAGGGAAGTATGCTTGCCGTTAAAGCCCTGCCCGAAGAAATCGAAAAACAATTAACAGGTGATTTATCTATTGCAGCTTATAACAGTCCTGATTTGAGTGTGGTTTCAGGACCATCAGATCAGATTCAGATTTTTTCGGCAGAACTTCAGGCAAAAAGTATCCCAAACCGGCTGATTAAAACAAGTCATGCCTTCCATTCATCTATGATGGACGGAATGATGGAAAATTACAGCAAGGTGGTACATTCTGTTTCGCTGAATCCTCCAAGAATACCCATTGTTTCTTCGGTAACAGGCAAATGGATATCTGAAGCCGAAGCCTGCAGTACCGGTTACTGGATTAATCAGATTCGTCTACCGGTTCGTTTTACCAATGCAATCAGTACATTATGGGAAGAACCAACACGCTTGTTGCTGGAAGTAGGTCCGGGTAATGCGGCCACTATATTTGCAAAACAACAGTCGAAGGGAACAAACCTCAATGCAATTGCCGGTTTTGAAGACAGAGGGGATTCTGAGTATGCTTCAATACTTAGATCCCTGGGGAAACTCTGGCAAAATGGAATTATTCCTGAATGGAGGAAACTACATGAAGGATATCCCCAGATTCTTAATCTGCCAAATTATGCATTTGACCGCAAGCGATGCTGGGTTGAACCGGGGCAGGCCAATTACACGAATAAACAAATCACCCCTGTACAGGTAAATCAGGAGAACAGTCAGCCAGATAATGTAAATCTTACAAGGAAAGATATTCTGATCCAGAAAATCAGCCGCATCCTCGAAAATGCATCTGGTATAGAAATGAAAGATATTGATCAGAACCTCAATTTTATAGAAATCGGCCTCGACTCCTTACTCCTGACCCAGGTCGCAATTACACTCAAGCGGGAATTTTCCTTTCCTATCAGTTTCCGTCAACTGAATGAAGATCTGAACACACTGAATTTACTTGCAGATCATCTGGATGCAGAACTTCCTGCAGATGCATTCCAGAATTCTGCTATTATGAAAACAGGCCCTGAGGCTGAGATAAATCGTCAGATCACTGAACTGAATAGTAAACTGGATCTTATACGCTTTGGCAAACTCAGTCCGGCCGGCTTGAGCCCGGAGGAAGAAAAAGAAATTAAAAAGCCATTTGGCGCCAGTCCAAAAATTGAAAAACAAAATCTGGAATTAAATCCGGCTCAAACCAAATTCTTAAATGATCTGATTGAACGGTATAACCAGAAGACACGGGGGAGTAAAGAGTATACACAAAAGCACAGAGCCTATATGGCTGATCCACGGGTAGTCTCGGGATTCAGGCCTTTGACCAAGGAAATAATTTATCCAATTGTTGTAAAAAAATCGAAAGGCAGCAGGATCTGGGACCTCGACAACAATGAGTATATCGACGCATTGAATGGATTTGGTTCAAATATGCTCGGTTTCCAACCCGATTCAGTATTAAACGCCATCAGAGATCAGATGGACAAAGGTTATGAGATCGGTCCGCAACATGAACTTGCCGGTGATGTTTGCAAACTTATCTGTGAATTTACAAACTCAGATCGTGCGGCACTTTGCAGTACCGGTTCTGAAGCGGTTTTAGGAACCATGCGTATTGCCCGCACCGTAAGCGGCAGATCACTCATTGTTGCCTTTTCCGGATCTTATCACGGTGTTTTTGATGAAGTGATTGTCAGAGGCACAAAAACATTCCGGTCTGTACCTGCAGCAGCAGGGATTATGCCCGAAGCCGTACAAAATATGCTCATTCTTGATTATGGAACTGAGGAAAGTCTGAAAATCATTCAGGAGAGAGCTCATGAGCTTGCCGCTGTTCTGGTTGAACCGGTCCAAAGCCGGCGCCCGGATTTCCACCCGATTGATTTTTTAAAGAAAGTCAGAGAGATTACGGAGAGAAGCGGAACAGTTTTGATATTTGATGAGGTAATCACGGGCTTCAGGATGCATCCTGGTGGTGCGCAGGCTCTCTTTGGTATCAAACCCGACATTTCATCCTACGGTAAAGTGATCGGAGGCGGGCTGCCAATCGGAGCGATAGCAGGCAAGAAGCAGTTTATGGATGCGCTGGATGGTGGCTCCTGGAAATATGGGGACCAATCTGTACCTGAAGCTGGAGTAACCTATTTTGCCGGCACTTTCGTCAGACATCCTTTGGCATTAGCAGCAGCTAAAGCATCACTTGAATATTTCAAATTAAGAGGGCCAGCTCTGCAACAGGAACTAAGTGATAAGGCTGCGGGACTTATGAGCAGATTAAATTCCATCTGTCTCCAGTTAAAAGTACCTGTTTCAATTGTTGGTTTTGGGTCCATGTGGAAAATCCGATTCGATGAAGAAATCCCGTATAGTGAACTGCTCTTCACACTGATGCGCGAGAAAGGTATACATATATGGGATGGATTCCCTTGTTTTGTTACCGAAAGCCATACCGGAACCGAACTTGATTCCATTATTGAAGCCTTTGAAGATAGTTTGAAACAGCTGATTTCTGCCGGTTTTCTGGAGTCAAAAAAGAATTATTCTCCCGATATTAGGATAGAAAAACCGGAAAATGAACCTCCTGTACCGGGCGCAAGATTGGGAAGAGACCGGGAAGGAAATCCTGCATGGTTTATCGCAGATCCCGAAAATCCAGGCAAATATTTACAAGTAAAACACAAGGAATAATAAAATGCAAGAATCGGACTACAACTTCCAGCCTGTTGAATTTGATCCCTTTGCGGGTCCTGAAATCGAGAATGTTGTTCCGGCTACCGAGCCTCAGTCCGAAATCTGGGCTTCATGCCTGATTGGAGCTGAAGAGGCAAACCGTTCATATAATGAGTCCGTTTCCCTGATCCTTCAGGGTGAACTGAATTATTCTTCACTTGAAAAATCACTGCAGGATCTTTTTAAAAGGCATGATGCCCTTCGATCAGGTTTCAGTGCAGATGGTAAACAATTATGTATTTTTTCTGAAGGCAAACTTCAATATAATTATCAGGATATCAGCGGCATTGATCCTGATCGTCAAAAAGATTTAATTGATCAGTTTCTGGTTGAAGATGCTAAGACATCTTTCAACCTGATAACAGGCCCATTATTCAGGGTTAAACTATTTAAGCTTGCAGAAGATAGCCATCATCTGACTCTTTCAAGTCATCACATCATCTGTGATGGATGGTCAATCAGCATCATCATGCAGGATTTGGGAAAACTGTATTCTGCCAGTTTAAAATCTGAAATTGCACAATTACCAGTGGCTCCAGCCTTTGCTGATTATGCGATAAAACAAAGGGCATTCCAACAAAGTGCAGAATATAAGTCAATTGAATCTTTCTGGATGAAGCAGTTCATGGATGATGTACCTGAACTGGATATACCTACCGATTTTCCGCGCCCCGAATTCAGAACCTACAAAAGCCATCGTGATGATTTTGAATTAAAGCCTGAGCTGATCAATGCGGCAAAAAAAATGGGGGCAAAAGCCGGATGTAGCTTTGTAAGCAGTATGCTGGTGGCTTTTGAAGTGTTCCTTCACCGAATATCCGGACAGAGTGATATCATTCTGGGCGTTCCATCTGCAGGACAGTCGGCAGAAGGCTACAATGGTCTGGTTGGTCATTGTGTCAATATGCTCCCTCTTAAAAGTCATCATAATGGCGATTTTACTTTCCTGGAATTTCTTAAAATCAGAAAACCGGCAATATTCGATGCTTATGAAAATCAGCAATACACTTTTGGAAGCCTGCTTAAAAAGCTGAATATCAGCAGGGATGCCTCACGTGTACCGCTAATCCCGATAGTATTTAATATTGATATCGGGCTGAATGAGGGCGTAAAATTCGAAGGGATAAATCATGAACTCATCATCAATAAAAGAGAATATGAGAACTTTGAAATATTTTTAAATGCAAGTGGTTCAGGCGATTCTCTGATTCTTGAATGGTCATATAATACCCAACTATTCAGTGCTGAAACCATCAGGGGAATGATGGAGGATTTTACTGAGCTGCTGCATCAGGTGACTGAAAATCCTGAAATAAAAATCCGGGATATCGATACCCGGGGATCGGGGGGGGACGATTTTGAATGGAATAACACCCTGGCAATTTACCCTAAGGACAGCTCCCTGCACGAACTGATCAGCCAGAAAGCCAAAGAGTATCCGCAAAAAAATGCACTTAGATTCAGGAATAATAATATCTCCTACCAGGATTTAAATGAACGCGCGAACCAAATGGCAAATCTCCTGATCAAACGGGGAATACAAAAAGGTGACAGAATTGCTCTGGCGCTCGAGAGATCTGAAGAACTGATCATCGCCCTGATTGCAATCCTCAAATCGGGTGCTGCCTATGTACCACTCGATCCCGCCTATCCGAAAAAACAAATTGAATATATGCTGAAGGATTCTTCAGCAAAAATATTGCTGACTTCTAAGGCCTATCAAAATAAATTTTCTGAGAGCGAAGAAATTATCCTTGAAGATATTCAGAATGAACTAAAAGGATGTTCTGCAGAGAACCCGGATGTAGCTGTAAATGGTTCTGACCTTGCATATGTAATTTACACATCCGGCTCATCTGGCAAACCAAAAGGAACACAAATTGAACACCATAGTTTGGTGAATTTCCTGTGCAGCATGCAGAAAGTACCGGGCATCAGCCCTGAGGATCGCCTTCTTGCAATCACGACAATTTCATTTGATATTGCTGGACTCGAACTTTATCTGCCTCTAATCAGCGGTGCTGAATTGCTTGTAGCTGATTCAGAATCAGTGAAGGATGGCCGGCTTCTGCTGGATCTGATCAGGAATGAAAAGATCAGCATCATGCAGGCAACCCCTTCCTCCTGGAGAATGATACTGGATGCCGGATGGAATGAAGCAATCAACATCAAAGTACTTTGTGGAGGTGAAGCCTTATCCCGTGACCTTGCCGGAAGCCTGAAGGAAAGATGCAGTTCCCTTTGGAATATGTATGGCCCGACCGAAACCACCATCTGGTCAACCCTTAAACAAATCAGTAATTTTGATCAGGCAATAACAATCGGCAGGCCAATAGCAAATACTCAGGTATACCTTCTCGACCAATACCTTAAACCGGTTCGGAAGGGAGGAACCGGCGAGATTTATATTGCCGGTGATGGACTGGCCAGAGCTTATTTAAATAATCCGGAGCTAACAGCTGCAGCTTTTATTAAAGATCCTTTTTCAGATCAGACCGATAAAAAAATGTACCGTACCGGTGATCTTGGCAGATACACAGCAGAAGGTGATATACAATGTCTTGGCAGGATAGATAATCAGGTTAAAATCAGGGGCCATCGGATTGAACTTGGAGCAATAGAAGAATCACTGCTAATGCAGAATTCGATAAAAGAAGCTGTTGTAATTGCAAGGGAAGACCTTCCAGGTGATAAAAAACTGGTAGCCTATATCGTCCCTGAACATGTTGAAGGGAACAGTAAATCACCTTCGTGGCAGGAAAGATGGGAAGATCTTTATAAACGGGGAATTCAGTCTGAAAGTGAGTTAAGTATTGGCGAACAGCAACTCGATATTGCTGTTGCTCAGGAAATCAGTGGACGGACTGACATACGGGAGGAGGTTGAAGAATGGCTAAAACAATCGGTAGACCGTATCAAAGCTATAAATGCTAAAACAGTTATGGAACTGGGTTGCGGTGCGGGACAGCTTGTATTCGAACTTGCACCCTTTACCGAAAATTTCATCGCAACTGATTACGCAGAAACCGCTATTGAGAAACTAAAGGAAAAACTTAGCGCCGAACCTGAAAAATGGAAAAACGTGAGCGCGATTACAGCACCGGCTGATGATTTTTCTTTTGTGAAAGATGGCTCTTTGGATCTTGTGATCATTAATGGGGTTGTTCAATATTTTCCAGATGCCTCATACCTGGTTAAGGTAATTAAAGAGGCATCAAAAGCAATAAAAAATGGAGGATGCATATTTATCGGTGATATGCAGGGCAATAGTACATTGCCAATGTATCATGCTTATGATCAGTTAAACCGAACTGACGAAAACCTAAAAATTACTGACTTCAAAAAGATTTGTGATCGCCGGGTGAAGCTGGAAGATGAGCTGGTTGCCGATCCGGGATTTTTCTATAAACTGCCTGAACTGATTCCGGAAATCAGTGGGGTGAATGTTCAGTTAAGGGAAGGACAGCATATCAACGAAACTACCAAATACCATTATGATATCTGGCTATATGTCAATGCCGGTTCATCAAGTATAAAAGCTGATATTCAGATCAAATGGGAAGCTGGAAATAATATAGCCTGGATAAACAGTGAGTTAAAAAAATATCCCGGAAAAGTTGTCCACCTTCATAAAGTACTCAATGAAAGAACGATAGATGATTATTCCCTTCAGAAAATTCTTGCCAAAATTGATAATAATGCATCGGTAAAAGATGTGAAATCTTTATTGACTTCAAAAAAGGAGGGCCTGAATCCGCATCCTTTCTGGAATCTGGGAACAGAACTTGGATATATCAGTCATGTACGGTGGACAAATGATGGTTCAGATGGTTGTTTTGACGTGATATTCATTCCATCTGAAAAACCTGACAGGATTCCTGAAGCAGGGGAGATTCTAAGTCCGCTTAAGGATTCAGCATTTGATTATGCCAGAGACCCCTATTCAGGTGAACTAACTGCCTCAGCAGATCAACTGGTTGAGTGGAAAGAAAGCCTGAAAGAATTACTGCCTGCCCAAATGATACCGGCTGAATTTGTGCTGCTGAAAAAATTACCCTTACTTCCCAATGGCAAGACCAATAGAAAGGCATTACCCAAACCTGAAGAGAAGCTCGAAAATAATCAGGAAAAAGCTACGCCCCGAACCGCCACGGAAAAATTGGTCGCAAGAATATGGGCTGAAACATTAGGATTAGAGTCTGTTGGATTAGATGATGATTTCTTTGAACTCGGTGGTCATTCGCTTATAGCGGTACAGGTAATGATCAGAATGGAGAAGGAAACCGGTTTAAGATTACCTTTGACAAGTTTGTTTAAATTTACTACTTTAGAAAAGTTTGCCCTCTTGTTCTCAGGGGCTCCTTTATGAATAAAACTGAAAGAAACGACCTTCAGCTAAACCCGGAAAGGGTCTTTGTTCCGGCTACGGAATCTCAGATGGAGATCTTGATATCCTGCATTTTAGGTGGTGATGAAGCAAGCCGGGCATACAATCTTTCTGTTACTCTTAATATTTCAGGACCTCTTAACCGCATTTATCTTGAACAAAGTCTGCAGGAACTTATTGACCGGCATGAATCCCTGAGATCGGTGTTTACTAGTGATGCTTCTCAGATTTGTATCTCTTCAAAACAACTGCTGAATCTTTATTTTGAAGATTTGAGCCAAAAGAATCAGAATCAAAAGGAAACTTTTATTTCTGATTATATAGAATCTGAGGTCAATACAGTCTTTGATCTGCAAAACGGACCTTTGTACAAATTGTCCTTATTCAAACTTGAGAATAATAATCATGCGCTAATCTTTACCGCCCACCATATCATATGTGATGGATGGTCAATGGGAATCTTTCTCGATGAACTTGGTAAATTATACTCGGCCCGTATCAAAAATGAACCTTCTGAATTGCCTGAAGCAAATTCCTTTACCCAATATGCTTTAGATCAAAAGAAATTCTCTCAAAGCAATGATTACAAGCAAATTGAACAATTCTGGCAAGACCAGTTCAAAGATAGTGTACCTGTACTCGACTTGCCAACTGATTTCCCCCGGCCGGCAATCAGAACCAATAAAAGTAATCGTTTAGATACTATTCTGGATAAGTATCTGTTCAGTGATATTAAAACCTTCAGTAATAAACAGGGTTCAAGCCTTGCAATTACGCTTAGAGCAGTATTTGAGATCCTACTATATAAATTGAGTGGACAGGATGATATCGTTCTTGGGCTCCCTTCGGCCGGACAGGCGATTACAGACAATTACCATCTGATGGGTCACTGTATCAACCTGCTTCCGATCAGATCCAGGCTTAGGGATGAAATGACATTCACGCAATATCTTAAAGAAAGGAAATTTGCTACCCTGGATGCTTATGATCATCAGCAATTCACATTCGGAAGCCTGCTGAAGAATCTGAATATCCCACGCGACCCATCCAGAGCGCCATTGGTTTCTGTCGTATTCAGCCTTGACCAGGGCTTGGGCGGCATGGTTGATTTTGAGGGATTAACATGTAAAGTCATATCCAATAAAAGAGATTATGAAAACTTTGAGCTGTTTATTAATGCAACAATTGAAGATGACGACTTCAAATTAGAATGGACCTATAACACCCAGTTGTTCAAAGCTGAAACCATCAGACAAATGATGGAGCAATTTGAGTCTCTTCTGAATAACCTTGTTAAAGATCCTCAGACAAAATTAAAAGATATTCTTGTCAGCGACCAAACTGAGCTTCTGAAAAAAATTGCCGGTTGGAATGATACTCAGGTCGGCTATCCGGAAGACAAACCTGTCTATAAGTTTGTTTCAGAAAATGCACAGCAATATCCTGATAAAATTGCTGTTAAATACAGAGACAGTACCACCAGCTACAGAGAGCTCAATGAGAAAGCTAATCGTCTTGCCCACTATTTAATTGATAATCAATTATATCCAGGAGACACAATCGCACTGGCAGTCGACCGTTCTCCTGAACTTATGATTAGTTTGCTGGCTATTATGAAAACAGGAGCAGCTTATGTTCCGGTTGATCCTGATTATCCTCTCAAGCGGATAGAGTACATGCTCGAAGATTCAGCAGCAAAAGTTTTAATCAGTTCTCAAAAATATAAAAGTCAATTTAACAGTGGGGGAACAAAAGAGATCGTACTCGAAGAAATTTTCCGGGAACTAACCAACTATCCCAGTACTGATCCACTTGTAGAAGTTAAGGGAACTGACCTTGCCTATGTAATCTACACATCAGGATCAACCGGCAAGCCTAAAGGGATAGCTATTGAACACCATAGCCTCTGCAACTTTTTATTCAGCATGCAGAAAGAGCCCGGCATTTCTGCTCAGGATAAGTTACTGGCGGTGACTACAATTTCCTTTGATATCTCCGGACTTGAATTATATCTCCCGCTGATCAGCGGTGCAGAACTCCTGATCACTGATACTGAAATAGCAAAGGATGCCAGAGAACTTCTTGACCTGATAAGAACAGAAAGGGTAAGTATCATGCAGGCTACGCCATCTACCTGGCGAATGATGGTAGAAAGCAATTGGAATGACCGGCTTGAACTCAAAGTGTTATGTGGCGGAGAAGCACTAAGTAAAGACCTCGCGGAAGCATTAATGAGCCGATGTAGTTCGCTTTGGAATATGTACGGACCGACTGAGACTACTATTTGGTCGGCAGTAAAAGAGATCAAAGCTTCCGATGAGCTAATTAGTATCGGACATCCGATTGCAAATACTCAGATCTATATTCTAGACCAGCACCTGCGACCGGTACCTGCAGGACGCACAGGAGAAATATATATCGGGGGTGCCGGACTTGCAAGAGCATATCTCAATAAACCTGAGCTAACTGCAAAAAGCTTTATTCAAAACCCAATTTCACCAGAAATATCCCAAAGAATTTATCGCAGCGGCGATCTGGGTAAATTTCTGGACAATGGAGAGATTCAGTGTTTCGGACGCATAGATAATCAGGTTAAAATAAGGGGATATCGGATTGAATTAGGTGCTATTGAAGAGGCATTGAATGAACAGGATCAGGTTAAGGAATCTTTGGTGATTGCCAGAGAGGACCGCCCAGGAGATCAAAGGCTGGTGGCTTATGTAATTCCTGAAACAGAGGACAATAACCCGGATTCCACTCAAATAGCATCCTGGAAACAGGGCATTAAAGAGTTATTGCCTTCTTATATGATCCCCGGTGATTTTGTTATCCTGAGCAAATTCCCATTACTTCCAAACGGAAAGATAGATAGAAAAGCACTACCAAAGCCTAATGAGAACCTTCTGGAGAACAAAAATCAAGCGCTCCCAAAAACTGAGACAGAGAAACTGATTGCTGAGGTTTGGAAAGCTGTTTTAGAAATAGAATCGCTTGGCTTGAATGACGACTTCTTTGATCTGGGTGGGCATTCGCTTTTAGCCGTTCAGGTAATGACACGCCTTGAAAAAGAGACAGGTGTTAAATTACCAATCACCACCTTGTTTAAGATATCAGGACTTTCAGATTTTGCGAAACAATTTGAGCTTGCCAAAGGTAGGATCACTGATTCAGAACAGAAAGTTAAATCCAATTCACAAAAGGATAGTATTAATAATCTACCGGATTCCACAATAGGTTTTGTACCACCCAGGACGGATGTAGAAAGTCTTGTCGCGCATATATGGGCTGAACATCTGGGGATTGAGGCCGTGGGAGTATTTGATGATTTTTTTGAATTAGGCGGGCATTCCATGATGGCTCTACAGGTTCTCAATCAATTGGAGAAAGAAACGGGAAAACGGCTGCCATTGGCCAGCTTGTTTGAACACAGTACAGTTGAATCGATGGCTCTGATGCTGGAAATGGATGCGAAATCCATTACCTGGGATTCATTGGTTGCAATCAAGCCACAGGGCAGCAAAATGCCACTTTACATCGTTCATGGTGCCGGATTAAATGTATTATTTTTCAATACCCTGGCAAAAAATATGGATCCCGATCAACCGGTATTTGGTCTACAGGCCAGGGGACTGAATGGTATTGACGAGCCATTGGAAAAAATCGAAGATATGGCTGCCTATTATATATCTGAAATAGTAAAGCATAATCCAAAGGGACCGTATGCTATCGCAGGTTTTTCTTTCGGAGGTATCATAGCATTTGAGATGGCAAAGCAGTTCAAGGCCATGGGTAAGGAGGTGAAAATGCTCGCCATGTTTGATACCTATGCCTACCAGTCTGACCGGTACGATTCTACATTTACAAGATTATTCAACAAGACCAGATACCTAAGTAAACAATTGCTTTACACCTTCACCCTATTCAATGAAGACCCTAAACGTACAATTGAGTACAAAACTGAAGCAATAAAACGCAGGTTCATCCAATTATACTGGAAACTTAAGTATGGTCGGGAACAAAATCAGGAAGGGTTTTTCGGATATGCCAATAACATCGATATAAAAAACATGCAAGCCTGGGAAAAGTATGTATTTACGCCATATAATGGATCAATAGAGCTTTTCAGGGCAAAAAAACGGACTTTTTATATGGATGATTTCGAGTATCTAGGCTGGAAGCCATTTGCACTGAAAGGAATCAGGATACATGAGATACCCGGAGAGCATAATTATATTTTTGCTCCGCCAAATGATCAGGAGTTTGCCGAAATTCTTCAGAAATGCCTTGATGAGTCGGCACAAAAAAGAGGATAACATAATATCTTACATGTCAGCAACCCGGATTTTCTGCAAACATATAGAACCTATATGGCAAAAAAAAACATTAAGCCGATCAGAAAATCAGGTAGATATCTGGAAAATCAGTGTGCAGGACTACAACCTTATTCCAGGAAATATACTCAGTAAGGATGAACTTTTAAAAGCATCCCGCTTTCTTCATTCCAAAGACCGTTCTTCGTTTGTCTCCAGGAGGGTAGCCTTGAGGATTCTGCTTAGCAGATATACAGATATTCCCCCTTCCGGGATCGAATTTATTGCTGGTAAAAATAAAAAACCGGAGCTGAGATCAGAATTAAACACAATCCGGTTTAATGTATCACATTCCGGTGAATTGATTCTGATTGCCATCTCTGATACGGAGATTGGCGTTGACATTGAGCGAATTGAAACCAGCTTCAACTATTCTGACATCCTTAGACATAGTTTCAGTGAGCAGGAAATTAGTTGTATTCAACAAGCGGCTGATAGCAAGGAACTTTTTTTCAGGTACTGGACACGAAAAGAAGCTCTGGCCAAGGCAAGTTCCAGAGGACTGGATGATGAACTCAGGAATATTCCCTGCCTCGACGGATGGCATAATAATAATGAAGAGCTCATTGGATTAAATGGCAACTGGCACTTGAATAGCTTCAATATTGATCATAAGTATACGGGTAGTATCGCCTTTCAGGCCGAAAAAAAATTGAACTTTTTATATTTTGAATTCTGATTATATAAAGCTTAAATATGGGATAAAATGATAATAATTATATTTAATTAAAAAACCGATGACTATTCAAAAAAAATCCCAGATATCCTATGAAGAGTTTATGGAGGAACACTATAAACCCAGGATACCGCTTATTTTTGAAAATGCTTCAAAAGTCTGGAAGGCTCATGGCGGAATTACGCCAGATTATCTGAGAGAACATTTTAACGATCGGAGCACCATTAT
Organism: Daejeonella sp.; assembly: GCF_036405355.1. Taxonomy (GTDB): domain Bacteria; phylum Bacteroidota; class Bacteroidia; order Sphingobacteriales; family Sphingobacteriaceae; genus Daejeonella. The sequence goes on from NZ_DASWXT010000065.1 coordinate 24,775, forward strand.
CAATCATAAAGAATATACCATCGGTCAGATTTTAGATTATGTTGCAGTAAGCACTCCTGAAAATCCGGCTCCATATCCTGCAATTTTCGAAATCCGGACTCAGTTACCTGAATTACTCCCATTGATTGAGCCGGTTAATATGGGTTACGCTAAACCCAATTGGTTCGAAGAGAAGGTTTTTCCCCCGGGCAAACTGGGGAATAGTCTCGAATTATTTATCGGAGGTTTAGGTTGTCAGTTTCCGTTCGCACACATCGACCAGTACTATACCAATGCATGGATAACCCAGGTATATGGAGAGAAACAAATAACTATTTTCCCTCAGGGGCAGGATGAAATGCTCTATCCTGATCCCAGGAACCCATATGTCTCTCTAGTTAATATTTTTAATCCAGACTATAAAATACATCCTAAATTCAAAAATTCCACCCCTATAAAGGGAACAATTCTTCCCGGAGAAACCTTATTCATTCCGCGTGGAACCTGGCACACAGCACTTTCCCTTACAACAAATATTTCTGTGATCTTTGATCAGATTAACGATATCAATTTTGCCAGATGGAAAAGTGATATCTGGAAATTCAAAAAGCGGGAAAGTTTAAAAAATGCACTCGCAAGCTATGCCTATGCCACCGCAGCAGGTGCTTATTGTAAATTGAAGGATCTGTTTTCAGGAGCAAAATATTAGTTTGCTATTGAAAATTACACGTACCAATTGCAAGAAGGAGGGTCTAAGAAAAAGTCGGGAACAAGAAACCAGCTTATTGTTTCAGTTCTTTTGACCATACCTCATAAATCGGATTTCCGGTAGAACTAAGTCCCGAATGATGCCAGTTCCCATCAACTAATTTCCCGTCAAAAGAAAGAGAGGCCCCTACTCTGCTGTTATCACGGGAAAAGAATTCGATATTTTCGGTATACTTTCCATTGACAAAGGTATAAGAGCCTCCGCCAGTACCAAAAAACTCTTTCGTTTCAGCATTAATCGCTGCCCATTGAAATTTAGTTCCGGTTAGAACTTTCAGGGTTTTACGCGCTCTTGGCGGATTAATTACGATCTTCCCATCGGTCTTACGCCCCGACATACGCCAGGTACCCGCCATCTCACCCTCACCTTTATCGAGCATATCCCAGATAGCTTTTTTGCCGCTGATATCACTGCTTAATTTATTCCTGTTTACAGAAAAGCTGTAGGTAATCGACTGACCGATCTGATCCTTATCAATGGTATTAAATTCAATTTTAGCCGCTAAATCCTTGCCTGAAATGGTATATGTCCCTCCCCTGCTTTGTATGAACTGCTTATTCACCCTATCAAAAATCGTATGCATAAAATATCCGTCTGAGAACAGCAAAACCTGCTCTAAAGTACTCTGCTGAGTTTTCCAGGCACCATTAATCGATTCATCCGCATTCCGGGTATCAGGCACAAAACCTGTCAGACAAACCATCAAAATAATTGACAGTCCTGAGTAAAAAGTTTTAGTTTTACTTAGCATATTTCTCTGGTTTTAATATTAAAAATAATAAAAAATTCAGTTCATGCAAAGGTTTGATAGTTCTCTGATGTTTGATGTTTGTAAATATTTTTAAATAGTAAATCTATAGTTGTATATAGAAAGCTGGAAGCAAAAAATATTTGCCAATTTATTCGTTTCCGATTGATTATTGCCCTACTGAAAAGAAGCCGAACTATCCCTAGCCCCAACAATCCCAGCGCCCTCAAAAAACCTTATCAATAGAATTCCAGATAATTCGCAGGCTTGAAATAATAACGATCACACCGACGCCGATAAACATTTTTTTAAGCGGCAGTTTACCTGCAAGCCTTGCGGCAATTGGTGCGGCGAGAACACCTCCTATAATCAATCCAAGAATGGTTTGCCAATGACTTACTCCCAAAATAACAAAGAAAGTGAGCGCACTTGCCATTGTCACGAAGAATTCTGTTAAACTGACCGAGCCGATAACGTACTTAGGTGTCCGGCCCTTTGAAATGAGCGTACTGGTGACCAGAGGTCCCCAGCCTCCTCCACCGAAAGAATCAAGAAATCCTCCTGCACCCGCAAGCAATCCGGCGCGTTTAACTTTTTGTGCTTTTCGCTTTTCTTTGAATGCATTCGTCAATATTCTGATTCCAAGGATCATCGTGTATACCGAGATTATGGGCCGGATAATTTGACCGTAATTTTCACCGGCATAGGCCAGAAATACAGCTCCGACAATTGCCCCTAAAACACCCGGAATCAGGAGCGTTTTAAACAGCTTCATGTTCACGTTACCAAAACGATAGTGACTAAAGCCCGATGCCCCACTTGAAAACATTTCTGCAGTATGAATACTACCGGAAATTACCGCCGGGTTCATGCCTCCTGATAGTAAAAGCGTTGTAGACACTACACCATAACCCATACCCAAAGCACCATCAACCATTTGAGCTAAAAAGCCTACGAGCAACATCCATAAAAATTTATCATCAATTTGCGCCGACAATTCTTTACCCAAATCGAGAACTGCAGGGTAAGAAACATAGGAATATACTGCATATATAACAAAGAGTATTGCCAGACTGAATAATGATAAATAAGCAATTTTTTTCCATCGCCTTTCCTGGGAAACTACCCTTACTTTTACGTCGTTCAATGCTTTTATGATCTATTGTTAATGCGAAATCTAGTCCTGTTTCAGTAATAAATACAAATCCTATGGATTTAGTAGACAATTATAAATCATTTTTTCTTTTACACCTAATTTATTTTGAAATTTTTCAAATAAATCTGCCAAAGATCTCTCCTCGCGAAAAAATCCTCATGAATTAAAAATCAATTTACTTGTCGAGAATGACGGGCAGGGTGGAAAGCAGGATTCCAATTTGCTAATTACTTAGCTTTTGCGAATAGGGAGAAGAAATATATTCTTCATGTCCAATTTCAATCGACAAATAGACAAATTAACACATTGACAAATTGATTCCTCATTTGCTCATTAATCTTCCATCGCCAAATTATCAAACTATTTTTCATTTTACTAAAATTTTTAGCATAAATTTGTTCCCCCCTGCTAATAAACTATGTCAAAAGACACGCACATTATTCATATCGATCAGGATGCATTTTTTGTATCTGTAGAGCTCCTGAAGAACTCTTCCCTGATCGGGAAACCGGTGATTATCGGAGGCAGTTCCGATCGCGGGGTGGTCGCATCCTGCAGTTATGAGGCGCGGAAATTCGGAGTCCACTCTGCTATGCCATCGCGAATGGCCAGGCAGCTTTGTCCGCATGCGATCTTTATCCGCGGCAATATGGATGAATACAGCAAGTATTCGCATATAGTAACCGACATTCTGCAGGAGCGGGTTCCTCTGCTTGAAAAGGCTTCTATTGATGAACACTACATCGACATGACCGGAATGGATCGCTTTTATGGCTGCATGAAATTTGCCCATGAACTGAGGCTGTATGTAATGAAGCAGACCGGGCTTCCCCTTTCCTTCGGCCTGTCGGTCAACAAAACGGTTTCAAAAATTGCCACCAATGAATGCAAGCCGAACGGAGAGCGGCAGGTTTCGAAAGATGAGGTTCAGCCTTTTCTAAACCCGCTATCCATTAAAAAGATTCCCGGTCTGGGGCAGGCTACTTATATCCGGCTGAGCGAAATGGGGGTAAGGTATATTTATACTCTGGCTCAGATCCCACAGGAACAATTATTCAGGGTATTAGGCAATAATGGCACAAGTCTCTGGCAGAAAGCCCGGGGAATCGACAATTCGCCGGTACTGCCTTACCGTGAGCAAAAATCGATCGGAACACAAAGCACTTTCGAGAACGACAGCATTGATACCCGGAAGATCAAACAATTGCTTAGTTCCATGGTTATGGATCTCTGCTTTCAGCTCAGATCACAGCAAAAACTGGCTGCCTGTATCACCGTAACCATCCGATATTCCAATTTCGAAACGCATACCCGGCAGGCAAGGATTCCGTATACTTCATTGGATTCCTTCCTGATCAGCAAGGCAAAAGAGCTTTTTGACACCTTATACAACCGGCGCATGCTGATTCGCCTTGTTGGAGTTAAACTTTCGCAACTGGTAAGCGGGAATGAACAAATCAGCCTCTATGGTGCTTCTGAAGAACAGTATAAACTTTATCAGGCAATGGACCGCATCCGGAACAGGTTTGGAGAGAAGGCTGTAAAACTGGCATCCAGCATCGACATCAATCTTTGAGCCATGTACCTGAATGTTCATTCACAATATAGTTTGCGCTACGGCACCCTCTCTGTCGAAAAACTGGTAGAGCAAGCTAAAACTATGGGGATAGAACAAATGACACTTACCGATATCAATAACTCTACGGGAGCGATGGAATTCATCAGAGAATGCCAGGAAAAGGGGATCAAAGCCATTACAGGTATCGAGTTCAGGAAATCATCCGCACTTCTGTATATCGGCATAGCCCGCAACAGGGAAGGCATGAAAGAGTTGAATGACTTCCTCAGCTTCTACAATCTCAACAGTATGGAGCTGCCCGACAAACCCTGGGATTTTCAGAATGTTTACATCATATATCCATATAGCTACGAACACCGGGATCTGAAAGAAAATGAATTCCTGGGTATCCCCTACCGGGATCTGAACAATCTTTTCGGGAAGCCCTTATCAGGGATCAGGGAAAAAATTGTGGCTCTGCATAGCGTAACGGTTAGCAATAAGATAGAGCATCGCCTGCATACTTATTTAAAAGGAATAGACCTGAACACCCTGCTCTCCAAGATCGGAAAAAATGATTGCTGCCATGAAGATGAGGTGTTCCTCTCCCCTGATCAGCTGAAAAAACGTTATGAAGGCTATCCCTTTATTATTAGTAATACCGAGAAACTCATGAACGACTGCAGCAGCAGCTTTGAAAAGGGCTCAAAGAACCGGAAGACATTTACCGGATCGACAAAAGATGACAAAGCCCTGCTGGAGAAACTCGCCCTTGAAGGAATGGAATACCGCTATGGCCGCTCGAACAGGGAAGCTTTAAAACGGGTACAGAAAGAACTTGCGGTTATTAATGAGCTGCATTTCTCTGCTTATTTCCTGATTACCTGGGATATCATCCGCTATTCGATGGCCAGAGGCTATTATCATATCGGAAGAGGCTCAGGGGCAAACAGCATCGTATCTTACTGCATGCGTATCACTGATGTAGATCCTATAGAACTCGACCTGTATTTTGAACGCTTCCTGAACCGACAGCGGAGTAGCCCGCCCGACTTCGACATCGATTACAGCTGGGATGAACGGGAAGATGTGCAGGACTATATATTTAAACGTTACGGCAGCAATCACACTGCATTACTCGGAACGATGAGTACGTTTAAAGACCGCTCCATCATCCGGGAGATCAGCAAGGTAATGGGCTTACCGGCTCAGGAGATAGATAGTTTTACTGACCCTACAAAACAGGAACAGAACCGGAACAACCCGACTTTTGCTAAGATACTGGCCATTCAGAGTATGATGCAGCATATGCCAAACCAGCGTTCTATCCATGCAGGAGGTGTGCTGATCTCAGAAGAACCGATCACCTATTATACTGCACTGGATCTGCCGCCCAAAGGTATGCCTACCGTGCAATGGGATATGTATGAAGCCGAAGCCATCGGATATGAAAAATTCGATATTCTGAGCCAGAGAGGCATCGGGCATATTAAAGAGGCGGTCCGTCTGATCCTCGAAAATCAGAAAACAAAACTGGATATCCATGCGGTCAGCTCCTTCATGAAAGACCCGAAAATCAATGCGAAATTAAAAACAGGTAAAACCATCGGCTGTTTTTACATCGAATCGCCTGCCATGCGGCAACTGCTGAAAAAGCTGGGATGTGAGAGTTATCTGACGCTCGTTGCCGCAAGCTCAATCATCCGCCCCGGAGTAGCATCTTCGGGTATGATGAAGACCTATATCAGCAATTACCATGATCCCGAAAATGTCGAATACCTGCATCCGGTAATGAAAGAGCATCTTCGGGAAACCTTCGGCGTAATGGTGTATCAGGAAGATGTGATCAAGATCTGCTATCATTATGCCGGGCTCGATCTCACAGATGCCGACGTTTTGCGTCGGGGTATGAGTGGGAAATACCGCTCTAAAAAAGAATTCGATCGCCTGGTTCAGCGATTTTTCGACCGCGCCAAAGAGATTGGAAGAGATGAGAAAACTACCGAAGAAGTCTGGCGACAGGTCTCCTCTTTTGCTGGATACAGTTTCTCAAAAGCCCACTCCGCTTCATTCGCTGTAGAAAGTTACCAGAGCCTCTTCCTCAAAACTTATTATCCCATGGAGTTTATGGTAGCCGTACTGAATAATTACGGCGGCTTTTACCAGCGCTGGGTCTATGTTCATGAGCTTCAGAAATCGGGTGCCCGGGTGCATTTACCCTGCGTAAACAATAGTGAAGCGAAGGTTAGGATCAGAGGTAAAGATGTGTGGCTGGGTTTTATTGGCCTCCAGGGACTCGAAAACCAATACATCGAGCTCATCCCGGCAGAACGGGAAGCCAATGGTCCCTACCGCGACCTCGCCGATTTTATCAAACGAACCGGAATCACACTCGATCAGGCCATTATCCTGATCCGTATCGGAGCCCTAAGGTTCTGCGGAAAGAACAAAAAAGAACTGCTATGGGAAGTACATAATTACCTCGGCAGCAAAATTGTGCCTAAACAGGATACCGAACTGTTCTGTACCGAAGCGAAAGAACTCTATCTGCCCGAACTGGAAAGCTCGATACTGGAAGATGCCTATAATGAGCTTGAATTATTAGGTTATCCACTAAGCATGAGCATGTTCGACCTGATGAAATCGGACTACCACGGGGATGTTGCAGCAAAAGACTTATCAAAGCACCTCAACAAAACAATCCGGTTAGCAGGCAATTACGTCTGTGAAAAGACAGTCCGCACAAAAAATAATAAGAAAATGTGGTTCGGTACTTTTCTGGATGCAGAGGGTGAATTCCTGGACACAATTCATTTCCCGAATAATACTCCTTCCTATCCTTTCAGAGGAAAGGGCTGTTATCTGATCCTCGGAAAAGTAGTCGAGGATTTTGGCTGCCCCGCAATTGAGGTCGAGAAGTTTGCCAAACTCCCAATCAGGGATAACCCGGTTTTTTAACGGGGACACAGGATTAGCCGCCAGAAGCAAGAGCTTTCTTTATCTCATCTTCTATCTCATCGGTAAACCCATTTGAGAGCAAACTTATCTTTCCACTTTTATCAATAAGCAAATACATTGGCAAAGCAATAGAACTGATGTAGTAATCCTTTTTGAATTGTTCATTCCCAATCAGCATAGGAATCTTGATTCCTTTCTTCAGCACCATATTCTTTGCAGCACTCAGCCCTCTGATATCGCTGCTTATTCCGTATACCAGCAAGCCTTTATCTTTATATCTCTCATATATAGATTCAAGCTTAGGCATTGCCGCAATGCAGGGACTGCACCATATTTCCCAAAGATCGAGCAGAACAACTTTCCCTTTAAAATCGGAAGAAGACATCATTTCTCCGGAAAATGTACTGAGTTTAAAAGAAGGAGCATCATGATCCTTCAGGGTCATAATGGGCAAATTCATACTTCCCTGAACAGAAACCTGCTGTTTATACTGATCCAGAAAGGCCAGCGAGGTAAAATCGTATTTGAAGTCAGGCTCATTAATTTCTAAGTCTCTCACTTTATAATAGAGATCCTGAATATTGCCATAACTTTCCTGATGATTTTTCATGGCGAGGGGCAGCATCACTTTTTTGTCGATAGTAAAAATCTTAAACCTGTTCGTTACATTTTCTGCTTTATAATCAGGATAAGTAAGCGTTAAATAGTAATTGCGTTCATCTTCTCTGACAAAAAAGCCGCTGGCTTTCGATGTATCTAATTTAACCAGATCAGGAAAAACAATATGACCACCACCACCGTTCAGGATATTCGATATACCGGATTTTGAGGTAGTCAGGGTATATGTTTGAGTCTGTGGATTTATAGTATAAGCGACATAGCCATCATATACTCTCTCCTCCAATTCTCCGTCTTTTTTTGCCCAAAATTTAAAACCCATTGTATTTGTGTTTCTGTCATCTGTTTCCAACTTTACATTTCCGCTCATTGTACGAACATCTTTTGTAAGCAGCGTATCCCTGCGATCGAGAGTATAAGAAATTGTTTTTAATGAAGTTTGTGCCTTGAGTACCCGGTTTATTATATCCTTAGCATCCTGTCCTGAAGCAATACCATACATTAGACTTAATACAATTGTTATCAATCCTGATCTTCTCATTTTTATCTGATTTATTTTCAACAAACTTATTGCATTGAAATCCATCTCAATAAGTTATTAGACCTTAGTGCCAATAAATTAGACAAAAAAGAACTTTAAGATACTTGTCGAAAAAATGAGTGCTTTTGTCGAAAAAACATCGTAAATATCGAGCTCTTTGATCAGGAAGATTAATTTTCTTATACCTTAATGCCTTATGAAATCAAATCAAAGGTGGCTAAACAATAAATCCGGCAGGATTGAAACGGTATTCTTCCTGTGCTACTTCCTCTTGTTTCCTTTATTATCTGATGTAGAATTTAACCTTCGAGAACCGGGAGGCAATTCATTACTGGTTATTCAATCTATACCCTACAGGATTTTATCCGGGCTGTTGTACATGGTACCATATCTGATCTATTACAAGTTTATCCTGCAAAAACACCTGTTCCAAAAGCACTTTATTCAATTCACCATTTATCTTCTGTTATTTCTATTTCTCTTTAATATTTATACCCCGCTGATCAACTGGTTGGTTTCTGAGCTAAACTTTTCTAAAGTGAATCTGAAATCAGCACAGGGAATTAACTTTCGAAATACAGTAAGTCTGAATTTTAGTTTAATGTATATTTTCAGGGAGCTGTTAGTGATTACTGCTCTCGCATATTTCATCAGGTCGCAAAAGCAGGAAAAACAATTAAGAGAACTAAAAGAGCAACAGTTAAACGCAGAACTTAATTACCTAAAAATCCAGCTTCAACCACATTTTTTCTTCAATACCCTGAATAATATCTATTCCCTTACCCTGCAGGGATCTGAAAAAGCTGCTCCTCTGATAGCCAAACATTCAGACATAATGCGCTATATTTTATATGAAGCATCCAAACCGAAACTGAAGCTAAAACAGGAAATAGACTTTCTCAAAACCTATACTGAGGTGGAAGCCATTAGATATTCAGATAAAATCTGCATCACTTTTGAAAGTCAGGGAATAAATGAAACTGCCCGGATTGAGCCTTTATTACTGCTTCCATTCATCGAAAACACATTCAAACATGGTATCCGAGAAGAAATCAATGAGGGCTATATTCATATTATAATAAGTCTGGTAGAAAATGAGTTATCAGCCGAAATCAGAAATAGTAAAATATCAGACCAGGCAAAGAAATCCGCAAACAAAGGCATCGGACTTGAGAATATAGCCAAAAGGCTTCAGATCCTATATCCCGGCGCACACAAAATGGAAATACTTGAAGGTGATTATAGCTACGAACTGCGTTTAATATTAATTTTAAACCCATGACAAGATGTATTATAGTTGATGATGAACCTCTTGCGCAACAAGTCATTGAAAACCATATCAATAAAACTGAAGGTCTGACATTATTAAAGAAGTGCGGAAATGCAGTTGAAGCATTTACCTGTATTAGCCAGTCAGATGTTGATTTGATTTTCCTGGATATTAAAATGCCTTTTATGAGCGGCATTGAGTTTATTAAATCTTTGAGAAACCCACCTGCATTTATTTTTACCACAGCCTACTCAGAACATGCTGTGATGAGTTATGAGCTTGAAGCTGTCGATTACTTATTAAAACCGATCACTTACGACAGATTCCTTGCTGCTATTGCTAAATTTCTGAAACAGAATGTAAGTCCAAAAGCAGAAAACTCATTTTCCTATTTTAAAGTTAATGGGAAGATGGTAAAAGTTGAGCATAGTGATATTTTATATGCCCAATCCATCAAAGATTATATTATCCTCAATACTTTAAAGGGCAATTACATAATACATATGACCATGAAATATCTCGCAGAACTCCTGCCGGATACAAGCTTCAGGCGGATACACAGGTCATTTCTGATAAGCCTAC
>NZ_DASWXT010000066.1:0-24671 GCF_036405355.1 Daejeonella sp.
TGTAATTCAATTGAACGGTAACATTTGGAAATCAGATATGAATCCAATTCTTAAAAATATAATTGCCGTGATAGCAGGTTTTCTGTGCGGAAGCCTGCTGAACGGAGGAATTATTATGATCAGTGCTTCTGTTATTCCACCACCAAATGGAGCAGACGTCACCACAATGGAAGGTTTGAGAGCAAGTATGCACCTTTTCGAGCCCAAACACTATCTCATGCCCTTTCTGGCACATGCATTAGGGACTTTTGCTGGTGCATTTTTGGCTGCAAAAATTGCTGCCAGTCACCAGATGAAATTTGCTTTGCTTATTGGCATCCTCTTTCTGGCAGGTGGTATAACTAATGTTATTTTGCTCCCATCTCCACTATGGTTTAGTATTCTGGATATAGCTGGAGCATATATTCCAATGGCATATTTAGCCGGGAAAATAGCTTTTTCAAATAAAAAATCCTGACAATTTCTTTCAACAATTGTATCCGATTTATCCATTTAATCTAAATATAAGGGTAAACCGATCAGACTAGAATTGGAGGATAATTATGAGAAATGGCTATATTAACACAGCCATAATTATATCTGATCAATGAAAAAACTATTTTATCTCGGGGTTCTTTTTCTGATTCTATTTGAGATCGCCAACGTGTATTTCATTATGCCGATGCCCGGCAGCCAGAAAATTGAAAGTTTGGATGGGGCCTACTTCCTCTATTCCTGGCGTTGGCTGTTTCGTATACTTTTTCTACTGATGATTCTTGCTGGCATTAAACATGCATTTTCTTTCTCAAGATGGCTTCCTTCTCTGGCAATTTTGTTGGTTACAGGAATTGTATTTGCCTGCAACTTTATTATGGCTGCCGACAGTATGTTCAAGCAACCGGTTTCAGTAATATTCAAAAATTCTAAAGAGAATAAAGTTGAAACAGGCCGTATCATTTTAGGCATCAGCCTTAATGGAGAATCAAAAGCCTACCCAATCCAGTTTTTGGGTTATCATCATCAGGTAAGAGATAGTATTGCCGGAAAACCGATTATGGTAACCTACTGTACTGTTTGCCGCACGGGAAGGGTTTTTGAACCACTTATTGAAGGTAAACCCGAAGAATTCAGACTGGTGGGAATGGACCATTTTAATGCCATGTTCGAAGATAAAGGTACAGGTTCATGGTGGCGACAGGTAAGTGGGAAGGCAGTTGCTGGTCCGCTGAAAGGAAAAACTTTACCCGAAGTACCTTCCATACAAACTACCCTTGAAAAGTGGATTGAATTGTATCCGAATACACTAATTATGCAAGCCGACGAGGAATTTAAGGAAAAATATGAAGAGATGAGCATGTATGAATCCGGGGCCTCAAAAAGCAAATTAACATTGCGTGATCTGGGATCATGGAAAGACAAATCATGGGTTATTGGAGTAGAGAGTGGATCTGAAAGTAAGGCTTACGATTGGAATCGTTTGCAAAAGGAAGGAATAATTCATGATGAACTGGGTGACAAGCCCATAGCTATTTTCTTATCCAAAGACAAAAAGAGTTTTGTCGCTGTTGAAAGACAGAACAGTAAACAAATATTTAGCATGATTAATGACACCCTAATCACTGCCGATAATCGTTATAATTTTATAGGCATATCACTTGATTCGACCAAATCAAATCTTAAAAAGCTGAATGCATACCAGGAATACTGGCATAGCTGGCAAATATTTCATCCCTTAACAAAAAAATAATTTAATTTGATTCCTGATTGTTTTTGAACACTTTAGTATCAGTCAAATTCGGGAATCTTTATGATCTCCTTCTACCTGAATAAATATGAAAAGAAGAAATTTTATCCTTCAGACAAGTACCGTCCTTGCAGGTTCTGCAATATTGCCTGCCACAGCTGAGACTTTATTAAATCCGGCAAAAAAGAAACGAATCGCTATGGTTGGCCTTGGAGTCAGGGCAACAGGAATGTGGGGTAAATCGGTGCTTGAGAAGTATGGCAATGAAGTTGAATTCGTTGGACTTTGTGACATCAATGAAGGTCGATTGAGACTTATGAAATCAGGTATGGGTGTTAGTTGTCCAACCTTTACCGATTTTGACAAAATGATGCGCGAAACAAAGCCTGAAATTCTGATGGTAATGACAGTAGATAATACGCATCATGAATTCATTATCAAAGGGATGGAAATGGGTGCAGATATCATCACAGAAAAGCCCCTCACAACTGATGAGACAAAATGCCAGGCAATTTTGGAAGCTCAAAAACGAACTGGCAAAAGCGTTAGGGTGACTTTTAATTACCGGTATTCCCCGCACCGGGCAAAGATTTATGAATTGCTTCGTTCGAATTCAATCGGCAAGATCACTTCAGTTGATTTCCACTGGTATCTGGATACTAACCATGGGGCAGATTATTTCAGAAGATGGCACCGTTTGCGTGAAAAAGGAGGTTCATTATTGGTTCATAAAGCATCTCATCATTTTGATCTGTTAAACTGGTGGATAGACTCTGATCCGGAAGAAGTTTTCGCCTATGGTGCATTGGAGTTTTATGGCAAGAATAATTCATTCAGGCACACCCATTGCCGTACCTGTCCGCATACTAAAAACTGTGACTTCTTTTGGGACATCACCAAGAGTCCAGCTATGATGAAACTCTATGTAGAAAATGAAAAATATGATGGCTACCTGCGTGATGGCTGTGTCTGGAAGGAAGATATCGACATCTTTGATAAAATGGCAGTTCAGATTAAATATGCTAACAAAGTCCAGGTAAGTTATTCATTAACAGCTTATTCACCCTATGAGGGCTACCGTATTTCGTTCAATGGAACCAAGGGCAAACTGGACGCATGGATCAAAGAACGACAACCATGGGAAGAAGAAGGTTTTGATGAAATCCAACTGACCAGCAACTTTGGCAAACGTGAAATTTTCAAAATATCAAATACCGAAGGCGGACATGGAGGTGGTGATGAGCGCATGAAGCAGCATATATTTTTACCTAACCAGACCGATCCTCACAGGCAGGCTGCCGGCCTGCGTGATGGTGCTTTGGCCATACTGACCGGTATAGCTGCCAGAAACAGCATCGACAGTGGGAAACCCATTAAAATTGCTGACCTGACTTCAATCAGGCCACAGGTAAAGAAAGCATAAACCTGTAAGAATAAAATTGATTATTTCTAATAACCGCATAAATGGTAATTGAAAAGTATTATTATATAAGTAATGTACATTCCTGAATTTAACCGCTTAACTGACAGAAACGAAATTGTTGACTTTATGAAACAATTTAGTTTTGCGTATATTATAACTGCAAAAAACGATTTACCTGTTGCCACCCCCCTGCCATTTCTTATAAAAGTAAAAGATGAGCAGATCATTTTAAGCTCCCATTTTGCAAAAGCAAATGATCATTGGAAGGATATTGAAAACAAGGATATTCTGGTAATTTTTAGTGAACCACATGCCTATATTTCACCGGTAAATTATACCAAAGAGCTTAATGTACCAACCTGGAATTACATATCGATTCACGCTTACGGCAAGGGGGAACTGATTACAGAAACTGATGAAATATCTAAAATACTGGAAGCTACAATTGACAATTATGAAAGTACTTACAGGCAACAGTGGGATAATTTTCCCGAGGAATATAAGTTAAAAATGTCTAAAGGAATTGTCGCATTTAAAATTGTAGTTACAGATATAAAGGCAAAGAAAAAACTAAGTCAGAATCGAACAGAAGAAGAGAAAAAACGAATCATAGAATCCTTATCTAAAAGCAAAGATTCTAATGAACAGCATATTGCAGCTTATATGAAAAAGGAAGAATCCTTAGGTAAATAGGCATTTCCTCACAGTATTTGTTACAAAAATCAAAAACTGTTTTTTGTATGTTTGATTCAAAGCAATTTGAATCACAAATTTTCCTTCAGATCATGAATTCGAATAAATAAATGATCAGTTTAATTAGAACAGACTCCGCCAACAAAGATTTTATCAGGCTGGTTAAAGATCTCGATGCAGATCTTGCAGTGAGGGATGGAGAAGAACATTCATTTTATTCTCAGTTTAATAAAATTGATCTTATCAGGCATGTTATCGTAGCTTACCAAAATAGCATCGCAATTTCCTGTGGAGCAATAAAACAATATGATCCAAAAACAATGGAGATCAAGCGAATGTTCACAAGTCCCGAAAACAGAGGTAAAGGGTTTGCCGGGCTGATATTGGTTGAACTAGAGAACTGGGCAAGAGAAATGAACTTTGAAAAATGCATTTTAGAGACCGGGAAAAGACAGGTTGAAGCCATTGGACTTTACCAAAAGAGTGGCTATGATATTATTCCAAATTACGGACAGTACGCAGGAATTGAAAATAGTGTTTGTTTTAAGAAAGATCTGATATGAAATAATATTAAGAAATATAAAATACCTTTTGATATGAAACTGAAATTTACTGGAAAATCCCTCAAAAAATCTATTTTCTATGTCCTATCCTGCCTTTTTATTATCAGTATCCTAAGTCTCACATTGTTTAGAAACCCCGGAGGGCTGCCACCGTCTGACCCCGATAATGGCGGGCTTACGTTCCCTGATGGCTTTGAGGCGGTAGTTGTTGTCGATAGTCTGGGCCCGGCACGCCATCTTGCAGTAAATAACAATGGCGATATTTATGTAAAACTCAGATTTTCAGACAAGGGCGGTAATGTCGCTATGCGTGATACAGATAATGATGGCAAGGCTGATATTATTCAGCACTTTGGCAGTTATAAAGATGTAGGAAGTTTAGCTAATGGAATGAGGATTCATAAGGGATATCTTTACTACAGTTCTTCACTGGCCATTTACAGGAGCAAACTGACTCCGGGCAAACTGATTCCTGATAGTCCGATGGAAACTGTCCTGACCGATGACCATGGGCATGGCGCACATTGGCATATTACCAAGCCAGTATCATTCGATGATAAAGGGTTTATGTATGTTCCATTTGGAACCCCTTCTAATAACTGTATGGATATGGCAAATACACCGGGAGGAAAACCGGGTCAACCGGGAATAAGTCCATGTCCTGAACTGGTGCAACACGGTGGTATCTGGCGTTTTGATGCAAATAAAATTGGCCTGACTCAAAAGGATGGAACATTATTCGCTACCGGATTACGTAGTATTGTGGCTATGGACTGGAACAAAGCAGATAAGAGTCTGTACGTAGTGCAGCATGGCAGGGACAATCTTCATCGTCTCTTTCCGGAGCTTTATACCCCATGGGAAAGTGCTGTACTACCTTCTGAAGAATTCCTGAAAATTAAGGAAGGCGATGATGCAGGATGGCCATATTATTACTATGATCAGATTCAAAAAAAGAAATTAATGACTCCAGAATATGGGGGTGATGGCAAAAAGGAAGGCAAGGGCAGGGAACTTGCACAACCATTAATCGGCTTCCCTGGTCACTGGGCACCAAACGATTTATACTTTTATCAGGGCAATCAATTTCCTGAACGTTATAAAAATGGGGCATTTATCGCCTTCCATGGGTCGACAAATCGTGCGCCATATCCTCAATCAGGTTATTTTGTAGCTTTTGTCCCATTCAAAAATGGTGCACCTTCGGGCGACTGGGAGGTGTTTGCAGACGGATTTGCCGGAGTGGATCCGATTGTTAATGTTAGGGATGCCAAAATGCGTCCAATGGGTATTGCTGAAGGCCCCGACGGTTCATTATATATTAGTGAAACAGAGAAGGGCCGTATCTGGCGGGTAATGTTTAAGGGTAATAAAAAGACTTTTGGAAATGCTCAGCTCGCTAAAATGGAAAAACATAAGCTCCTTTCTCATATTCGCACACCTGATAAAATTAAAGACAACCTGGAAAAAGGAAAAATTAAACCAGAAGCTGCGCTTTATAACACCTATTGCTCTGCCTGTCACCAGAATGATGGCAAGGGCGATGGTAACCGCTTTCCTCCACTCGGAGAGACTGAATGGGTAACCGGTGATAAAACGAAGCTTCTAAATGTTGTATTAAAGGGTTTAAACGGAGAAATTATTGTTAATGGTAAACCGTATAATGGTCTGATGCCTGCACATAATTTCCTTAAAGATGAAGAAGTTGCCAATATTCTGACTTATATCCGTTCCAGTTTTGGGAATAGTGCCAGTGCAGTAAGTCTACAGGAAGTAATTGAATTCAGAAGGTTAAATAAGTAAAATGAATCCGGATTGATGTAACACGAATAGTACCTATATTAGGTTGTATTTTTTATTGAAGTCCTTAAATTAGTTAATTCCTCGAGAGGTATCTTTTTGTAAAATAAAATAAACTTAAATCAAATATTTAAATGAAACGTAGAGACGTAATTAAAGGTCTGACGATGCTGCCATTAGCCGGCGGAATTGTTGGAAGTGCTCAGGCTGCCAGCAATGCTGAAAGCACAGGCATGATTGGAATGCTGGGTGGAGAAAACAGTGCTGCAGGGCCAATGAAATTCGGGCCTGAAGTTTACCGATCACTGGGAGTTGAACCGGTAATCAATTGTCGTGGTACATTTACTATTATTGGTGCATCTACTTTAGTTCCCGAAGCTAAAGAAGCGATGTATAATGCACAAGCTAATTATGTTCAGCTTGATGAACTGGCAATGGGTGTTGGAAAAAGACTTGCCGAATTGTCGGGCGCTGAATGGGGAGTAGTTTCCTCTGGCTGTGCCGGAGGTATAAAAATCACTACCATAGCTGCCGTTACAGGCGGTAATCCTGAAAAATTAGTTCGTGTACCAGATCTTTCAGATATTGAAAAAGACGAAGTAATTATCCCTCGCAGATCCCGAAATGTTTATGATCATGCTGTCAGAAATGTTGGAGTAAAAATAATTACTGTTGACACACAGGAAGAACTTGAGGCAGCGATGAGTCCACGAACTGCGATGATCTATATGATGCCAACAAAACCTGGAGATACCGGACCTTTGTCTGTATATGCAATCTCAAAGGCTGCCAAGTTAAAAGGTATTCCGGTACTAGTTGATGCAGCGGCAGAAGCTCTGACATTAAAACCAAATGTTCACCTTGCTGATGGCGCAACAGTGGTTGCATACAGTGGCGGGAAAGCAATACGTGGGCCACAGAGTGCAGGTTTACTATTGGGTGATAAAAAACTTCTAATGGCTGCCTGGCAGGCAAGTGCTCCACATCATGGAGCCGGACGTGACAACAAAGTTGGTAAGGAAGAACAAATTGGTATGCTTGCAGCTGTTGAAGCATGGACAAAACGCAATCATGCTCAAGAAGAAATCACATGGACCGGCTATCTGGAAACCATTGCAAAACGTGTTTCTGCAATAAACGGAGTAACCACCAGTATTCGTCAGCCTGTGGGTCTTGATAACCGTACTCCAAACTTAAATATATCCTGGGACCCGGCTAAATTTAATGCAACCGGACAGGAAATAGCTACTTACCTTTCAACTACCACACCTCGAATTGCACTAAGTGCCGGTGGTGGTCGTCGCGGTACTCCAGCATCAGAAAATTTAACTTCAATTTCTGTAGCAGCATGGATGATGCAACCTGGTGATGATAAAATTGTAGCCGATCGCATCTTCAACGCACTGAACATGAAACGTCCTGCAACTCCTGAGATGAAAGCTCCTTCAGCTGATCTTAAAGGGCGCTGGGATGTAACTATAGAGTATTTCAATGAAGTGAGTAAACATACTTTCAGTATTGAGCAACAGGATTCAAACTGGCTTAAAGGTTCTCACAAGAGTACCTTTACAACCAATGAACTTGAAGGGACAATTGATGGAAATGAAGTGATATTCAGGAGTTCCTCCAGAATGCTTGCGGACAATGTTCCATTCACTTTCTCCGGAACTTTAAGTGGAGATACGATGTCAGGAAATATACATCATGGTGAGTATCTTACCTCAAAGTTCACTGCGAAGAAAGTTATTCTCCCTAGCACCCGTCAGAGAATTAATGTGCCTGTTGGTCCGCCATTATCAAGCTGATTAGTTTAACATTAAATCGAAAGGCCCTGTATCAATTGATACAGGGCCTTTCGATTTATTTTCTATTTTTTCTTAATGCAATCTCCCTAAGCTTTGAATAAAGTTCTTTGGGATTATAAGGCTTTGACAGATAACCATTCATCCCCGCTTCACGGATTTTATCGCTTAGATTATTTGACACTGATGCCGTTAAGGCAATGATTGGCACAGTAGATTTTTCCTTGTCAGACAATTCACGTATTTTCATTGTGGTTTCATAACCATCAAGTAATGGCATGTGAATATCCATTAAGATCAGATCATAATTATTGGCAGAAACTTTTACCAAAGCTTCATATCCATCTCTGGCAAAATCCGGAATATTACTCCATTTCTGGAAAATCTTTTTAAGCAGCAAACTGTTTACCGGATTATCTTCAACCACAAGTACTCTCAAACCATTTAGGTCGAAGATTTGCTCCTTTCCGGTGCTATCATTATCTAATGCCTGGTTATTTCGTTTAAAGCTGATGTCAAACCAGAACTTCGACCCTGTTCCTTCTTCACTTTCGAGATGTACAGAACTTTCAAATAGAGTAAGTAAACGCTTAACTATGGCAAGACCAAGACCGGTTCCACCATAATTACGTGTTGTACTTGTTGAAGCCTGTGTAAAAGGTTCAAAAATGGATTCCATTTTTTCTGCATTAATACCAATTCCTGTATCTGTGATTGAAAAACGAACATTGATTTTATCAGCATCTTTATCAAGAATCCTTACCTGAATCTTTACACTACCGCTTGAAGTGAACTTGATGGCGTTACCTGTCAAATTAAATAATATCTGACTAATACGTGTTGGATCAGTGGAGATTGGGATTTGTTTTAATTCTTCATCTATTTCAAGAACTAGTTCAAGCCCCTTTTCCTTTGCCTGTATCCTCAAACCAGAACAAATATTATGAATTAAAGAATGCAGGTTGACTGCAATCGATTCCAAATAAAGTTTTTCAGAACCCAACTTATTAAAATCCAGAATATCATTAATTAATGTATGAAGACTGGCGGCAGAAAAATTAAGAATTTTGAGGTTTTCTTCCTGTTCAGGACTCGTGAGCTCATCACTAAGCAATTCAGCCATCCCTATAACAGAATTTAAAGGTGTTCTTAATTCATGCGACATTGTAGAAAGAAAGTCAGACTTCGACTGAGCAGCAATATTTGCTTCATTCACTGCGATAAGGAGTTTTTCATTCAGTAATTCCTTCTCTTTAACATTTCGGATCAATGCCTGATAAAACAAATAATGCCCCAGTATCATTGTGACAAAATTCAGAAAAATCATTATCTCATAAGTAGGTGATCCCAAACCTTCTGTACTGTTGTGAAGATTTTGCAGATCCCCATTTATAATCATAAACAGGATAACTGGAATAACCGCCAATATGGAATAAAATACACCAAAACCTCTGTTCAATAAATAAAAGCCACTTAAAATCATCATAAACATAAACTGCATTGCCATTATATTAATGGTTTTTGCAAAGCCAAAAAGTACAAAAATGACGATCACTAAACCCATTAAAATCATAAAATGGGAAATTAGAACAGCATATCTTTTATGGCTTAGTAATAATTTAGTCAGAAATGTATAGGCTAAAAGTAAGATAAGTGCAAGTTTCAATTGCGGAAGCTGCTTACTATGATAGGCAAAAGGAATAACAATTAATACCTTCAATATTGATAAAATCAGAAAGGTATACAGAATCTTGACCCGGGATTGCTCAAGAGGATCTGGTATAGTAGATAACAGATTCTTTAATGACCAATTGAAGAATTTAGGTTTTTTAGGCATGGTTTTTTAGGTCACTAAAAATACTAATATATGCCAACAATTCTTTTTAATAAGGCAATTTCTTTCATAACATAGTTCGATTGAGATTAGATTTCGGATTAATTAAACTAAAACATCATCTTTGATTTTAATAATTTAATTAAATGTTTGAAGTCCTTTTTTCAAAAGTTGAAGAGAAAATTAAGCTTAGTGATGTTGATAAAGATATTTGCAAAAGCCTCTTCAGCCCTAAAAAGTTAAGAAAACGACAATATATTTTACAGCAGGATGATATCTGCAAAAATCTTATTTTCGTTGAAAAGGGAATATTACGTTCCTACAGTGTGGATAATAAAGGAAATGAGCACATCCTGCAATTTGCCCCTGAAGGCTGGTGGATATCAGATGTTTACAGTTTTTTAACCGGAGAGGCCGCTGTATATAATATAGAAGCAATAGAAGATTCTGAATTGCTGCTAATTTCCAGATCATCGCTGGATGAATTATATGAAAGGGTACCCAAGTTCGAACGCTATTTCAGACTTCTGAGTCAGGCAAACATGGTTGCAACACACCGGCGCCTTACCGCATCATTAAGTGACAATGCCGACGAAAAATACCTCAGACTCCTTTCTGCATATCCCAATATTGTAGCAAGAGTTCCGCAACATATGATTGCATCCTATTTAGGTATCACACCCGAGACTTTGAGCAGAGTCAGGAAACGAATTGTATCCTGAGTGCTGAATTAGTAATCATTCATTAAAAAAAAAATGGCTGCCTGATTGATCAGACAGCCATTTTCAACCTTAAAGATTTATACCTAATTATTTTGCTGCAAACTCACCATCTGCTTTAATCTCAACTTCATCACTAATCATCGGAGCTTTGAAATTAGGACCAATATTAAAGTCTGAACGCTTTAATAAACCGGTTAACTGAAAACCGGCAACATTCGTTTTATTCATCGGATGTACGATAGTACCACGATAAAGTAGGTTCATACTTACCGCTTTGGTAATACCATGCATAGTCAGATTGCCACTCAGTGTATATTTATTCTTACCTGCAGGCTTTATTGATGTACTTTTGAAGGTAATTTTATCGAACTTCTCAGCATCAAAAAAGTCTGGACTTCTCAGGTGATTGTCTCTCATTTCGATTTCAGTATCAATTGATTTTACATCAGCAGTTAATTCAAAAACTCCATCACTAAAATCTGCTTTTGTTGCTGTAATTGTTGCATCAAAATTTCTGAACAGTCCTTCAACATCCGAAATACCAAGGTGAACCACCGAAAAGGTTAACTTCGAATGGGCTTTGTCTGATTTCCAGCTTGTTTGTGCCTGAACTGTACCCTGACTAATTAATGTTACAAGAGCAATAAAAATTGTTTTCTTCATTTTTGTTTGTTTATGGTTTATAATTAATTTGATTCTGATAATTCATAAGGAACATTTGCAATTCCTGCTTGTTTAAGTATTGCTTTAGTTTCCTCAAGCGCATCCTGGTCTCTTCCGGAAATAGAAAATAATAACTGTCCCTCAACATTCTCAATAAAACTCAGATTGATCAATCTGGAATAAGGCAACAGCGATTCAAGATCAATTTCATCATTCAATGAACCCTCTCTCCTTAATTCAGAAATATTCAGAACGATTTTTTTAGTTACGAATTCACGGATAGAGTTAACAAGTTTTAACTGATTTTCTGCAGAAACATATATCACAATAATATCTGCTTCCCAACCTGTCTGAGCAGGACAATTCAGAACCTGAATATCTGCATCAGGGCAATCCAGGAACAGAGAAGGACAATCATCGAACTCTTCAGATAGTACTAAAATCCTGAATGGGTGTGCTGCCAGCTTTTCAACGAGGACTGAACTATATGTTCTGTTTATTCCAAATATAGCTATGCTTTTAACCATTCCGACCTAAATTTCTTTGCACAAAATTAGAGCCTGAAAAATGTTCAGCCAATGATTTTGGTTAAGAAATAGCATTGATCTAAATCAATGAAATGCAGAGCAAAGGCTTCCCAGGCAAATAAAAAAAGCTACAAGCTTAATCGATATAAGCAATACAATCGATCTGAACCAGAATACCGTCTCTGCCCATATGTTCAGGGCTACAACCTGTATAAGAACGCACTGGCTTAGGGTCAGGGAAGTACTCCCCGTAAACCTCATTAAGCGCCTTAATGTTTTTATTTGGTTCGGCAAGCGACATATGCACCTTTAACACATTTCCCATATTAGTCCCAGCCTTCTCCAGAAGGGTTCTCATATGCTCCAGTGCACTCCTGATCTGCACCTGAATATCACCAGGTTCTTTTCTTCTGTCAGCATACCAGCCGCCAACCCCGGAGATAAATACCAGATGCCCTGATCGGATGCAGGCAGACAATGGACTTGTGCTTGGATAAGGACTTGGAATCGCTACCTTCTTAGGGGTCCAGTCTGATCTTTGTACTGATTCAGCTTCAGCACTTTTTGTACCTATAGCACCTGCTAAAGGAAGAATGGTAAGGCTTTTTAAAATTTCTCTTCTTTTCATGTGGGAGATGTGGGATTTGAGATGTGAGATATGAGATATGAGAGGTCGTTAGCCTATTAAAATTTCGAATCAAATGGATAGTCAAAATTATTTGTTTTCAAGAACAAGGTATTTTATGTTTTTCCGATCAAAAGTATATGAAATGTGTATTCTGCCATCTCTGCTTTGAATAATTGCTGGATAACTGTATTCTTCTTTAGTTCCATCTTCAAGAAGCATAATATCATTCCATTTTCTGCCATCCAAAGACTGTGCAATATTCAACTTAAACCTGCCATTAAACCATTCCTTACCAGGTATGAGTGGGTTGTAAACGATTAGCTGAGATCCATTTTTCAACGTTACCGCATCAGTCCCTGAATTAGGATTGAGCAATTCTGTGCGTTTCATTTTACTCCAGGTAAGTCCTTGGTCATCTGACCAGGATTCTATCACATTACCCTGCTTACTTCTGCAAAGGATCTGAAGGCGGCCATAAGGATAATTCAGAATACTGGGTTGAATTACCCCGAATTCAGTTTCAGGATCAACCGGTATCTTCTGCCATGTTTTACCCTGATCCGTTGATCGTTCGATATGAACTTTCCAGTTTTCGATAGTTTCAGTACTCGAAGGTGAAAGAATGGTACCATCAATAAGCTGAATCGGTTTGTTTTTTATTGGTCCTAGTATTCCATCCGGTAAGCGAATAGCTTCCGACCATGTTCTACCCTGGTCCGCAGATGTTTTATACATTCCCCACCATTCCCGTGGATTGGGACCAGCCTTATAAAACAAGAAAATCTTATTCTCTGAATTTTTGAAAAGCACGGGATTCCAAAGCGGGAAAGTTCCTCCAGTACCAAAATCCCCATTTGCAACTTCAACAGGAAAAGTCCATATCCCATTTCGGTTTATTGAAGTCCAGATTTTAACATCCTTGTTCCCTTCATGAGTCCCGGCAAACCAGGCAGCGATAATCTCTCCATTTGCGGTTTCCAATAAAGTAGATGCGTGGCATTGTACAAATGGTGCATCCTGAAATATCAATTCCTCCTTAATTTTTACAAATGAACTTTGGGCAGATAATAAATCAGGCACCAGTAGAAATATAAAAAATACAGCTAACCTCAAATTTTTCATGTTAATCCTTTCTACCTGCTATTTAACCCATTAATTAAGTTTCCATTAAAAAAGCATTTCCCAAAACTTACAACCTATAAATTGAGCTTTCTACTTTGACCTTACCTCCACTTCGTCTCCACCCCTTGCTTCCCTATAAACTCCTGAAACTCTTCCAGCAATTGTTTTCCATCCCTGACCTTCTGTGGAATAACCTGTTTTTTCAGAGAATAGCTAACTAATAAACCAACTGCTTCGCCAATACTCCATTCAACAGGATGTAAACGATAACAGCCATTCGTAATATGGGTAGTTCCAATGTTCTTATTGGCAGGCAGTAGATTTTCCATACGAACAGGCAATAAAGATCCCAATGGAATCTGAAACGGAAGTGAAGCAAAATCAATATAATTGTTTCCGCGGCTGCTTGGATGAAGATCAATATGGTAATAACCAATACCTACACTATCATAAAAATCAGCTGCTTTTTTCCCTGCCTCCGCTCCTGCTACCTGAATCCGATTATCCTGGCCAACATGCTCTTCCAAAACTGTAAATAAAGCCTTGATACGTCTTGATTCACGGATATACGGATATTTAGCCATTCCATCTTCAGTTCCCATTATATCCTTTCTCAATCGTAGTCCCGGCCATCCCTGCTTTCCATCCGGTCGCGGAGCTTCAGTTTGTAACCAGTGAAATAAGGATAGACTAAGCTGTTTAGCCCGACCCAAATGATGATCAAACTCTTTTTGGGATACACCTACAAGATTTCCAAGTGTATAATCATTCTGAGGCCAGTTCACTGTACATATATCTCCCTTGAATGCTCCCGGCAAGAAATTATCCTTTGCCAGTATCCGCCGGTAATTCCATAGGTTAAGGTTTGGAGGGGTCGGACTTCCATCAGGGTTAAATCCAAGTGATTTCCTCTCGAGTGTTTTGGGATTTGAGTAATTCAGATCCAGTAATTTACCTGACCATGCCGGGCTCATTTTCGGAACAAGGTTACGCCAAAAATCATACTCTGCCGGTTTTTCAGCTACATTATTGGATCCAGGGACATAATCCATCGCAAAACATACCGTAAAAGCCTGCTGGTTATCCGGGTCGGCCTTCAATGGTGCATGAAGCTCCCTGGTTTCATTGCGCGATTCTGTCCCCATTACAAATTCAGTACCGGTCATTGGGAGTAATTCTCCGGTTTCGGTAGCATCTACAAAATATGTTCCGCTAAGTACATAGGAACGTCCGGATCTAATGCTCTGGACTTTCAAAGCCTTCACCCGGTCTCCTGAATATTCAGCAGAACGTACCTTATGTTCAATGAGCAAGGTCAGTTTACCCGAACTGATATAAGGTGCAAACATATCATGCAACACCGCAAGCGATACTCTTGGTTCATGACAAAGCGCTGAAACTACGGCATTCCCGGGATTAAGATATTGCCGGGACTTAGCCGCATCTGTTATCGGGTAATTCCTTTTATAATATTCTCTGACTGCATTTCTGTATTCACGATAAGATTGAGGAGCACCATGGGTTTCGATCCAGGTATGCTCATCAGGCGGTACACCCTGCGAAGTTAACTGACCACCAATCCAGTCGGTCTCTTCTGCCATAATAACATCCAGTCCATTTCGCAAAGCGGATAAAGCGGCCGCACATCCTCCTATCCCACCACCTGCAATTACTAAAGTTGCACTCAGTTCAGTCGCATTTAAATCCTTTTGTAAATTTGAAGCAAATTTACCTGAGGGAAATGCCGAAAGTGCCCCTGAAGCCAATCCTGTCGCTCCAAGCCCTGTCAGACCTATAAAATTTCTTCTCTTCATAAACTCTCAGCTTTTGATTTGTAGCCGTTAACACCAAAAAATACGATATATAAATAACAAAGGACAGGAATCATAAATGCCACAGCCCATGTTGAGTGATCTTTTACATAACCCTGTGAAAAGGATACAATGGCCCCACCGGCAATCGCAGTTGATAAAATACCGGAGGCTTTGGTGGTATAATTGCCCAGACCTTGTACTGAAAGTGAAAAGATAATAGCAAACATAACCGAGTTAAAGAGTCCCACTCCTATCATTGACCAGATTGCGAATGTTCCTGAAGTGCTCACAGAAAGAACAACCAAAAGAATTGCTGAAGCAGCACAAATAGTCAGAATAAATGAAGGTCTTATTGTTTTAAGCAGGTAGGAACCAGCCAAACGTCCGGCTAGCATACCTCCCCAGTAATAAGAAACATAAGAATTTGCATCCTCTACACCCACACTTAAGGTATCAGCAATGTAATTGGTCAAAAAAGTTCCGATTGACACTTCAGCACCAACATAAGCGAATATTGCCCATGCCCCAAAATTCAGATTACGGTATGAAAAAATACTTACTCTTTCTGCGGGGCTAGCCTGAAAACTTCCGGAACCTGTACTGATTTTTGGAAGATTTAAATTATAAACTACCAGGGCAATACAGATCAATAGAGCAGCAATTCCCAGATAAGGATATTTCACTGCATCACTTGATGTACCTGATTCCTGTAGTTTTGACAAGATAAAATGTGCACCAAAAATTGGTGCTACTGTTGTCCCGATAGAACCAACTGCCTGAATCAGAGTTAATCTGGAAGAGGCGGTTTTTGCAGGACCCAGTGCCGTGATATACGGGTTAGAAGCAACCTGTAAAACCACAATCCCTATAGCCAGGACAAATAAAGCTGCCAGAAATAAATAATAAAGATGCATATCTGCTGCAGGATAAAATAATAAAGCCCCGATAGCCGCAATTGCAAATCCAAGCACCATCCCATTTTTATACCCAATTTTTTCAACAATCATTCCTGCCGGGAAAGACATAAGCCCGTAAGTGAGAAAGAAATAAAACTGTACAAGCGATGAATCGGCATAGCTAAGTGTAAAACCCTCTTTAAAAAATGGCACCAGAGTATCATTCAAACAGGTTATAAAGCCATTCATGAAATACAGTACTGCCAATGATATCAGGGCAGGCATGTAATTCTGCCCCGAATTCTCCTGATCAGAAACTACTGCGTTTTGTAAAGGTATATTTGCCATATATGTTTTCTTTTCGTTATTGCTTTCGGCTTTAATCTTTTGGCTTTATGCCAAATTACAAGGGCTTTTTTGAATATTTTCCTTCAATCTTCTCCAGGGTCTTCCAGCATTGATATAAACCTCTTGGTACATGGAAACATCCCTTCCATTTACCGCCCTTTAATGGAAGCAATACTTCCCCTCTCCGGTTCAGATAACCATACCATTCACCCATATTGGCATCCGGAAAATGCTTCCAGGTATATTGATGTACTTTTTCAAACCAATCCCAGCAACGCTGATCTCCGGTATGATAATATCCTTTCAGGAGAGTGATCAAAGTTTCCATATGTACCCACCAGAGCTTCTGATCCCATTCCAGTTGCTGTGGTGGATGACCTTTCACATCCATAAAGTATAAAACACCTTCATATTCCTTATCCCAGCCATATTCAAGAATATTAACGCTTATATCTACCGCCTTTTTGATAAGTGCCTGATCGTTTCTGCGCTCTGCAATATCCATGATGAACCACATGGATTCCAGACCGTGACCCGGATTAAGCAGACGGCCTTCAAATGAATCGGAGAAGGAGCCATCCGGTTTCACATTTTCCAGAATAATTCCAAGATCTTCCTGATAAAACACTTCCATTACTGAATGGATGCCATCATTGATTGTCTTTTCAATCAGGTCTGGCTCAAGAAGATGCTCCAGTTCCAACACCAGGTTACAAAGAATCATAGGTAATGAAAAACCCTGAAGAGGTCGGGTTCCAGGAAAGGCCTTATTGTACTTTCCTTTTGGATCATCCCGCTTTCTGAGAATATTATTAAAGGTATTGATAGCAAGCTGTGCATACTCCTCGGTACCGGTGGCTCTGTAAAGTTGCGCAAAGGCCATAGCAGCAAAACAATCTGAAAATATATTGTATGGCTGTATCAATGGCTGACCTTCCCGTGTAAGCGAAAAGTAGAAATTGCCATCCTTGTCCTTCCCATGATTCTTCATGAACTCAGCTCCCTGAATTGCGAAATCAAGCCATTCTTTTTTTTGTTCCACCTGGTTGTACAGCATACTAAAACACCATACCTGTCTGAATTGAAGCCAGGCAAATTTATCTGTATCAAAAACCTTCCCTTCCCTGTCAAGACAAGTAAAATAGCCTCCGAATTCCTTGTCGCCGGAATTCTTAAGCCAAAAGGGAACAACGTCATTCAAAAGATTGTCTTTGTATTTTTCAGCGTAAGCTTTATAATTCATTTGCTTGTGATTATGATAAATTTTGAGGGAAGATATTCAATCCTCTAATTAATAGAAAATAAAGCATAAAACCAATGGAACCTAAATGAAGAACAGGAATTTCAGTATAGAAACTGATAAATTTCATCTCAGAATTCTACCATATTGAATCAGAATATTCTGCAATTTAAGATTCATTACAGAGCAAAAGACTTAGTATGAAATAATCAAATCAGTTATGTTCCTATTGGCCAAAAAACTGAAGATAGATCAGAGTCAGTGCTGCGATGGACATCAGAGCAAATGCTGTATAACCAAGAATATTAGACTTTCTGTTATTAGTAAACTCGCCCATCACCTCCTTATTATTCCCGATATTCAAAATAATCAATATGAGAACGGGGGCAGTAATTCCATAAAGTATTGCCGACCATAACAATGCCTGAATGGGAGAAATCCCGACGTAATTCATCATCAGACCAAGCAAAAGAGAAATAATTGTGATTGAGTAAAATGCTTTTGCCTGATGAAATTTTTTATTCAGTCCCTTCTCCCATCCAAAAGTTTCAGTAACAATATAAGATAAACATCCGCACAAAACCGGGATAGCCAATAATCCGGTACCGATTATACCTATGGCAAACAATAAATAAGCTGAATCACCGGCTAATGGCCTCAAAGCCAAAGCTGCCTGCTCAACTGTATCAATTCTATGAATTCCAGCATTATATAATACTGTTCCTGAAGTCAGAATGATAAAAAACATAATCACATTTGAAAACAACATTCCGAAATCAACATCCTGCTTCATGTCCCCAAGAATTTTCTTGTCAACGATGATTTTTTTTCGTTTGGAATTCATATCCTCCGCTACCATTGTTGCCTGCCAGAAAAACAGATATGGAGAAATCGTTGTCCCCAGAATCGCAACAAGTATTCCTATGAATTCCTTTGTGAATTTTATATCCGGGATTAATGTTCCTTTAAGAATAGCAATCAGATCCTGCTTGTATAAAAAAGGAACAATTAAATAAACTAAAAGTACTCCACAAAGGTATTTGAGAAGGGATGCAAACTTACGATATGGCAAATAAACAAATATGACCATAAGCATAATAGTAAAGCCTACACTAAAAAACCCGGCATGAACAGATGGAACCAGCAGGTTGCCGACGGCACCCATTCCGGCAATATTTGCACCGATATTCATCACAATGGCAGGAAAGCTGAATAAAAGCATCAGATACAATACGGGCCTGGAATAATGCTCTTTTAAAGCACCTGTCAGCCCTTTGGAAGTAACCATCCCAATCCTTGCGCACATTTCCTGTACTGCGGCCATAAGCGGAAAAGTGATTAGTGCAGTCCACAGTGTCGAGAGACCAAATTGCGCACCTGCCTGAGAATAGGTAGCAATTCCTGAAGGGTCATCATCACTGGATCCGGTTATTAATCCGGGTCCAAGTTTCTTCCAAAACCGAATTACTTTATTCCAATTACTCCGTTTAGTCATACCAGTTTACCTTACTATTCGACTCTTTAATAAATACAACTATTTTATCATTAAACTTAAAATTCATTAATTACCAGTTAAATCAATAGTCTAAAAGTGAAATTAAATTGATTAATTATTCCTTTGCCGGGTCATATCGCCATAATTCTGCAGAACGGTGAAAGTATATTCTGCCCATATCATCCATAGCAAGGAGGCTTGCAGATTTTTCTATAAACTCATGATCAAGAGTCTTCGGATCCACTCTGAATAACTGATTGCTGCCCGTTCCGTAAATCTTTCCTGAAGGATGAAGTATTAGAAAAGCATCTCTCCATACATGACTCCTCAATACACCTGCCTGATAGATCTGCTTGCTTCTGATGAGCTTTTTGGCAATGGGGTCGAAGACAAAAATTGTTCCGCTGGCCATCCCCCAAATATTTCCATCGGGACCAATGATCATACTGGTAATCGCCTTTGCTCCGGGAACAGGGATAAACTCATCCAATTTAATACCCTTCTGTACATCCCAGGAAAAAAGCTTTGCTTCCTGAGTTGATGGCATGATACCGAGTCCGCCGGAGACGGTGGTACCAGCCCATACCAAATGGTTTGCATAAGTCAGGCTGACAATGCTCTGATCTTTCACAAGTACACCATGAGATTGTAGTTTCGCTTCATTGGTATCATAGCTAACCAATGATCCTCCTAGCATCCCATATTCAGGAACCATACCGAAGAATATTTTTCCGCTTTCCTGATCGTTCAAAACGGCAAAGGGGCGGCTCTGATCAGCAACCTGACCCAGGAATTTGGGGTTGGAGGCTTTAATATCCCAAGGTTTACGGCTGTCATATTCATACATAAGTCCTTTGGGATATATTCCGAAATAGATAAACTGATCTTTAACAGTCATACCTTCTGTTTGATGAAGACCAGGATAACTTGTCGAGGTATTTGTTTTGGGATCATAGGCGGCATGACCTCCTGCCAGATAGCCTCCCGACCAAATACGGCCATCAGGGCCCTTCATAATCGATTGAAGAGCAATAGGCTGACCCGGAACGCTCAATTTATTTCTGCTAAGTTTGTCATTATCAAGATCCAGAACCAGATACTCTGCATCCGAGTTTAAAATAAGTAATTGCCTATCTATAATTCGGATCGCATTTGCAGAACCCACATTGTCGGCATGTTTAACAGGAGCTTGCTGCGGCAAGTTGACATCACGGCTGTAGAGCCCGGAACGGTACGTATAGTAAAATCTATTGTTCTGATCCGGCTGACTGACAACCTTCATATCCATTTCATCGATCTGATATTCAAACTTTCGGGTTTGGAGATTATATACCAGAGTAAAACTTCCATTTGTGATTAAAGTTAGCATGCGGTCTCCTCCCGGAACTCCCTTTAAAATTTCAAGGCTGTAAACGAACTCCTTATTTTTATACTCGTCAGGCAGCATACTTAATTTTGAACCGGTTTTAGGATCCAGTTCAACCAATCCGGCATGTGAACCAACACCGGCATAAAGTTTACCGGTTTTCCCATAATAAACTAAACTTCTGACGTAGTTCTCCCCTTGAATCAATGGACCTTTCGCCACATCACTAAAGCCATCTTTCGGGTGGTATCTGAATACCCTGCATCCGGGATAAGTGGCACCGAATATCTCCCCATTCTTACCCGCAGCAAGGTTCCAAACTGTTGTTTCTCCGGGCAACACGATACCCAGATTCTCGACTGTTGTAGACCCTGGAAAATGCTTGTAAAGTGTTCCTTTCGCCCCCGGAATATAAAGCCATCCATCAGAAGCTAATTCCATGTCCCATGCTCCATCTGTTCCAGGCAGAGGCTGATCCAATATCAATTCCTGATTTTCCGCCTTAAAAGCAACCAGATGGGCAGGGTTTCCTCTAACAACTGTATAAATTAATGCTTTACCCTCCCTGTCCTGAATGAAAATACTTCCCTGAATCATCGCCGCCTTAATCTGGGGACCAAGATTAGTTAATCGTGCATCAGAATTTTGTGCATATGAAATAAATGAAGAAAGCGCAAAAATGATAAGTAAGCCTAATGATCTCAATTGGAATAGCATTTATTTGTAGGGGTTATTTATTTAAAGCAGTCCTTACCTCTTTAATTAATTCAGGCTTGATCGGAGCAGCATGATTGGAGCCTAAAGAACGCACATAAGTGGTGATATCAATCAAATCCTCATCTTTAAGAAAGGCAAAAGAAGGCATTGGAGTATCATAGGTTACACCATTGATTGTGGCCGGACCATTAGATCCTGTCAATATCTTTTTAATGAATTCTTTGGGACTATTGACTACAATCAGAGAAGTTAATAGAGAAGGGAATGTACCCTTTACCCCCATGCCGTTGTCCTTATGACATGAAGCGCAATATTGCTGGTATAAAAGTGCAGATTTCGATCCCTGAGGAATAGAAGAAACCATATTTTGAGGATTGGCCGGATCCAGTTTTGATATTTTGATAATTCTATCATCTGCAGGAGTTGGGAAACCTGAAACCGGATTCCAGTCGCGGTTACTCGTTGCCAGATAAACATCCCCGGCCGGTGACACACATAAATCCCTTATTCTGCCGAATTTATTTTCAAAATAAATCTGTTCGCCAAGAACCTTTTTTCCTTCACTATCCAGTTTCAATGCTCTGAAGCTCTTTCCCTTAAGTGTAACCATTAAAAGTGAATTCTTCAATGCCGGTATTTTATCATAAGAATAATAATCGAGACCTGCTGGTGCTATAGTAGGCGTCCATGCTTTAATTGGATCAACAGTATTATGCAGTCCTTTGAATGTAGTTTCTTCAACACTTTCAGCAAAACCCTGTACTGTTGGCCAACCATAATTTTTAGCCTTTGTAATCAAATTAATCTCATCATCTGTTGCATCACCATGCTCAGAGGTATATAACTGACCACTTTTTGAGAACACCATGCCCTGAATATTTCGAAAGCCCCAAGCCCAAACCGGATTTCCTTTCATGGGATTATCAGCAGGTACTGAGCCATCAATATTCATTCTCAGAATCTTACCATTTGGCGTTTGGGGATTTTGAGAGTCTGTCAAACTAAGGGCATCGCCGGTTGCCCAATACAAAAGTCCCCTTTGAACAGCTATTCTGGATCCATTATGTCCATTAGCCGCAGGAATCTCCATTAATATTTTCGGGTCATTAAGGGTATCCCTATCAGATTTATATCGTACCAGCCGGATTAAATACTTTTTATCTCTCTGAAAGGTGTAGCATAAAAAGACATAAGGAAATTTCTTCATATCAGAATGAAGCGCCATTCCAAGTAAACCGGCAGTCCGGGACTGCCATACATCTGTTAATTTTAATAGTACTCGCTTATTTCCTGTTTGAGGATCCATTTTGCTTATTACTCCACCATGTTCAGCAATCCAGATCTGATTATCGGGGCCCCAGGCAATTTCGAGCGGTACTTTCAGGTTGGATGCAATTGTTTTAATTCCATCTCCTTCCTGTTTCAGATATGATAAGGGCTCCTTATTCCTATTAAACTGATCCAGACCGATTGAATAAACCAAAACGAACCAGCCAAAAGCGATGAAAAGTATGGTATTCAAATAAAGATATTTCATAAAAAATCTGCTTAATCAAGTTTTTTGTTCAGAAATAATAAACGAAATTTATCATCTAATCTTTTTTATTAAAGCCTGTACCAATTAATCGGAAAAGATATAAAATCTGCCGAAATAAATTTACCTGTTTTTAAAATGATACAGATTCTTAAAGAGAAAGCCTCAGATTTATCTCAAAATCTCCGGTTGTGCTAAATCCTCTCAAAAAAAAGTACTAGTGATATAAATATTGTAAATTCCAATTACAGAATTATGATTTAAATGAATTCCAAAAGTACTGTTTCCCTTACTATGACATATTCCCTATAAGTTTAAACTCCATTTGAACTAAAAACTCTTCAATCATTTTTCATTATTCCCTAATCAAATGGTTCTAACATGTTAATAATCAGATCCAAAACTTCAGAGCACCATTACACGGTCAGTACAATAATTTAAGTAAATAAATAAATTATTAACATTAGATTAACTAATTGATTTAGACTATAAAATTGGCATAGAATGCATTTAAATGCGTACCTTCAATTGTAATAATGCCTTAAAAAATCGTTATCTAAAGTTTATACAAATAACAACAATCAATGACATAAACATGGAAACAAATCACCTCATCATAGCACTGGTTTTGATAGCTGCGGCATTCGTACTATTCATTCTTATCCGTAAAAACAGGAAAGACCAGAAGGAATTTGAACAGAAAATGAATCAGGAAAGCATTGATCCTGAACATCATAAGGAAGAAAAAATTTGAATTAACCGCAAAAGAGCAAATTCAGGCTGATTCTTTTAAAATTGAACAAATAATTTCAGCCTGGGAATTAATTCCAGCATTTCAACCGAATTCATGTTACGTTTACATGCTTAATTAGTAGCAAGTTTTAACTTATAACTATCCTTTATGGATCGTCGTAGTTTTTTATCTGCAAAGGCAAATTCCAAAACTGATATAGCTATTAAGTCACGTACCTATACGGGATTATCTGCATTTTCCCCTCCATTTGCCAGACAGGAAATCATCCATTTGTTAAAGCGTACCTTATTTGGTACAAAACAGGCTGACATTAGAATGCTAAGTGGTAAAACTCTTTCTGAAGGGCTGGATATTTTGCTGAATGCTGAGATAGTACCCGCCCCTCCGCTTAATAACTACAACGACACTAATTTTACAGACCCCAACGTTCCTGCAGGTCAAACCTGGGTAAATGCAGTGTTTGACGGGAATGCAAATAGTCGCAGATATACCTCATTTAAGTCGTGGTGGACTGGCCTTATGATCAATCAAGGCACTTCGATTCACGAAAAAATGATTCTCTTCTGGCATAACCATTTTGCTACAGAAACTCTGGACATTGGGGATGCACGCTATGTTTACAAACATCATATGTTGCTCAGAAAATATGCTCTGGGCAATTTTAAAGAGTTTGTAAAAGAAATAACCATTGATCCTGCTATGTTAAGGTACCTGAACGGTTATCTGAACAATAAAAATTCACCGGATGAAAACTATGCCCGTGAATTACAGGAACTTTTCACCCTTGGAAAGGGTCCTAAATCAAATTATACCGAAGGGGATGTAAAAGCAGCTGCGCGGGTTTTAACAGGTTATACTGTAAATGCAACAACAATATCGTCAGTATTTGATCCGAACAGACACGATACCGGTATCAAACAATTTTCTTCATTTTATAATAATGCAATAATAACCGGGAAATCTGGTGTAAATGGAGCGGGAGAGACAGATGAGCTAATTAATATGAT
>NZ_DASWXT010000067.1:0-8632 GCF_036405355.1 Daejeonella sp.
GGTACTATTAGGGATCAAAAAGGTGAGACTCTCCCGGGTGTGACAGTTAAATTGAAGGCAAACTCACAAGTGAACTCTTCAACTGCAGGTGTAAGCTCGGATTCTTTTGGAAAGTACTCCATCAGTATTCCTGACTTGAATTCAACCTTGATATTTTCCTTTATTGGAATGCAAACTAAAGAAGTCGCTATATCTGGTAGAAGTGTTGTAGATGTGGTGTTGGGAGAGAATGTAGCAACTTTAAACGAAGTTGTAGTTATCGGATTTGGTTCGCAGTCCAGAGAAACAGTCACAACCTCAATTTCAAAGCTTGATACGAAAGTATTGGAAAATATCCCTTTTTCAAATGCTGCCGCAGCCCTTCAGGGGACCGTTTCTGGTGTAAGAGTACAAAGTACTTCTGGTCAGCCTGGAGCAGCTCCTCGTATTATG
This sequence comes from Daejeonella sp., assembly GCF_036405355.1. Classification (GTDB taxonomy): domain Bacteria; phylum Bacteroidota; class Bacteroidia; order Sphingobacteriales; family Sphingobacteriaceae; genus Daejeonella. Next base: position 433 of record NZ_DASWXT010000067.1, read on the forward strand.
ATCAGAGGCGGGACTTCAATCGAAAATCCCAATGGATCAGCTCCCTTGTATTTAATAGACGGTGTTATCAGAGCTAGTATGAATGATATCAATTCTGATGATATTGAGTCCCTGCAGATTCTGAAAGATGCAGCTGCAACTTCAATTTACGGAGCGAGAGCCTCGAACGGAGTTGTAATAATTACGACTAAATCTGGCAAACCCGGCAAATCACAAATTTCTTATAATACTGACGTAACATTATCAAATGTGGTTAATGATTATGATCCTATTTCTGCAAAGGATTTTATCTATTATCAGAGAATGGGGATTGCAGCAATTGGTGCATTCTTCCCGGCTGATCTAAACCAGCTTTCCTCTGCAACGAGTGCCGGGACAGGGAACGATCTAACCAATCGAACTGCTTATACAACTCAATACCTCTCCCCGGCAAATCAGCATAAATTAAATGAAGGATGGCAGAGTATGCCTGACCCTGTAGATCCAACTAAAACCATTATTTTTCAAGAAACAAACTTCCAGGATATATTATTTAGACAGGGGATATCTCAAAACCATTCAATCTCAGCATCAGGAGGGGTAGAAAATGCCACATTTAATTTAGGTGTTGGATACCTCACAAGTGAGGGGGTGGCTATTAAATCAGATTATAATAGGCTTTCACTAAATTTTAACGGAGATCTTAAAATAAAAGATAATTTTAAAGCTTTTGGCCGACTATTGTACTCAAATTCGCGGACTAACGCTGTTGATGGCAGCAACATTTTCTCCCTTGCTCAGGGGCCACCAAGGACTACTAAAAGATATTTTGAAGATGGAACGCTGGCTCCTGGAGCGGCAGGAAGTGGAAGTGCTGAATATTTGCTAAATACATTTGATAGGAAAAGTGGCTTAAGTGATCTGACTATGGCAATAGGGGGGAATTGGAATATCCTACCGGGATTATCATTTAACCCACAAGTGTCTTTATTTACTAATACCGCCGATGGAAGAAGTTTTACAAAAGCATACTTTAACGGTCCCACTAACTTTGTAAATACTCGAAATGCGTCTGGTACTCATTCCAAGCGTTTACAAACACAGGCAGATGCTGTATTATCCTATAAGAAGCTTTTTAGTAATGTGCATAACATTGATGTGACAGCCGGGTTCTCCTATTTTGGGACACAAAGCACTTCATTGAGTGCAAGTGGCCGAGGAGCAGCATCAGATTTAATCCCAACACTGAACGCTTCAGCTCAACCCATCTCTGTTTCTGGCTCTGAATCTGAGCAGATAGTTATGGGGTATTTTGGGAGGATTAACTACGATTTTAACCAAAAATACCTTCTGTCACTAAACATCCGATACGATGGTGCTTCTAACCTGGGTAAAAGTCATAAATGGGGCATGTTTCCAGGAGTTTCATTAGGTTGGAATGTGCATAAGGAGAACTTTTGGAAGGTGTTTCCGGAAAATTTCGCTCAGTTGAAATTAAGAGGAAGTTATGGAGTTAACGGGAATATTTCTGGTCTTGGCCCATATCAGGCTCAAGGACAGTATAGTGTAGGCGCTCTTTATGGAGGTGCTCCGGCAGTTGTAAACACCATACTCGCAAATCCCGAACTTAAATGGGAGGAGTCGGTAACATTAAATGGTGGATTTGATCTCGGATTATTCAACAATCGGGTTAGTATTCTTTTTGACACTTATCGACGTGAAACTAAAAACTTGATAACTGGACTTACTTTGCCACATTCAACAGGATTTGCTAGCGTTCTAACGAATTTAGGAACATTTGAAAATAAAGGGGTAGAAGTAGAACTATCAGCTAGTGTTTTGTCAAATTCATCACCACTTAGATGGGACGTTGCTTTTAATGCTTCAAAAGTTAAGAGTAAAATACTTAAGCTTCCAAATAACAATGTCGAAAACAACAGAGTTGGGGGCATTTATGTTTGGGATCCCAATAGAGGTGATTATGCATGGTTAGGGGGGCTTCAAGAAGGAGGACGTGTAGGAGATTTATTTGCTTATAAGCAAGTAGGTGTATATTCAACCAATGCCGAAGCTGCAAAAGCACCATTAGATGAAATAATTCCAGGGGTTAATAAAACAAAATATGGAGGAGATGTTAATTGGATGGATCTTGATGGCGACGGAAAGATCAATGCCAACGACAGAATGTATATGGGCAATATGTTTCCCACATTGACTGGCGGTTTTACAAATTCTCTTAGCTATAAGAATATTAGTTTCACAGCCCGATTGGATTATACAACAGGCCACACAATTTATAATTATCGGAGAGCTAGTACGGTTGGACAGTTTTCAGGTAATGAAGGCCTATCAAGTGAATTGCTTAGATCATGGCAAAAGGAGGGAGATATCACCGATATCCCTAAATTCTATTGGGCAGACAAACGTGCAAACAATATAATAAGGGGAAATTCTGAGTATTATGAATCTGGTGATTATCTGGCACTTAGAGAGGTAACTTTAGCCTACAATTTCCCTGTCAAGTATCTTCAGAAGCTTAAAATCTCAAGTTTAAGATTCAATGTTACAGGTCATAATCTGCATTATTTTACCAAGTATAAAGGAGTGATTCCTGAAGATGGAGATACAGATATGGGTAGGTATCCAATGCCAAGGAATATCATATTTGGCGCAAAAATTATTTTTTAATGTCAATAGAAAGTTAAGATCATGAAAAAGTTATATATACACTATTTTTTAATTATCATTTTGTCAATTTCTTCGTGTACGAAGGACCTTGAACTAGCACCTGTTAGTCAAATTTCTAATTCAAACTTCTGGAAAACGGAAAATGATGCGAAGGCAGGACTCTATTCAATGTATGTAAGGTTAAGACTTCCGGCAGCCTCAAGTTTTTTTGTTTGGGGAGAAGGTAGAAGCGATGTAATGGGACCGAGTTATTTAGGGGCTACTGCGGGGTTTGAGATATATCATTGGAATACATTGAATAAGTCAAATGTGGCAGCTACATTAAATGGAGGTAACGTTACCTGGAGCGAACTATATACGGTACTCCATGATGCAAATTTGATTCTTAAGAATGTTCCAGATATTGAGTTTGCTTCTGAAAATGAGAAGAAAGATATTTTGGCACAGGCCCATACTATGCGTGCTTTCATCTATTTTGTAATGGTTAGGACTTGGGGTGGTGTTCCATTAGTGACCGAACCAACAGAATCTGTTGATGCAGAATCAATCCAAAAACCAAGAGCATCTACGGAGGAGATATTTAAGTTTATTAAAGATGAAATAGATAAAGCCAACGCTCTCTTCTCAAGTAATAATTTTACAACCGGTAGGAACTTATGGTCAAGGCCAGCATTAAATACCTTAAAAGCGGATGTTTATTTATGGACTGGTAAAAGGCTGAATGGTGGTGCTGCTGATTTTAATACAGCGCTATCAGCTTTAAACGAAGCACAGAAGGGTGATTTGACCTTATTGAGTAATTTCCACTCTGTCTTTGCTTATAATAACAAAGGAAATAAGGAAATAGTAATGGCTGTAAATTTCAATGAGTTGGAGGTTACGGTGGCCACTCAACGTACAGGAACTCGTTTTATGTATATTCATTTGCTCCCAACCAATATTGACCAGTCAACACGTGATTCTCTTGGTGTTACTAGTCCAAATGGTGGGTACTGGGGTCCAACTCAAGAAATTTGTAGTCAATTTTCTAAGGATGATCAACGAAGGAATGCTTCTTTTATTCAGGTTTATACATTTGACGCAAACAAGAAGTACAGTTATTACGCTTCATTGGTTTATAAATTCAGAGGTTTGGAGGTGGCTGGAAGAAGAGGATTTTTCGATGATGTAGTCCTATACAGATATTCAGATATTTTATTGATGAAAGCTGAAGCAAAAAATGCGCTGGGTCAGGATCCTTCTCCCGAAATCAATCAAATAAGAATGAGGGCATTTGGTACGAAGTTTAGCGCCAATACGTTTGTGAATGGTTCCAAAGCATCCAATGATGAAGCGATACTCCAGGAGCGTTTATTAGAATTTATTTTCGAAGGAAAGCGTTGGTATGATCTTGTAAGATTCGGTCAAGTGTTTAACAAGGTTCCTACACTTAAGGGTAGAGCAAACGAGGAGCATTTGCTGTTGTTCCCAATTTCAGAGGTAACACTAAGTTTAGAGCCTCTGGTTAAGCAAAATCCAGGTTGGTAATACCTTAATTTACTATCAAAAATCATTTGAGAGAACACTAGTTAGTTTAAAATCAATTTAGTTCTATAGAGGCTTTAAAATCATAGGGATGAAAATTCGTACACTTTTATTAATCATTTCATTTTCTCTTTGGAGCAAACAGAATACTATTGCCGCTACAAAGTCTAAATTTTATAATGTAGATACCCATAACACCCCGGGGGGGGAGGGTCCGGCGAATATTGGATCAATAGAGCCTAAATCGAGTTTTACCGATAAGTATGCGACCGATTCTGTTAAATATCCAGTGCATGTTTTTTGCGGAACAGGGGATCATTTGTGGGTGGATGAAAGAGAGCCGGTCGATTCCCGCAAATCTGTCGCTTCAATGTTGGAATGGATGTCGAAAACCTATGGAGTTAAGCGAATATATTGGCGTGGGGGACAAGAGGGGCTCTGGCAGGAGCATTTTAAAATTGGGAAGGAAACGGTTGAAAACTATGATTACAAACAATGGTCCGACTATGTATATGACAAACAGAAGGTGAATAAAGCTGTTGTTAAATCAGCCAAAAGAAATGGTATGGAGATATTTCTTTACGATGGGCTCTTTGAGCATGGCGTCCAACCTGATGTAGGAATTATAGGGCCGCATTTGTTTGAAGATAAGTTGCGGATTGATCATCCAGAGTGGGCGCCACTAGATCGTTGGGGTGAGCGGAGATCACCAGGACCACTTTCTTTCAGCTATCCTGAGGTACGTAAAATACTTGTTGACCGCTATGTAAACTACGTTGTTGATAATGGGTATGATGGTATTAATTTTTATACTTATGTTGAAAATTGGGGGCTTCGTTATCTTGACGAGTTCGGGTTTAATCAACCAATTGTTGACGAATTCAATAAGCGCTACCCTAATGTAGATTTGCGTAAGGACAAACTTACCGATGAGCACAAATTGTATTGGTATAAATGTCGGGGAAAATTTGTTACCGAGTTTATTAGAGAACTACACAGAGAGTTAGCAAAGAATGGTAAGAAATTATCAATGATTCTTGACTCCAAGAAACCTGAATATGCACAGCCTTGGTGGAGTAGAATTATGCCGGGAGCTGGAATGATTTACTTGGATTGGGAAACCTGGGCAGAGGAGGGGATTGTCGATGAGTTCTGGGTTCAGCTTGGTAATGCAAAAGACCAACAGGTGGTTTTGGATAGACTGATAGAAAAGTGTAAAGATAAACCTGTTAAGCTGACAGTCCGCACCCCAGATCCATTTGCATCCTATTGGGACAAATATGTGGCAGCAGGAGTTACACCAATAGCAGTAATTACCTGGGCTAATAATGGGATAGAAAAGTTTTCTCTGGAGCCTACAAGCTTAAGTACATTAAATAGTAAAGATTGGAAATTGCGTTTACAGACGCTTGACGATATTATTTTAGGAAAAATTAATGTTGACAGTAAATCTGTAGCACCTTTAACCAAGGATCAGAATGTTCTTGTTCGGCGGAAAGCCCTTCTGGCACTTTTAAAAATTGGAGCAACTGGTGAGGAGGCAGTGATTGAAAGTTCACTCAAAGATAAGGAGTCTAGTGTAAGGATCGCAGCGGTTCGGGCACTTAAAAGTAGTAATGGCCCTGAGTCTGTTCCTCGGATCCTAAATCAGGTGGCACGAAGTCCCATTTTTCCATATAAAAATGCGAGCGCTGAGACTCTGGGCTCAATTGGTGAAAAGGCTTTGCCTATACTAGTGTACAACCTAGACAATCGTAGCAGTCATGTACGCGAAGTTTGTGTTCGTTCAATTTCCAATATTAAAGATAAAAACTTTGATTCTATTGAAAGCTTGTATAATCCATTGCGTGGTGTTCTAAATAACAACTTAGAAGATTATAGGGTGCGATGGTGGGCTGTTCGGGGATTACTAGGCTTAAATAATCAGATGTCAGTTAAACAAAGAGAGGAATTCGTCTTTGACCTTATTGGTATTATTAACAGTACTAACGATGCCTCACTTCAAATGCAAGCCGCCACAGCATTAGGCGAGATGAACAATAAAATGTACCAAGCTCAAAGAGAAATCAGCCTGAAAACTTTGGCTAAACTCTTTCATGAGTATGGAGATAACAGTAGCCGAGTTGATGCTGCATTTGGCTGGCGCATTGTCGGTAATTCCATTAGAGATTTTGGCACACCCGGTATGAATATTTTGGAACAAATGCGTAAGCAAACTTCCGATAAGTGGTTGGCTTGGGTGGCATATGAAGTTTTGTATGTATTTCAGAAGGCGACAACTGAAAATACAGGTTTTAACCTGATAGACGAAGATACTGCAATCAATAACCATAATAAATTTGCTCCAACTTTCCCCGGTTGGAGGAAATGGTAATAAAAATGTAATCAGCTTATTTATTAAATAATACTACAAAATATCAAAGTCCTTGGCCACGGTAGCATTCTGATTAGGGAACTATTGTTGCTATTTTCAAAAGAAAAAGTAATGATTGTATTCCAACTCTTGAATGTAAGAACCAAATATTTTTAACATGAATGATTTCAACATACGTAGCGGATTAATTTATCGGAACCCACGGCCACACGTGACTAGCAAACAAGCGTATTTTCCCTCGGTTGTACTACTTGACAATGGGGAAATGTTAAGCTCTATAGTTATTGGTGAAGCATTTGAATCAGTGAATTCAGACACTTATATACTAAGATCAACAGACCTGGGGGAAACTTGGAGTCAACCACTTCCACTCTTGTCTCAAGATCATAAATTTTTATGTTCTAATACAACCAGGATCTCCAGCCTTCCTTTGGGTGAAGTTGTTGCCTTTGTAGTAAAGAGTCATCGAGAATCACATCCTGAAGAGGGTTTGGCCAATCCTGATAATATTGGATTTGTTCCTACAGATTTACTGATTATTCGTTCTCATGATTATGGTAAGACATGGGGAGAGCCATATGAAATTTCTCCCCCTTTAATAGGCCCATCCTTTGAGTTATGTAGTCCAATTGTGGTATTAAAAGATGGACGCTGGTTTTGGCCTACAAGTACCTGGAGGGGTTGGGATGGTGACTGTCCAAACGGGATGAAGATGATTGTATTAGTTTCATTCGATCAAGGTAAATCATGGCCGGAGTATATAGATGTCATGAATGGAAGTCATAAGAATGTAATTTACTGGGAGAGCAAGGTAATTGAATTGTCTGATGGAAAGTTGCTGGCAATTGCTTGGGCTTTTGACGAAGCTCAGGGTAAAGATTTGCCTAATCATTTTACTTTAAGTTATGATGGGGGGAAAACCTGGAAAGCTCCAATTTCCACTTCAATACAAGGGCAGACTATGGCGATTACCGAACTGCCAGATGGAAGATTATTTACGGTTTACCGAAGAATGGATAAACCTGGTTTATGGTCTACAATTTCCCGACTAGTTCAGGAAAGTTGGGTAAATGAGAATGAAATCCCATTATGGGGTTCGCCGCAAGAGAGTTTATCAGTCAAAACAAATAACATGGTAAACGATTTTAATGAATTAAAATTCGGTGCACCATGTATTACAATCCTCCCCGACAATTCGTTATATATAGCATTTTGGTGTTATGAAAAAATGGTATCAAATATTCGTTGGATTAAGCTTACTATTTAGAAAAGCCTAATTTATCTTATTTCTTACTCATTTAATTAGATGTTATAATGGATAATAATGATTTAGTAAAACTTCATCGTATTGACACCAATAATGCGGGACCCAATATATTGTTGACTGCATGTATACATGGTGATGAATATGAACCAATTCTTGCCCTTATGGGACTGGTTGCAGAATTGCCAGCAATATTGGGATCTGGAAGTGTGACTATTATACCTATTTCAAATGAAAGTGCTTATTTTAATAATAGCAGATATGGTAAAGATGGATTAGATCTGGCAAGGACATGTCCGGGTAATCCTATAGGTACTATCACGGAGATAGTTGCATCCAAGATTAGTACACTTATAGGAGAATCAGATTAT
>NZ_DASWXT010000068.1:0-121649 GCF_036405355.1 Daejeonella sp.
TGGTTCCATTACCTTTATAATTAATATCAGGAATACACAATAAACTAATACTATCAGGTTTGAATGCTGATCTGTAAAAGGTAAAATTGCTGATTTCACTGCTTTTCCATCCGGCTTTATAGGCTTTCGCTCTTATAATAGCATTATCACCGATTAGGATATCTTTATTAAAGACCGGAGATGTCAGGCTGTCAGGGTCTTTACCATCAAGAGTATATCGTATGATTACATCTTTTCTAGGGTGATTTAACTGAACATTTGTCCGGTTCTGGAAGACCCTTGAACTGTTTTTGAGGAAGGGTTTTGATAACTGGATCAGGGTTGTCCCATCATCTTTAAATCCTGTAATAATATTCAGCGAGGTATTCGCTTTCTTTAATTGAAGTATATCCTTTTCAGTGAGTGAAGTGTTCCATACAGATAATTCACGAAGGTTTTTATTGGAAATGAGTGGCAATAACTGCTGAAGTTTGACTTTTGTGCCTGATAACGATAAAACCTGCAGTTTCTTCAAAGCACTCAAATCTTTTAATCCACTGCCACTGATATCGGTAAAATTCAAATCCAGTTTTCGTAATTCCTTCAGTTTAGAAATAAAATCCAAATCCTCATCTTTAACTGGCATCCTGCTTAATCTGAGCGAAACAATCTGCTCCTTAATCTCCGACAATTCTTCAAGAGATTTAGAATTATAGGCGTTCTTGCTGAAAAAACTAACCGATAAAGCCGGTGATTCCAATGAAACAGGACTGACCATCCGATAAAAATTATTCAAATCCTCAATAATTTCTTCATCCGCAGCCGCAAAATCATACTCATCCTCAACTTTAACAGCTGGCTGCAGGCGCGCGGCTGCCAGAATCCGTATGGAATCAGTAGCAGGCAGATCCAGAACCCTCTTTTTGAAATCCGGACGGTCTTTGATCCAGTTAAATAAAATCCTAACCTCCTCCGGACTTAGCTGTGGTTTTCCTGAAGGAGGCATATGCTTTTTATTGCTCATTGGCATATGTATTCGTTCCAATAAAAGACTGACCTGAGGATCTCCGGGAACATAGAGTTTGCCGGTCTTACCACCTTTCATAATTGAGGCAGAATCTGTCAGCTTTAACTTACCTTTTAACTTTTCGTCACTATGGCAGCTAACACATTTCTCCTGAAAAATAGGTTGAATAACATGATCATAAACCAATGCCTGTTCAATAGGCACAAGCTGGCTCTTTGTTACCGGTTCAAGAACAAAATTTTCACCATGTGTAAGCACAGCTCCAAAATGCCCGGCGAGGATAATACTAAAACCTAGAATAATTGCACCGGCTTTAGACACTCCACCTTTGTACCAATTTGAAGCTCTGGAAATAAAAATTAAAGAGGCTAAAAATACAATGCTTACTCCCGACCATTTATGCCAATTCAATACTTCTCCACCCTCATACGAGTCTTCCAGTGACAGAAAAATACCCATAATAACCGTTATTCCTGCTAGCAAAATTCCAGAGAACATAATATTACTCGTGATATTTTGGTAGAAGGCTCTGCTATCCTCTTTAATATTAAACTGCAGGAACTCCATAATAAGAGAAACAAGAAGCAAAACTATTGGAAAATGCAAAAGCATAGGATGCATTCTGCCCAGAGGCTGCAGCCATTGGGGGATGATCAGCTCATTCTCGAAAATCAATAAAAAGACAATCAGGGTATTAAGAAACAGTAAAATATTACCCGAATAAGCTTTCAGATTGATCTTCATATAAATAACAGGATTAGATTTTAGACTCGTTTAAATTTATAAGGGTATACTTTCCCCGATGCCCATTGTGCGACATAGAGATTTTCATCATCATCAACACAAACATCATGCGGGTGAACAAAAATCTTCTCTGCCTGAGTCATGGTCTGCAATTGTGCATCTTTATTATAGATTGGTTCGGTACCACCGATATTAGAAACAACTTTGTTCTCCTTATTCAGAATAGTCACAAAACCAGATCCGGCATTTGCCAAACTTGGGGAGCGCAACACAGCCGCATATAAATTATCATTTTTTATTACCGGACGGCAAACACAAGCACCAGGTAAATTGATAATTTCCTGAAGCTTGCCATCCATTGAGAATCTTTTGAAACAATTACGGGTTCTATCAGTCACCAATAGACTTGGCTGAGCATAACGCCGGTCAATTACTATCCCATGAGCATTGTCCAAATACTCATCTCCGGCACCTCTCCCGCCAAAATGACCCTTCAGTTTACCCGAAGCATCATAATGTAAGATATACTGAGCACCGTACCCATCAGCAACAAAGAAATCACCATTCCTGTCAACAGCTACTTCAGTGGGAACGAATTCTTTTGCATTTTTATAAATCCCAGCGTCCATTGGTACATCAATTGTCATCAATATTTTACCGCTCATTGTGGTTTTATAAACCTGATGTTTTTCAGTATCCGTTATGTAAAGGAACTGAGTACCGTTTTCATCAGCTAAAGTAAGTCCATGACCTCCAGGAAATTCATTACCCCATGACTCGAGAAGTTTACCTGATTTATTATATATCAGAACATTATTTTTGGTTTCATTAGTAAGCAGGATGATTCTTCCCTTTTTATCCTGAACCATTTCATGACAATCTTTAACCGGATATTTTGCTGAATCTAATTGACCCCAGCTCATATCAAGGGTATAACGCATATCGTTGTGACCGTAAACAGGTCCTTTATCAATTGCGAACAAGTCTCTGGTAATTAAAAGACCTGCGGTAAGTCCTGCGGTATTCTTAACGAATTTCCTTCTATTCATAAATTGAATTATACTTTTCTGTTAAGCTAAAATATCATTGATCACCTTGCCCGAAACGTCGGTAAGGCGATATCTTCTTCCAAGGTGTTTAAATACCAATTTTTCATGATCCAGGCCCAGCTGATTAAGGATAGTAGCCTGAAAATCATGCACATGAACAGGGTCTTTCACAATATTATAACCCAGATCATCTGTTTCACCATAAGAAATACCTGGTTTTATTCCTCCACCTGCCATCCAGATACTGAAGCATCTCGGGTGATGATCACGGCCATAATTTTCCGCTGTCCAATTCCCCTGACTATAATTTGTACGTCCAAATTCTCCGCCCCAGATTACCAGAGTTTCATCCAATAATCCTCTTTGTTTCAGATCGATAATTAATGCCGCAGACGCCTGATCTACATCTTTGGCTTGTGAGGCTATTTCTGTAGGTAAATTACCATGATGATCCCATCCCTGATGGTAGAGTTGAACAAACCGAACACCATTTTCCGATAATTTACGTGCAAGTAAACAATTGGCAGCAAAGGTTCCGGGAGTCATTGAATCAGTACCGTATAGTTTGATTATATCATCCGGCTCCTTTGACAGATCCATAATTTCGGGAACAGCTGTTTGCATGCGGTAAGCCATTTCATATTGCTGAATTTTGGTACTTATCTCGGGATCACCAAACTCTTCATAAGAAAGCTGGTTTATTTTGGAGATCTGATCCAGAAACTTCCTCCGCTCAAACTTATTCATCCCATCAGGATCATTTAAATAAAGTACTGGATCGTCTCCACTACTGAATTGAACTCCCTGATGTATTGAGTCGAGAAAACCACTAGCCCATAACTTAGAATAAACACCCTGACTATTACCTTTACCTCTTGAAAGTAATACCGTAAAAGAAGGGAGATTTTTATTTTCACTTCCAAGGCCATAGCTTAACCAGGAACCCATACTTGGTCGATTTCCCTGCTGTGCACCTGTTTGAAAAAAGGTTAATGCCGGATCATGATTAATTGCCTCTGTATGCATCGATCTAATGATACAAATATCATCTACAACTTTTGCTGTATATGGAAGCATGTCGCTTATCCAATTTCCCGATTCGCCATATTGCTTAAAATTGGCAAAAGAACCTACCATAGGGAAGGATTTCTGATTGGCTGTCATACCGGTCAGACGCTGATTACCCCTCACAGAAGATGGAAGATCCTGACCTGCTAAATCTCTTAATTTGGGCTTATAATCAAACAATTCAAGCTGTGAAGGTGCTCCATTCTGAAACAGATAGATTACCCGTTTGGCTTTAGGCGCAAAATGAGGAATACCGGGAGCAAATCCGGAATCAGCAGAATCACCGGAAAAAAGATCCGGCACCAATAGTGAACCTAAAGCAGCACTTCCAAGTCCGAGACTTAGTCGGGACAGGAAGCGCCGCCGGTTAAAGTTTAATCCATGTTCCAGAAAATCTTTTTGCATGATTAAGTTTTTGTAATGGTTTCTTCAAGATTATATAAGGCCGATATAACCTGCATCCAGGCAGCTACAGAACTTTTATTCAGGTTTTGAGGCAATGGATACTCTCCCACCGAAAGGAGGCTCTCAGCACGATTTTTTTGCTTCTTAAATACATTGAGCTGATCGGAATAATAAGAGCTAAGAACTTCGATTTCCTTTTCACTTGGTTTTCTGCAAACTATTAAACGAAAAGCCCTAATTACCTTTTCTTTAGCTTCTATAGGTTCCCTGTCAAGTTTAGCAGCCAGGACCCTTGATGCTTCAAGTACAGTCGGATCGTTCATCATGATCAAAGCCTGAAGCGGAGTATTGGTTTTCAATCGGTTTACTTCACATTGATCCCTGTTACTTGCGTCAAAAATACCCATAACTGGTGGTGGAACAGTGCGTTTTACAAAAGTGTACATCCCCCTTCGGTAAAGATCCTGATCGTGATCCTGTTTATAATTTCTCAATATCCCACGTCCTGAACTTGCAGTTTCCCATAGTCCCGGAGGTTGATATGGTTTTACACTTGGACCTCCTATGGTTTTAACCAGCAAACCGCTGCTTGAAAGAACCAGATCCCTCACAAGCTCAGCTTTAATACGGTACCGTGGTGCCCTCGAAAGAAATACATTTTCAGGATCTGCCTTTAATTTGTCAGGACTTATAATGGCTGATTGCCGGTAGGTTGCCGACATAACCATCTGTTTAACAAGGCGTTTCACATTCCAGCCACTATCCATGAAATCAACCGCCAGCCAATCCAGCAGTTCAGGATGTGTAGGCAATTCCCCCTGCATACCAAAATCACCGGATGTTTTCACAATTCCGCGTCCGAAGATTTCCTGCCAGAGTTGATTTACAAAGACTCTGGCTGTAAGCGGATTGCGTTTATCAAATAACCATTGTGCAAGTCCAAGCCTGTTCTTAGGGTATTTCGGGTCAAAGCTCAAAATGGATTCAGGTGTACCTGCCATTACCTCTGCACCGGGAGCATCATAAGCACCACGATCAAGTATAAAAGTTTTTCTTAAGGTATCCCGGTCACCCATAACCGATACGATCAATTTGTTAGTGTCCTGTTTGTTGATAAACTTCAGTATCTTATTGACCTCATCATTACTGATCTCAATCATTGGTTTTTTGGCATAAGTCTCCGGTCCGCCAACAGTTGATTCTATACCAACTTCCTTCACGTTATTAAAGAAAGAATAGAGCTGATAATAGTTCTTCTGAGAGAATGGATCATATTTATGGTCGTGGCATTGAGCACACTCCATTGTAACTCCAATCAGGGCTTTTGAAAACGTATTGGTTCGATCAATCACATATGAAACACGATATTCTTCATCAACAACACCACCCTCCTCGGTAATTTTGTGATTCCGGTTAAAACCAGTAGCCAGAATCTGCTCCTTTGTGGCATTTGGAATCAAATCGCCGGCAAGCTGATAGGTTATGAATTTATCATATGGGAGATTTTTGTTAAACGAATAAATTACCCAGTCCCTCCATGGCCATTGGGAACGGTAACTATCATCCTGAAAACCATGTGAATCAGCATAGCGGGCAACATCAAGCCAATGTAAAGCCATTTTTTCCCCGTATGCCGGACTTTTCAACAACTGATCTACGAGCTTTTCGTAAGCCGCAGGGCTATTATCCTCAAGAAAATCATCCATTAAATCCAATCCAGGCGGCAAGCCAGTCAGGTCCAGGCTTAAACGCTTTAATAAATATTCTTTTCGAGCCTCCGGATTTGGAGTCAAACCTTTTTGTTCCAGCTTACTTAAAATGAAATAATCAATTTCATTTTTAACCCAGTCCTTTTCTTCGGGTTCAGGCAGAGGTGCTTTCTTTGGTTTTACGAATGACCAATGAGTTTCATATTTTGCTCCCTGATCTATCCATTTTTTAATCAGCTTAATTTCATTGGATGATAATTTCAGATTAGATGATGGGGGCGGCATCATTATCGTCGTATCTTTTGTTGAAATCCGGAGGAAAACCTCAGAGAGCTCTGGTTTACCCGGAACCAGAGCATGGGCACCAGGATTTTCTTTCAAGGCTTTATAAGCACTTTCTTCATTATCAAGCCTAAGACCAGCTTCTCTTTTATTTCCATCCGGACCATGACAGGAAAAACACTTATCCGATAAAATCGGTCTAATGTCAAAATTGTAACTTATTTTCTCAGGAATATGTACTTCTGCCTTTTCTGTAGCAGTATTGCACCCCTGAATGCTATAGAGAATTATTGCGATAATAAGAACTAAAAGCGGAACCCTTTTATTCATAATTTTACAATTACCCAATGACTGGTTGAATTTGGTATATCTAATATAAGAATACCTGCGGATTACCAGAATCAATTTTTTATTCAAAAATATGGATGCTGGCAATAGAAGAATTTACAACTGAATTGTTCAGAAAAACAACAGGATATTTCTTGAGATTGAAAATTTTGACTATGCCAGTCTTTGTTAAGCATCAAAAGTTGTTCAATATCGAGTTTCAGGTATTAAGGAATTACATATCCTTAAAGGTAGTTCCTGCTGCAAGAGCAATAAAACCAATTAGCAATAAGCTATAGTTATGCTCAGTCAGAAACGGGACATTAGTGTAATGACCGATTATTCCTAAAATTCCACATATTAATCCGATAATCCAGGTTATTTGCTTTGGAGCTGAAGGTGCTTTCATAATACTTTTTTTTAGAATTGAATGAGCAGAGTTTTGTGTGGTTTAGTAAATATATCATTTAAAATCAGATTGTTGTGATTCTAAACGAAATACTTCGATAATCATCTTTCCGGAATCATAAGAAATTAAAAGCATGATTCAACCTTTTGATAAATCCGGATTTCTCAGTTCATCTCTTATCAAATCGCTTGATCACCTCTTTCTCCAGCCATTCCCTATGAATAGGATGTGCGATTGCGATCAATGCCATCGCCCGCTGTCTTAAATTCTTTCCAAAAAGATAGGCCACACCATATTCTGTCACAACATAATGAACATGTGCCCGTGTGGTAACTACCCCAGCTCCTTCTTTCAGAAATGGAACTATTTTAGATTCACCGGTTTTTGTGGTAGAAGGCATGGCAATGATTGGCTTCCCCCCTTCAGATAAGGCAGCCCCTCTCATAAAATCTATTTGTCCCCCTACCCCTGAATACTGATAAGTGCCGATTGAATCGGCACATACCTGACCGGTTAGGTCAATTTCTATTGCAGAATTAATAGAAACTGCTTTAGGATTCGAACGAATCACTTTGGTATCATTCACATAATCAATCTCGAGAAATACTACCTGCGGATTATCATCAACAAAATCATATAAATTTCGGGTACCAATCGCAAAACCAGTTACAATCTTTCCACGGTGCTTTTTCTTGAATTTATTAGTAATAACGCCAGTCTCCACAAGAGGAATTACGCCATCAGAAAACATTTCAGTATGAATTCCGAGATCCTTATGATCTTTAAGACATGATAGGACAGCATCTGGTATTGCGCCAATGCCCATTTGAAGAGTTGACCTGTCTTCAATCAGTTCAGCACAAAATCTGCCTATGGTCATGGCTGTCTCATCAACTCTGTTTCCATAATTCACTTCAGGTAAGGCTTCATCCACACTCACCAGAGTATTAATTTCACTGATATGAATGATTCCATCTCCATGGGTACGTGGCATTTGTTTATTTACCTGTGCAATAATATATTTTGCGTTTTTTACCGCAGATCGGGCAATGTCCACCGAAGTGCCAAGTGAACAGAAACCATGTTTATCTGGCTCTGATACATGAATGAGTGCAACATCCAAAGCAAGAATACCTTTATCAAATAAAATAGGTATCTCGCTCAGGAACACAGGAATATAATCACCATTTGTACCGTTGACGATCTGCCTGACATTTTGAGAAACAAATAGGGAATTCATGAAAAAACTAGCTCCGAAATCTGGATTGTTAAACAAATCATCCCCAAGGGTAGTAATGCTCACTAATTCAACATCTTTTAATTCTGCACTTCTTTTGAAAAGTGCCCTCAACAGGCTTGTGGGTGTTGAGGCACTTCCATGCACAAAAACCCTTTGCCCGCTTTTTATTTCTTTAACAGCATTTTCAGCTGTGCTGTAATTGACTACCATCTTTATGATTTCAGACTTTTAAAATTATTTCTGGAAGTTAATCAATCCTGCTTTAAATCATGAAATACAATAAAATATAAACCAAATTGATCAATACAAGGAGTCTAATTGGAGCTTAAAAGAAATCAGATTAAATTACAGTAATCAGAGGGGATAAGTTTACACAAAGTGGGGAAAAAAGTACCCAATTTCGTCTTTAAAAACTGCCACAGCAGGAATAATAAAAATCACTTTAAATTAAAATCACTTATTGATGTACGAAATATAATTAAACA
Source organism: Daejeonella sp. (assembly GCF_036405355.1). GTDB lineage: Bacteria > Bacteroidota > Bacteroidia > Sphingobacteriales > Sphingobacteriaceae > Daejeonella. The sequence continues at coordinate 8,725 of NZ_DASWXT010000068.1, forward strand.
CGGGTTAAAATGAACATTAGTAATCGAATGCCCTATGAATCAGTAGGCTAAGGCATAGATATTGAGTTTATTAAGGCTGATGCGAAAGAAGAACTACTATTTATTCATTTTTTTAATTGTCTTTTCGGCGATGAAGGTTTTTTCTCAAAAACCGAAGTTCAACCTGAGCAAGCTAAATAGTACCAACGACATTTCACAACACACCATTCTGAGTATTCATAAAGATAAATTTGGCTTCATTTGGTTCGGCACACAAGATGGTTTGAACCGATATGATGGGTTTAAGTTTGACGTCTATAAATACTCCGATAATAATAAACATTCCCTACCCTCAAACTATATTCAAACAATAAGCGAAGATAAAGATGGTAACCTGTGGCTTGGTACAAGAACCCATGGCATCAGTAAATTCAGGAGATCTGACCGAATTTTTATTAATTACAGGCATGATTCAAAAGTAAAAGAATCATTAAGCAGCAATAAGATCAACCATGTTTTAGTAGATAAAAAAGGAAATCTTTGGGTAGCTACCAATAAAGGTTTAAATCTGTTTAACAGAAAAACAGAAAGATTTAAGCACTTTTTTCATAATTCATCAGATAAAAATAGCCTTAGCAGTTCCAATATAATTTCCATTTATGAAGATTCGGGGAATAATTTATGGGTTGGGACAGATAATGGGCTGAATCTTCTTAATTCAGGAAGTGGAAAATGGACCAGATTTTCTGATAAACGCCCAGGTCGTCAGAACAATAATTATATCAACACTATTATTGAGGATAATCAAAAGCAATTATGGGCAGGAACTTACGAAGGCCTGAATCTGATAAATAAGCAGAGCGGTGAATTTACATACTTTGCCATTGATCCGGAAAAAAATTCTTCTTACGATGTCAATCCTGTGTTTACGCTTGCTACCGGAACTAAAAATAAGTTATGGATAGGATCAAACACTACACTTCAATTATTTGACACTGAACTAAAAAAGAAGGTTAATATTGCGGATAATCAACAAATACAGAGTTTAATTCCTGATGATGGTATTTACTCACTTTTAAATGATAGTTCAGGCATTTTATGGGTAGGAACCTCAAGTCATGGGGTTTTAAAGTATGACAGAAATTTATCCTATTTCATACCATTTAAATATTCTCCTGACAATACGCCCACCGCAAAAAACATTATCAGAGGAATATCAGAAGATAAAAAAGGAAACCTCTTTCTGGCCACAGATGCCGGTCTGGATTATTTTGACCGTTCGACCAATACGATACAAACTTATAAACACGATATAAAAAAGCGTGGCAGCCTGGCAAGCGATTATACCAGCCAGGTTTTAGTAAACAAAGCCAATACAGGTGTTTGGGTTGGTACAGCATCTAACGGACTGGATTATCTTGATCTTAATACCCGACAATTTAAGCACTTCAAAGCCGGAAAAGGTGACTATACGATCAATAATAATGGAATATATGCTTTACTGGAGGACAGAAAAGGCAGGATCTGGATTGGTACTGATGGTGGTGGAGTTAATGTTTACGATCCCGCAAGTAAGAAATTTAAAAAATACACTCAGGATGATAAAAATCCAGCAACTATATCTGATAACAGCATACAATATTTATTTGAAGATAAAGGAGGCAGGATCTGGGTATCGGGTTATAGTAATGGGCTGAGCATTTTTGATCCGGAAAATCAAACCTTTTCCTATTTAAATAGCTCAAACAGCAGGATAAACAGTAACATAATCAGTACCATACACGAAGACAGAAAAGGTAATATATGGATTGGGACCATGGAAAGAGGGCTCAACAAATATGATATAAAAGCGGGAACCTTTAAATCTTATAATGAAGATAATGGCCTGATTAATAATACCATCAATTTTATCACTGAGGATAACAAGGGTTTTATCTGGATCAGCACTAACAGCGGTGTGGTCCGCTTTGACCCAGAAATGGAAAGCTACCAAAATTTCGGAAAATACAATGGTTTGAAAAGTCCGGAGTTCAATATGGCATCAGGGGTGAAATTAAAAAGTGGAGAAATAGCTTTAGGAAACATTAATGGATTTAATATTATTGACCCTGATGGACTCCACTCGAATAAAAATAAGCCAAAAGTAGTTCTTACTTCTCTTGAAATACTCAATAAGGTTGTTCCCATTGGAGCAAATAATTCTCCATTGAAAGAAAGCCTGCTTATAGCGGATGAAATTACACTTGAACACGAGCAATCTGTTTTTACATTATCATTTGCAGCCCTCGACTTCTCAGTTCCTGAGGAAAATAATTATGCATATAAACTGGAAGGCTTTGATAAAAACTGGAATTTTGTGGGTAAGGGACGAAAAGCAACCTATACCAATCTAGATCCAGGAACCTATGTGTTCAAAGTAATTGCATCCAATAATAATAATATCTGGAATTCAGAAGGAGTAAGTTTACGGATAAATATTACTCCGCCTTTCTGGATGACATGGTGGTTCAGAATGTTAGCTGTGGTGATATTAATCGGCTTAGTATATCTGCTATTCAGGTTCAAAATGAGAACAGTACGAAAGCAGAAAGCGGAGTTAGAAATACTTGTTAATGAAAGAACCTCACAAATATTAAATCAAAGTAGTGATGTAGAGAATCTAAACCAGGAACTTCAGAAACAAACGGAGATTCTGCTGGAACAAAAGAATCAGGAATATAATGCTCGTCTGCTTGCAGAAGAGATGAAAAAAGAAGCTGAACGGGCTAATCGTGCTAAAAGCACATTTTTAGCAACAATGAGTCATGAAATAAGGACACCCATGAACGGTGTACTTGGAATGGCCACTCTGCTTTCTGAAACAAGGCTAAATCATGAGCAGCTAGAATATACAAAAGCCATTAAACAAAGTGGAGAGTCATTATTGAGTATTATTAATGATGTACTTGATTTCTCAAAGATTGAATCCGGAAATATTGAATTGCAGGACCATAATTTCACTCTCGAAAAATGTATTAACGACGTATTCAGCTTATTTCAGCCAGGTATAACTAATGATAGGGTAATCATGCGATACATCATTGATGATAATGTTCCTAAATATATTATCGGTGATAGTTTACGGATTCGTCAGATATTAATTAATCTGGTGGGAAATGCTGTTAAGTTTACTGAATCAGGAGAAATAATTGTTCATGTACGCGAAATTAATTCTAAAACGGAGGGTATCAAACAACTTGAATTTATAGTAAGCGATACCGGTATTGGAATTCCTGAAGAGCAACATTCAAATTTATTTAAGGCTTTTCATCAATTGGATTCGTCGATTACAAGACAACATGGAGGAACCGGTCTTGGATTGGTTATCTGTGAACGACTAATTAGAATGATGGGTGGTACAATTCATATAGACAGTAGTAGAGGGGCTGGGACAAGGGTAAGTTTCACTCTTAATTATAAAGTTGGAGAAACCAAAGAAAATGGGTTGACGGCAAGTTTAAAAGAAACAGAAAGGGTATTGAATGAACGTGATAAACTAATCAATCCCAATTTTGCATCAGAACACCCCTTTAATATTCTGGTTGCGGAAGACAATCAAATGAATCAAAGAGTTATCCTCAGGGTATTGAAGAATCTTGGGTATGCCCCTGATCTGGCGAATGACGGCTTAGAGGCATTGAAAATGATGAAACTTAAGCACTATGACCTGATATTAATGGATATACAGATGCCAAATGTAGATGGTCTGGAAGGGGCAAGAATGATTAGAAAATTATATGGAAAAAGCCCCGCAATACTCGCATTAACCGCAAACTCAGGAAATGAAGACCGGGAAGCCTGTTTAAATGCCGGAATGAATGAGTTCCTTACAAAACCGATTGATGTGAAATTACTTATCCACCAACTTCAGGAAATTTACAGAAGTAAAATACAAAAGGTATCTGCCTAATTACCTGATTTCTTTAAATTCGAAGCGCGAAACAGGCTTTCAGATGCCTGACATTTATATGAGACCAATTCTATTTGCCCTCGCGCTGATCCTTCTTATTTTCATAGCAAATGCCCAGGAAAACAGAGCAATTATTACCGGAAAGATCATAGATTCCAATGGTTTGGGTTTGTCTCATGTACAAATAGTTCTGGAAGGGACAAATCAAGGAACAATTACAGATGAAAGTGGCCATTATTTATTAAAGGCGGAATCGGGCAAGTATGTACTAATCATAAAATCAATTGGATATATTACCGAAAAGCGTCCGATTATTCTAATTTCCGGTAAAACTTCCATCCTGTCTTTAAGTCTTTCAAAAGACATCTATGCATTGCAGGAGGTCATTGTTTCAGGTTTAAAGTTAAAAAGTGCTACCGCGACTAAAACCCTGATGGAATTGCAGGATATTCCTCAATCTATAATGGTTTTAGGGCAAAAAATGATTAAACAACAAGCTGTATTTGATTTGAGTACCCTGAGCAGAAATATAAGCGGTCTTAACTTTACAGGAAATTATAGTGGTGCAGGTTCTTCTCAGTTTTTCAATGCACGGGGATTTGATCTGAATGATTCACAAAATTACAGGCTGAATGGAATTATGATCTGGAATCTGGGGAATAATTATTCTGACAATATTGAGCAGGTAGAATTTCTTAAAGGACCATCCTCTATCCTATTCGGAGATGCAACACCCGGAGGAGTAATCAATTTCGTGACAAAAAAACCGCTCCCGGAATTCATGAGCGAGCTAAGTTTCAAAACAGGATCATGGGGATTATTAAGACCTTCCCTGGATATCACAGGACCGCTTAACAAACGAAAATCGCTCAGGTACCGTCTGAATACCAGCTTTGAACAAATGAACAGTTTCAGGGATTTTGTTTCGTCAAAGCGCTCATTTATCGCTCCTGTGTTAAGCTGGGATATCAATAACAAATTGTCACTAAACTTAGAAACTGTTTTTAAAACATCAGAAGCTGTTGATGATGCCGGATTAATTTCACCAGATGGTACAATCAGCGGACTGAAAAATTTGAGGCCGGATCTATACCTTGGGGATGCGGGCAGAAAGTATCTCTACAGTGATCAGACCAGTTTTTTAACCGCAAAATATGACCTCGGTAAAACATGGAAGATCAAAGGATCCGGCTTTTATGGTCTTACCAAAAACCGGCCTTTTGGATTATGGTTTGACCAGCCTGATAATCAGGGAAATTTTGCCAGAAGAGCTTATGGTTATTATCAGCGTTCGGGCAACGGATCAGCATCTGTTGAAGCTAATGGAGAGTTTTATATGGGAAGCATTAAACATAACCTGTTAATTGGTGCTGAACTCCAATCCACAAGATACCGATATACCAATGAAGGAGCATTAAGTCTACTGGATACCAGTAATTTGTTTAAACCCAAAATGAATAGTATACCTGAACTAACACCTGCAGAAAAGCCATACAGGCCGTATGTCTCCCTAATTACCAGGAGTGGAATTTATCTTCAGGATCAACTGATGCTTTATAAGGATAAACTTCAGTTTTCAGCAGGCATTAGAGCAGGTAAAACCAGACAGGGTAACCATTATTTTCAAGATCTGCTGGGAGGCACCGATTTTGAAGGATATGTTGATAATATTATTAGTAAGAACGTAATTAGCCCAAGACTTGGCCTGCTTTATAAAACAAACCAATGGACCTCGATATATGGCTCATGGTCAGAGGGGTATGAGATAAATTCGCCTGATATTTTTGCAAAAAATTTTCTGAAATTTGCCAGTCCGCCTGCAACTATCAGCAACCAACTGGAGTTTGGAATTAAAACCAATATTTTAAAGAATAAACTTGGATTAAGTCTGAGTGTCTTTGAAATCAATAAGCACAATCCTTATGGCTATGTTTATCTGGATCCGGTTAATCCCAATTACGACGAATACAATGTTTATTATGAGGGGCATCACCGAAGCAGAGGATTGGAAGCTGATATTGATGGTAAACTTTCCTCATCAATTACATTAACGGCCGGAGCAGCCTATAATATTACCAGTGTTATTAATGATCCCGGTTATCCGTCTGGAAATTTACTACCAAATGCTCCCAAATACAGCACAAACATCTGGTTAAATTATGAGTCTCAAATAATATTAAAGGGTCTTACAGCTGGTGCAGGTTGGTTTTATAAGGACAAGTTTTATTCAAGTATTTCCAATGACCCTAAGCTGCTTATTCCGGCAGGATACACAATGGATCTTGCGCTTGGTTATAAGTTTAAGAAGCTGGGTGTACAGTTAAATGTGATGAATTTTACAAACCGGGTCAATTATCTTAATCCCTGGCAATTTAATTTATTTGAGGTGAGGCCATTGCGGCAGTTTATTCTTACGTTTAATTATAAGATTCAAAAACAGGATTAAGTAAATCAAACTAAAAATTTAATTTCATTCTCAATATTCCCTGATGATTTACAGCTTCATAATTATTGTTCAGTTCTGAAAAATAGGATTGCCACACGATACTGAGATCCAGGTTTGTTGCAAGACTATATTGTATAGATGGATAAATAATTGCCATTTTATTTCCCGGGGCATATAACAGGCTGATGTTTGCTGACATGAGCGGGTTAATTTCTTTAATGGTACTGAGTATTAAGTTCCATTTCGTTGGCATCAAATTCTCTGGTGAAAGATTCAAATTAATATTAGTCCAGTCATTTACAGGTTTTGATAAGCCATTGCTATTAAATAATGTTCCTAAACTTATATACCATCCATTATTGAACATATAATCACTTTCAAGTAAAATATTCAAAAGCCCCTTTGAGTGCTGATTAGCTGCAAAATATTGGATCTCTCCTTTAAAACCTGCATCTCCAACATAGCCGGCCCATCCCGTTCCCAGGCTAAGATGATTCTTAAATATTCCACCAATAAACTGAATATCATAATTTCCTCTATTTACAGAATATTTAAAAGCAGCTATATTCCCTTGTTTTCTGCCAGTGTTTGCGTAAGCAATTTCAATATTAGATGAATTATTAATTATATAACTGGCTCTTGCCCCATCAATACCTGCCCGTTCCTCATAATCGAAATCTAGAAAATTATAGGCATTGAAAATATCATTGGGATTCCAGGTTGTGGTAATTCCCCAGTTTATACGCTGCCTTCCTATTCGCACATTTAGGTTTTTATTCTGATAATCCATATTCAAGCGCTCGAAATTACTGTGTAATACCATACTACTACTTAATTTCCAGTATCTCTGCATATTGATCAGTTCATTCACATTTCTTAAACTTTGAGCGAATGCAGGCACTTGTTTTACATCATCACCCGAAAACAGACGGGTCCTTAACTCAGCAGTGGCAGTCAGATTATCTGAAATTAACCACTTCAAATTCAGCCGGTTGTGAACCATATTAGTTGCATCCCAATCCGAAAAATCCTTATCAGTTCGCAGTGTCTGAAGATCCTTAATATATCCATTGAACAGAAATTTTGTAGCATGTTCACTGGTTACAGTCGTACTATCCTGTCCAAAAACATGAGATGATAAAATAATAAACCCAATTAACTGAAAAAGCCTTTTCATTAGTCTCCAGGTTGATTTTTTTTCGACAATAAGCCCTTCCGGATTAAACTGGCCGGTGAGGCTTGCATGAACCCTTATCAATTTATTTTGGAAGTATAAGGTCAGCCTGCGGCATTAAGGCTTGTACTAATTTCATTCCAAGTTTAAGAATCCGTGCTATTCAGAAGAATGAAAGACATCCTTCTGAGCATATTGCTAAATTATATTTAAGCATTTATTATAGTTCATGAACAGTCAATGTTATTAATTTTCAGATTTGTAATCATCTTTGTGGCTTGTTGACACCTCTGCAGTATCCTTCACTATTCTTCCGTCAACCAAAGTTATAACCCTTCTCGCCCTATCAATAACCCGCTGATCATGCGTTGAAAAAAGGAAGGTAATATTTTCATCCTGGTTTAATCTGGCCATAATATCCAATAGATTGGATGCAGATTTGGTGTCAAGATTTGCAGTAGGCTCATCTGCAAGAATAAACTGGGGCTTGGAAGCCAATGCTCTCGCAACTGCTACTCTTTGTTGTTGGCCTCCGGATAACTTTGATGGTCTTTCATTCAGCTTTTCCATCATCTCTATCTGCAAAAAAAGCTGCTTTACCCTGGCTTCACGATCTTCCTTCTTTATTTTTTGAAGCTGCATAATAAACTCTACATTTTCTTTTGCGGTAAGTACAGGGATTAGATTAAACGACTGGAAAACGAAGCCAATATTTCTAAGTCTGAAGTCAATCAGTTTATTAGCTGATAATTTAGTGATGTCCTGCCCATTGATATAAATACTCCCCTCATCAGGTTTATCCAGACCTCCTATCATATTTAGCAAAGTGGTTTTTCCTGAACCCGAAGGACCAACCAGGGCTGTAAACTCTCCTCTTTTCAGATGAAGGTGAACATTATTGACTGCATAAACAGGAATTGTATCTTTATTATAAACCTTGCTGATATTATGGGCATCTATGACGGTATCCATGTCTGATTTTTTAAAGTTCAATATAAAACCAATTATCTTCTCAATGCTTCTACTGGTTGTAAACGCAAAGCCTTCAACGCCGGAAACAAACAGGATAGCAATGCTGTAAGAAATACAATTAAAAACACATCCAATATCTTATCAGCCGGAAACTCAGGAAAAATAATAGAACCGAATCCAAAACTGTTCATCATTTCATTGCCCATTCCGGACAGATCCAACCCTTTCTTTTGAAAGTAAGAAATAATGCCCCAGGCAGAAAAAATTCCGATTGGAGTACCTGCAAAAGTCAGAATAAAGGTTTCAAGAAGAACCAAAAAAAATATCTTAATCCGGTTTGTTCCTAAAGCCAGCATCATCCCGATTTCCTTCGTTCGTTCAAGAATAGCCATCAGCATGGTGTTTACTATACCAAAGGCAAGTGCCAGCATGATAATAATCATGATGATATAGGAATACTGATTAGTCGTTTTAACCAATAGGTTTGTCTCAGGAGAAACCTCCTGCCAGGTTTCAATTTTAAGATCAGGAAACTGTCTACTTAGCTGTTCCTTAAATGCATCAAGATTCCCATCCTGCACAAGGATCAAAACAATTTCATGAAAAGATTGCCCGATATTAAGCATACTGTTCAGTGCTTTCATGGTGACATAAACATTCCTTTCATCCAGCGGAGAATTGTCACTCCGGTAAATAGCGCATACGCGAAAGGCACCCGAAACTATTTCGCGGCTGGAATCGGTGAACGTCAGCACCAATCTGGAACCTATTTTTAGTTTAAGTTTATCAGCAAGCTTCTTACCAATTATAATTTGATTTTTCTTCTCCTGATCAAAGACTTTCCCATCTATTATCTTTTTTCTGAGTTGAGATACAAGGTATTCCTGCACAGGAATAACTCCATTGATTTGTACACCAGCACTTCCACTGGCTGAGCTAAGCATACCTGTACTAATACTTCTTGGGACAGCTAATTTAATCCCTGTAATGGAAATGAGACTTTTTAATACTTGCTGTCCGTTCTTTATGGTCAATTCAGGTTCATAATCATTTTTAAATTCCGGATGATGCATTTGCAGGTGACCAACCTCTGCATCAATAACCGTGCGCACCCTGCTATCCATCATACCCTGATAGAGAGAAAGAATGGCAATTCCTGAGAATAAGCCAAGTGCAATGGATAGCATGATTACAATACTCCTGGTTTTATTGCGCCATATATTACGCCATGCCATTATCAATATCATATATCCTCCTATCTTTTCATTGAATTAACCGGATCCAGACGAATAATTTTAAATACAGGATATAAGGAAATTACAATACCGATAGCCAGTACAATCAGTCCCTGTTCCAGAAAGATGAAAAAATTAGTCGAGGTAGGAAATATGGCTTCAAAACCAAATTGCTCATATGCCTTTGCTGCATCGCCGCCCAACTTAACGGGATTTACTTTCAAATAATAAACTAGCGGAACGCTGAATAACAAACCCAGCACACATCCTGAAAATACAGTAAATACCGATTCGATAAGTAGAAGAATAATTAGTCTGGTCTTCTTCATACCAATAGCCACCAGCATGCCCAGTTCGAACTTCCGTTCCTCCATCATCATGAGTATAGTGCCAAAGATCCCGAAACAAATGAGCAGGTATAAAATACCCAGGATATATTTTATATTCTCAGAATCTGTCTGAATATGCTGTTTGATATCGGGCATCATCTCCTCCCAGGTCATTACTTCAAAACTGTCGTTTAAATTTAGCCTTACCGATTCTGCACTTGAATTTAGATCTTCAGTATCCTTAAGAGACAGAATATAGGACGTAATGATATCATAGGCCTGAAACAGGTCCTGACTTGCAGCCAGGGGCAAAAACAGAGTCTTGTCGTTCAGATCAGGTGAACCAAATCTCAAAATCCCTTTAACCGGGTATTTACCTGCAGCAGTAGCACCATGATAGCCCTGTCCAAGCAGAACTATAGTATCATTAAGGTTTAATTTCAATCGGTTAGCGAGCCCTTCTGAAAGCAAGACGGCAAAATCATTACTTTTCAGATATTGGCCTTTGGTAAGCTTGCTTTTAAGTGAGGTTATCACATTCTCTTTGTCAGGGTTTATACCAACAACAAGGCAACCCTTGGTCAGTTCCCCGGAAGAGGCAAGTGCAAAAGATTCGAGTCGGCCTGTTACTGAACTGATATTGGAATACTTCAGAATTGTGGATTCTGTTTCTGCTGAAGATTCAAAGCTGTTATCCAGAATCTGTTCATCCCAATAGCCTTTCTTATGAACCTGAACATAGCCGCTGTAAAAACTAACGACATTCTTGACCAGATTATTAAAAACACCCTCCTGCAGACTATTTGCCAGAACCGATAACATAACGGCAAAAAAAATGGCTGCCATCGTAATAAATGTACGGTTGCGATTTCGCCAGATATTTTTCCATGCCAATCGGATCAACCACATATTATTTCAGGGTTTTCATTTGCGCAACCGAAAAGAAATCTTCGGCAATGGGAATATTATATTCAACTTTTTCATAGATCATTTCTGTTTTTTGCCCCTTTTTGTCAGATGGAATCATTTCGAAGCGAGTGGGAATAATGCGGTCGTGCATCAATTTTATATCATAGCTGTTCATTGTGTTGATCAACTCCCCTTCTTCGTCATAAAAACGGCTATGAAGTTCAAGAAAATCCTTCTTATCTATACAGAGTATCACTTTGCTCCAGATAACTGCGGCTTCGGCTTTGGGAATCATCTGAATGATATAGCAGTTCCTTTCGCGGATCAGGGTATCCCCTATAACCTTGTGATTATAATCCTCAACTATGGACGATTCCCTGACCAGATCATCATTAGTAAAATCAGTACCCATCCAACTTTGACTCATCATTGAAGGGGGAAGCTTAATGTTTCTCTCAAGGGTTGGCAGCCAGTTCCATACCTCTTTTTTCTTCTTAAGAAATGAAATTCCCTTATCCCTAATCGGTTCTTGAACAAGAATCATGGCCAGATCATTGCCCTTGAGCCATAATTTGCAATGCATTTCCCTTGTCCAGGTTGGACGGATAGTTTTAACTACTATCTCAGCCTTCAAGGTGTTGCCGCGCATTTTATCGTCAGCTTTTTTTACTATTTCGCGGGCGCTATCTGCCTGAAAGACATATAAAATAAGGAAAACGAAACTATAGAAGGTGTGAATTATCATTTCTTATGATTCTGATTATATTGATTATATGTTAAAATATATGCATTGTTATAATCATTAAGGAAATCTGGATCACCTTGCCAAAATCAGAAACAGGGAATTGTAATCAGTGCTCTTTACTATGGTTTTTTGGCCTGATTATTCCTTTCCTGCCTTCTAAAATAACCCCTCAATAGAAAACTGCTCTTAAGTGCTTCCATGTTTTGATTGAAACCATCAGTCCCCTTCCGGAGATTATCAATGCTTGTGTTAAGGTTCTTTACCATTACAGAGTCCTTAAGAAATGCATTTGCAGGCCCTTTACCTGAATTTAAATCCTGCTGAATACCTTTTACAATAGTTCCAATATCATTGGTTAATCGATCTGCCTGGCTACCGACTTTATTCATTTTAAGAACAGCTTCATTGAGGTTATATGCAAACGCAGTATCTTTTAAAAGCATCCCTACAGAGCCTTTTCCAGCCTTCATATCAGCAATAATGGTGTGCAGATCATCAGCCATCATACCGGCCCTGGATGTAGTTAAACGAAGATTTGCTGCGGATTGGCGAATTTCGTTAGGGAGTGCGTCATCATTAAGTAATTCCCATAATGCAGTACTGCTATTGACCCGCTGCACTGTAATCTTTAATCCGGAAACAATTTCTGAAATATCATTGTTTGTGTTTGACAATTTTTGGAGAATTGCATCGGTATCAATTGGTCTTTTAGAGAAAATAACATCCCCTTCCTGAGCAAGTTCGGCATGTTCCTTACCGGGAACGATATTGATAACCTTGTTACCGACAATACCATCAGTCCCGATCGAGGCAATCGCATCTTTACGAATAATATCCTGCATTTCAGTATCAATCATCATAGAAACCTCAATTGTGGTATCATTAACAATTTTTATATTCTTAACTGTACCAGCCTGAATACCTGAATAACGAACATTATTCCCGGGAATCAATCCCTGTACATTTTCAAATTTTGCTTTTAACAAGTAGGTAGAACCAAAAATGCTTTTATTTCTTCCGATCATAAAAAGCAGCAGGATAAGAAAGGCCAGACCACTAAGTACAAAAACACCCAGTCTAACATTATTTACAATTTTTTTTGCCATAAAAATCTATTCAAAAAACAGTTTCACCTTTGGATCAACTGATTGTGTTATTTCTTTATAAGTACCATTCGCATAACACATTCCATCAATCAGCATCACAACCCGGTCACTTGCCATACGAACACAATTCATATCATGTGAAATAATCAATGATGTAGTTTTATACTTTTGCTGTATTTCTACCATCAGTTCGATGATTTCTTTACTTGTTATGGTATCCAATCCCGTTGTAGGTTCATCGTAAAGGATGATCTCCGGTTTTAAAATCAATGTTCTGGCCAGTGCGACTCTTTTCCTCATCCCACCTGATAATTCTACTGGCATCATATCAATGGTATGTGCAAGCCCAACATCTTCCAAAGCGCTAATAACCATTTTATCTACTTCTTTTTGGCTAATTTCCAGCCAGTGCCTTCGCAATGGAAATTCCAAATTCTCCCTTACAGTCATTGAATCGTATAAGGCATTACTCTGAAAGAGAAAACCCACTTTCGCTCTGATCTGATCCAATTCGTCATGGTCCAGATCAGGAATATTATGACCAAAAACACGAATACTACCCTTATCAGGTTTTATCAATCCAATAATGCACTTAATGAGCACCGATTTTCCTGAACCCGATTTGCCTAAAACAACCACACTTTCCCCCCTGACCAGTTCAAGATTAAAATCCTTCAAAACATGATTATCAGCAAAGGATTTATACAATCCTTTGATAATCATTACTTTGTTTGATTTTATATCTAGTTTTAATTCAGAGTGCATATTTATTAATAACCCAAAATATCAGTAACCTGAACAGCCAACAGATCGATCACAAAAATGATTACAGAAGAAACGACTACTGCTGAATTAGCAGAACGTCCTACCCCCTCTGTACCCTTACTGCTGTTATATCCTTTGTAACATCCTATAATTCCTACAGCAAATCCAAAAAAGAAACTTTTTGTAAATGCAGGCAAAACATCACCAAATACCAGGTTATCAAAAACCTGTGTCCAATATAAAATGAAGCTTGTTTTTGAGTGAATATTAACTCCCAGATAGGCACCGTATAATGAAATTGCATCACCCAGCATAACCAGCACAGGAAGCATCAAAGTACAGGCTAAAACCCTGGTTGCAACAAGATACTTGAAAGGATTGGTACCACTTACTTCCATTGCATCAATTTGTTCGGTAACCTTCATTGATCCAAGTTCAGCACCTATGCTGCTACCTATCTTTCCGGCGAATATCAAGGCAGTAATTACGGGACCTACTTCCCGTACAACAGCAATTGCAACAATTGCAGGCAACTGGGCTTCCACACCATAATCTGCCATCGATGGCCTAAGCTGCATGGTTAAAACCAGCCCCATAATAAAAGCTGTAAGACCTATCAGTGGCAGTGATTTATAGCCAATTACATAACATTGCTTTAAAAATTCAGAAAATTCAAATGGCGGATTCAATCCATGCCTGAAAAAGCGCTGAGCAAATCTGAATAACTCACCATTCAGGGTTAAAAATGATTTTAAATCCGACTTTAATGACATACCATTTAATGATACAAAATACTTATTATTTACAAAACTAATTGATTGTGAAAATGATCTGCCTGACAGATGTCAATTAAAAAACTGACTGAACTCATATTTTTCATGAATTAGCCTTTGATTGTGTGTAATCACAAAGCCGGAATCTATTTAACCTGATTCCCTTTAACCCTTTCTATGAGTGCTTTGGCGGTTTGAATGTTCCAGCCATCAAACCGGCCTCTTTGCACAACCAATTCATTATCTTCAGGATGCTGCAAATAATAATGAAAAACAAATTTTCCCTTCGGATTATACCATCCTACAATCTGACCAAAACGCAAATCGTTAAAAACCAAACTATCTCCATGATGTTCAACGGTATAAAATTGTTTTGAAAAACGGATTAATTTATGGAGGTCAGGATGATCTATTACTGGCTTTAAGAGTGAGTCATTTCTTGGAAAATACTGAAATTCCATCGATTTGCTATTATCAAACAAAGAACGAAAACCAACGTGATAGCCTTTGTTATCACCTGCTACCACATACCAAAGCCAGTTCTGTAAGGGAGCAGGCGTTGTAAAATACCGGGTATAGGAAATTTTCTTCTCCTCCAGAATCCTCCTGATATCATTATCTATTACCGCTTTATTAAACAGACAATAGATAAGGTATAAGGAAGACATTCCGATCCCAAACCTCCACCAAATTCTTTTTTGTTGATCTTTCCCAGCTTTTAAAAACAAGAGTGCTAAAAAAGCAATACCAGGCCAGATTGAAAAGAAAGGATCAGCTACATAAATTGCATTAAAAGATATTCGCTTATGGCTAAATGGCTCGAACCATCCAACACCATAATTATTGAATGCATCAATGAAATCGTGAATAAACACCAGAGAAGTAAAGAACAGAAACCACTTTAATAAACTAATATTATGGGGACGATGCCAGCGTTCAGCGAGCAATGCTAAAATTAGTCCGGATATTAAACAGAATAGAAATGAATGGGTAAATCCGCGATGAGCCAGTAAATTAGATGAGGTATCCATCCAAAATGAGGCTAAAAAATCAATATCAGGGATACTCTGAGCCAGTGCCCCCCAAAGCATAGCCTTCCTCCCTAATTGTTTACCGGCAAAGGCTTCACCCATGCATGCACCGAGGGCAATATGAGTGATAGAATCCATTAATTTGAAACTTTTATACTTACCGTGGTCCCTCCTTTGTCCTTACTTTCATCAGCAGCTTCCATAAATGCAATTATTTCCAATGTTTCTTCCTGATTCACAGGTGCTGTTCCTGTTTCAAAAAACATGATAATTTGTTCAAGCAAAGGGTCGTAACCCTTAAATTCGCCTAAAGTAAGGTTTGCCTTTTCACCAAAAACGGTTCCTCCAAAATCACTTGCAGCTACTTTCCCTCCATAATTATAATTGCCGTTGCGCGTACCTCTAAAACTTCCGAGTCTTCCATCTTCCCAAACACCCACCACAATATCAGTGTCTTTGGTATGTATTCTGGTCACCTTTTTACAGCCTGTACCCATTATGGTAAATAATAGCTCGACACCATGAATACCATACCAAAATAAATCTGGATGTGTCTTTTCTATAATTGCCGGACTAAAAGTTTCGGCTCCTAGCACTTTGCCAATTTTCCCAAGCTTAATTTCAGAAATACCTGTAATAAATCTTAAAGATGAAGAAGAAAACACAGGCGTTTTGTATTGTTTCGCCGCAGCAAAAATTGCTTTTGCATCTGCCAGAGATGTGGCGATTGGTTTATCAATGAATACCGGTTTACCTGCTTTTAATACCTGTATAGCCTGGTCAAGATGTAAACGTCCGTCATTGGTTTCCAATAGAACTACATCTACTTTCTTTAACAGATCAGCAATAGAGGGAACAATCTCTACTCCCATCTTTTTTACTTCTTCGGTATATCCCGGAATTCTTTCAACACTGGTAATGATGTCATTACTGCCTTTAGGATATGCAGCAACAATTTTATAGCCTTTATAAACGGCAGCGGCATCTGTGGCATTTAATGTTTTGGTAAATGCTACAGAATGTGAGGTATCTAAACCGATAATACCGACTCTTTTACCTGTTATAAGGGCTGATTTACCATAAAGTGAACTTATATTTCCATAAATACCTAAACCCGTACCAGCCAGAGCAGACATCTTTATAAAATTTCTCCGATTGTAAGTACTCATAAGAATCTATATTAAGCTTGAATCTATATTAAGCTTGTTTGTATACTATAGCTTCAAAGCAAGATAATAAATTATAGTTTATCTCTGTTCTCATAAACTTTCATGATCGCATTGACAACATCATCCATATCCTGTGTGCTGCCCAGTAAAGATGCAACTCCTTCAAGTACCACCATTTCCTCATTACAGACTAAATCACAAACTGGCATTTGCATTTCTTCCTTGTAACGTTTAAGCCGGGCTGCTGAATACAATGCCTTGTATTCTCTTAATCCGATAATTTCGTCCACCCATGGCTCAACATGAAAACCTCTGGCAATGTATGGGCTCAGATTAATCCCTTCTGCAGATAGTGCTTTCAGAAATTTACTTCTGTCGGCATTGTTAAAATGCTCTTTCCGATAGCTCATTGCATATTTATAATAGCCGGAACTTTCGGTTCCAGGATACTTTTTTTGAGGAACCAGTCCGGGAAAACCCTTAAGCTTAGCATCCAGATAAGCTGCATTTGCATTACGCTTATCAAAACGCTCTCTGGCACCGGCAATCTGCCCCATCAGCACTGCACCTTCGAATTCATTCATACGGTATTTAGGTCCAATTGTCACATTAAAACCTTTACGATTGGTACCGTGATTCTGGACTGTATAACATCTGTCCATCAAAACCTCATCATTTCCAATGATCGCACCACCTTCTCCACAGGATATCTGCTTGCTGGCCTGAAAACTAAAACAGCCTAAATCACCAATGGTTCCCAATTGCTTACCCTGATATTTTGCAAAGTTTGCCTGACAGGCATCCTCAATTACTTTCAGATTATGTTTTCTGGCAATAGCCATAATACGCTCCATATTGCAGGGCATACCCATAATATGAACGGGAATAATAGCTTTCGTGTTCTTATTAATCTTCTTTTCTATCTCATCAGGATCAAGCTGGAATGAATCTCTGTCCAGATCTACCAATACTGGTAAGGCCCGGCTCGTTAAAATAGCTGAAACCGTCCCGAAATCACTGTATGGTGAAGTAATGATCTCATCTCCGGGTCCAAAATCCATGGCCTCAACTGAAGTCGCGAGTGCCTGAGTTCCCGATCCTGTTCCAATACAGAGCTTGGTACCCATCAAACGGGCATATTCCTTCTCAAAGGTGGCCACAGTTCCGGCAGGTGATTGAATGCGGCTCCAGATCCCACTTTTGGTTGTTTTCACAACCGAGTCAATTAGTTTCTCATCGGCAATCATTGCAGGCCATTTAGGCCAGACCTTTATTCTTACCGGTGTTCCACCATGTATAGCCAGTTTCCCGGTGTTTCGTGAGGTATTTCCAAAGGCAGGAATCACGTTGGAAAAAGCAGTTGCAACGGTAGTTGCCGTAACTGCAGTAATAAAATTTCTTCTAGTTAAGTCGTTTAATTTCATATAGTTAGATTTATCCAGATGTCTGGGATGAATATAATTTCAGAACTATTCTTCAACTCAAAATAGCTTTTAAGTTAAAATATATCCTAATATAAAAATATGCGTGTACGTAACCGAATTTATTTACAAATTAGACAATAAAACAAAAAGGATCAGTACTTATTCAGATTTTCCTGTTAACAGTTTATGTATTGCTTTCATTAAGATTCCTTCTGCCTCGGCAGTTACCCCAGAAGCCTGACCGGTTTCATAACCTCCCTGCGAATAAGCTATCGCATTGCCAATATAACCAACAGCATAGTCGCCATATCCGGCAACAGCCACAAACAGATCCGGCCGCTCAGCTTTAGCAGCAAGCTGATACTCCACAAAAGGCTCACCCGGAAGATGCAGAATTCGTGCATTTCCGATACTTAGCAATGAAATATCAATCTTCTTCCCTGCTTCTAAGCGCTTTAACCAAACCAGCTTGGATAGATTATTGGATAAAAAAACTGAGGTTTGTGTTTTCATCGCTGCTTCCAGGTTCTCAATACCAGCTGCTGGCTTTAAGGCGACTGATTCAATACTCCATTTCACAGAAGCCGGACTTACAGGATCACGTTTGGTATTATCCCAGGCGCGCTTCATCCCGTCTGCCAGTCGCTCAGCAAGGATTAGCCTGTTTTCCTTAGCACCGTCATTATATTTTCCGGCTGTTAAATTACCTCCGGCTCCATTAAAATGAATGTGCAGAGCATCAGGAACAGCCAGCTGACGCATAAAACGCGCAATTCCGGGAAAATCTGGATTTGAAATACCGGTACGGTAATAACTTTGTGGATGAGAGGCATAATAACTAAGTACTGCTAATGGTTTGTCGTTATTCCAAAAACTGATCAGAGATACCATCGGATCAATTAGTCCTTCGGGAGCAGCACGAATAACAGAATCTTTTGTTGCTGAGGTGCGGGTATACTTAACTTTTCCATCAGGACCAAGAATCCGGCGGTTTGAAGCCACTTTATAAACCTCAGCCTGCCCGGTTCCGATATGAGTAAAAGGAACAGCGGTAACAATTGATTTACGAATAGCCTGACCCAGACGCTGGATCAGATCCCTTGCATAGCTACCTTCGAATGCCATCGTACTTAATCCGGCTGTTTTTAGCATATTCTCAGCACCAAAATCAGAGGTCGGCGCATCATGCTGGTGAATAGCATGTACTACCACTCTCGAAGGAATTGTACCCGCAGCTTCAGCCATAATGCGTTTAAATTCATCCTGACTATCATTGGCAATACCAATCCAATCTACTGAGCACATTACAATCGGTTCACCTGCACCTAAGATCACAATACCTTTTGCCCTTAAACCCAGATCCCAGCTATTGATCATCGGATCATAAGTTAAACTGCTGCCAACAGGTGGAGTTGCATCTACATCAAATGTTGCCAGTTTCAATTGACTCTGAACAGTATTTGGATAGAAATCTGCTGCGAGAGCAGAAAAGGTACTATTCAATAAAAGTATATTGAAACAAAGAAGAAAAGTGTAAATGGACCTAAAGATAATTCTCATAGTTTAATCTGTTTTTTGCATCAATTTTCCTGTTTATTAAAAAATCGATATGGCTATTGAATGATGAATATGCTGCAATTCGTGTTCTTCACTTGCCCTTCTACTCTGCCGCTGGTTTATTACTTATAGAGCTCAAAGAATTTTAATTTCTATAGAATGCACTATTCTCTTTCGTCAGAATATCAATAGGCATAAAATAAATCTTCTCTACGGGAGAAGAGAAAGCAAGGTGCTGATAGAGTGATATAAGTCCCCTGTAGCCCTGCTGCTTCGGTTTCTGACAAACTAAAAAGTCGATGATTCCTTTATCCATGTACTCAATATTCTCCTTCAAAAAATCATATCCAATCAGAATCACATCCTTTTTTGAACTATCAATAAAATGAGCAACTTTAGAGACTCTGGAATTAGTTACAAAAACGATCCTGATATCATTATGTTCAGTAAAAATATTGCTCAAATACTTTTCAATTGATTTAAGATCGGTATCTCTTATATCAATTTTCAAAATATTATCTGGCTTTTTATGCTTGTCAAAATAAGCCCTGAATCCTTCTTCCTTTTTTAAAAGATGATGATGATTATCGATCTCCCTAGAAATATTTACTATGAGTATTTTTTCACCGTTTTTAATCAGATAACTCACCAGGTGGGCAGCAAGATAGCCGCTGTGATACAGATTTGGACCGATATAACTCAGGCTACCTCCATTGGGAAGATCTGAATCAATCAGAACATAGGGAATATTTAATTGCCTGCATTTATCTGTAAACCTGACGGACTCTTCAATAAAAGAAGGTGCAAGTAAAATACCATCGGGGTTACTTTCAAGAATAATCTTTGTTTGTTCAACAAAAGATTCAATCTTATTCTGATCGTAGAAATATTTATCAATGATAATTCCAAACTGCTTGATTTCTTTATCAGCCTGCTCTATTCCTTTCAATGGGGCATCCCAAAAACTGGTTTCCTTTGAAATCTCGGGTATCAGGGTAGCTAAACGAAGGATTTTTCTGGAGGCAAGCCTTTGCGCAAGCAGGTTAGGCTCATAATTTAATTCCTCAATTATGCCGAGAATCTTTTCCTTGGTTTGTTTGGATACCCCTTTTCTGTTATGAAGTACACGATCGACAGTAGCAATTGAAACATTAGCCCTTCTGGCAATTTCTTTTACTCCCGTAAGTTCATTAACTCGCTTTTTCATAACAAATTTCAAAAATGTTTTTTAGTGTATCACTTACACAATAATAACTTTTATCCCCGGCTTTTCAAATCAAATTATTGGAAACATTTCATTTTATTAATATATTCGTTAACGTACCCGTGAATCAGATATTAGAAATGTCAGCTTTTAAATCCAAACAAAAAATATTACCCGATATGAAAAACATATTGCTTATTTCCCTGGGGTTAACTATACCATTTGGAGTTTCCGGTGATAAGGTAAATTCAGAAATTAAAATGCACCCGGGTTTCAAGGCAGATTCGATAGAAATATCAAGAGCCAGGGCAGATATGCTGATCTCTAAACTTCCTAAAGCAGATCCATGGGATGCCAGACCGGATGGAAGTGCTTTGGCCTGGGGTGAAGCAGCTACACTTGAAACGCTCGTAGATATGTATGAAGCCACAGATGATCCTGCTTATCTGAAAGAAGCTGCACGCCGGGGCGACCGTATGCTGACACATCGTGATGATATTCGGGGTGTAAATGATGGTTCCGGAAAAAGCCGGCCTGCATGGAGCATGGGGTTAAAATATGTTGTTGCAAAAGGAGCATTGCTGGATGCCACAGGAAAAATTGCGATCAGTATACGCTCCACCCCTTCCTCAAACAATAATCTGACTATTATCGAGCTTATTCCTGACTCAAAATCAAATAGTTTCGGCTTAAAATTAAGCAACAGTTTTTTTAAGCGGACTGAAATATTTTCGAATCTGAGTATAAATCCTAATGATGAAAGATTCATTGAAAAAATAGTTAATGATCCATTTTCACCGTATTCGACACGTGCGGGAGATTTTTCTGATACTAAATCAAACCTGATCAGAGTTAAAGTCACTGGATCGACTGTACCTATTGCACAAAGTATAAGCTTAGAGCCTATAACACTAGCCTATTCAGGCTACCTGGGTATAATTTATCACCCACTGCTCAGATTGGCCGAACTCGCAAGACAGAAAAGCGAATTAACTGAGCTGCGGCCCGCTGCTGAACGTTTTATAAAGGCGGCTGAAGAATCTTATCTTGATGCATCATCCCGCTTATGGCGAAATGGCCCAAATCAGGGTGAGGGTTATTATTTAACCTGTGAAAGAGGAGAATCATTTCCGGCTGACAATGTAGGACAACCTATCAATTTCCTGGGTATGCATACCAGCTCTCAACTTGCATTATATCGTTTAACCGGTAAAAAGGAATATCTTGAACGTTCTGAAAAGATGGCAAGACTACTGAAAAATCGTTTGCAGTATAATCAGGATTCAGATCTCTATGTATGGACCTACTGGTATGAACCTATGACTACCATTGGATGGAAACCTGAAGATATGCTTTCTTCAAATGTTATGATCTATAAAGGTTCGCCAAATGTTGAGGACAGCTCACATGGAGTACTTGATATTGCTATGGTAACTGCTGCCAACCGTTCCGGAATAGTCTTTACAAAAGAGGATGTCATGAGATTTTCAAATACCCTGTTAAAAAATGTGATCCTTCCCGACAGAAGCGGGATTCGAAGGGCAGTTGATGGCAAGGGTGGCGATCATGCAGCATACTTCCCTATTCTACATGGATGGCTGGAATTGGCGGCGTATAATCCGGAAGTATACCAGGAAATTCGCAGGACGTATTTGAACAGGTCTGAAGAAAATCTTGCCTTTACAGCCGAATTATTAAGATGGGAACGCAAAATGAAAGCAATTTCATCAGCTTCTAAATAACTCATGAATAGCTTTTAATTCAGAAAATTATTAATTTATATTTTATCATTGATAATTATGGCTGCAAAAGATACATCAAGACGCGATTTTATTAAAAAAAGCTCACTGGGAGGACTGGGAACTGCATTGGGAATTGGAACAGTGATCCCTGCAATTGCAGAAGAGGGTCTGAATACATCTGAACATTCAATCAGTGATGAAAAGCTTCATGTTAAACCCAGATTTCATAACTGGATTGTGGATGAAGGTGAAGAATGGCTTGAGCTTAATACCAAACAGGCAAACCTCGACTGGAATATTCCGGTTTCTCAATGTGCACTCGTTTTACTTGATGTATGGCAGCGACACTATCTGAAGGAACCCGAAGAAAGGGCAGAAAAGATTATCAATGAAAAATATATTCCTTTATTAAAAAGTTGCAGAGAATACGGAATGGAAGTAATCCATTGTCCATCGCCACAAGTCGCAAAAACACATCCAAACTGGGTCAAACTGATGACGGAAGCCGAACTAAAACCAGTTCCGGATAGCTGGCCACCTAAAGAATTTCGCAATTTAAGTGGCCCATATAATGCTTACAGGCGTCCATTTACACCAAAAGAAGCAGAACGTAATGCACTCACACCACTGACCTTTCACCCCAGGGTTGTTCCGCTGAATAATGAGGCAGTTATTGCATACGGAGAGGAATTGCACCGCTATTGTAAACAAAAAGGTATACTGTTCCTGTTCTTTGCCGGTTTTAATACAAATGCTTGTCTTATCACCAGAGATTATGGTGTACTGCAAATGAATTATAGGGGATATCAGGTAAGTGTAATCCGTGATTGTACCACCGGAATGGAATCCAGAGAAACTCAGGCTGGTTTGTTACAAACCAATGGAGCCCTGCTTTTTTTTGAAATGTACGGTCAATACACAGTTACTTCAAACGAAATAATCACTGGATTTTCGAGAAAAGCTTAATTATTTAGTTGCCAGCTATCTGTTGTCAGCAATATATTGGTTCATTGAAAATCAGATAATCAATTACTCTAAGTCAGTTACTTGTTTTAAGCTTTCTGCTTTTAGCTTAAGGAGCTCCTACTTCCAGTCCACCGGAAGTTTCAATGACCAAACATCATTAACTAATGGAGGTGTCATCCCTCCTGCTATCCATATTTTATCCTGAAAGATAAAGGCTGATTGTTCATGACGGCCTTTCCATACTTTTTCTGATTTAAACTCTTCCCAGGTAATTCCATCCTTGCTGCTCCAAACATCTGAATGATTTTTATATGGATTATTTGACCATCCGGCCATCACCCATATCCGGTCACGATAGACGACTGATGAAAACCATAAGCGTTCATGCCAGGGAGCAGCACTGGTCAGTTTTGTCCAGTGAATACCATCTTCAGAGCTCCAGACATCATTTTTGGCATGATATTCAGGAACATAGTTTCCGCCTCCAAAAACGTAAATTTTACCATTCAAAACGGCAGCCTGATGATATGCCCTGGGTGACCAGCCTGCATCTGCTGTAGCCAGTTTCCAGTCTCTTCCATTTGAAGAATACCATACATCATTTTTGAGACTGGTTTGATCCCCAAAATAATAGTTCTCAGTACCTCCAAGCAACCATAGTTTCCCCTTAAATTCTACTAAAGCAGAGGCTATTCTCGGTGACCATGCTGCCTTATTTGTTTCAAGCTTCCAGTCAATCCCATTTTTTGAAGTCCATACCTTATTACTTGCTGAATGGCCCTTCAGACGTCCATTGTACCAGCCTCCCATCATAAACATTTTATTTTTGAATGTAATAGACATCGAGAGGTCGCTGTGTATCCATGGTGCTGAATTCGTATGATTTTTCCAGCTTTTACCATCAGAGGAACTCCAGACATCACGTGGTGGTGCTTCTTGCGAATTGAACCAGCCTCCAAATATCCATAGTTTGTTTTTGTATACCAGTTCTCCCTGTGAATCTCTGGCCTGCCATGCGGCATTTGGAGTTTCAAGAACCCAGTCCCCAATCCTTTCCTGCGCATGCACAAAGGGACATATATGAATAGAGGTTAAGAATAGTAACAGATAAATAACTCTCATAACATTGTGATTTTTAAAGAGCATTTTATATAAATAAATTATTTAAGTAATTAGTTATAATTATTTAATAAACAATTATATAGATAATATTTTTTTAGCATTTCCAGATCTCAGCATTTCCATAATTGTATCGTCAGCTTCACCCGGACTTAATGATTCTATTCGCAGCAATCCGGTAAGATAATCCAGAATCGGGGAATGGGTACCAAATGCAAATTTATTGGATCCATAGTTTTTCAAAAAATCAGACATATTAGTTATGGTCCTTCCCGAAGTATCAAATATTAAATCCGTATTCTTAATGAGTGCCAACTCCTCAGCATTAAGTGTTGCTGCATTGGCAAAGTTCAGAATCATATATTTCGCATCCGGAACGGCTTTTATTATTGGTAGAATATTTTTGAGATTCCATTCCCTGATCACATTATTCTTAAGATTTGAGATGTCAATCCAGGAACGCTGACGGCTATCGACCATCCTGAAATTAAAAGCAACAGGTAAACCAAAATCACGAACCCGTTTTACCAGCTCAATACATGCAGGATCAAGGATTTCAAAATCATGGTATTTAGGATAAATTCGGACTCCTTTAAACCCATATTTGCTGATACAAACATCCAGATCATCACGCCAGCCCGCATAAATGGGGTTGATAACTGCAAAGGGAATAAAACGATCCCGGAATTTTACTTTTGATCTGATCTCTTCGAATAATTCTTCGTTCGCCGACTGGGTATTTTTATAAAAAATCCCATTCAGATTACTGATTACAGAAATATCCACACCAAATTTATTCATTCGTTCGTGCAGGGCATCACAGGTATTATACTTGAGCTGCATAAATGGCCAGTGACCAACGTATGCATTAATATCAATCAACATTTCTTCCTGATTTTTTTAAAATGGTATTGTAATTATCAAAAAAGACCTTTTTCTTCTGATTTTCGGTGAGATTTGAAGCCAGGATTTTTCCAACGCTCTGGTAATAGCAATTATCTGATCCAAAGAAAAGGCGATCTTCTCCAAGGCATTTCACCGCAAAATCAATCATGTTCTCTGCATTATTGCTCCCTGAGGTATCCACATAAATATTGGGGTGTTTTGAAAACAATTTACAGGCATATTCCCAGTCGCCCCCTCCTCCAATATGAGCATACTGCAACATAGCCTCAGGATACCTCTTTGCTACTTCTACAAAATCTTCCGGAATCGAGGTATTTGGCCTGATACCGATATTATACTTCATTCTGTAACCACCCAGGCCAAGCTGAGCATATGCATGCATATGAATTACCATCTTTAGATCAATCATCTTTTCTATGATTGGATAGAACAATGGATCGTTGATCTTTAACTGGGTATATACTTTTAATCCTACCATACCCAAATCAACACAGCGCTTTATCTCTTCCATTGACTCTTTCTGAAAGATAGCATTCAGTGTAAACTGTCCGATCAGACGGTCGGGGTATTGTTTCATGCATTTAAGCATTAAATCATTATAGGATCTGAATTCTTTGGGTGTTCCTTCCCCACTATAAGCAGGAAGTGAAATATACATCTTGTCTATTCCCAAACGGTCGGCGAAGAAAACATTCCCTTCAGGACCACCATCAAAGAGATGTGCATGCACATGAGAATCAAGCTTCCGGTATTTCATGACATCTTTCATCAGATTGTAAGGTGAGGCCGGATATTCTAAACTCAGGGTATCTTCTAAGTTAGCAGACCGGGGTATGCCCATGATCTGCCCTGACACAAAGAGTCCGGCAGCAGATAATGCTGTTCTGCTAACAAATTTTCTGCGGTTTATATAGTTTGTCATATTAGATTTTACAGAAATTACATTCAATAATCCAAGTTAAGATTTTTATACGTTTACGTACACGTGTAACTGTCCTTTTTGCATAAATTAAATTACATAGTAAAGATTAAGCTCCATAGAAAACGAATAATTAATGTTTTTGGGGCAGTAACACATTGTGGAGGATGCCATTTTAAGGACAAATGATGTTGACTGAAATATTCGTATTATTGACATTATAAACCAGAAACATAATCACAAAAGGGATATTGAAATATCCTTAAAATAAATATGACAAGAATTACTGAAGAATCATCTAAGTACAGGCATTTGGAGAAGATGTCTGTGGAAGAACTTACATCAAACCTGAATAACGAAGACAAAACTGTTGCATTGGCCATTGAAAAGGCTTTGCCCGAACTGAATACCCTGATCAGTACAATTGTATCTAAGATTGAACATGGTGGAAGATTGTTTTATGTTGGGGCAGGTAGTGGAGGGCGCTTGTCAGTTCTTGACGTAATTGAACTGCCAACAACCTTTGGAGTTTCTCCAGATCTTTTTAATGTAATTCTTGCAGGAGGAAAGGAGCATCTGATAGAAGCTTTGGAAGAAAAGGAAGATGATATTAATGCTGCATGGCAAATGCTGCAAAATGAAAAAGTATCAGTAAAAGATATTGTCATTGGCATTTCGGCCAGCGGTACTACTCCATTCGTATTGTCAGGCTTAAAAGAATGTAAAAAAAAGGGAATCACCACTGCCTGTATTGTAAGTAACCCGGGATCACCTATCGCAGCAGAGTCAGATATTCCCGTAGAAGTTATAACAGGGCCCGAATTTGTTACCGGAAGTACCAGAATGAAATGTGGGACAGCACAGAAAATGATCTTTGATATAATCAGTACGAGTACCATGATTAAACTTGGCCGTGTGCTGGACAATCAAATGGTTAATGTGAAGCTAATCAACGATAAAATTGTTGACAGAGCAGTAAAAATGCTTATGAAAAATACTGGAATTACAGTTTACAACGAAGCTAAACAGTTGCTTATAGAACAGGGCAGTGTAAGACAAGCATTAGATCATTTCAACCAGACTGGGAAATAACATTAATCAGATAATTTTAGATTTAATCAAATTACTTTAAGCGATATACATCCCCGTTCACTAAGATTATTAGAGAGTTTGTCGAGCTTTTTTGATTGAAAATATTTGAAATTTCATCAGGGAACAGAATAGATTCTTGCGTATTTCCCAAATTCGAAAATTTAAACAAATGCCCCTGAGCCGTTGCAGCAAGATAATGTGACTTGTTCTGGATTTGGTATCCCTCAACTTTCAAGACCCTGTCATTCAATGTTTTTCTGAAAATTGTATTCCCCTTATCATCCAGCACATAAAACTGGAAACCTTCGGTCCCGACAAGAATTTCAAGCTTTCCATCATTATTAAAATCGCCGTGGCGAATATCATTAACCTCCCCGCCTACATTGCTGTTCCAGTATTCCTTAATTTTTTTATCAAAACCGATCATTCTGATCTCGCTTTGCTTTGTTCCTAACAGAACTGCGGGCTTAAAAGTTTGAGATTCTTTATTCAATACATCGGCAATTTTCCAACCCGGTCCGCCCGTTTTTCCTGTGATCAGCTCATTATTCTTTATCAGTGTATAATAGTAATACTCAAGTGCAAAAATACCCTCTTCCTTGCCATCAGCGTCCAGATCAGCATATTCCATATCCTCAATACCATAGTAATATAAGACCGTTCCGTTTTTTAATTTTCCATCCAGATCAAGTTCATAAATATACCTGTACTGAGTGCCAACCATGATTACAGGCGGTTGGTCTTTACCATTCTTGTATGCAATCCTGACATTTGTTATTCCGATCAAATTGCCTTTATACTCACGATGTGACTGATCATCGGGGAATTTATAGTTCCACAATTCTTTTCCATTGATGTCCAGTGTATGGACATACCAGTTCTCTGTTGCAATAAAAATAAGAGCCTTGTTACCAGCATATTGAAAACTCACTTCATTCACCCTCCCTTTGGCTGAAAATTCCCAAAGTTTATTTCCTTTTGAATCAATCGCATTCACATTTCCGTTTATTCCACCCAGTAAGATATCCTCAATATTATCCCCATTCAGATCAGCAGAAAATGAGCTGCTAACCCGCTCTTTCATCGAATATATTCTGTCGGAACTATTGACCCGTAAAGATTTGATTTGATTTTGGCTGATTAATGGCTTAATATCTGGTATGGAAATAATTTGTTTCAAGATATGGCTTTGGAGATCAGCCTTCCACTCAATTTTTCCTGAATCAATTGCAGACTGTCTTAGGGTCTCCCCTGATTGTTTATACTTAATCTTGTCCTTCAATAAATCAAATGCTTTCCATTCACCACTTCTCTTATCCCATTTAAAAAAAACTGCTTCTTTAAAATTAAAATCCTGATTTCCAATCCTGATTTTTGTCACCGAGGCTGCAATAAGTTCATTATCCCCAATGAGATGAAATTTTCCATTACTGGAGAATACTGTACTATTTAATTCATCCTTAACTGCAAGCCATTTCTGATTCCCGGATTTTATTTCAAATGCATTTTTCCCAATATTAGCAGAATGAACAAACTCAGCATCTGAAGAATGGCTTGACAAAACGTTAATAAAACCGGCCTGATCGCCTTTCACGTACTCTTTTTCATTGATCACCTCGGTTAAAACAGTCTCATGATCGGCAAAAGGATAAGGATATACAGTTTTCCAGTATTTAATGAAATGCCCGTATATATCTTTAAGCCTTAGATCTGCCGGACTTAAACTCTGAAGCTGCATGCTAATTCCCTTTTGATTGACCAGAAATCTGTTCCTCTCTATTTTAGGACTACCCAATGATTGCCAGTGATTTTTAAGCAAAAAACTTCCGGCTTCATTAAACTTCAGATCATCAAAAATGATGAAGAACTTCCCTTCAGGACTTATAATCGTGCGTTTCCAGTCCGCGCCGTTGTAGGCAGGCACAATACTGCTGCTAATTCCGGTTCCATCAAGGTCAGCAACCCAATCCAGTTTTACCAATGGTGGCTTTTTCCCTTGTTTCCCATCCTTCACTATGACCAAACCTGAGTGATATTCAGGAGTATTCTGGATATAATCACGGTCATTCAGAAACAATCTCCCTCTTGAACTATAGTTTAAGATTGCATTTCCATCCTGATGTCCGTGTTTGCCGGCAGAAAAACCATCCAGGATAAGGTAATTATCATTTAATCCAAATCCTGATCTGAAGGCTAATTTATGAAAGGAGTCCTTTTGGTCGACATTAATCCTATCCTGCTTTTTATTCTTTTTATCCTCATTATCAGGATCTTTTTGAAATTCAGGAACATTATTATCCATCTGATTTATCAAATCATCATAAACTCCCTTCTCAATCTCCTGAGCCAGAACTTTAGGATATAAAGTGCCATCTGGTTGCTCAGGATTATTAAGCTTTACGATATACCGGTGGATTGGATAGATGAGATCGGGCATTTTCTGTCCGGTAAACGGACCGGTACGGGTCCTTGCCAACAGAAAATTATAAACAGGTTCATTATAATACCAGGATGCTGCATTCAATAACTGTGAGTGCCCCCATGAATATGCACTGCTCATCCCAAACGGATAGGTATCACCCCCACCCGACAATGTTCCCATATTATCGATCATCATCGAATGCAGATCGGCACTTGGCCTAAGACTTAGGTTAATAAATTTCAAATCACCTGAAAGCATTGCATAATCAATATTAGCAACCGGAAGATGCGCCAGATAATCGGAACCTTCATCAAGACTGATATAGGACGTATTTCCGGAAAAAATCCGTTCTCCTCTATTTTTCCATTGAACAATTTCAGGCAAGCTATAATATTTTTCAAAGTACTGACAGGAACCAACCAATGACAGCGCAGGAAATATCTCGTGGTTCCAGCGAGGGCCAGATTCCGGAGCCTTTACCAGGTAATTATCCATGTAATTAGCCTTACACACCAGGTAAAGCGCTGAAAGGATCTGTGTACGGTCTGAATCTGAGAAAAATGGTGAAGCTTCAAGAACGGTCCAGTTCTGGAATATTTTTTCACCCTGAATCCACATATTCTTTCGCTCGTTCAACTGATAAATCGCTTCAGAAGGATGTTGGTTTACAAATTGGGCAAAACCCTTCAATAAATCAGAGTAAACTTCACCGTACTTGGGATTCGCAGTAAGCTGAAAGTATTCTCCATATAACTTAATTCCGGCTAAAACATTTAACAAGGCTTCTACGGTAAGCTCATTATTTACCACAGGCTCCATTTTTGAAAGAATTTCATTCACAGATTTAATATTAGGTCTGAAATAAGAAATTGTTTCTTTAGGCAATTCCGATTCAAAAAGCCAGGGTATCTGGGCATTATTATTGGATTGTAAAAGTGTCTTTAAACGATCCAGCCCAAGTTTAGCGCCTTCAATATCCGATGAGGATACCAGAATTGTGTTTCCCCCTAAGCCGAATGGATCGATTAATGTAAGTAACTGATAACCGCCCTTCCCCGGATAAATCGCATCTGCATAAGATAAACGCAGACCATAAAGACGTGCCATTTGCTTATTGTTACCAAGATTTCCCAATATGATTGTATTCCCGGACCATCCCTTAACAAACTTAATGGGATCTGGATGCCCGATTTCTGGGGTCTTTCCTGTCTTCTGCTTAATAAAACCCTGTAGTTCATCAGCGAGATCCTTCCATGCCTGCTCTTCGGGCACAATGATTTTTATATCATTCAGACTTGTGGATCTTTGTAGGTTCCTTGGAGCAATAGTTTTTAAATGTGAGGAATCAATTGAATGAATATCAGAAGATTCAGAACCATACATTTCTGTATTAAAATAACACAAAATGAGCATCAGCACTCCCCGGACAAAATATTTCAACATCCTGAATTTGATTATAAATAAATGATATTCAATTTATTACACTCTAAATATTAATTGTAACAACTTAATCTTTCTTATCAAAGTAAAGATAGAACACCTCAGCCAGCTGTTTTCCAAGGAGTTCCCAATCCTTACCCATGGGTGCTTTATTCAGACCGGCTATCCATTCATAGTTCAGTTCATATACAAAAGCATCGATTCCATATCGTTTGGCAAGTCCCTCACCAAATGAGCCCGGATTCTTTACATGAGATGGTCCTTCAGTAAACCAGGTATGTTTGTATAATAAAGTCTCAATTCTTTTCATATTTGATACATACTGGCTATTAATTTCAGAAGGAAGATTAACATGAATATTACCGCCCTGATCATTATGCAGATCGATCGCTATTTGAGGCTTCTTACCTTTACTGATCATCATTTCCAGCCAGCTCTCGAAAGCGTATTTCTCAGGAGTTAGAATCCGGTCTGCCGGACGATCCCACTCCCTGTTAAGGTCCTTACCATTGGTATTGAAACGGGTTCTACCGCGTGCTACCCCATCTTTATTGGTCATTGGCATGATATACACACAATAACGCCTCAAAAAATGTGCAGATTCCTTCCCGAGCAGAGTGCGGATCAAACCCTGAACTACCCAGTTCCCACCGGGTTCCCAGGAATGAGCCCTTGCCCTGAGAAATACACTAAAGATGGCATCCGGATTTCCAATTCTGATTATTTCAAGAGGACGCCCTTCAGCTGTATTTCCCACCTTCATAATTTCGACCTGTGGCTTTCCCCTGATTTCAGTTAATAGTTTATCCAGATCACTGATTCTATATGGCTCAACACTGGCCACATACATTTGATCACTTTTCATCGGAACTGTGAACTTTAAGCGATTTCCTGATATAAAGTCGGCCGGAATAACTGACCAGTTTTTACCGTCCTTTGAAATCAGACAGTTCGTTTTTTCAGATACAGGAACACCCTTTATCCCATTCCAAACATTCTCGAAATTTTTCAGGATTATTGTTATTTCAGAACCTGAATCTGCCTCAAGTTTAAAATGCCAGTGCCCATTCGCGCGATTCGGGGATACGCGCTCATGGTCATAAATAAGACTCACATTAACAATACCCATGGAATCAGTTTCCCAATCAAGTTGTGAAGCGTTTTCAAAATTTGTACTGATATATTTTAAACTGCTTTTCAGTGTATCAAAAGGCTGAGAATGGGAATTACCCGATATATTAATCAGAGGAAATTCAGCAGCTGAACTATTTGGTACAGATATAAGCAGGGATAATCCGAACAATAAAAAAGCAATAATTTTGTTTCTCATCTTAAAATTTATTTAGAATTCAGATTATCAGACATATATACTGCTTGATTTCTTAATAAACAGAGGAAGATTTCAATTTATTCAGGGTGTAACATATCAGTTTATTGTTCAGCGAATCACCCGTTGAAGTTTTAATATCTCCCAAATTCAATTCATAAACGTAACCAGGCTTTAGGCTTGCCAGAGTCAGTGATACCTTCTTTCGATCATTAGAAATTTTGATATCGGTAACAGGAACATTTTGAATATCAAACTGATCAGAACCATATTTACTTTGGTACTTATAATAGTAGTGCCGAAACTTGAAATTTTCAGGATTTGTAGCAACCGATACATCCAGCGGCTCCGTAAAGGTCAGATCAAAGCCTTTTTCAGTCAGATTCATACTATAGATATCAGCAGGTGTTTTACCTGTAAAAACTATCCGTTGAATACCCTGGTCACCGAGCCATCCATGAGAGTTTTGACCAATCCATAAACTGCCATCCGGGGCAAATACCAATCTGTTATTCCCTTTACGAAGGCCGTTTCCATCAAGAAAAGGAATACATGCACCTTGTAATTCACCCCCAACCCGCTCAAGCATTACTCTAACAATCCTTTCCTTATTCATCTCACCGATGATCAACTGTCCAGTGAAAGGGCCAAATTTACCTGAGGTATTATCGCAGACAGGCTGAGTTGGTGAGTTTGCAATAATACCATGCGGAAATAAGACAGCTCCTCTGGTTCGCATGCTATCCAAAACCGGTATTGGTAATAAAAATGGATTACCTCTATTCCACCCCTTTTGCCAAACCAGACTTCCGGGGTGACCATAAAACTTTCCTTCCTGTACGTGATGCAAGGGACTGGTACCAATCCAGTCACCCTGGTTATCAGTTGCAAACAGATTACCTTCAAGATCAAAACCAATTCCGTTTGGAGAACGGAAACCAGATGCAAAAGGTCGCAAAATACCATCCTTGCCTAACTTCATCATCCATCCACGATAAGGTAAATTCGAAAACATCTGCCCTTTACTGCCACTCTCACGACCAAGGGGATTGATTTGACCACGAACTTCAGCTCTGATGTTTCCCCCGCCAGAAGAAGAATTCAGGGCGATAAACAGATTACCGTCCTTATCCTTAACCGGACCGTAGTTGAATTCATGGTAATTACCCGAAAGTCCGAAATCATCCGTAACCTTTTCATACAGATCCGCCACCCCATCCCCATCCGTATCTTTAACCCTTGTTAATTCGGGACGTTGCATTATTAATAATTCAGAATTACTGACTACAAGAATCCCTAATGGATCATGCAGGCCTTCAGCGAACAATTTCCATTCTTTTGTTATGGTATTGTAGGTCATTACCTCTCCTCTGGTAAAACACGCAACCAGGCGGCCATCGGGCAAAAATTCAACAGCACCGGTCTCACTTGTTAGTCCATCTGGCATTTTGATGGTTTCAACCCTGTAAGATTTATTTGTTATCTGGGCAAGAAGAGAGTCCAGGCAGGTAAAAACCAACAGTCCTGTCATGAAAATGGAAATCACTTTATACTTCATAACATTCCCCCTTCCTTCATAGTCATTGTAATGCTGAACTTTCTGGCCTCTTTGGGTGTTAATCTTAAGCTATTCCCTTCCCATGACCCGGCTGAGGCCTTATATTTAACCCCATCAGATTGATCGGTGTTGAACCATACAGTATTTTTAACATCCGGAATGCTAAAAGTCCTGATTAGTCCCTGGCCATCAACATTTGGTAGAATCAGCTCATAAACATCAATTCCGTTTATTGTATAGTGAAATTCAGGATAGCGGTTAATGAGTTTATATCCTTTGTAATCTAATTTTGGAGTTTTGTTATCCGCACTAAATGATAATGGAAAATCTGTTTTATCCCTAAAAAATACATTTCCAACAACTTTTGCTGATACATCGCCTTTACCTTTCCAAAGCTCAGAATTATCGAGGAAGCCACCACTCCATGCAAAACGCAACTTACAGGTACCAGCATCCCAGCAGTAGGATAAATCACCAGGGAGACTAACTGCAATTGCCGCAGGACTCGCCCCATCAATAAAAACACGGTAAATATATGGTGATACGGGGGTGTAGGGATGTAATGTTTTGATTTTTACAGCCTGATCCTTGACCTGATGGTTAGTATGCTGAGTACCCGACAAAGAATTATCTCCGGCTCTTCGGTTTGGAGGAATATTAGGATCATCCTTTAGTTCAGGCATTCGTCCATCTGAGCTAACATACATTGCACCAAACATGATAAAGCCATGACCCGGAAGGGTACATACATAAGGGTACACTCCTTCCTGTTTAGGTGCTGTAAAACTCAGTGTTCTGAACTGATTGGGATTGACGACAGGGATTGACCACAAAACAGATGAGGAAATTGGAATATAGTCCAATTCCGGACCTTTTTGACCTAATTTAAGTGCCTCATTTACAACATCAAGCCTTGCTCCTGGCTTTGTGATGAGAAGATTATGACTCATGTCATCACTGTTACTGAAAATCAGGTTTAATTTTTCGCCTGGCTTAACATTAAACCTTACCAGATCGAATTGAAGGCCAACTAGTACATCAATTTTTATGGTTCTTATTGTATCTGCATTATTCTGCGCATACAGTTGTACAATTGACAGAAGGGCCAGCATCAAGGAAAATATCTTTTTATCAGACCTCATCAATGCAAAAATTACAATGTTATAAATTAAAACATGGACTGATAATGATCTGAGGGATCAAAAATCCCCCCGCTTCTCTCATAAAAATCAGGACTCAATTCAAAAACCCCTTTGTTTGGGACCATCCAGGAAGCGTGTGCAGCAGGATGGTAATTAACCATATTTTTCCAGTTAACATAATTCATATCCCCGTTAGTTTCCATCATACCCATATTTATTACAGGAAATGGTGCAAGATGGGCTGCCAGATTTTTGTTCCAGTCAATTAAGATAGGATTCACAGTTAAATCAGCACACATACATGGAACATTTCTTTCTGCGGCAAGTTTGGCAATCTTTATCGACAGACTGAGTGTTTTTGCAATACCTTTCAGTACCATGACCTTATATCCCTGATCAAGGCGTTTTATTGCAGATTGTTCATCATGTACACTTTCATCTGCGCCGATTCTGAGGTCGATATCTGCGACACTTTCTTCATTATTTTCATTCAAAGGCTCTTCAATCAGCAGAATCTGATCGAAGGCACCGATCTTACGAGCATGATCAAGATATTTTAAAAGAGTTTCCTTTTTCTCATACCGGGCATTTGCATCTATCGTATAAATCAATTTACCATTTTCGGTCTGGTTGGTCCGAAGATCTTTAAGGGTTTCATGGATCAGGCTTAATCTGTTAATATCAGCTTCAATCATCTCCGACTGAGTACCGGGTGCACCTGATTTGATTTTAAAAACAAAATATCCTTGTTTTGCAGCATTTTTCAAATCCTCCATAGGCATGCCATAGGGTATTTGATACATGATGGCAATTTTTTTATTCCTATGGGATAAAGCCTTTTTATACTGCTCAGGAATCATATCCTCAAAACTGCTAAATTTATTTTCAGCAGCATAGGTAAGCCAGGCAGCATTATCCACACCAACCAGAGCGTTATAGACAAAATTGATGTTCAGATCGTGTTTTGCTGTAATTATTTTCCCATCTTGAATAACAGCCGGCAAAATTTTATCAAGCAATTCAGGAGGTGTTCTGAATGGAGTTTTTTTGACGTGTTCAAGAGCTTTGTTAACCAGGTTGTACATCATTGCATTCCCTTCAGTTTCTGACTGGCGCGGAAATAAATCCGAATCTCCATACAGAACACTCTGTGTCGCTAAACCTATCCTGGAGATACCTGAATCAGATTGCATTCTGGAGGCTACCTGCCATAATTCAGTTAAATATCCTCCCTTAAATCCGAAAGGACGAATAAGCTTTTCTCTTTCAAAGCCCGACTGCGTCCTGACAATATTAATCATTTTTAAAGCAGCGGAATCAGCAGCATAAAGGTCAGTGAGATTCATAGAACTTAAGGCAGCTAAAGCGCCGGCACTTTTAACAAATCTTCTTCTGTCCATCTTGAAAGTTATAAAATTAGTTAATAAGGGAATAGCTATTTAGATAGAAATTCTGCAAGCAGAAGTTCTTTAACAAACTGGTCATCAATAAGATGAGGATAAGATTTACACACCCGATCAATTTCTTCCATCTGTCCTGGTGATAATTCTTCCTTAGGATTCAGACACCAGCGGCCTTCCAGTAAACCCTGTCTTCGTAAAACCTCATGAATACCAGGAATGCATCCGTGAAAATTATTTGCAGGATCGAAGATTGCAGCATTCATATCTGTCACCTCAATTCCTTTGGTTAGTAATTCCGCAATACCCTTATTGCCATTGGCTTTACAGGCCTTTATTTCTTCAAGCAATTTAACAGCTGCCCTTGTCCATACGGCCCAATGGCCAAGCAAGCCACCAACAAACTCCTTTTCAACCCTTTTACCGTTTATTGCGAAACTGTATTTCGTCAACAGATCAGGTATGATATTATCATCATTACCTGTGTACAGATCGATTTCATTGCATCTTGAGGATGCGCACACGGCTCTGACTACGTCGAGAGTCTGATAACGGTTAAATGCAGCTACTTTAATTGCCTCTATATTTTTTATTTCAGCAAACTCCTGCCAGAATTCATATGTAAAGATACGTCCACCAACCGAAGGCTGAAGGTAAAATCCAATAACAGGCATAACAGCCGCCACATCGCGAACACGCTGAAGAATGGCTTTCTCGGTCCATGATTGGAGTCCGCCCATACTGAGTAACCCTAGATCAAAACCATATTTCAATGCTGTTTCTGCTTCCTTAACTGCCTGTGCAGTTGGTCCGCAAATTCCTGCAATCTTAATAAATGGTCTACCCGGTTTTGAAGCATCGATCTCATCTGAGACAACCCTCAAAACGGTTTCAAATAGGTTAATTTCCGGATCCCTGATCTCAAATTGTGTTGAATGCACTGCAACAGCAAGGCCTCCGGCCCCTGTAGCAACATAATATCTGGCAAGTCCTCTCTGACGAGCTTCATCAAACTGCCGGGAAGAGTTTAAAGCCAATGGAATTGCTGGTAGAACTGTTCCACTTTGCAGTAAACTTTTAAGCGCCGGATCTAATGTTTTGGTTGACATATTTTAATCAATTTATCTTAAAAAAATCTATTTAAAACTGACCTTTTCTTTCCTGGAAATGAGTAGGCTTATTAATCATTTTTCCCCCACCCTGAAGCCACGCTACAGTCATTTCAATCATATCTCGGACTGTTACTCTTGGATAGCCAAATAACTTGTGCGCTTTGGATGCGTTACTTAATAATGCATTGGGTTGAGGATCATTCACAAATAATGGCTCCTTATTCATTAAAAGTCCAAACTGCTCTGCAACCCATTTAACTGATAAAGTCTCCGGACCGGTAACATTAAGAATATTTGCCGGAACTTCACAATGCAGTAAAGAACGAATGGCAATCTCATTCGCATCACCCTGCCAGATCACATTCACACTACCGGTTGTAAGGTCAATGGCCCTTCCTTCATTTACAGACTTTGCAATCTCCAGCAAAACGCCGTAACGAAGATCAATAGCATAATTTAAACGATAAATCAAGGTTGGAATCTGGTATCTTTCAGAGAAATACTGAAAGATACGTTCTCTGCCTAAACATGACTGACCATATTCACCTACTGGCGCCGGAACATGATCTTCAGAAAGACCGCCTGAGCCGATTGGCGTGAAGGGATAAACATTTCCTGTAGAAAAGGCAACTATACGTGAATCTTTATATCGTTCAGCAACACGGCCGGGCAGATAAGAATTCATAGCCCATGTAAAAGGTTCTTTTCCAGTAGTTCCGAATTTGGTACCTGCAAGGTAAATTATATTTGGTGCATCAGGTAAAGCAGCAAGGTCCTTTTCATTCAACAGATCGGCAGATATCGTTTCAATACCATCTGCTTCAAGTTCTTCACGAGTACCTGCTTCAGAAAATCGTGAAATTCCAATAATTTTTTTGTCGATTCCCGCCTGAGTTATAGCTCTGCGAGCCAGTTTTGCCATACTCGGCCCCATTTTCCCACCAACACCCAACAAAATTATGTCCCCATCGATCTTTGCGATATCGTTGATCAAAGCATCTGTTGGCTTTAATAATTCTTGTTCTAATACTTCTAAATCAGTCATTTTTAATCTTAATTATATAACAATTCATTAACACGATCATCTTACAGGATGATGATCAGGCAAAAAAATCTATGTTCCAGCCAGTGCTGAAAAATACAAAACTATTTTTGTAACCTATATTCTATCTCAACAAAGCCCTGCAGCTCGATTAAACCCTGTTATTATTCTAAATTTACTTTTTTAAAGCCATTTCTGCTGCTTTTGTAGTTGTGTAATACTTAGCAAGCATATTTGGCACCTCCCAGGCTGGAAGTTCTGCTCCTTTTAAATAAGTCAGGTAATTTTTTACAACTTCAGCAAAATGTTCTTCATGAGGCACTTTAAGCATTTCAGGTATAATCAACTCCCATTCTTTGCCAGCTTTCTTCACAGCAAGACCAGGATATAAAGCTTGCAACCTTCCTATTGCATCCATTAATTGTTTTTCAGAATTTGGTCCTGAATTCAGTAATTCAAGATAAACTACCGGCTTATAGTTTTGCTCTTTACCCTGTCTAATTAAGATATTGGCTTTAGTTCCCCTCATTTTGGCAAAATGTGTATCTCCAGATCCCTCAGGTGCTTCATAATTCCATTTTATCCCAACACGTGCATGAACACCTTTAATTGTATAATTCATTTCACCGTTTGACATTACATTCAAAATGCCATTTTTGATGTATTTCTGAAGGTAATCAGGGAACTGGTCCTTTTTAGTTGATTTCTGAAACTGTTCCAGGTTGAGCTGTGTAGGCCACTCCTTTGCTGAAAGCATATTGATATCCTTCTTATAATCAAGGACTACATCAGGAAAACATTCCCATTGAATAAGGTCCACCATGTGTGTGGTAATATCAACCAGTCCGCGACCCTCCTGTTCCACATCAAAGAACCATGCGGGTCTTACCAGGGGCTTACCTGATACATTCTTATAAAAATGGTGAACACTTTCCTGCATTACTGCCGGATTATCAGGAGTGCCCTTTTCCAATGAGCCAAAAAATGCTGTATCCTGACTTAATGCACGCTGAAGAACATAGTAAATATTGTAGCGTTCTGTCATGATATCGTACAAAACAACGTTTTTCTCCTTTGCTTTTGCAAAGGCACTTTCAAGTGACCTGAACCCATCCTGATCAATTGCCAATGGCTTATCAGCAAGTACATTCATTCCTGAATCAATTGCCCGACTGATATAATTCGTCTTTAATTTATTGTTACCAGAAATAATGACCACATTTCCCGCCTTCTCACTGAACATTTTTTCAAGATAATCAGGACCACGGTAAATTTCATGTTTCCATGATGTCGGATTCTCCTCCCTTGAATTATAACTATCAACCAGTTTCATGTGATTATCTAATTCTGATCCTTCTGGAGCATAGATGTGAACTACTGAATCAATCTCATCATACATTGATTTTTGCAGTAAGGCAGCATGGAAATGACCGGGGTCAAGAGTGATAATGCGAATTTTCTCATCTTTCATATCACCATTAGGCTGTTTATTGCCACAACTGCTACCTGTGAGCAAAATAGCTGTTCCAAACATCAGGAATGTATTCCTGACAAATGAGAATGTCTGTTTATTCTTCATAAATCCAATTTTAATGTTCAATGTTCTTATAATTCCCTTATTTGAATATTCTTAAAGTAAGCCTTATTACCATGATCCTGAAGTCCTATCTTGCCATCCGGGGATAATCCATAATCCGGGTATTCCTTCCACTTACCTTCAGATCTAAGCTTATGCCATGCCTTGGTCCATGCTTTGAATTTAACAATCCGGATGCCGTTTAGCCAATGTTCTACACGCCCATTATTAAAGATAATCCGGGAAGTATTCCATTCCCCTACCGGTTTAAGTATCTTATTTTCACTTGGAGAATACATTGCATAATCGGCACCAGCCTTTTGTGAATCTTCCAGTTTAGCAGGAAAATTTACGTCATCAATAATCTGATATTCAGGTGAGGTCTCGATTGCCCTTTTGTACTTTGGATCTTCCACAATATGGTAGAAAACACCACTATTGCTCCCTTTGTCAACTTTCCATTCCCATCTTAGTTCAAAATTCCGGAATGAGCGATCGGTGATAATATCTCCTGATCCACTGGGACCTTTGGCTCCTAAACATACCAGTGAGCCATTTTCTATCTTCCAGTTTTTAATTTCTTTGGTGCTGTTAAAGTGGTGCCAGCCATTCAGACTTTTCCCATCAAAAAGACTGATCCATCCCTTCCCGGGATCAGCAATAGAAGTGTAAGTGATAAAAATAAGGGCCAAAAGCAACTGGATTCTCTTCATAAAATTTTCCGTTTACGTACACGTAAATATAGTAGATTTCATTTTGAATTCTAAATAGAGCGATAGATAGTGTCGGTAAGAAATAAAATATGAAACCAGAGCGATGCGGAATTGCTATCAAATATCTTTTCACATTCCCTATTCCCTATTTCCCTACTTACCATTTCTAATCAGACCGTTCTTCTCTGAAAGTTTAATTACTTCATTTAAGATCCTTGTTTCGATACCTACCTGCCACTTGGAAGGCAGACCATAAACGGTGTGAGATTCACCTTCATAAGAACCTTCTTTTAGCACCAGTGATGAAGGAACATAGGCCATAACATCGTTTGAATATCCATATACAAATGCATCAGCGCCCAGCATTTGTTTAATTTTTATAGAATATTCAATCAGAAGTTCACCTCCAAGACTTACAATGGGCTGATCTCCTATCGACCATACCTGAACAGGATATGGGTAAGATGTTATTAATTTTTCTCCTGATCTGATCTTACCCCTCATACGTTCGGCCCATCTCTTTTGGTAGGGAACTGTAGTAGAGCTTATGAATTTTGTATATTCTGCCTCAGTTGGAGGAGTTGCCAGCGGAAGGTCCAATTCTGAGTAACTTGTAATCAATCCTGAAGGCAATTTCCTCATATCTTCTTCCAGTACCCGCTCAACTGCTGCAGCCAGTTCCTTTCCATATTGCTTAGCCAAAGGGACAGTATGTCTTGGTAAAGGATTCTGATCAGCACCTGCACTTTGAAAAAACATTGCAGTGGCGCCGGGATAAGCTTTTTCTAGCTCAATCTGTGTAAATCCGGGATAATCACCCGACCAATCATAACCACTTAAGACTGTTGGATGACAGGCATATCCAAAAGCAATTGCTTTAATATCTCCTTTTGCATTCAAAACCTTGATTACCGGTACTGCATAATCATTGGGGCCCTGCAGTTCAGTAAGCTGGGTAAGTAAATTTGCTACATTGTTCCGGCGGTTCACCTGAAATCGAACAACCCCATTCTGAGAATAAAGCCCTGCTGGTTCAAGATTCTTTAGAGCCTCTCCTACCATAGTTACTACCTGATCCTCCAGTATTTTGGTGTATTGTTTAATACTTTCTATTTGCTGATTATCAAGGACGTAAATATCCATGAGCGCATCCCCAATTACAGGCCCTGAGTGCGTATGGGAACTGTTCAACAAAATCTGAGCACGATCTAATCCATATTTTGATTTTATCCGGTCTCTGATCCGGTCAGATACATCTTTAGGGAAACCCAAAAGATCAGAACTGATCATTACAGCCTTATTTCCTTTTGAATCTTCGAGAGCCAGAGCCTTTGCCCATATCGGATGCAAAGTGCCTTCTGATGAATGGGTACGGGAAGCAAAACCGGCCATAGGCATTGCCATCTTAGGGGTAATATCGGCTTTGCCAACACCAGCTTTCCATTCAAGGCCAGGAGTATGCTGCGCCTGAACCGGATTTATGAAGGCCACGATGATTAAAAGCAGATTAAAGATTGAAATTTTCATTCTGAAGGTTTTAAGATATTTAAGTTTGAATAATTTATAGATGCTTATGAAAGTTTGAATAATTTTTGGGCATTCTCAAACAGGATTTTCCTTTCGATCGCTTTATTTGGAGCTAATTTACGGATAGCAGGTATGATATTAGCCCCAAGACAGGATTTTCCGGTACCCGATGAGTCAGAGCAGTCACTTCCAAAAAGTAATTTATCCTGATGACGTTCTAAAAATCCGCGGGCATGATCTTCATCTCTGGTCAGCGATCCTAATCCGGAACCTGCTGAAAAATCACCGAACATATTTGGATATTCTGTAAGCAGGCGATCTGTAAGTCCGCCCCTGGTGACATTACCTTTTGGATAAAGAATATTCTGATCGATGTGATTCTTATCTATATCAGCCCACCAGGTTTGTGCATGACCAATAAAATTCACTTTTGGGTATTTCTTCAGCATAGTGTGAAAACGTTCAATGCCTCTGTTATACATATTATACTGCCAATGCATCAGAACGGGAACATTATAAGACTGAGCCAGTTCATAAATATTTTGCATCGCCGGAGAATCGCAATCGAGTCCGAATTTGAGTTCCCCGATAACAGGAGCACCAAGCTTCAGATATTTTTCAATTTCCTGTACTGCACCCGGCATATCCGGAACTTCATTTGCACCGAAAATAAACTCATCAGAATGAGCTTTTGCAAATTGATAGCATATTTCATTACCAGTGGCTTTAGCCTGCAGTCCGTTGCTATAACCATAATAGGTTGAGCCATAACTAAGCGGACGACCTGCAGGCAATAGAATTGTTTTAGTCACTCCCATTGCACGCTGATGAGGTATCAGCAAATCATTTGATCTTCCACTGTAATCTGTATGCTGGTGTATATCAATAATTGGCTCTGCAGCATTTCTAAGATCCAAAACTGCATTCTGATCCAGAGTATTTGCAATCAAGGAAGGAACAAATCCCATAGTTAGGGCAGCACCAAGTCCTACCATTGAATTTTTGATAATAAATTCTCGTCTTGAATATTCTTTTTTAAGCATTCCGGAAGCTGATTAAATTATTTAAATTCAGTATATCTGGGTGTATGGCCCAGTATTTTATCAATAAAAGCATAGGCTTCTTTACGGCTTTCGAGAGGAAAATCGTGTTCATCGTCAGGGTAGCGTACCTGCAGTTTATCTAATGAATTGAGGTTCCGGTATATCGGCTCTACCAATGCAATTCCTGCCTGAACACCTTTATAATCAAAATTGGCATCCCTGCTTGGAGAAACTGAAAAGAATGCCCTTGGAGCTATTGCTGCAATCATAAGATTAAAGTCAAAAGGAACCTTTTTATTTTCCAGATTATACTTTGTTCTTAACAATGGCATATAGCGGGTTTGAGCCCAGGGACCAAGTCTTCCACCATACTTCTTTTCAGCCTC
This sequence comes from Daejeonella sp., assembly GCF_036405355.1. Taxonomy (GTDB): domain Bacteria; phylum Bacteroidota; class Bacteroidia; order Sphingobacteriales; family Sphingobacteriaceae; genus Daejeonella. The sequence goes on from NZ_DASWXT010000068.1 coordinate 52,924, forward strand.
GGCTCCAATATTGTAAAAATCAAGTTGTGTCCATCCGCAACTGCTAACAGCAACTTTTATGCGCTCATCCATTGCAGCCAGGAATATAGAATTATGTCCACCAAGAGAATGTCCTAACACACCAATATTTTCTGCATCCACATCAGCCCGGCTTTGAAGCAAATCAATACAACGCATGTGATTAAAAATACCTTTCATTGTACCTGATTTATAACGATCCGTATCAAAATTATAATCTTCAGTATCACCAAAGCTTGGGAAATCAGGAGCAATTACAATATATCCCCGCTGAGCAAGTTCCCTAGCATGGGAGCGGTTAGCTTTATTTCCCTGTCCATCAACAGCCTTTCTACCTAAAGGGTCAGTCTCATGTAAAACCAGCATTGCCGGTAATTTTTGGGGAGTACCGGTCTGTTCCGGAACATACAGATATAAAGGAAGAACCTCATTGTTTTCCACTGTGAAAAGTATATTATACCGAATGAAACCAGATTCCTTAACACTGTCAATAACCTGAATATCAGAACGTTTTATAGCAGTTCTCTTAGGTAAATTACCCATTACCTTTTGCATATTCTCTAATACTTCCTTTCTGTATTTTTGATGATCCCCCTGAACAGTATTTTCCTGAGCAATTGCTAAGGCAGGAAAAAGTAAAAAGAGAATGATAAAAATTGGTCTTGTACCTGCAATTTGACGGCTTTTCGGCTTTATCATGGGATGGGAATATTTTTAATAAATATATAATCAAAAAATCAAAAACGAATTACTTTACAGGTGCATAAAGTGGTGTATGTCCAAGAGTTCTATCTAAAAAGCCATAAACCTCTTTGCGATTTTCAACCGGAAAATCATGACCAGCATCCGGATAACGTACCTGTAACAAATCCGCTGCTACCAAACTATAGTAAACTTTTTCAGCCAGTGAAATACCTGCTCTCACACCATTTACATCAAAGTTTGCATCCTTGAGAGGTGATACAGAGAAAAATGCTCGTGGAGCAATAGCTGTTATAATATCATCAAAATTGAAGGGTATCAGTTTCGCATCCAGTTTATATTTTGTGCGTATAAGCGGCATGTACCTTGTTTGTGCCCAGGGACCAAGTCTGCCACCATATTTTTTTGATCCTTCATCACCTATATTATAATATTCAAACTGGGTCCAGCCACTGCTCGATACTGCAACCTTTAATCGGGTATCAAAAGCGGCAACAAACATTGCGTTATGTCCACCAAGAGAATGACCTATGACACCGATATTTTCAGAATCAACATCTGCTCTGCTCTGCAGCAGATCAATACAACGCATATGATTAAATATTGCCTGCATCGTGGCTGATTCATATCTGTCGGTATCAAAATTATGATCCTTCAGATCACCAAAACTTGGGTAATCAGGGGCAATAACAACATAGCCGCGTTCTGCAAGTTCACGGGCATGTGCCCGGTTTGGTAGTGGACCCTGACCATCTACAACACCTTTTCCGAGTACACTTGTTCCATGCAAAACAAGCATAGCGGGGATTCTTTGAATACTACCTCTTTGTTTTGGCACATAGAGGTAAACAGGTAATCGTTCATTTACTGCGACTGCGAAACTTAGTGTATACCGGGTAAATCTATCCTCCTTTACACTGTCAATGATCTTAATATCAAAGTCAGGTAAATTTGAACGATCAGGAAGTTTACCCATCACTTTTTCCATACGCAGTAAGATCTGCTGCCTTTTCTTTTCATGAGAAGCAGAACTTTTAACTGGCAGATCCCTTATTTCATTTACATAATTCAATTCCTGCCAAATATGAGTAGGCAAAAAATTATAAGTTAAAAACAGGATCAAAAGAAATTTTGAGATCAAAGTCATATCCTCTGATTTTAAATTTTCGGAATATACTATAAAAATAAAAGGACTAACCCGCATTTACGGATTAATCCTTTTATCTGATTTAAATCAAATTAAGGAGTTATTGTAATTGTAATCTCCTTGGTAACAACTTTTTGCTGATCTATATTACCATTAGCCGCAACGAAGGTGGCTTTGTAGGTACCGGCCTTTGCATAGGCATAACGGTATTCTGTTAAAACAGGATTGGTTAAACCTTTGATAGCTGTTGACCAATCGGGGCCAAGATCAACCTTATCAATACTTATAGCTTTACTAACAGCCCAATGCTCACTTTCCGGATCATTATACGGACTTGCCGGATCAAATGGCACAAAAGGCTTAAAGACTGCAGTCGGCTGATATGCCGGATCCAGGGGATCATAGATTGGATTTTTAGGATCAAAGATCGGATTTGCAGCATCAAATTGGGGCAGACTTGCATTCAAATAGGTGTTCGCCTGAAGTGTCAATCTTGTCGCAGTAATGGAGGATAAAGCTGGAGCTTTATCTTTTAAATCATCAACAATTCTGAAGCCCGCACCCGCCTGATCTGCAATAGTTAATGCCAGAGTATTATCAAGCAATTTCTTACTGTTCAAAGTAAAAGTCTGAATGAACCACTGACGGGCAATACCATTGGTAGCCTGTTTCTTGGTATTATAGCGAAAAGCGAAATATATTGGCTTTCCAGCTACAATAAGATCAGATACATCAACTGTACCTGAAGCAAGAAAAGCTGTAGAAGTACCAAGTTTGAATCTGTTGGTTATGTCCACCCAGGTCGCGGCCTTCAATTTTGCCACACTGCTGTAATCACCATTGAAATTTGTGGAAGCCAGAAGCGAAAGTTGATTAGCCTGAGTTCCCAATTGAACACTGCTTGTAAAGGCAAGTGTTGCACCTGCTCCTGCTACGTCAGCTACTCTGCCTGTTCTCGAAGCATAATCTTTCAAGAGTTCTCCTGAATAAAAGGATATTGTTTGTGCCTCACCTCCTGTAATTAAAAACTTAACAGATTCACCAGCTTTATAGGTAGTTTTTTCGGCAGTTACATCAAAAGATGGTGCATCTGCCTCAATTGTTGGTTTTTCACAGGACGCCATTATGAGTGCCGCAGCGAGGATACTATATATTTTTAGTTTCATAATTTTTATTTTAAATTAAATTATTCCCAACCCGGATTTTGAGTCATTTTTAAGTTTGAAGACATTTCATTGATTGGAATTGGCATCAAAAGATCACGTGAACTCACATTCGAATAGTATTTAACAAAGAATTGTCCCGGACTTTGCTGCTGTAATTTATTACCCATATCCTGATGAACTTTCAGGAATATTCCCCAGCGAAGCAAATCAGCTTTCCTTAGATTTTCAAAGTTAAATTCTCTCATTCTTTCATCCTGAATTGCTTCTAAGAATGCTTCTTTAGAGGCCGGGTTAATATTACCGTCAGTTGCTTTATTTATTGTTGCTATTGCAGTTGCACCTGAACCACCTCCACCGGTGATAGTAATAGTAGGAACAGAAGAATATTCCCCCTCATTAAAGAAAGTAATACCCAATTGATCGCGATCAAGTATAATTTCAGTTACTTTGCCTCCCGAAACAGTAGCCTTTGCTGTTGCACCGCCATTACCACTAAATGTCACTGTTGGAGCAGATGTATAGCCTGAACCTCCATTTGTTACTGCAATCGTTTTGATACCGGTAGACCAGGCTCTTCTTCTAACCTTGTTGAACGCTTCCACAGCATCAGCAGTCGGACCTTTTAATTCATTTTCAGCTTCTGCATACATTAATAGAACATCAGAATATCTTAACAGAACCATATTTTGAGGTGTTCTTGTAGGAGCTTTAGGAAGTAAAGTTTCGTATTCCCTTCTCCATTTAGCAGGCTTCATTAGATTTTTGGCATTATCATTAACTGGCAATAATGCCAGGCTTTTACTTCCATTAGTGCTGGAGATTGTATAAGTAAAATGAGCAATGCTAAACCATTTACGATTATCACCAGGTTCAAATTTATCATAAAGTTCAGAAGTGATATTCATATAAGCATCCGCTCTTCCTGTAGCAGAATTAACATTGGACGCTGGTCCATTGATCCAGCCAATATTTCCGGTTTCAACATACTGATCAGTGAGGTTTCCAAAAAATTCAACTTCCCAGATGCTTTCCTTGATATCATATTTATCACCGGCCAGCTTCATAAAAATGTCTGGATAACTTGGGTTTAAAGAGTGGCCTGCTTCTGCATCATCTATAACCATTTTGGCCCATTTACTTGCTTCTGCATATCTGGTTTTGTCTTTAACCGGTTCACCGGCCATATGCAAGTTAACTCTTGCTAAAAGACCACGAACAGCTGATTTACTGATTGCTCCGCCAAAACCAAGAGTTTTGATACTCGGAACAAGTTTTTCAGCAGCTTCCATATCTTTAATGATCTGCAAATAAACATCTTTAGCACTTGCTCTTGTATCATCAACATCAACTACAGAAGTTGTAGGTTCAAGCTTCAATGGAACACCACCAAAGTATTGCACCAAAGTAAAGTAATAATACCCTCTCAAGAATAAGCACTCCCCTCTGATCGCATCACGCTTTTCTTGTGCTATTGCCGTATTCTTGTCCACATTTTTAATCAAAACATTAGCCTTATTAATCCCTGACCAAAGATTATTCCATAAACCTGCATTGTATTGATCTGCAGAAGAGTAGAAATAATTCCATGGACCTGTTGTCAACGTAGCTCTGTTCATATAACCTTCATCAGCAGTCCATGCAAGCAGATAACTTGCATAAGTACCATGTAAACCACCGGCACCCAGGTGATCGTAGACGCCGGCACGGGCGAATTGTAACTGGGCTTCAGTCTGATAATAATTATCCGGATTCAGGAAATCCGTTGGTTCTGTCGCCAGATATTTCTTACAAGAGCCTAAACTCATTAAGAATAGTGTTGCGAGTATATAGTGTTTAATTTTCATTTTCTTTAAATTAATTTCGTTAAAATCCTGCTTTAATACCAAAGGCAATTGTTGGTGATCTTGGATATGATGAATAGTCAAAACCCGGCGTTAAGGTATTATTTCGGGTAGAAACTTCCGGATCCATTCCTGAATAGTTTGTCCATGTAATCAGGTTCTGGGCAGAAACATTAACACTTAAATTACTCAGATATGCAGTCTTAATTAATTTTGCAGGTAAATTATAATTTAATGAAACCGTTTTCATACGCAGGAAGGAACCATCCTCTACTACTCTGGAAGAGTGGAAACCAATTGGACCTTGTCCGCGGGTACGATAATTTTCATTTGTTGGATTGGTAGGCGACCAGCGGTTTGAATAACTTGCAAACTGGTTTATATTCGCCCAGCCGTTACTGTTACCTTCCATAATCAGCCTGTTGGCATTATAGATATCATTACCATAAGACCATTGGAAGAACACATTCAGATTGAACGCCTTATAAGTGAAATTATTTGAGAAACCACCAGTATGAATTGGTTGACCCCTTCCGATGAAAGTTAGATCAGCATCATTCATGATCCCATCACCATTCATATCCCTGTATCTGATATCACCCGGCTGAATTGTATTACGAACAGCTCCGTTGGTAGCTATTGAAGGCTTCAGTAGATAAACACCTGGTGAAGGATTATCAAAATCTTCATACTGATAGTTCCCTTCCCAAATAAAGCCGATCATCATACCAGCTGGCTTACCAACTTCAGCAACGTACAATGGCTTATTAAACTGAGATACGTATGTAGAATTACTGTTCAGTGAACGCTGACCACGTGTTAGTTCCATTACCTTGTTTCTGTTGAAACTGATATTGAAATTACTTTCCCACATGAAGTTCTTTGACTGAACGTTTACAGTGTTCAAGGTTAATTCCAGACCATCATTTCTTAACTTACCAATATTTTTAACAGCAGAGGTAAATCCGGTAGATGGAGGCAAAATAGCGTTAAGCAACAAATCTTCTGTTGTTTTACGATATAAATCAACCTCAAATGTGATCCTGTCTTTTAGAATCCCAATTTCATAACCTAAATCAATAGTGTTGACTTTTTCCCACTGCAGATCAGGATTACCAACCGCTGAGACATAGTTTGAAGCAATTGGGGTTGAATTATTAAATGAATAACCATTGATATTTTGATCCAAACGTGCATACGTAGCAAAATCATTAACCCGGTTATTACCATTACTACCATAACTGGTTCTCAGCTTGGACGTTGAAATGCCAGGAAAGGTTTTAGCAAAAAAGCCTTCTTTATGCATATTCCACGCTAATGCCGCTCCAGGGAAATATCCCCAGTGGTTGATGAACTTGGAGGAACCATCTGCTCTGAAGGTACCGGTAACAATATATTTGGATTTATAGTTATAGTCTAAACGGCCGGCATAAGATGCCATAGTATTTCGGCTTGAATATGAGTCCTGATTATAAGCCAGACCTTCATCCAATCCATCCATCCCAAGATTCTCATTTGGCAATAACCTGCCACCATAAGACTTCCCATTTGAATTACTACTGTTAATAGCAAATAAGCCGAGTCCTGTTATAGTGTGATCCTTTTTAAATGTTTTCTTGTAATTCAGGGTTGTTTCATTAGAGAAACTATTTGAAAAAATATTACTGATCGAACCATTAACCCCATTTACATTATTCGGGCTGGATCCTCCCTGTGCCGTTTTCGAATTGTAGAAACGTTCAAGTGTTAATTTATTATGACGGATACCAGCAGTTGACTTTAAGACCAGATCTTTATTGATATCATAACTGATATAACCGTTTCCTTCAACCAGGTTAGTGATGTTGTATGAGTGCTGATTCTGAAGATCAATAAATGGGTTAACCCTAAAATCTGAAGCATTCAAGGCTTCATCATCAACTAAATCTGTCAGAAGGTTATCATTTGGATTAGGCGTTATCGGACGGTATAACCATGTTCTTGCTAGTGCAAAAGCAGTTGGGTTACCCGATGTCACTGCACCCTCACTGATAATCTGACCGTTTTGCTTAATACCACTGTAATTAGCCGTAATTCCTGCTTTAATCTTATTGCTGATTGTTTGGTCAACTGTTACCCTTCCAGAATAGCGATTGAAACCAGTATTTATAATAGAACCAGCCTGATCGAATAAAGAACCTGATATAGAATATTTAGTCTGCTCAGTACCTCCTCTTAATGCAAGATTATAATTCTGAATTGTTCCTTGTCTCAAAACATAATCCTGAAAATTGATCCCTTCAACTCCTCTGTAATCTTCAAGTGTTTTACCATTTGCAAAAAATGCCCTTGTAGTCGCAGAATTCGGGTTTAATTCATCCTGATATTTGATAAACTCGTATGGACTCATTAATTCCATAGGAGTTGGAACAGATTGAATACCATATGAACTGGAGAAGTTTACAGTTGGTTTGCCTACCTTTCCACGCTTTGTCTGAATCAAAATTACTCCGTTTGCTGCCCTTGATCCGTAGATCGCAGTTGAAGAAGCATCCTTTAATATGGTCATTGATTCGATTTCCTCAGGATTGATAGATCCAGGATCCGGATCTTCTACCGGAAATCCATCAATAACGTATAAAGGAGATGTACTTTGAGTTAAAGAACCCGCACCCCTGATCACAATATTGATACCACCACCCGGCTGACCATCAGCTGCGTTAACCTTAACACCGGCCACACGACCCGCTAAAGCCTCAGCAAATGTTCCAACAGGAGCTTTCATCATTTCATCCATTGGAACAACTCCAACAGATCCTGTAAGATCGGGTTTCGCAACAGTACCATAACCAATGACAACTACTTCACTTAGGGAAGAGCTTGAGACAAGCATAGTTACATCGATTGTGGTTCGGTTACCCACAACAAGTTCTCTGGTTTCCATTCCAAGAAATGCAAATACAAGTGTTTCAGTACTTGCAGCCTGGATGCTGTATTTTCCATTTGCCAGAGTTGTGGTACCTCTGGTTGAACCCTTAACCCGTACTGTCACTCCGGGTAATGGCTGTCCAGCTTCGAAAACTGTACCAGTTATAGTTTTTAATTGCTGGGAAAAAACCTGCTCAGAAAAACTGAGGAAAAGCATCAGCAGCATTACTACCCCTACTCCGGAGGGATAATACCTTTGTTTTTTAAACTTCATCATGTAAATTTTTAGCATAGTTTATAATTAATAGTAAATAAATAGGCAGGTGAGCAATACGGGTGCGTACCCGTATGTAAAAAAATTAAAAAAAAAATGCATTCTTAATCATAAAAAATAAAAGGCAAGAGTTAAAATAGTTAGTTTAACATGTCAAAAAATCACTTTGACGGCATTTATTTATATTGATCTGTGGCAAATTATATAAAAAGCGACGAATACAGAAAGTTAAAATATTTTAAAATATACATTTCTGATGCTGCAACAAGAGAAAACTATCATTCGGTTACGTACACTAATATATAAATAATTGTAAAAATTAAAAATTTATTTAGCTCAATTTGCAGAAATTAAACTTAAGACTTATTAAAAGGATCAGCGATTTTTATAAGATCGGTTCGTGTGAAATCATTTTCTGTGACCCTTGCAAGTGCGTAAACTTCACCCCTCTGCCCTACAGCAATAGAATTTACATACAATGGGCGATCCCCATTGGGATAAAAGATTGGGCCATGATCCTGATATATTCCCTCTGGTATATTATAAGTTACCAAATGCAGATTTTCAAGGCCTTTTGCTGCACCTTTAGCAATCTCAGTTTGACCTGTGACACGCTTTCCGTCAATATATACAGGACCGCCTGTCAGGTAATAAATAGTCTTACCATCGGGTCCAAGTTGAAAGCCAAGATAGCCATAACTAAACTGATCGAACATACCGCTTTTAGCTGAAGGCTCTGAAGTAATACGTCTGACAAGCTCTATTTTAGATTTTTTAGGATCGAACTTAAATAAATATCCTGAATTCCCATGAACTCCATAGGCTAAACCCTCAGGTTTATACCAGAAAACTTTTCTCCAGTTATAACCCATACTTCCAGGTCTGGTTGGATCGTATTTACCAAAATAATCAAGCCTGAGGTTTACGTTTTCAAGTTTATTGATGCGCCCTTCTTCAGGGTTATAGCTAAAAATATCACCCTCTGAAGTAGAAAAATGTACAGTTCCATCAGAAGGGTCTACCACAAGAGAACGGCATAATGAACGAAAATCATCACCTGGTTCCCCTCCTTCACCATTTCCTGATGTACGACCCAGGTCTTTTAATTCATTTTTTTCAATATCATAATGTATAAAATTACCTTTGGGCCAGGAAATACCAAAAATATGTCCACGGTCACGATCCATTGTCATCGAAACCATACCTTCTCCATTAGGTACCAAAGCAAGGTTTTCGAACTCTCTTGTTTGCATGTCATAAGAAAGAATATGTCCACCCGGGTATAATTTATACCCGGAAGGAGGATTAACCGGAAGCCGGTCCATTCCATTGATTAGTTCATAATAACCTACATGAGTTGAGAAGTAAAGCTTCCCATTCCTTTCAAAGAACCTTGCATGACTTTTCCCCTGCGGAATGAACATCTGATCTTTTTCGCCACAGATTTCAGTAAGATCTCCAAGAAACTCTGTCTTATCAGTCCTGGGATTATACAGGTACATTTTACCTCCAACATGGATCTGGTCTGATGATAATATATAATAAATATTCCCATCACTTGCAGCTGATAATGCATTGTAAGTATCATGGGCCTCTTGAAATCCCGAATTATAAGTAGTGGCGGTAAGATGATTTACTTCATCCGTTTCATTAATATAAGTTTCAGCTTTTAATTGATTCAATTCAACAATTCCGTCTAATTTGTCCATGCAATATTATTTTGTATCAAAATATTCCCAACAAGACCATTGGCCTATATGCTTTTTAATTTTTTATTTTTCCAATGATTTTTTTACTGATTCTGCACTAGCCTGTATCTTGCTGATTGCATTAGCAATTGAATCCATGTCTTCCCTGCTGCCAAGAAGAAGGTTCTGAGTAAACCATACCATTTCTGTACATAAAAGATCATTCTCAGGGCACTGATTTCGCTCCATATATTTATCATAATCGAGCATATCCTTATGGTACATCCTTTTAAAATTCTTTGATGCGAAAGCTTCTTTAAGAAATTCCTGCTTGTTCAAAGGAGTATAACCACCAGAACAAGGCACTCCTTCTGCACGCAAAGCCTGTAAAAATGAATTTCTGGATAAACCTTTAAAGTCCTCTTTCTTATATCTGAATGAAAACAAATGGAATGAAACCCGGGTTGCACAATCATATAATTTATAAGGAACAATCCCGGGAATATCCTTAATCTTTGACTTCAAATACTTCGCATTCTCTTCACGTACAGTCGTTTGTGCATCAAGTCTTTGCAGCTGAGCTAAACCAATAGCAGCCTGATATTCAGTAATACGAACCTTGGTGCCAATCCTTATGCTCCCTGCATTAAAAGTTCCTACCGCAGTACCAAAGGGTAAGCCAAGATTCTGAAAAGAAACACAGCGGTCCATAAAGGCTCCGTCATTACTAATAATTGCACCACCTTCACCAATTGGAATATTTTTTGAGTTTTGAAAACTAAAACAACCCGCATTGCCGATTGTTCCAACTTTTTGGTTATTGACCTCAGTTAATGGAGCCTGGCAGGCATCTTCAACCACAAACAGATTGTGCTTTTTTGCAATTTCCATTATTCTTGGCATATCTGCTGGCATTCCTAAAATATGGACCGGCAAAATTGCTTTTGTACGTGGTGTTATCTTTGCTTCTATTTTTGCAGGATCAATCTGATATGTTTCCGGATCAATATCCACAAATACCGGCATAGCTCCATTCATAAGAATAGCCTGCACGGTTGATATAAATGTATATGGCGGAACAAGTACTTCATCACCGCCTTTAATATCCAGTTGATTCAACGCCACAATCAAAGCATTGGTTCCATTGTTAACAACCAAACAACGCTTAGCACCATTGACATTTGCCCAGGCGGCTTCAAACTCGTTGACTACTCCCGCACGCGACCAAACACCGCTTCTCAGGACTTCAAGAACGCGCTTTTCATCCGTTTCTGGTACCCAGATAGGCCATTTGATCCATTTGGCTTTATCCCATGCTGAAGGGCCGCCTAAAATCGCTGGTCTCGCTGCATTGTTTAAATCCCCTGCTAGCAGAGAAGGTGTCATACCCATCGTCAGCACAGCTCCCACTCCAGCCAGAGAGCTCTGCTTTAAAAACTTACGTCTCGATGAATCAGTATTCTTATTTTTCATGGCTATTTTATTTCAATTCAATTTTTTGGCTTTGATATAAGGTTTCAGCTATAGTTTATTATAACAAGAGTGATTCACATAATACCTGTCAGGAATCCTCCTGCTTTAATACCGGTCTGCTAGGTCGAAAAGATTTAGGCGTACATTAACGTTTACGTACCCGAATATATAAATTATTTTTATTAAAACAATAGTTCACAGGGAGAATTATCAAGATAAATGTGAGTTAAAATGGAAATTATTTACCTGATCACAACCCCAATCATATCAATAGAAATTCCCGCCTCAGCCTTTCCGACATCCTTTACCATAGCTTTCGAGGCGGCTGGCGGACGAAGCGGATCATAATATTTAGGACGAATTTCATTTAATTTAGCACTATGAGCATCATTGCTAACATAATAGGTTGCTTTTACAAGATGCCTGAAATCACTGCCCGTATTTTTCAATATGGTACCCATTAGATTGAAGACAGATGCCAATTCAGAATCAGCATTACCGGAAATTTGTCCGTATAATCCTGATATATAAACCTTTTGACCATAGTTAATCCGGGTAACTTTACAGTAAACGGGTGAAGCTGTCATTCCGGGAGGAGTAATAAAATCAAGCTGCTGATTTGATTTAGATGCTGTATTGGGAGATGAAGCAATTAATTCTATTTCAATTACCGGATCTTTACTTGTCCATTCAACATTGACCATGGGTGGTATAGTACCCCCCTTAAAAAATTTGGCAAACTCCTCCTCTACTATTTTAAGGTCAGACATTGGCCTGACGAAGGATTTAATCTGAACAATATCCTTTTTCTCTAATCCCAATGAAACAAGAGTAGTCTGAAGCTGCTCCAGGGTTCCGCGTGTTGCTTCTGCAAGTTCACCTTTAACCGCCTGACCTGAAACATAAACAACAGGACCTGCAGGTAAAATTGACGCCCGGGCGACAGCCGGAGCTGAGGATAAATTCCCGGGCATAAAATAACTAACACTCTTTGTATTGATTTTAGCTGTAACTGCAATTGCGTCCATTGAAATCAAAGCGTCGGTATGAGAAAGATCCCCGGCAACAAAACTCAGAGCAGGACACTTCCCTGATTTAAACCGCTTATATATCTGCTCCTGAACTGTAGAGATCAGACTTGAATTCCTGATATAGATATTAAGTTTAACGATCTGATCTGGTTTTGACCCAGCCTGTTTCAAAGCAGAAATAATATTTAAAAAAACCTGGTTGGTCTGCGCATTGATATCACCAGATCCAACAATACTGCCTGATCTATCCACAGGCAGGAATTGTGTGGTATGAACTAGCGGAACATCATCAACAACTACTGCATCCGAAGCTCCCGGAAAATTCGCAGATCCTGAATATTGAATGTGTTGCCCTTTCTGAGCAAAACCGGAATAACCCAGAAATAAGAAAAAAATGCAGATCAGAGCTTTCATGTTTAGATGTCAGTTGTCAGTTGTCTGTTGCCAGAAATATCCTGCTATATTTAAAATGAACACGTAACTTCATTATTCTTTATTCATTGTTCCAGGAAATTATTTTCAAGAAGCAGGTACTAGTCTTAATGACCATTCCCTATTTCCTATTTCCTATTTCCTATTTCCTATTTCCTATTCCCTATTCCCTATTTCCTATTCCCTATTCCCCTAACTATTAACCGGTGCCCAATAAGCACAATATCCCTCAGAGCGAACTGGCCCTTTAAACAACATACAACCACCGCAAGGCTTATCCTTCGCCGGCGGAAGGTAAAGTGCGCAATTACTGCAATGGCTATCCGGTATTGGTGTTTTGTTTACATATGCAAGCTTTTTACGTTTTGCAACTTCTTCGGCACTTACTCCTGTTAGGTCATCGCAAGGATTTTTTTGTGCTGGCTGTGGAGTTTTGGGCTGCTGATTCGAATCCCCTTCTTTAGCCATGCTGCTAACTGAACTGCCGGCAACCAATATTCCTGTTCCTATTGCAACTGAACCAGCAAGTATATACTTACCAATGAACCTTCTTCTTGAATACTTTTGTTCTTCCATCTTTCTATTATTTACCGGTCAATTTAAAATTCAGTATATCCTTAATTTTTTCTAAGCAATTGAAATCCTGCTTTCACTTCCTCCATTGAGCCTGTATTTAATTGTCCTGCAAGCTCTTTTGTAGACTCATTTTTATTTAATCCTGCTTTAAGCCCTTTTAAGGCAGCTAGCTGGACATTTGCTCCGGATAATGCTCCGGATGAAAGTGTATTCAAATACGCTGAATACTGTTCCTTATTATATCTGGCAGCAATAATATTTGACAAATCCTGAATAAAGCTGAGTTTCCAGCTTTCTTCACTGCTGAAGAATGTATTATCCTTCATCAGTGAATTTAAAATTTCAACTGACGAACCTGCTTCAGAGCTTATAACTGCACTCCTGAACCAATCATTCTGTCCGTATTTTCTGATCACCTCAGCTAAAGCCTCAATCACCTTCTTTCCTTTAAACTGTCCCAGACTAAGTGCAGCTTGCATGGCAACCCGCTTAGATGGGTCATTAACCATTGGAATTAACAGTTTAACGGTTTTTGGATATCTTTCTGCAAGTATAATGCCATTTTCCCTAACACCAGGCTCAGAATCCAGCAGGGACTTTTTAACGATCTTTTCAGTAAGTGCATTCAAACCTTCGAGCACGTAAAGTGCATGTAGTCTTGTTCTTGCATCCTGACTATTAGAAAACAATGAAATCACAGCAGGAATAACAGTTTTATCCTGACGTTCAAGCAGCAAACGCTGGGCATTACTGCGATACCAGCCGTTCTTGTGCGACAGATAATCGACCAATTGAAGTCCGGTAGCGTTCTTCAAATCTACTTTTACTCCCTGGTATGTGCCATTTTCAGGCAGGAGTCGATAAATCCTACCCATATCACTACCCGCCATAAAATCCATTTCAGCTTTAAGATCATCGGGAATTGAAACCGGTGTTTCGATATGCTGTCTGTAATAATCAAGAATATATAAGTATCCGTCAGGGCCAACAGAGAATGTTACCGGTCGGAACCAGGTGTCAGTGGAATAAATAAATTCTCTGTTCTTTTCGGATTCGGCACGTTTTGCAACCAGAACCGGACTTGTTTCACTTGGACTTAAAATATCTCTGTGAATCAGACTACCGGAAACATCCGTTGTAAAAATATTGCCATAAAATTCCTGTGGCAGGGCATCACCATTATAAATAGTACCTCCGGATGCGCCTGTAAAGTGATCTTCTGCCCATTCTATCCGATTAAGATTCGCTTCTTTGAACATCCTGTTTCTACGGGCACTTCTTTCAGATCTCCAGTAAGCCGGCGGGATTTCCTGAAACATGATCTCTTCATGATCTGTTATAGTTACATTAAACTTACTGCTTGGCATGAATGCATGTCTGTGAGTATATCTCCAGGGAATTACTGCCTGCTGTAAGTGTATTGAATTCTCTGTAAAGAAACGATGTCCCCAGTCGTCAATAGTTTGTCCGAACTGTCCCGGACCAGTCTCAAGTTCAAAAACATCACGGTCCAATCTGAAACGAAAATCTGCTCCTCTAACCTCAACAGGCGTCGCATCTGGCGATTTACTATAAATCACTTTACCACTCTGACCACGATTATTTGCATAAATCCAGTTATCGATCCCCAATTTCAAACTGGTAACCTGAGCCTCAGAGTTATTCTGAAAAAATCCTGAGAACAAAATTTCCCTGATATCTGATTTTCCATCCCCATTGGTATCCTTCAGATAAAGAATATTGGGAGCGGCAGTCACGATAAGTCCGCCTTTCCATGGCAGCATACTGGTTGCTTCGGTTACATTTTCAGCAAATATGATCGACTGATCAATTTTACCATCACCATCAGTATCTTTCAGTATCCGGATACGGCCATGACCCTTACCAGGTTCAACCTCATACGGATAATCAGGCATTTCAATCACATAGGCATTTCCCTGTTCGTCAAATTCAAGTGATACCGGGTCAAAAACATGAGGTTCTGATGCAAATAAGGAAACTTTATAGCCTTTAGCCACATTAAGTTTCTTCATTGACTCCTCCGGACTTAATGGCCCGGGATAACGCTGAGCCATGCTGTTTCCTGCTAATAAAATAAATGGTAATAATAATATGGCTGAGCGGCCACTGAAATTAGTCTTCATTCCCTGCTTGATTATATATGATCTGGTAATTTTTCACATCCTCTTTCCTGATCAGATTGAGAAAGGTTGTTGTTTAAATAATTATTCATCTTAATATTCTGATTTATGTCAAAATATTGCCCCTCATTTACAAGAGTACGTATTTATTAAAAAAAAACATCCCTGGTACCGACAAATTTACATAACGGTAACGTACCCGAAAATTAAATATAAAATCTTAATATCCAAATTTTATTTACTTCTATCACGTAAAAACTATTTGCTTTCTTATAAAAAGAACAAGCAGATTCCATTTGACTATAAAAATCATTGAATGGATTTACTGAACACAGTATAACGCACTGGTTGTGAATATTCATTATGAGGAAAGGTATAGAAACGGATCTTTCCGTCATTATCCATAGAAAAACCCGGATCATTTTCCAATTGAACAATATTTCCCGAAACATTTCTGGCCGGAAAGTACAAACTGGATCCATCCGGGAAATCCAGGCGAATATGGGTGACATCAGGTTGAGCAGAATCCAATTCAAGATTATGCTTTCCTCCTGAGTTTTCGGTTCCTTTTAATATGCCCGACTTTGCTCTCCCCTTCGCATATTTCCAACCGGCACTCGAAATAAGACTAATTTCATTCCCATTCAGACTAATCCTGTCCTGAATATTTTTACCATTCAATTCATAATCTATAAGATAGCTATCACCATCTGCACGGACTGATTTTATCCATGGTTTGCCTAGAAAAGGTTCGTGAATGGCAACAAAACTCGATTTGCTACCGGTATGTCTTTGCATAATTCCAAGGCGCATAAAATTATCAAGTTTATTATCATCCTCAGCGGCGAGTCTGACCGATGGGGCACGAAAACTGAATATCTCAGCATCTTTTTGGGGTATATGATGAGTGCGCAGCCCAGAATTTTGATAATTCCAGGTTGCTGTCCATGGTTTGCTTGTTATCCCAGCCTTAATATCTTTCATATAGGAATAAGCATGGATTTTTTTTCCGATAATATCTGAATCATACTGGTTCATGGGTATAGCAGTCCCTCCCCACTCAGGTACCAGTGTTTTAACAGCCCGATCCAATGAAATACTGGTTACCAGTTTTCCCTCTTCTTCGCACATGCCATGCAGAAACCAGTCATGTGTCTCCCCTCCTTCCACATCAAAACGGTCAATCACATAGTCCTTGCCTTCAGCCGCATGAACAAATATCAGCCTTCTCCTGTATTGGGTGGCCGTAGAATAAGCCGGAGACGCATCAAGATCAATAACCTTAACCTGAGGATTCTGATCATCATAATACATGAGCCGGCCTGTTACAGGTTTTAATAAAGTTCCCTGGTCCTGGGCTTTCTGATCTATAACAACGGTATTGTGTGATGCTGTATGTAATGTCCATCCGCGATACTTGGAATGTGTATAACCGATATCTGAAAGCAGCTCAGAACCATTTGCAAACAAGATTATGGAAGCATTGTCATAATGCGAATGCCCGTAATTACCACTCCAGTTTACATTGAGCATGGTTTGATCCTTTCCGGTACCGGCAGCTAAAGCTGCATTCCCGAGCGATGGCCATAGGCGCGAAACAGCAAAACCTTCAGTTTTTACGGGTTTAGCTCTGTTAGCCCAGGTATCATTAAGAGGGAGTTTATGACCATTTGGAAATACTGCCTGCAGGCTGACATTTAAAGCACTTTTATAAAAAGGCATTGCATTAGTCAGATCAAGATTTTCAAAACGCTCCCCCTTCCAGTCCGCAGGATCTGTATAACCCCTGGCTGCTTGAGCAACGCTCTCCAGTCCTCCAATCGTCTGGTCATGATAAGAAACAGTCCCCTCTTTCCACCAGCCATCCGCAAAAAACCCGAGTTTTAAAAATTCCCTGAAGCGATTCACTCCATCGTGAACAATGTCGGGCCTGTTAAGTATCCGACCCACTCTCACCATATCTCTGTACATACCGGGCGACATATTGGTATAAATTTCAGGGTTAGCCGCGGTAAACTCATAACCCAAAATCAACAGATCTTTTACGATTCTTTGGTCTGTGTCCTTACCTATTTGTGAATCCATTCTGTTCCAGTCATAAGCCCCTTTCTGCAAATTTTCATACGCTATGGCAATCTGTACCGGAATATCCCCATAAGCCCACCAGTTCCATTTGGCCCCCCGGTAAGGAACGAGCCCTTCATAAGGCCATTTCTGATTTGCAGGAAAAAACTTCTTGGGAGCACTTGGATAATCGTATCGTATTGCATAATCAGGGAATAACTGTGCAAAACGACCCGCAATCATTGCCGCCCTGTCGCCATAAGCAGGATCTTTTGTCTGGGACCATATCTGAGACAATTGTACCGCCATTTGCTGAATCCATTTCCAGCGATCAAACCAGGCATGTGCCTCATAGAAATATTGAGTACCCTTGGCGTCCTGAAAATAACGGTAAACCTGTTTTGCGCCACTTGGTGCTATGATTACTTTTTCGCCATTATGGGGATATTTTTCATTTGGGAAAGTCATGCTGCAGAACTTACATTTTACCTGATCCCCCATTCCAGGCTCCCAGTTCAATATTCCCATCTCCTGGGCGCCTCCCTTACAATTCGGGCAACCGATAAAGAAAATACCTGATCCGGGTGGCACCATATTCTTCACATCAGTCAGAGACATTTTCATCAAAGGTTCAACTGATGCAATTTGAGCTTCTATATTTTCAGATTTCTGCTGTCCATAAACAAATGCGGGCATAAGAAATGCAAGATATAGGAATGCTATAAATAATTTATTAATCATGATCGGCCATTTATGTTGAGATTGATAAGAATCGTGTACGTACCCGAATATAACTATAAAATTATAGAGTTTTAAATCCGATCAATAAAATATTAAGCAAAATTGAATGATTTCATTTCATTTAAAAAAAATACCTCCAAATAAACTGAGGAACAATGATTTAGATAAAAATAAAAAAAAATCAAAATCCATCTTCTGCTGCACTTCGTAATTCAGGCCAAATAACAAAAGACAAATGAAAAAAATAATAATTCTGGCTGTTGCATTAGTAGCTTCTGCAATGAGCACAACTGGTTTTGCACAAGGAACCAAAATGGTAGGTGGTGCTGAGATGTACCCAAGTAAAGACATTGTAGACAATGCGGTAAACTCAAAAGACCATACCACATTAGTGGCAGCGGTAAAAGCCGCCGGACTTGTAGAAACATTGAAAAGTGATGGTCCGTTTACAGTGTTTGCTCCAACAAATGATGCCTTCAACAAACTGCCGGAAGGAACAGTTGGTACACTTGTTAAGCCTGAAAACAAGGCTATGCTTACAAAAATTCTTACCTATCATGTTGTTTCAGGCAAATTTTCTGCAGGAGATGTTGTAAAAGCAATCAAAGCAGGCAAAGGAACTGCAGTATTTACAACTGTAAGCGGTGGAAAATTATCTGCGATGATGAATGGTAAAAATGTAGTGTTAAAAGATGAGAATGGTGGCACTGCTACAGTAACCATTGCTGATGTTAATCAAAAGAATGGAGTTATTCATGTTATTGACTCTGTAGTTTTACCTAAGTAAATAATCAGCTAAATGTCAAAATATCCCCGGAATATATCCGGGGTTATTGTTTTTATATATTTGTCATAACAGCTTGAAAACTGTGGTGAACATATTCAAACATTGAGCCCTAGAACAAAAATATCCTTATCTGAAGATGAATTAGTGATGGCTCTCCGTAATAAGGAAAAAGCCGGAGCTGAAGCTTTGTATGATATGTACTCCTCTTCTCTCTACGGTATAATTTTTAGAATTGTTCAGCACGAAGAAATCGCAGAAGATTTGCTTCAGGACACCTTTGTAAGAATCTGGAACTCCTTTTCTTCTTATGATGCCTCTAAGGGAAGGTTATTCACCTGGATGGTTAATATTGCACGAAATATTTCAATTGACAAAACCCGTTCAAAAGATTTTCGTAACAGTTCGAAAACCGAAGACATAGAAAATAACGTATTATCTTTAGAAATGCGGGCTGATAATACTTTGAATCCTGAAACTATGGGATTGAAAGAACTTGTTGCTAAATTGAAGCCCGAACAGAAAATAATTCTTGACATGGTTTATTTCCGGGGATTTACTCATGCAGAGGTCTCGGAAGAACTTGAAATTCCATTAGGAACAGTCAAAACCAGGTTAAGAAATGCGATAATCAGTTTAAGAAAGGTATTTAACTAAGTGGAAAACCTCAAATCATATTTGGAAAGCGGTATCCTTGAACAATATGTTCTTGGTGATTTAAGCATTGAAGAGAGGCTTGAAGTAGAAAAAAACGCCCTTAAATATCCTGAGATCAAAGCAGAACTGATTGAAATTGAATCTGCTCTTTTAAGTTATGCTATCTCAAATGCAATTGAACCTTCAACAGCATTACGTAATAAAGTATTAAATTCCCTCGAAATAGCCGAAGCTGAAATACACCCTCTATATCCTGCATCATCAAAACCGGGACAATTTTATAAATATGCATTCGCTGCATCTCTCGCCCTGCTTTTCCTTAGCGTTGTTTTACTGATTAATCTGAATAGTAAACTCAACGATTCATATACCCAGATTGCTGTGCTGCAATCCGGAAATCAGCGCTTTTCAAATCAGGTCAATTATATTGATGAAGAATTAAGGGATACCCGTAATGCATTACACTTTTATCAAAACCAGGCTGCCTATAAACTTGTGACATTAAAAGGCTCAGCTAAAGCTCCGGCAGCAAGTATGCTGGTTGCCTTCAATCCTGATGAAGAAGAAGTCATGATTGATCTTTCTTCCCTCAAAATGCCATCCAACGATAAAGAACACCAATATCAGCTATGGGCAATGGTAGATGGTAAACCGGTAGATCTTGGAGTATTCGACGCCGAGGGCGACAGTACCGGCATGAAAAAAATGAAGTCAGTTAAAAATGCACAGGCTTTTGCAGTCACCCTCGAACTCCGCGGTGGCAGTGCCAATCCAACCATGGATCAAATGATGGTTATCGGTAGTATTTGATGAGGTGGGAGGTATTAGGCATTAGGTGTTAGGTATTAGGTGTTAGGTCTTAGGTAATAGTGCCACTATTTCTTTTAAAATTGCAGATAATTACCTGAGGCTTTAGGAAGAATCTAACACGATCATTTACTCCCTTATTCTTATCACTTTTTTTATTTTTAAAGTAAATGTTTATATTTACTTAAACGAAAATCCTCCCTCCAAACTTACATTCCCCAATACAAGATTTCTTCATATTCTGTTCGAATCCGGGCTATGATTTGTTCGACTCTGGTTCGTAAAAGAACTGGGATGTATCCGAGAAGGATCCGGGATGCTTTCGGTATTTTCCCGAAGCCTTCCCGGAACTGTCTCGGAACTGTCCCAGAACTGGTACGAAGAAAATACGAACAATTCCCCCAGGGTTCCCGAGTGAAACCGGGTTAATTAAGTTTCGGAATTATTGAAAGGATAATATTTCTTAAAAGTTAAATAGCTTCAAGAGATTTCGAAGACCAGGAGAAAAACCTGATTAGCTAATTCCCACTATATTATGATCAGGAAAACTATATGAAACTATGATTTATTGGGCAGAAATGCAAATGAATTATATTAATTCTCATTTATACTGATTCTGCATACCCCTATTCAGAACCTAAACTTGCAACAGCAAAAAAAAGGGCCGAATAACTAGTATTCGACCCTACATCTACCTATGAAAAACATGCCCTTTGGGGGGCACTTATTTAAGACAATTTATATGCCATTTAGCAATCAATGCCAAATGCTTAAAATGAATGAATTAACGGGAATGGAATTCCCAGATTGAAGAGAATATACCCCAATATGTAGATATATTTCCCCGCTATGGTATTTTTTTTAATTTTAAATTAAGAGCTGTTTGCATTTGATATTTTCAAAATAAAAGAGGACAGACAGGTTCTGAACCTGATCTGCTCTAAAACCAAATGCTTAATTATCAATACTGTATCGCAGAGATACCAAACCAGTCTCATAAGCTTTGGATTCCAGCAGAGTAATTTTAGTATGACTTTCCTTTTCACGGAAAAGAGCTTTACCACTACCAAGCAGTATAGGGTGTACTGACAGCCATAATTCGTCTACCAATCCTTCTTTAAAAAGTGCATCTGTGAGCGATGCACCGCCAAAAAGCCAGATATCCTTACCTGACTGTTCTTTTATTTTTCGCGCTTCTGTCATACTATCTTCGGATATAAGCACAGCACCTTCCTTTACTGATTTAAGTGTTCTGGAGAATACATATTCCTTCATGACCGGCATGCCGGGTATAGATTCTCCATTATTACTATCGGCGTGCTTCTGCGCTATTTCGTAGCTTTTACGGCCAATGAAGATAGAATCCACACGGGTAAAGAATTCATTCAAACCATAGTCCTGGTCTGTAAAACACCAGTCGTATTCACCATTTGGCCCTTCAATATATCCATCTAAAGTTATGGCCAGTCCCAATATAAGTTTTCGCATATTTTTTATGTTTTTGTCAGGCAAAATTGAAAAGATCCAGTCATTCCAAATTGTACAAAACGGACATCAATATAAAATATGTGAGGCGAGAGCAACCTGCCCTGGCGTATGTCCTGTAAAGAACTTGTAATCCCGGTTAAAATGCGCCTGATCGTAATAAGCACTTTCATAAGCTACCTCGGTTAAAGAAAGTAAAGGATACTTTTTCAGGTGATCAAGCGATCTGATAAACCTGCAGACACGCAGGAATTCCTTTGGCGACAAACCTACAATTTGCTGAAATTTTCTTGAAAGATGGCGTTGGCTAATGCCGGTATCGCTACTGAGCTGGCTTACATGAATGTGTCCAGCTGAACGCCGGATCTTCTCCAAACAATGGGCTATCTGCTGATCATGTTCATTTCGTGTCAATTCCTGCAAGAGATACTTCTGTACAATAGCTGAACGTTCATTATGACTAAAGGCATCAGCCAGCTTGCTCTCTATCTCTCCCGCCATACTATTCCATAAATCAGACAACACTAAAATTCTGTCGGCTAACAAATGCATCGGTAAATTAAAAAATCTGTATGCTGCTCCGGGATAAAAACAAATGGCTATGCAACCAGCGCCTTTGCGCATCTGCACATCCGAATAACGGCTCATCCGGGAGGTTACAATGCTCCTATCATATAATTCATTTCCAATAATAGCAAGAGGTGTACTGGTGTAGTTCAGAAATAACTCAACACAAGTATCAGGTAAAACACGGATATGGTTAGTATCAGTGCCATTATCGCAGTCCATTGTGCATATCAGTTTTACGTAGGACTGCAACTCTGGAAGAACTTCAAACTGCTGAATTAACATATAAATAAATATAGCTTATGTCAATAAATTGCGGGCTAATTTTGATAAATAGAATCGTGCAAAGATTCTTTAGATAATCTATTGAGAAAATTTTGTTCCAGGGATGTGTAAATAAAAAAAGAACCACAAACCTCCCGATAACAATCAGGAACTCTAAGCATCCCAATTACCATCGGGGTAGCAATAACCTAAAAAAGCCTTAGTTTTAACTAAGACCTTTCTATTAAGGGTGGCTGATGGGGCTCGTCCCGATAGCTATCGGGACCACGACCCTTGGCACCACAAACCTCCCGATAATTATCGCGAAATCTCACCATCCCTATAACTATCTGAAGAGCTACAGCCTTAAAAATTCTTGGAACAAAAAAAAAGCAGCTCATTTCTGAACTGCTTTCCAAATCGGGTGGCTGATGGGGCTCGAACCCACGACCCTCGGCACCACAAACCAATACTCTAACCAACTGAGCTACAGCCACCGTTTTATTTCTGCAAAACTAAGCATTTCGGGAGATATTGCAAATTTTTTATATTAAATTTCAATACTGATAATCAGCATGATGGTGTTCCAGAACAGCTTTAAGCTCAGTTTAGCCCTAATCTAAACATGAGGTTCCTGTCATATTTAGAACATTATATTCTGAGCTTATACATTTAGCCTTCTTAAGTATTAAATTTGTATACAGCCTCTTAAAAGACATGTTATGGAAAAAGAAGAATTGATTGAACTTCAGGTAAGCGGTATGCATTGCAATAACTGTGCGTTATCAGTCCATAAATTACTTGAAAAAAAGGGGCTGCAGGATATCTATGTTGATTTTGCGAACGATGAGGTAAAATTCAAAACCAGTAACCCTTCAGAAACTCCACTAATTATCAAGGATATCGAAGGTTTAGGTTATAAGGTAAGTGAGGAAAGTATCCCTATTCAGGAAAAATTCTTCGAAAAAGTGGAGAACAAATTCTATTTCAGCCTCATTTTTACTATTCCCCTCTTCTCACATATGTTTCTGCCTTTTCATTGGCTTCACAACCCTTTGGTTCAGTTAGGCTTATGTATTCCGGTTTATATTTTAGGATGTATTCATTTCGGCAAAAGTGCTTTCAATTCATTAAAGAATGGAATCCCAAATATGGATGTACTGATTTTTATCGGTTCGAGTGCAGCTTTTATTTATAGTTTGTATGGGACAGTTCAGAATTTGGGTCCTGATTTTTTGTTTTATGAGACTGCAGCAACCATTATTACCCTGGTGCTATTAGGAAATGTTTTAGAAAAGAGGTCTGTAACACAAACCACATCAGCTGTAAGAGATCTGATGAAATTTCAGGAAGCAAAGGCAAATAAACTGCTCAATGGAGAAATAATAACAATAAACTCACAGGAAGTAGTCCCGGGGGATACACTGGTCATCAATTCAGGTGATAAAATTCCTGTGGATGGGGAAATCATCTGGGGTGAAGCCTCGGTTAATGAATCGATGCTTACCGGCGAGAGTCTGCCGGTAGAGAAGTCGAAATACGACAAGGTAATCGGTGGTACTTTGATTGAGAAGGGCAGCATCCACATCCTGGTAACTAAAACCGGAAAACATACTATTTTATCCCAGATCATTGATCTGATGAAAAAGGCACAGTCGGCAAAACCGCCAATTCAGAAGCTTGGAGATCAGGTAGCTGCGATATTTGTGCCTGTAGTAGTTGGTATTGCTGTTCTAACTTTTGTTTTGGCCTATTATTCCTTCGATCTCAGCTTTCAAAAATCTATGCTGAATGCAATTGCTGTTCTGGTTATATCCTGCCCCTGTGCTATGGGTTTAGCCACACCTACTGCAGTGATGGTTGGATTGGGCAGGGCGGCTAAAAATGGCATTCTAATCAAGGGTGGAAATACGCTTGAGGAGATAGCGAAGTTAAAATATATGGTCTTTGATAAAACAGGGACTCTCACAACCGGAAACTTCAAAATCAAAAAGATCGAGAGTATAAAGATTTCTCAGAAGAAAGCCGAATCGATTATTTATGGTATTGAGGCTTATTCAAATCATCCCATTGCACGATCCCTGGTTTCAGAACTTAGTGCAGGGAATCCTGAAAAAATAATATTCACGAAAGTATCAGAAGAAAAGGGCCTCGGAATGAGCGGAACTGATTCAGAGGGTAATACCTATCAATTCGGATCGAGACAAATCTTAAATCCGGAAGAAGAACAGGGAAATTTTAGCCTTTTCCTTAAAATGAATGGAAGCCTCCTTGCGAAAATTGAAATTGAGGATGAAATTAAACCGGATGCACTGAAACTGATCGGCACCCTGAAATCTATGGGTATTCAGCCGGTTTTACTGAGCGGTGATCTGAAAAAGAAATGTGAAGATCTGGCTGCTATTTTAGGTATAGAGGAGGTATATGCCGAAACTCAGCCACATCAAAAGCTTGAGATCATTGAAAGGATTAAAAAAAGAGGTAAAACGGCAATGGTGGGCGATGGAATAAATGATGGTCCCGCCTTAACCACTTCTGACGTCGGAATTTCAATGAGTGATTCCAGTCAGATCGCGATCCAGTCTGCTGAAGTGGTCCTGTTAAAGAATGAGCTCGGAGTTATCGATCAA
Source organism: Daejeonella sp. (assembly GCF_036405355.1). Taxonomy (GTDB): domain Bacteria; phylum Bacteroidota; class Bacteroidia; order Sphingobacteriales; family Sphingobacteriaceae; genus Daejeonella. The sequence continues at coordinate 78,319 of NZ_DASWXT010000068.1, forward strand.
ATGTTAAGAATCGGGAAACATACCCTCTTAACGATTAAACAAAATCTGTTCTGGGCATTTTTCTACAATGTCGTGGCGATACCCGTAGCGGCATTTGGTTTTCTTAACCCAATGGTTGGAGCCTTAACAATGGCTTTTTCTGATGTCATTGTGATCGGTAATTCTATCCGCTTAAAAACTAAATCACTATAATTGCGCCTTAAAAGCATTTTTAATGATCAATATTTATACTGACGGTGCATCGAGCGGGAATCCTGGTCCAGGAGGATTTGGAGTAATACTTCATTCAGGCAAGCATTATAAAGAAATTTCGGAGGGCTATCGAAAAACAACCAATAACCGCATGGAATTGCTCGCCGTAATCACCGGACTGGAAAGTATCAAAAATCCGGGCCAGGAGATTATGATCTATTCAGATTCTAAATATATTATCGACTCTGTTGAGAAAAAATGGGTATTTAACTGGGTCAGGACCAATTTTAAGGATAAGAAAAACAAGGACCTCTGGCTGAGATTTCTGGAAGTATACAAACAACATAAAATTCGTTTTACCTGGGTAAAAGGGCATAACGGGCATCCGGAGAATGAACGATGCGATGAACTGGCAGTTCAGGCTTCAAAACAAAAAAATCTTCTTATTGATACTTACTTTGAGAAAGAAGAGCTGAAACTCAATCTTTAATCAATCCCTCCCACTATACCCAATTTCTCCATTGTTGCTTCTGCTTTCTCATCAGGGGTTTCTCGGGAAAATTTATGCATTAATTCCTCTGCCTTCAGTACCATATTCTTTGACCCTATAAAAATCGCAGATCGCTGATGCAAAGAAGTAACATCTTTATCGAGTATTCTATTGAATCCGTCGGTTGCCCGGCCACCGGCCTGTTCAATTATAAATGCCATTGGATTACATTCATAAACCAGACGAAGTTTACCATTTGGAGCTCCTGATGTGGTAGGATAAATAAATATTCCGCCTTTGATCATATTACGATGCACATCAGCAACCATAGAACCAATATAACGTGAGGTATAAGGACGTGAAGTTTGCTGGTCTTCAACCTGGCAATATTTCAGGTATTTCTTGACACCATCAGGAAAGTGAACGTAATTTCCTTCATTTAATGAATAAATAGTTCCATCCTCAGGAATCTTCATTTTCGGATGTGAAAGACAAAATTCTCCGATAGAAGGGTCTAGTGTAAATCCATTTACTCCTTTGCCAGTTGTATAAACCAGCATAGTTGAGGATCCATAAATTATATAGCCTGCAGCGACCTGCTCTGTACCTTTTTGGAGTACATCTTCAATAGTAGCTTTACCATCTGTTGATACCCTTCTGTAAATAGAAAAAATAGTACCTACTGCTACATTGACATCAATATTGGATGATCCGTCCAAAGGATCCATAGCTACTATGTATTTTGCGTTCTTGGAAACTTCGCCATCAATATGCACAAACTCATCATTCTCCTCTGAAGCAACGATGCAACATTCGCCACCACTCTTCAGTGCAGCTATAAATTGTTCATTGGCAAATACATCCAATTTTTTCTGTGATTCACCTTGTATATTGATCGTCCCGACATCCCCAAGTATGTCCATCAGGCCTGCTTTATTTACTTCACGATTAACAATTTTTGCAGCAATTCCTATATCTCTCAGCAATCGTGACAACTCCCCTTTTGCATATGGAAAATCGCTTTGCTTTTCAATAATGAACTGTCCTAATGTTAAAATGCCCTTCATATACTTAGTGTACTTTTTACGTTATCTATTCGCTAATTCTATGACGTCTAAGTTATGAATTTTTTCTCCTGAAATGCAAAACCGAAGCAATGTGCGAACTTTATGCCAGCCTTGCTTTCCGGCAGCTCCGGGATTTAAGTGTAAACAACTTATTTTTTTATCATAAATAACCTTGAGGATATGGGAATGACCACTGATGAAAAGTCCGGGAGGATTTCGGTATATTTCCTCTCTGATTCCCGGGGAATACCTCCCGGGATAACCTCCAATATGAGTAATCCAAACGTTTAGTTCTTCACAGTCGAATCTCAAATGTTCGGGATACTGTGACCTTACATCCTGCCCGTCAATATTTCCATAAACTCCCCTGAGTGGTTTAAATGCATTCAATTGATCCGCAATTTCAATGGTACCGAAATCACCGGCATGCCAGATCTCATCGCAGTTTTCAAAATGCCTGAAAACGGAATCATCCAGGTATCCATGTGTATCTGAAATTAGTCCGATTGTTTTCATTGCTGAATATGCATTAAAAAATTGTAAGATAGTCCTTTAAAAGATCTCTATAAACCATTGAATAAACGCCTTTACTCTCATAGATAACGATTTTCTGTTCTAGAGGAACGAGTATCTCAAAGCCCATAACCATAATTGTACGATGTGGTTTTGAATCAGCAAATGAATAAATCAATATCTCCTTCTGAACTTTTAAGCCGGAATCCATTTTTTTTACCATTTCAGCAGTTTCCAGAGGAAGAATAATACATAGATGTCCTGATTGATCTAAATGTTTCGCTGATTCCGTCAGCAATACCTCAAAAAAAGAAAGATCTGTATGACGGGCAACACTTTTTTTCTCGTTTTGAGAACTTAGTGAATTAATAAAAAAAGGCGGATTAGAAATAATAAGGTCGTACTGTTCAGTACTATTTGTAAAATGCTCTTTGATTGAACTGTGGAATAATGCTATTCTATTCGAAAATGGAGATTTTAAGAAATTCAATTTAGCCGTATCAGCAGCACTCTGATCTATCTCAACAGCATGAACAATTGCCGAAGTATATTTCTGAGCAAGCATTAAAGCAATCAATCCTGTCCCTGTTCCAACATCGAGTATTTTTGCAGGACATTTGAAATCGGCCATCGCAGCAAGCAACACTCCATCGGTATTTACTTTCATAGCACAGTTTGACTGATCAATTCTAAACTGCTTGAAATGAAAAATAGAAGACATCAGCTCTCGTACAATTCTATTGGTAATCCATCGGGATCAGAAAAAAATACTAACTTCTTACCGGTATACTCATCAACCCTTATTTCTTCTGTAATCACCCCCATCCTTTTCAATTCACTTACAGATTGAGTCAAATCGTCTATTTCAAAAGCAATATGCCGCAAACCTCTGGCTTCGGGACCTGAAACCCGCTCAGGAGGATCAGGAAAAGAGAATAATTCGATCTGGTATCTGCCATTTACTGAAAGATCCAGTTTATGAGAATTTCGATCAGCTCTGTAAACTTCATTCAATATTTTAAGACCTAATATTTCAGTGTAAAAGTGTTTAGAGACTTCATAATCGGAACATATTATTGCCAGATGATGTATGGAATTCAATTTAAGCATATTTATTCTCAATAAAATAAGATAAAAGCATTTGATTAACAGGGATTAAGTCCATTTCACAGGAATTCCCGAATCTCAAATGTGCGCAGATCAAGCAGTACAGACTTAACATACCCCGGAATCCAAATTTAGAAAAAAGCTTTGCTTTCTTTTGATGAATATGAAATAGGATTTCTTTCAGGATACATTAAGGAAAGATTTCAAAATTTCATATGACAGGTTATGCCTATATTTAATACAAAGCACATTTTGTCATCCCGCAAATAAAAATCGATGATTTTAAGAGAACTGAAGACCAAAAACAGATTTTTTCTGTAATTTTTTGATTTTTAATCAATTTTTTTGATTTTTTTATGTTTTTTTTGACATTTTTTATGTTTTTACGCATCAAAACATTTATTTTTATCAAAATTTTAATCAAACCCAAGCAAAACGATGTCATCTTTAAGATTCCAAGCATTAAATGCGGTACTTTCCAGGACAATTCCTGAAGGAAAATCTCTATCCTCAAAACTTTCTGAATTATATGGTGTAAATGTCTTCGACCAGAAAAAAATGAAAGACACTTTATCCAAGGAAGCTTACAACGGTATTATTGAGTCTGTTAACTCGGGCACTCCGATTGACAGAAGTATTTCAGAGCAAGTGGCTTCAGCAATGAAATCATGGGCTATGGCAAAAGGTGCAACACATTATACACACTGGTTCCAGCCACTAACAGGAAGCACTGCTGAAAAGCATGATTCTTTTTTTGAGCCAGGATCAGACGGCCATGGGATTGAAAAATTCTCTGGTGAGGCTTTAGCACAACAAGAGCCGGATGCTTCAAGTTTCCCTAATGGTGGTATCAGAAGCACTTTTGAAGCCCGCGGATATACTGCATGGGATCCATCATCACCCGCCTTTATTATAGGATCTACCTTATGTATACCTACTGTATTTATTTCTTATACTGGTGAGGCTCTGGATTACAAGGCTCCACTTCTGAAGGCAATCAGCCTGATGGATAAGGCAGCAGTTGCTGTGGCTCAGTACTTTGACAAAGGAATTGAAAAGGTTAACAGTTCACTGGGAATTGAACAGGAGTATTTCCTGGTTGACATTGCTTTATTTAATGCAAGACCAGATATGTATCTGACAGGCCGTACCTTATTCGGTCACATGTCAGCTAAAAACCAGCAATTAGACGATCATTATTTCGGATCAATTCCGGAACGTGTTCTTGCCTATATGGAAGATCTGGAAATTGAGGCGATAAAACTTGGTATACCTTTAAAAACCCGTCACAATGAGGTTGCACCTTCACAATTTGAATGTGCTCCCTTATATGAGGAGATGAACCTTGCTATCGACCATAATTCACTACTAATGGATTTAATGGATAAAGTAGCCAGAAGACATAACTTCAAGGTTTTATTACATGAAAAGCCATATGCTGGTATCAATGGTTCAGGTAAGCACAATAACTGGTCGCTGATTACCAATACAGGCAAGAATCTTCTTTCTCCGGGTAAAACTCCAAAAAACAACCTGATGTTCCTTACATTCTTTGTGAATACAATAAGGGCTGTATATGAATATTCAGATTTGTTAAGAGCATCGATTGCTTCAGTTAATAATGATCACCGTTTGGGAGCCAATGAAGCCCCTCCGGCTATTATTTCAACCTTCCTTGGAAGTCAATTAAATGATTTACTGGATGAGATCGAGACATCAAGAGTAACTTCAAAAATGAAGCAGGATTCAGCATTGTGGACTAATATTCCAAAAATACCTTCTATCCTTCTTGACAATACTGACCGTAACCGTACCTCGCCAATGGCATTTACCGGTAATAAGTTCGAGCTTCGTGCAGTTGGATCATCAGCAAACTCAGCAAATCCGATGACAATATTAAACGTTATCGTTGCTGATCAGTTAAATAAATTTAAAGCAGAAGCAGATAAACTGATCAAAAAAGGCGAAAAGAAAGATGTGGCGATCATGACCATCATCAAACGCTACATTAAAGAATCCAAAAACATCCGTTTTGAAGGCAATGGATACAGCGATGAATGGGCTAAGGAAGCAGCAAAAAGAGGTTTATCAAATATTAAAACCACTCCGAAAGCACTGGATGTCTTATTAGACCCTAAAACTGATAAGTTGTTTGAAGATACCGGTGTATTCAGCAAACGTGAGTCGCATGCACGTCATGAAATCTTACTGGAAAGCTATTTCAAAAAGCTTCAGATAGAAGCCCGTGTTATGGGTGATTTGATTGATAATATGATTATACCTACTGCAATCAATTATCAAACAACATTGATCGAAAACGTAAAGGGTTTGAAAGAGATCGGGCTTGGAGAAGATACCTACAATGCTCAGCTTGAGATAATCAAGAAAATTTCAACGCACGTAAACTTTATCAGAACTGCGAATCTGGAAATGGTTAATGAGCGTAAAAAAGCTAATAACATTGAAGATATCAGAGATAAGTCTATCGCTTATGATGAAAAAGTAAAATCATACTTTGAACCAATCCGTTATCATGTTGATAAATTGGAACAACTGGTTGATGATACAAAATGGCCTCTTCCTAAGTTTAGAGAGTTGTTGTTTATTAAGTAGATATGAGATTTCAGATATGAGATAAGAGACAAAGTTCTGCTTCGGCGGAACTTTGTTGTTTATAGCCTAATCTCCTATCTTACATCTCACATCGCATGTCTTATATCTTTTATCTCATATCTCATATCCCGTATCTCACATCTAAGTACTATTTTTGCATCAATGTCAGATCTAAAATATAACCAGCGGGGCGTTTCTGCCGATAAAGAAGATGTGCATAATGCCATCAAAAATATAGATAAAGGTATTTTCCCAAAGGCTTTTTGCAAGATTATCCCGGATATTCTGGGATCTGATGATGATTACTGCAATATCATGCATGCAGATGGAGCCGGTACAAAATCATCTCTTGCCTATGTTTATTGGAAAGAGACCGGTGATATTTCCGTTTGGAGAGGAATTGCTCAGGATGCAATCATTATGAATCTTGACGACCTGCTTTGTGTTGGGGCCACAGATAGTATTTTATTGTCATCAACCATAGGAAGGAATAAAAATCTTGTTCCGGGTGAAGTTATTGCGGAGCTGATTAACGGGACTGAAGATATCCTGACTGAATTACGCAAATTAGGAATAGGAATTTATTCAACCGGAGGTGAAACCGCTGATGTTGGGGATATCGTCAGAACAATCATTGTTGATTCTACAGTAACCTGCAGAATGAAGAGATCGGATATAATCTCGAATGATAAGATCCGGAAAGGCGATGTGATAGTCGGACTATCTTCTTATGGTAAAGCCAGTTATGAAACTGAATATAATGGAGGGATGGGATCTAATGGTTTGACCTCTGCGAGACATGATGTTTTTCATAAATACATTGCAGAGAAATATCCTGAAAGTTATGATCCGGCAGTTCCCTATGAATTGCTTTTCTCAGGTAATAAAAAGCTGACTGACACTATTGAAATTCCTGCTACAGAATTTAATGAAAGTTTAAGCATCAGTGCGGGCAAACTGGTTCTTTCCCCAACCCGTACCTATGCTCCTATCATAAAAAAGATTCTTGATCAATACCGGTCTCAGATCCATGGTATGGTACACTGCAGTGGAGGTGCTCAGACCAAGATACTTCACTTCATTGATAAGCTTCATATCATAAAAGATAACATGATGCCTGTTCCACCACTATTTAGCTTAATTCAGGAGCAATCAGGAACAGACTGGAAAGAGATGTATAAGGTTTTCAATATGGGTCATCGGATGGAATTCTATGTACCTTCAGAAATAGCCGATGATATCATCAGAATATCAAAAGAATTCAATGTAGATGCGCAAATTATCGGCCGTGTTGAGGATTCAGAAAAGAAACAGGTAACTATTCGCTCTGATTATGGGGAGTTTGTCTATTATTGAGATAGGAATAGGATTAAAGGATTGTAGGATTATAGGATTAAAAAGAAGGCTGACAGGGTTTGGAACACTGTCAGCCTTTTTACTAATAGATGCCCGTTATAAGTTGTCAGGCTGGTAACTGACAACTGACAACAGAGGACCACTTACTCCGTCTTTCTCATTATCAATTTATCCTTTGGAACAGGTAGTTTGTTAGTCCGGATATCCATTTCATTGATGATATTTTTTGCTCCTCCCAGAACATCGATACACCATAGAACAAAGCGAATATCTACAGATATTGTACGCTTATACTGCTTATCAAAGGCAATATCTCCGCTCATGGCTTCCCAGTTGCCATCAAAGGCAATACCAATCAACTCTCCATTGCCATTCAGTACCGGAGATCCGGAATTTCCCCCAGTAATATCATTATTACTGATAAACCCGACATTAAGAGTTCCATTCTCTGCATATTGCCTGAAATCTCGTTTGGCATATGCATCAATTAAAGATTGAGGAAGATCAAATTCATCATCACCAGGCTGATATTTAGCCATCATCCCATCAATGGTGGTGGTGATATTATAGGTGATTCCATCTTTCGGACTATAGTTCTGAATTTGCCCGTAGCTGATACGCATTGTTGAATTCGCATCAGGATAGATTAAAGCACCCTTATTTTTTGTCAATAAAGCCTTCAGGTAAAGATTATCCAGGCGATTTTTCTCTGCCTGAAACTGACTGTATATTGTACCAAAATTGTTCTTCACATAATCCTGAGGAACTAAATTAAGAGCATATTTATAAGCAGGATCATTCTGAAGTTCTTCCATAGATGGATTACTTAAAAAATTCCTCAGGCTTTCAGGCTCAATCAGCTTGCTGTTTTTCCATAAATACTCAGCATAGTTCTGGAAGGTAGCATCTGCAGAACCTTTCCAAAAATCTTCGACAATTAGCGTAATGAACTTCGGATGTTGTGATTTAGGAACATCGTTATAAAAGGAACTTAATATCTGGGCAAAAATTTTCTTATCAGCAGTCTCATTATAAGTCTTCTGATAGGTATTTACCATAGTATTTAAATTCTGATTTAGCTGTGAAATATATGCTGAATCATCCTTACGGGCATTCATAGACTTAATTGTATTTCCTAGCTGGGATACATTTCTAACCCATGGTGAGGCAAGAAGCCCTTCATTGAGATATGCAAAATGAACAGCATATGGCTCGAATGCTGAATAGGCATTTTTATATTGAGCCATTAAATTTGCATTTTCAGGAGATGACGAAGCCCATTTGTTGAAATCATTTTCCTGTTTTTGCTTTTCTTCATATATTTTTAATCTCTTTAATTGCTCTGTCTGACCAATAAAATACTTCCAGTAATTTGCAATATTAGCATAGATTGATGAAAGGGCAAGCCGTGTATCGTCACTTTTATCCATCTCTTCTTTCCATGCTTTTAAGCGAATATCACGCAGTTTAACAATCGTTGGGTTTGTCTTTTCAACAGCCATTTGAACCCCATAAGAGGTAAGATAACGGTCTGTACGTCCTGGGAAACCATAAACCATTGAAAAATCACCATTCTTTACCCCTTTGATAGAAATAGGAAGTGATTTTTTGGGGGTATAAGGCTTATTTGCAGCAGAATAAGTTGCAGATTTATTATTCTGATCTGCATAAACACGAAACACAGAGAAATCACCGGTTTGACGCGGCCATTCCCAGTTATCAGTATCTCCACCGAATTTACCAATTGACTGAGGAGGAGTCCCTACCAAACGGATGTCATTAAATCTCTCATAGATAAAAAGCAGGTATTGATTGGCTTTATACACATCTCTGACATCTGCCTCCCAGGTTTTACCAGCAGTTGCATCAGCACTGATTGTTTTACTGATTTCTGCAATTTTTGCAGCTTTATCCTTTTCCTCAACACCATTTAAAGCAGCCATTACTTTGGGTGTAACATCTTCCATTCGTACAAGAAAACGTACAAAAAGCCCCTGAATCGGTTTCTCTTCCTGATAAGACTTCGCATAGAATCCATTATCCAGGATATTATTTTCAACGGTTGAATTTGAAGCAACGGCATCATATCCACAATGATGATTCGTTAAAATCAAACCATTTTTTGATACAATTTCACCGGTACAGAAACCACCGAATGATACAATAGCATCTTTAATACTTGCCTTATTTACACTATACAAGTCTTCAGGGGTCAATTTGAAGCCCTGCTTTTTCATTTGATCATAATTCTTGCCTATAAGCATAGGCAGCCACATACCTTCGTCGGCTTTAACCGGATTTCCAAAACCCAGCACAAATGCCAGCAGCATAGCTACAGCATAATTCACTTTTTTCATAAAATGGAATTTTAATTAATTGGTTAGGACAAATATACAGCCAAAAGCAATAAAACCTGATACTGATTTTCTTTGTTCAAAAAAAAAGCTCCGGATAAAATCCGGAGCTTTTTTAAAAATGTACAATCTATTATTGGAAATTGTAACGGAAACCAAATTGCATGTAATAAGTTGAAGCAAAAGTCTGAGTAGTTCCAAAAGTGGAGTCCACAGGCTTGTTATCAAAGGTATTTAACCAAAATGTAGGCCTTACTGTGCCACCTGGTGTTAAAGAAGCAACGTTCTGAGGCACTAGTATACCAGCAGATTTAACAAAATCAACATTACCCCAGCTGCTGTTTAACATATTTCCAAAGTTTATAATATCCATTGTGAACTGGAAATTGTTTTTGCTCTTACCAAAATTTTTGAAAATTTCCTGAGTTAATCTGATATCTACCTGATTTCTCCACGGCATAACGCCGCCATTACGCTCAGCATATTTTCCTTTATTTTTCTTCAGGTAATCATCCTGCTCGATATAAGCGAAGAACAAATCACTTTGCTGTTGTGCTGTATAAGCTACATTACCTGTAGCAGAAGAAGCAGGACGAGCTGCGAAAGTAATTTCACTAGGATCTCTTGGTATATAAATCAGGTCATTAGTCTGCCCATCACGGTTAAAGTCAGTAGAATAGGTATAAGAGAACCTACCCTGATGTGAAGCCTCTAAGAACATTGAAACTGAAGTTGCAAGGTTTTTGATATACTCTTTACGGTATGAAATACCTGCAATTACACGGTGAGGAATATTGAAGTTTGAATAACTCAATCCCGGATTATTTCCCGTATTTGATGTTTGAGTCAATGACCAGGTATTAAACAATTGGTCACCATTGCCATCATAAAGTACTTTTTGCTCGCTTCTGGTATAAGACAATTGAGCTGATAAGCCTCTGCTGAATGATTTATTTAAAGATGCGGTAAGAAACCATGAATGGCCATCCTGAACGTTATCTAAAACTACAGGGTTTAATGCACCTGTTCCAGTCGCACTTGCCTGACCATTAGTAAGTTTATTAATAAACTTACTAACATTTGCCGCAGGATAGATTGGACGATTATCCGGATATCCACTAACATTCAATGCAGTTGGATCAACAAGATTGACATTGAATCCTTTAGCGATGTTAAGGTCCTTGTTATAAATACCTTCTAAAGTACCGACAATTCCCCATGGCAATTTCGCATCTAAAGCTAAGCTACTTTTCCATGTTTGAGGAAACTTGAAATCAGGATCAATAGCACTGATTGTTGCCGGAATAGACGTTCCTGCGGCTGGAGGAGTTGCAGGAAGGTATTTCCGGATATCCTGACTGAAAGGTCCCGGAGTATTTGCGGTACCATTCCAGTTTTGGGTAAACTGAATCAGACCGGCATCACCTGATTGCGCTACAATCCATACAAAAGGCACTTTGGTAGTAAATATACCGGTTCCACCTCTCAACTGTAAAGAACGATCGCCTTTTACATCATAATTGAAGCCAATTCTTGGCGATAACATGATTCTTTCTTTAGGTAAAACTCCTGTATCCAGTTTTCTGCCTTCCGAAAAAGTTAAAGGAGCTATTAGAAGATGTGTTTTGATTTCAGGTACATCCGGATAGGTAGGCAATTCAAGGCGTAAACCTGCTGTGATATTCAGTTTCTCACCTACACGGAAATTATCTTGAAAATAGGCTGAATACTGCTGAAATTTAAAGGTTGGGAATGCCTGAGCATAACCAGGTGATAGTGAATAAGTGATTGCATAATCATTTGGATTTGCACCATTCACAAAATCATCCCATGAATTAAACCGGTAAGCACCGGTTCCAAAACGCTGGAAACCATTCTTCGTGGTACTGAAATCCATCTGTAAACCAAGAGTTAGTTCATGATTTCCCAAACTCATGGTTAGGTTATCTGTGAAACTATAGGTTTGTACATCTCTTAAGTTTCCATAGGTAAAAGGCTCATATCCAAAAGTTGTAAAAGCCGTACCATCTTTCATGATATCAACTAATGGAAAAACATCGCTTTCTGAGCCTCTTGGATCATTCTGGTGTGTAAAACTTCCTCTCAGGGTATTTGAAAGTTTGGAACCAAATGAAGAGTTCAACTCCGCAGCCAATGAGTATTGATTAGCTTCCTGAGTATAATTTGAATTGCTGAAATGCAGGTGACCAGGGTTATTTCTTCCGCCATTGTTTGGGAAATTATATCCTGTTCCACTTGTTGAAGTACTGATAAAAGATGGGGTAGCACTTTCAACCTGATTATAGCGGATATTAAAGCGGTGATCCTTATTAATATTCCAGTCCAATCTGGCTAAGATTTTATTATTATAGCTTTCATTGGCATATCCCTGATAAATACCCGGATCATAATTATATGTTCTCATCAAATAACTGCGAATATTATCCAATTCGGACATTGTTGGACGAGCGATATTGGGATTAGAACCAAATGGTGCAGATGGAGACGCTGCCATCCTACTCTGACCTGGTCTAACCTGACTGGTTCGGTCAATATTTGCAAAGAAAAAAAGCTTGTTTTTAATGATCGGTCCACCTAAACTAAGAGAATATTGGGTTTCATCAAGAGGTTGTAATACAATGTTATTTCCACCAACTTTATTTCCCTGATTACTCTCATTTCTAAATCCAAAAAAGGCATTTCCAAAAAAATCATTTCTTCCTGAACGGGTAACTGCATTAATGGCACTACCCACAAAACCAGACATTCTAACGTCATAGGGTGTTACATTCACTGAAATTTCTTCGATCGCATCGATAGAGATTGGTGAACCACCTGCCGGTAAATTACTGCCAATTCCAAACTGGTTGTTAAAATCAGAACCATCCACTGTAAAGTTGTTCTGACGATAATTACCACCGCCGATAGATGCACCATTTGCTTGAGGTGTAAACTTAGTAAGATCGTTTACACTCCTGGTTATTGTTGGAACGGACTGAATCTGAGCACGGCCAAGGTTAGTTGTTGAGCCGGTACGGTTCGCATTCAATACTGAATTTGGATCCTGGGCCGTAATCACAACTTCCTGCAGCTCTCTGCCTGAAGGAGTCAATAAAACATTTAAAACAAAGGGCTCACCCAGTTTCAATATTACTTCACTGAATGACTCTGATTGATAACCTACATAGGATACCACGATTAAATAGGGACCTCCAACACGCATGTTAGGGATGTTGAATCTTCCGTCTATACCGGAAGAAGAACCGTAAACGGTACCTGTAGGCTGATGTGTAGCCTTTATCGTAGCACCAATAAGCGATTCCTTAGAATCGCGAATAGTACCCGACAAACTACTGGTTGTAACCTGCGCACTAATATTAAATGCAACAAATACTACAACAAGCGTTGAGAGTAAAAACTTCTTCATAAATTGTACTTTAAATGAGATTGATTAATTGGTTTGTTATAATCAGCGCAAAGATATGTACACAATCTGAATATTAGGCAGTTCCAGTATTAAGTTAATGTTAATTTTCGGAGATTTTTTCGACAATTTACACTTTTCAACATTCTGAAATTAAATCTGTGCTGATAGTCAAATCAAATATTTTCAACCCGATAAGTATTTTGTTAGATTTGCGCTGAATCTCTATTGTATTATTTATATAAAATATGAACTACGACATCATAGTTATAGGAAGCGGACCAGGCGGTTATGTGGCAGCTATTCGTGCATCTCAGTTAGGCTTAAAAGTTGCCGTTGTTGAACGGGAATCCCTGGGTGGTATTTGTTTAAACTGGGGTTGTATTCCTACCAAAGCCCTTCTGAAAAGTGCTAATGTGTTTGAATACATAAACCATGCTGCGGATTATGGAATAAGTGTGAAGGATGCTGCGGCTGATTTTGGTGCTATAATAAAACGCAGCCGTGGTGTTGCAGACGGAATGAGCAAAGGAGTTCAGTTCCTGATGAAGAAGAACAAGATCGATGTGATCATTGGAACCGGCAAGATAAAAAAAGGCGGAAAAGTTGAGGTTAAAGGTCCGGATGGTACAGAGAAAGAGTTCACAGCTAAACATATAATTCTAGCAACCGGAGGAAGATCAAGGGAATTGCCAAACCTGAAACAGGATGGAAAAAAAGTGATCGGATACCGTCAGGCAATGGTTTTACCACAACAACCTAAATCTATGGTTATTGTTGGTTCAGGGGCAATAGGAGTTGAATTTGCATATTTCTACAATGCTATAGGAACTAAAGTTACGATCGTTGAATATCTCGACAATATAGTTCCTGTAGAGGACGAAGATATATCAAAACAATTATTGAGAAGCTTTAAAAAAGCAGGTATCAATGTTATGACAGGCACAAACGTCGAATCGGTAGATACTTCCGGCAGCGGATGTAAAGTACTGGTAAAGACAGCTGTTGGTACTGAGACAATTGAGTGCGATATTGTGCTTTCTGCAATTGGGGTAAGTCCAAATATTGAAAATATCGGACTTGAAGAACTTGGTATCACAATTGACAAAGGACGAGTTCAGGTTGATGATTTTTACAAAACCAATATAGATGGTGTTTATGCAATAGGTGATATTGTAAAAGGTCAGGCTCTGGCACATGTTGCATCTGCCGAAGGCATTATTTGTGTCGAAAAGATTGCAGGTCACCATCCCGAGCCCTTAAATTATAATAACATACCGGGTTGTACATACTGCTCTCCGGAGATTGCATCAGTTGGTTATACAGAAAAGGCTGCAAAAGAAGCCGGATACGAGATTAAAGTCGGCAAATTTCCATTTTCTGCTTCAGGTAAGGCAAGTGCTGCCGGTGCTAAAGACGGCTTCGTAAAGGTGATATTCGATGCCAAATACGGAGAGTTTCTGGGGGCTCATATGATCGGCGCCAATGTGACTGAAATGATTGCTGAGGTGGTAGTAGCAAGAAAGCTGGAGACCACTGGTATGGATATTGTAAAAACAGTACACCCACACCCTACAATGAGTGAAGCGATCATGGAAGCGGCAGCTGATGCATACGGTGAAGTAATACATCTTTAAAAATTGAAAATTGATAGTTGACAATTGACAACTACTGGATACCAGTTGTCAACTGTCAATTGTCAACTATCAATTAAATGACCATGGCCTGGATTTATCTCATCATCGGTGGCTTATTTGAAGTAGCCTTTACAAGCTGTCTGGCTAAAGCAAAGGAAGCTACAGGTATTGAGTTTGTTTTATGGATAACGGGCTTTCTGATCAGTGTGTCTATTAGTATGTATCTCTTATTCCTTGCATCCAAAACCTTACCAATGGGTACATCCTATGCCGTTTGGGCCGGAATTGGAGCTGCTGGATCGGTTATTGCAGGAATAATTCTGTTTAAAGACCCAACCGACTTCTGGAGGCTGTTTTTCCTGTTTCTTTTAATATCTTCAATCATTGGATTAAAACTTTCAAGCAAAGTCTGAAATGAAATTATTTACAATAAACGCAGGATTTTTTAAGCTGGACGGTGGTGCTATGTTTGGAGTAGTACCGAAATCAATCTGGCAGAAAACCAATCCGGCAGATGAGAACAACCTTTGCAATTGGGCAATGCGCTGCCTTCTGATCGTAGATGGAGATCGTAAAATACTTATTGACAATGGAATAGGACACAAACAGGATGAGCGCTTTTTAAAGCATTATTACCTGCATGGTGATGATACTCTTGAAAAATCCCTTGAAAATCACGGTTTTACCAAAGATGAAATCACTGATGTCTTTTTAACCCATCTTCATTTCGATCACTGTGGTGGCTCGATAGAGAAACTTGAGGACGGAAGCCTTGTACCTGCATTTAAAAACGCTATTTATTGGAGCAATAAGGCACATTGGGAATGGGCTGTTCATCCAAATGATCGTGAAAAGGCATCTTTTCTAAAAGAAAACATTCTCCCGATTAAGGAAAGTGGCAAACTTAAGTTCATTGAAAATACAGACGGTGTAGCCTTCACAGATCATATCAAAATTCGATTTGCTTTCGGGCATACTGATGCTATGATGCTGCCGCAGATCAACTATAAAGGCAAGACGATACTTTACATGGCTGATATGCTTCCTTCTATCGGACATATTCCTATGCCTTACGTAATGTCATATGATATGTTTCCGCTCAAAACCCTGAATGAGAAGAAGAAATTTCTTACTGAGGCCCTTGAGAACGATTACATCCTCTATCTGGAACACGATCCGGTAAACGAATGTTGCACCCTTCAGGAAACAGAAAAAGGCATCCGTGTAAAGGATACCTTTAAATTAACTGATATTTTATAAGGCTGACAGGGTTTTAAAGGCTGACAGGGTTTAAAACCCTGTCAGCCTTATAATCAAGGAATTATAACCTGTGGTTTAGTTCCTGTAATTTCATCAATTTCCAGCATAATTTCATTCGTGAGTAATGGCACTACTTCCAGTGAAGTAAGATTCTCTTTTAGTTGTGCAGCCTTAGAAGCACCTAAAATGACGGTACTGACGTGAGGATTTTTTAAGCACCATGCAATAGCGAGTTTAGCTAATGAGGTATTCAGTCTCTCTGCAACTGCCTGCAATAATTTAACCTTATGTATATTTGATTCAACCAGCAGTCTGTTTCTTAACCATTCAAGATTATCCATGCTGAAACGGGCATCTTTTGGATCGGCATTATTGTATTTTCCCGAAAGTAATCCGGAGGCCATTGGGCTCCAGATTGTGGTTCCCATTCCAAAATCCCTGAACAATAATAAAAATTCCATTTCCATTTTATCACGCCAAAGCATATTATATTGCGGCTGTTCCATCACCGGTGGAACCAGATGATTTTTTTCAGCAAAATAATAAGCCTGCATTATTTCCAGGGCGCTCCATTCAGATGTTCCCCAATACAATGCTTTTCCTTGCTGAATCAATTGATGCATTGCCCAAACCGTTTCCTCTATCGGGGTTTCCTTATCAGGTCTGTGACAGTAGATCAGATCCACATAATCCAACTGCAGGCGTTTAAGGGCATTATGAGTCCCCTCAAATAAATGCTTTTTTGAGAGCCCGATCATATTCGGTTTCTTTTCTTCGGCTCCAAAGAAGATCTTGCTGGATACAATGTAGGAACTGCGATCCCATTTTTTCTTTTTTAAAATGTTGCCCATTACAATTTCCGACTTCCCCCCTGCATACCCTTCGGCATTATCAAAGAAATTTACTCCACCTTCATAGGCAATGTCCATTAATTCTTCGGCAACCTTATCCTCTATCTGCTGTCCAAAAGTTAACCAGCTTCCTAATGAAAGGGCACTTACTTTTAAACCTGATTTACCTAAACGTCTGTATTCCATAGCTTTATACAATTAAAATTCAATGTTCATTTCTTAGTTAAAAATACGTTTTGTAATCGTAAAAAATAGTTATGATTTCATTGTTTAAAATATTAATAGATATGGAGAATTTTATAAATTGAACCCTCAAAACTAATCATGATCCGCCCGGAGCGGAAAGAAGAAAATGCAGCTTACACAACTGGAAATTAAAGGTTTTAAAAGCTTTGGCGATAAGATCACGATCAATTTCAATGATGGTGTAACTGCTATTGTGGGTCCTAATGGCTGCGGAAAATCAAATGTTGTAGATGCTATACGCTGGGTACTTGGTGAGCAGAGTACCCGTATGCTGCGTTCTGAGAAAATGGAAAATATCATTTTCAATGGAACAAAAACACGCAAGCCTTCTAATTTAGCAGAGGTATCCCTGACATTCGATAACACCAAAAATATTCTCCCTACTGATTTTACAAAGGTCACCATTACCCGAAAGTTATATCGTTCGGGCGAAAGCGAATACCGATTAAATGATGTGCAATGCCGTCTGAAAGACATCACAGATCTGTTTCTTGATACCGGTATAGGATCAGACTCCTACTCTATTATCGAATTGAAAATGATTGATGAGATCATTGCCAATAAAGACAATTCAAGACGAGCTTTATTTGAGGAGGCTTCAGGAATATCTAAATACAAGCTTAGGAAAAAACAAACCTTCAATAAATTAAAAGATACAGAGGCAGACCTTAGCCGTGTAGAGGATCTTTTGTTCGAGATTGAAAAAAATCTGAAAACCCTTGAAAATCAGGCTAAAAAAGCAGAGAGGTATTACCGGCTTAAGGAACAATACAAGACATTAAGTCTGAGCCTGGCCTCCTATCGTATCATTGGATTTAGAGAATCCCTGAATAAGCTTGAAGACAAGGAGCAGCAGCATTCACTAGAGAGCAGCGGAATAAACACTGAAATAAGCAATCTAGAGGCATTTCTGCAGAAATTAAAACTTGAAAACCTGAATCTGGAAAAGAATCTTTCCATTCAGCAAAAAGCCACCAATGAATTTATTGCTAAGATTCGAACTTATGAAAGTGATAAGAAATTAAAGAACGAGCAATTACGCTTTCTTGAAGATAAAAAAAACAGACTAAGTGATGAGCTTGAAAAAGATCAGAATCAACTTAATCATGTCTTTTACAATCAGAAGCGCTTAAATGAGGAACATTTACAGGAAAGTGAGATTCTTGAGAAACTTCGTATATCGACAGAAAATCAGCACCAGGGGATCATTGAACTAAGATCAGAACAGCAGAAATCAAAAGCAGCACTTGATTCCATAAGCCTTGAGAATAATGAACTCCAAAATCAGGTCTATAAACTTGAAAAGGAGATTGCCATATTGAATATTCAGAAGGAAGCACTTCATCAGGAAAGCAGCAGGAATATGGCTGATACAGAATCCAAAGAAACTGAACTCAATGAATTTAACAAGGTAATTACTGAGTTAAAGGGCAAACTGGAAAGTAAACAAAAGGAATATATTCGGAATAAAGAGCTCGAAGATGAACTCGAGCGACAAATTCAGCGCAGTACTGAACATCTGAAGGAGCAAAAAGAAATTCTCAATCAGGAAAGCCGAAAACTCGATTCCAAACAGAATGAATATAACCTGACCAAATCGATGGTTGATAACCTGGAAGGATTTCCGGAATCGATCCGTTTTCTGAAAAAAAATGCAGGCTGGACAAAACAGGCACCACTTTTCTCAGACATATTATTTTGCAGGGAAGAATTCAGAATAGCCATTGAGAACTACCTCGAACCGGTTATGAATCATTATGTCGTAGAAACGCAGGCAGAGGCAGTCCAGGCAATCCAATTACTGAGTGATTCATCAAGAGGCCGGGCTAATTTTTTTATTCTGGAGGCTTTAAATTTAGCAGGAAAACGACCTTCAGTAAACACTGAACGTAAAGACCTGATTCCTGCCTTAGAAATAATCGACACAGACGCCAAATATCGGCCACTTTGTGAAATGCTGCTTTATAATGTTTATCTGCTGCAATCAGGAGAAGAAAATGAATTACGCTCGGCATTGCCATCAGAACAGGTTGTTATCTTAAGTAAGACCGGGATGTTTACAAAAACCAGAACGGGAATGTCGGGTGGATCGGTCGGACTTTTTGAAGGAAAACGAATCGGGAGAGCTAAAAATCTTGAAAAGCTTTCTAAAGAAATTAATAACGGAGAAACCTTAATTGCTAAATTAAAGAACTCCATTGCAGAAGAAGAGATCAAATTAAAAGATCTGATAGATTCTTCACAAAAAGATCTCCTTCAGGAATCTCAACTGGAAATCAACAGATTGAGCAATGAATATACTTCTGTTAAAACCAAACAGGAACAATATCTTGCTTTCATTGAAAATAGCCTCAATAGAAAACAGGATATCGAGCAAAAAATAGCGAGTATAGGAAACGAGTTAATTGCTGCAGAACCCCTTCTAATTGAGCTAAAAGTCAACAAGCGAATTAAGCAGGAGCAGGTTTTAAATGACCAGCAAAGCTATAATGAGCTTGCAGAAAGCCTAAATTCAAAATCGGCACTTTATAACCAGGAGAATATCCGCTTCCACCAGCAGCAAAATAAAGTATCAGGTATAGAAAAAGACCTTGAATACCGTGAAAGTCAGCAAAAAAACCTGGAAACGCGTATCGGTTTAAATCAGGCTGAACTTGAAAAGACACAGGCAGGAATTAAAGAAACACTTCAGCATGCAGATCATTCTGATGAAGATCTGATCGCGATGTATGTTCAAAAAGAGGAATTTGAAACGGCTGTTAATGAAGCTGAACAGAGCTATTATGCTTCCAGATTACAGATTTCTGAGATGGAAGAAAAAATTAGCCTGCTACGCAGAAATAAAGAACAGGCCGAGCTCATTTCCAACGAGTTAAAAGACGAGAAAACGGCAATTAAACTGGAGTTAAATGCCTTAAAGGAAAGACTATCTATAGAATTCGATGTTGATATTTCCGTATTGCTGGATGAAGAACCATACGAGCAACAGACTGATAGTGAGCAGAATATTCGTGAGAAGACCGAGCGGATAAAAAGACAACTGGATGAATTTGGTGCAATAAACCCAATGGCCATGGAAGCCTATCAGGAAATGAATGAACGCTATAACTTTATTCAATCTCAGAAAAAAGATCTGGCTGAAGCTAAATCATCTTTATTACAAACTATTAAAGAAATTGATGATACCGCAAAGGAGAAGTTTATGGCAGCCTTCAGCGATGTCAGGACACATTTTATACAGGTTTTCCGTTCTCTTTTTAATGAAGAAGACAGCTGCGATCTGGTATTGGCAGATCCTTCGAATCCGCTGGAATCAGACATTGATATTATTGCCCGTCCGAAAGGTAAGCGGCCACTATCCATCAATCAATTATCCGGAGGTGAAAAAACGTTGACGGCCACAGCATTGCTCTTCTCATTATATCTATTAAAACCAGCCCCATTCTGTATTTTCGATGAAGTTGATGCACCATTGGATGATACAAACATTGATAAATTCAATAATATCATTAGGGAATTTTCAGATCAGTCACAGTTTATTATTGTTTCTCATAATAAACGGACAATCGCAAGTACAGATATTATTTATGGTGTGACTATGGCAGAACAGGGTGTTTCAAGGGTGGTGGCTGTTGATATTCGCGAAGTAGCATAAAATCATATCAATTTTAAGCACATGAATTATGATAAAATTCATGTACTTATTCAAAATCAAAAAATGAAGAACCTCATAATAATTCTCCTGATATTTTCAGTTTATAGTGTTAATGCACAAAATATCGATCGGAAAGTATTACTTAATGATATAGAAACTCTTTCATCCGACAAGTATGAGGGCAGGAAAACAGGAAGCAGGGGAAATTTCATGGCTGCTGAATATATCATCAACAGATTCAAAGAGATTGGGCTTGATGCTTACAATAAGGATTTTAAGCATCCATTTAAATTCAAAAACCGAAGGAATGAAGAAATCAAAGGCATCAACCTGATTGGATATATTAAAGGCAAATCGGACCAGGTAATCGTTATTTCAGCACATTATGATCATGTCGGAATGAACAATTCTGAGATTTTTAACGGGGCTGATGATAATGCTTCAGGAGTAGCTGCAATATTATCCATTGCAAAATATTTCAAGGAACATAAGCCTAAAAATACGCTTCTGTTCATAGCCTTTGACGCCGAAGAAATGGGTTTACAGGGGGCATATTCGTTTTTAAAGGCCCCTATCCCATCAAGGAAACATATAAAATTGAATATCAATCTGGATATGGTTTCCCATAATGACAAATCCGAACTTTATGCTGCCGGCACCAATAAAACCCCGGTTCTTAGAGAAATTCTTCAGCATGCTGATAAGAATACTGGTATTACTATAAGATTCGGTCATGATGAACCGGGATCAGGGAAAGATGACTGGACTATGCAAAGTGATCATGGGCCATTTGCAAAGGAGAATATTCCTTTTGTTTATTTTGGTGTTGAAGACCATGATGATTATCACAAGCCAAGTGATGATTTTGCGAATATCAATCAGGATTTCTTCCATTCAGCGAGTAATGCAATCCTGAAAAGCATCATCAGTCTTGACAAAAATCTTGTCCGCATAAACCCTTAATAACAAATCACTATCTTTGTAAAGCAAGCCGTTCTATCGCTGTCCCGCATTTGCGGGAGAGAGGAAAGTCCGGGCAACACAGAGCATCCTGCTTCTTAACGGGAAGGCTCCACGAAAGTGGAGACGGAAAGTGCCACAGAAAATATACTACTCCTAAACTTAGGTTTGGGGGAAAAGGTGAAAACGTGAGGTAAGAGCTCACGGTATTGTATGGTGACATGCAATGCGGTAAACCCCAGGAGTTGAAAGACCAAATAGGTTCCGGACGTGAAGCTGCTCGCTTCCTTATCCCGTACGTACGGGATTATCCGGAATGGGTAGGTCGTTAGATCTCGCAAGCAATTGCGCGACCAGATAAATGATAGAGGTTCCGCATCTGCGGGATACAGAACCCGGCTTACAGGCTTGCATTTTTTTTATTTTTCAAAACCCCTGAATTATAGGGTTTTCGGCATCTTGTTTGTAATAAAAAATAGGATTATTATATTCGGCATTAAACCGATTTATATTAAAAATCTACACGATACTTATGGCAAAAATATTAATCATTGACGATGAGAGGGCAATCCGAAATACTTTAAGAGAAATACTTGAATATGAGGAGTACCAGGTTGAGGATGTAGATAATGGAATTGATGCATTAGAGCTGATCAGGAAAAATGAGTACGATCTGGTTCTTTGTGATATAAAAATGAATAAAATGGATGGTCTGGAGGTTCTTACTGAAGGACTTAAAATCCAGCCTGATCTGCCATTCATCATGATTTCTGGTCATGGGACGATCGAAACAGCTGTTGAGGCAAGTAAAAAGGGAGCCTATGACTTTATTTCAAAACCGCCTGATCTTAATCGCTTACTGATTACAGTAAGAAATGCATTAGAACGTAAAACTCTGGTAACAGAAACAAAAGTTTTAAAGCGTAAGGTAAGCAAGACCCGTGAGATGCTGGGTAATTCAGCAGCTATTGAACGAATCAAAGCTACTATTGAACGGGTTGCCCCTACTGACGCAAGGGTACTTATTACAGGGGCAAATGGAAGTGGAAAAGAGCTTGTGGCCCGCTGGCTGCATGAAAAATCAAATCGTGCCGGCTCTGTACTTGTTGAGGTAAATTGTGCTGCAATACCCTCAGAACTAATTGAAAGTGAGCTTTTTGGGCATGAGAAAGGATCTTTTACTTCAGCCATCAAGCAAAGAATTGGGAAATTTGAACAGGCAAGCGGCGGCACTTTGTTTCTTGATGAAATCGGAGACATGAGTCTTTCAGCACAGGCAAAAGTTCTGCGTGCTCTTCAGGAAAATAAAGTAACCCGCGTTGGTGGCGAAAAAGAGATCGATGTAGATGTCAGGGTAATTGCTGCAACAAATAAGGACCTTCAAAAGGAAATTGAAGCAGGAAATTTCAGAATGGATTTATACCATCGCTTAAGTGTAATACTGATTCATGTACCCCATTTAACTGAGCGGAAGGAAGATATACCACTTATTGCACAAAGTTTCTGTGAAGAAATCTGTAATGATTACGGAATGCCGGTTAAAAAAATCAGTGATTCGGCAATGGTTGCATTACAGGAGATGAACTGGACCGGAAATATCCGGGAGCTTCGCAATATGATTGAAAGACTGATCATTTTGAGTGATAAATTAATTACCGAAGCTGATGTTACCAATTATGCAAATCCCTCTTCTTTTTCATTGGGATCTGAAAGCCCGTCAGCAGCGCCTCAGCAAAATTTTGATCAGTTCAGCAACTTTCAGGAGTATAAAGACTTTGCCGAAAAGGATTATATCAAATATAAACTGGAAAAAAACAACTGGAATGTGTCTAAAACTGCAGATGACATAGATATACAAAGAAGTCATCTATACAGTAAAATAGAAAAATATGGTCTGAAAAGAGCCGATTAAGCTTAAAGCAGAAAGCTTAAAGCGAATCCAGCTTTATCCTTTCAGCTTTAAACTTTTAGCTTACTAAAGTGTTTTTATTTCAGTAACCAGCTGCTGAAGAACCGATTTAGCATCTCCGAAAAGCATGGAAGATTTAGGCTGAAAGAAAAGCTCATTTTCGATTCCGGCATATCCGGGGTTCATGCTACGCTTATTAATAATTACCAGCTTAGCAAGTTCTACATCCAAGACAGGCATACCATAAATTGGAGATCCGGGATCTGTTTTTGCTGCGGGGTTGACCACATCATTGGCTCCCAAAATCAAGACAACATCAGTCATAGGAAATTCCTCATTTGCCTGTTCCATTTCAAGTAATCTTGCATAATCAACATCTGCTTCGGCAAGAAGAACGTTCATATGACCAGGCATACGCCCTGCAACGGGATGAATAGCATAATTAACCTCCACTCCTTTATCACTCAGTAATTTTTCCAGCTCATGGCATACATGCTGAGCCTGAGCAACAGCAAGACCATAACCCGGCACGATCATTACCCGTTTAGCATAACTCATGACTACAGCAGAGTCGCTGATGCTGATTTCTTTATAGGCCCCCTGCTCCTTTCCTGAAGATCCGGCAGAAGAACCACCGAACGAACCTATCAAGACATTGCTCAGCGGACGGTTCATTGCTTTACACATCAGAATTGTCAGAATAGTACCCGCAGAACCAACCAGAATACCACCTGTTAACATTACAGGATTATCATACAGGAAACCTCCAAATGCAGCGGCGACCCCGGTAAATGAGTTTAATAATGAAATAACAACGGGCATGTCGGCACCTCCAATTGGAAAAACGAAAAAGAGTCCGTAAACGATTGACAAGGCAAATATGACATAGAATAATGTACTGGCTGCTGTATCAAGGGAAATAATAAGATAAGCAGAAAGTGCAATTATTACACCAAAAATAATCAGGTTTACGATATGTTGCCCATTGAATGAAAAGTCCTTGATTTTTCCGTTTAATTTACCCCAGGCAACCATACTACCTGAAAATGAAACCGTTCCGATAATCAATCCTGCAAAAATAATCAGCAATATTCCACGATCAGCTGTAGCTCCTGCCTGAATTTGATGAGAGAGGTGGTCAAATTCTACAATGGAAATAAGTGCAGCACAGGCCCCTCCCATTCCGTTAAACAAACTCACCATTTCGGGCATAGCTGTCATTTTTACTCTCTTTGCAGCCATAGTACCCAAAATTGTACCAATGATTAATGCTGAAAAAATCCAGGTATAATTCCCAAGCTTAAGACCCTCTTCCTCATAAAGAAAGATTGTACCCAAAATAGAAACAGCCATACCAGCAGCAGCAATAAGATTACCTTTTCTTGCACTCTCCGGATGACTTAACATCTTTAAACCAATAATGAAGGTTACGGAACCGATCAGGTAACAAATAATTAAGATATTTAATTCCATTGTACTCTATTTCTGAATTTTATAAGGCTTGGATTAAAACCGATCTGACATAAACCAGGTTTATTATTTCTTCTTTTTAAACATTTCAAGCATACGGTCTGTCACCACAAAACCACCCACAACATTTAAGGTGCCCAGAATCACCGCAAGGAATCCCAGAATAAGGGCAAGCAAATTATCACCTTCGGCTTTTCCCATCACAATAATAGCCCCTATTATAACCACTCCGTGAATTGCATTAGCACCACTCATCAATGGCGTATGTAAAACGCTGGGAACTCTTCCAATGACCTCAATCCCAAGAAATACACTCAGAATAACAATGTAAATCATCTGTTGATGCTGGCTAAGCCAGTTGAATATCTCGTCCATATTATATATTATCTATCCAATATTATGTTCAGTAGTTTGAAGCAGTTTTAAAACTTATCACTTATTACCTACAACTTATTACTTACAACTTATTACCTGTCAATTCCTTCACCCTGTCATTACACACTTCGCCATTATTGCTGATGCATGTACCTTTCACCAGGTCATCTTCAAAATTTAAATTGAGTTGTCCCTCTTTACCGATGATGAGTTGCAGAAAGTTTAAAATATTCTTTCCATATAATTTACTTGCATCAGATGGCATTGTACCCTGCAGGTTTGAATTGCCAATGATTGTTACATTTTTATACACGACGGTTTCACGGTCTTTAGTTCTGGTTGTATTACCTCCTGTGATCGAAGCCAGATCGATAATAAGAGAACCAGGCTTCATATTATCCAAAATACTGTCGGGTAATAGAATTGGAGCTTTTTTTCCCGGAATCTGTGCGGTTGTAATGATTACATCAGCCTTAGATGCAACCTCGGCAATCCTTGCCTGTTGTTTTTGTTTATATTCTTCAGTCTGATCAACTGCATAACCACCAGCTTTTGAAGCATCAAGGGCACCTTCAACTTCTATAAACTTGGCACCCAAACTCATAACTTCCTCTTTAACTGCCGGACGGGTATCAAAAACTTCAACAACAGCACCTAAACGTTTAGCTGTTGCGATTGCCTGGAGTCCTGCAACTCCTGCTCCCAGTATCATCACTTTTGCAGGCGCTATACTTCCTGCAGCGGTCATAAACATTGGAAAATACTTGGGAAGCTGCATAGCAGCCAGAATCACAGCTTTATAGCCTGCAATATTAGCCTGAGAGCTCAGTATATCCATACTTTGTGCTCTGGTTGTCCGGGGCAGCATATCCATACTAAATGTAGTGAATCCACGCTCTGCCCACTTCTTAATTAATTCGAAATTGGCCAGCGGATTAAAAACACCCAATATTACAGCTGATTTTTTGGCTTTGTTAAGATCATCCTCAGTTAAGGGATGAATACTCAATAAAATATCTGAATTTTTTAAAACATTCTCTCTTGAACTTACCTCTGCACCCTGATCAGAATAGAGCGTATCTGGAGCAAATGCATTTGCACCGCAATTGCTTTCGCTTAATACATTTATATTTTGTTTCTTCAGGACTGAAATGTGTTCGGGGATTAATGATACCCGTGTTTCCGGGGAGGGTTCAAGCAAAATACCAATCGTCATGAATTCATTAATATTATTAAGTGATTATTTCCCAAAATAGAAAAAAAAATTAGCTATAAAGAAAGCTGCATTGAAAAAATTACAAATATTTTAAGCTGAGCATCAGGTACATGCTACCAGACTAATAAGGATGATGAAATCATTTATGTCGAACAAAATTTGAGCTTAATAAACTATATTTGCGCCTCAAATGAAGTATATACGTAACTTTTGCATAATTGCTCATATTGATCACGGTAAAAGCACTTTAGCTGACCGTCTTCTGGAGTATACTAACACAATCACTCAGCGTGAATCCCAGGCTCAACTGCTTGATGATATGGATTTGGAACGTGAGCGCGGGATTACCATTAAGAGTCATGCAATCCAGATGGATTACATTCAGGATGGCCAGCCCTATGTTCTTAATCTGATAGACACACCAGGTCATGTGGATTTTTCCTATGAAGTTTCCCGTTCGATTGCTGCCTGTGAAGGTGCATTATTAATAGTGGATGCATCACAGGGAATACAAGCGCAGACCATATCTAATTTGTATCTGGCACTTGAGCACGATCTGGAAATTATTCCAATCCTGAACAAGATGGACCTTCCGGGAGCTATGCCCGAGGAAGTGAAAGACCAGATCATTGAGTTGATTGGTTGTAAACGTGAAGAAATTATTCCGGCTTCAGGCAAAACAGGCTTAGGTGTAGATAACATCTTAAAAGCTATAGTTGAACGTATTCCTGCTCCAAAGGGTAATCCGGACGGAGAATTGCAGGCTTTGATATTCGACTCTGTTTTTAATTCATTCAGAGGTATCATTGCATATTTCAAGGTTCTCAATGGTGAGATTCGCAAGGGCGATAAGGTGAAGTTTGTAGCAACCGATAAGGATTATATCGCAGAGGAAGTAGGAACTTTAAAACTGACTCAGAAACCAAAGGACGTGATTAAAACCGGTGATGTGGGATATATCATTTCCGGGATAAAAGAAGCACGTGAGGTTAAGGTTGGAGATACGATTACACATAAAGATAAGCCAAGTTCAGAGCCAATCAAAGGTTTTGAGGAAGTAAAACCAATGGTATTTGCCGGCATCTATCCGGTTGATACAGATGAGTACGAAGAACTTCGTGAAAGCATGCACAAACTGCAGCTGAATGATGCTTCTATCGTTTTCGAACCTGAGTCATCAGCGGCTTTAGGATTCGGTTTCCGTTGCGGTTTCCTGGGTATGCTCCACATGGAAATTATACAGGAGCGACTGGAAAGAGAGTTCGACATGACAGTGATTACCACTGTTCCGAACGTATCCTATAAGGCCTTTACCTCTAAAGGTTTGGAGATCGACGTACATAACCCATCCGATCTGCCTGATCCAAGTAAACTGGATCATGTTGAAGAGCCTTATATTAAGGCTAATATTATCACGAAATCTGAATTTGTAGGGCCAATCATGTCGCTATGTATTCAGAAACGTGGCACAATAATCAATCAATCCTATTTAACATCCGACCGGGTTGAACTGATATTTGAAATGCCAATGGGTGAAATTGTATTCGATTTTTATGATCGCCTGAAAACAATCTCCAAAGGATACGCTTCATTTGATTATCATCAGATCGGTTACCGGCAGTCTGACCTGGTTCGTTTGGATATACTCTTAAACAGTGAGCCTGTTGATGCTCTTTCCTCATTGATTCATAGAACGAACTCTTATAATTTCGGAAAAAAGATCTGTGAAAAACTTCGGGAACTGATTCCGCGCCAGCAGTTTGAGATTATTATTCAGGCATCCATCGGAGCGAAAATTATTGCCCGTGAAACTGTTAAAGCACTGCGTAAAGATGTAACGGCAAAATGTTATGGCGGTGATATTTCAAGGAAACGTAAGCTTCTTGAGAAGCAGAAAAAAGGTAAAAAGCGCATGAGGCAGGTAGGTAATGTTGAAATACCTCAAACAGCCTTCATGGCAGTCCTTAAATTAGATTAATTTCAATAATTCGCATTACGCGAATTGCGAAATTAATATGTTAATAAGCCACTAAATGTTAATAAATAACATATTTTAATAAAAATGCAGTTACTCGACGGTAAATTTGTTTCAGAGAAACTAAAAGAAAGAATCGCAATCGAGGCGGCCGAAATTTTAAAGAATACAGGCCGTAAACCTCACCTGGTAGCCATACTCGTAGGGCATGATGGTGGCTCGGAAACCTATGTTGCCAGTAAAATAAAAAACTGTGAAAAAGTAGGTTTTAATTCAACCTTATATCGCTTTGAGAATACAATCACAGAAGAAGAATTACTTCAAAAAATTGATGAGGTAAATAAAGATCCTGAAACAGATGGTATCCTTGTTCAGCTTCCTCTACCAAAACATATCTCTGCAGATAAAGTCACAGAAAAAATATCTCCTGAAAAAGATGTGGACGGCTTCCATCCGGTTAACCTCGGCAGGATGCAGCGTAACCTTCCCTCCTTTTTACCAGCAACTCCTTATGGTATTTTACTGATGCTTCAGGAATATGGAATCGATACTACCGGCAAACATTGTGTGGTTGTTGGCAGAAGTAATATTGTAGGTTCACCGATGAGTATATTAATGGCCAGGAATACAAATCCTGGAAATTGCACGGTTACTATCTGTCACAGTAAAACTCCGGATATTAAAAAATATAGTCTGGATGCTGACATTCTTATTGTTGCTATTGGTAAAAAGAATTTCATTACTGCCGACATGGTAAAAGAGGGTGCCATTGTGATTGATGTTGGTATGAATCGAGAGATTTCCTCAGAGACCAAATCAGGATTCAAACTATACGGAGATGTAGATTTTGAAAATGTAGCACCTAAAAGCTCATGGATCACCCCTGTTCCGGGAGGTGTTGGCTTGATGACAATCGTAGGTTTACTGAAAAACACCCTGGCCTCTGCAAAAAAAGAAATTTATTAATTATACGTAATATGATTTTAAAATATACGTAATTAATATTACTTTTGAATCAAAACAGAAAGGAGTTTTCATGAACGCTAAATTAACGCTAAGCTTTAATGAAGAGGTTATCAATAAAGCAAAAAAGTATGCAGAAGAAAACGACATCAGTCTATCAAGGCTCATAGAATTTCTTTTAACAAAAGTTACTTCAACAGATTACCAATCCCTCGAAGAATACCCCATAGCTGATTGGGTAAATCTGATTGCCGAAGGCAAAGCTGAATATCAAACTAAACGAAGCAGAAAATCAGCTAAAAAGGAATTTTTCGATTCAAAAAAATGAATATTTTCCTGGATGCCAATATTCTTGTTTCTGTATTGAACAAGGAATATCCCACTTTTACAAATTCAGCGAGAATATTGAGTCTGGCCGGAAACAAAAAATTTCGTCTACTGACTTCACCAATATGTCTAGCTATTGCCTATTATTTTGCAGAAAAAAAGCATAAGAGCAGTGTTGCAAAGTCCAAAATAAAAATACTTTCAGAACATATTAGCATTGCAGCAAATTCATGTGAAGCTGTTTTGAAATGTATAGCGAATCCTTCCATTCATGATTTTGAAGATGGACTTGAATATTTTGCTGCCCTGGAAAGTAGGTGTAACTGCATCATCACTGAAAATAAAACAGATTTCTATTTTTCTGAAATTGAAGTACTGAATAGTGAAGAATTCTGCAAAAAATACCTTTTTAAAAAAGCTTAGAAATTTACCAGAACTTCCACCAGGGTCTGGAAATTCCGACATAAAGTCCGTCCTTTCTCAGCTCAACCGGATAGGTATCAATATAATTACCTTGTCCTTCGGCACCACGGCCTGTTTTAAGATCAAATTCATGCCTGTGGTAAGGACATACCAGCTTACCTGAAGCACACCAGCCATTACTAAGTTCAGCACCTGCATGGGGGCATTTACTTTGCACAGCATAAAATTCTTTCCCAGTTTTCACTATACACAGCTTTCTTCCAGATACCTGCACAGTTCTGATAAAATCTTCAGAAGCTGTGATGCTTTTGGGAAGTATATTAATCCAGTTCATATTAAAATTAAATTGTCAGCATTGTGTCTCTATCTGTTTTGCACAAGGTTGATCTCTTAAACTTAAGTATATTTGCGCTTAAATTACAAAATGGCACACCAAATTCCAGCCGACGGCACCTTATTACCATTAATGGAAGAGTTCTACACCATACAGGGTGAAGGATTTCATTCTGGAAAAGCAGCATATTTCATTCGTTTGGGCGGTTGTGATGTGGGTTGTCACTGGTGTGATGTTAAGGAAAGCTGGGATGCAGAATTACACCCATTAACTGAAACCGATCAAATCGTAAAAAATGCAGAAAAATACCCCGGCAAAGCAGTAGTAGTGACTGGTGGTGAACCTCTTATCTATAATCTGGACTATCTTACATCAGAATTACAAAAAAGGGGGATTAAAACATTTATTGAAACCTCTGGGGCCTATCCCCTTTCAGGTACCTGGGACTGGATTTGTCTTTCACCAAAGAAATTCAAAGCCCCGCGTCCGGATATCGCTCCACTGGCCGGAGAATTAAAAGTGATTGTATTCAACAAAAGTGATTTTAAATGGGCGGAGGAATATGCCGCTACAGTATCCGAAGGATGTAAACTATACCTGCAACCTGAATGGTCAAAATCGGCAGAAGTGATTCCGCTAATCATTGATTATGTTATGGAGAACCCAAAATGGGAAATTTCTCTTCAGACTCATAAATATCTTAATATTCCCTGATTCTTCTTTCATTCGGATTATTGGCGGTTATTTGACATATAATTATATGCCGATTTTTTTTATTGATGCTTAATTAATCAATAGGCTTAATACAGAATATTTTCTACCTTCATACAAAGGGAAAGTCTTATAAGAATGAAAATATTACTGCTATTATTATGTCTTTTACCTTGTATTTGTTTAGCACAAAAACAAACTTCCTCCCAGGTTAAACAGGCGCAAAAAACATACAATCTGGCAAATCAATATTTAAGCTACAGACTATATGATAAGGCAATTGCTGAGCTGAATCAGGCAGTAATACTTGATAAAAATTTTACTGCTGCTTATCAGCAGCTAGGGGATATTTATCGAAAGTCCGGAAATTTTAGTAAAGCCCTCATCAGTTATAAAAAGGTTCTTGAAATAGATCCTGAATTCTTACCACTAACATATTTTGGTCTTGGCGAAAGCGAATTAAATACGGGCAATTATGCCAATGCGTATGAACATTTCAATAAATATCTTTCGTATCCCGGCCTGAGTGCAGAAAGCAAACAAAAAACAGCAAAATATATTGCCGATTGCAGTTTTAGCCTTGAAGCAATAAAAAATCCAGTAAGCTTTAAACCTGTCAATCTGGGCCCCGGAATTAATTCAAAAGAAGAAGAATATCTGCCTGTAATTACTGCCGATGAGAAAATGATAATATTCACCCGGCAGACTAACAGAAACGAAGATTTTTTCAAAAGTGTTAAGCGCGACAGTCTCTGGGCTTCAGCTGAGTATCTGAGCAAAGAAATTAATACGTTTAATTATAACGAAGGAGCTCAATGCATTTCGCCAGATGGGAATTATTTGTTTTTCACTGGTTGTAACCGTCCGGATGGTTTGGGAAGATGTGATATCTATATTTCCAGGTGGGAAGGAAATACCTGGAGTAAACCTTTTAATATAGGTGGGCCAGTTAATACTCCCGGCTGGGAATCTCAACCATCTATTAGTGCTGATGGCAGAACCTTATACTTTGTAAGTACCCGAAATGGAGGATACGGCGGTTATGACATCTGGAAATCAGAACTTAATAATGATGGATCATGGGGTATCCCATTAAATCTAGGACCAGAGATAAATACCCCATATGATGAGCAATCACCATTTATTCACCCCGATGATGAAAGCCTTTATTTTTCTTCAAATGGCTGGCCCGGACTGGGAAACAAAGATCTTTTTATGAGCCGCAAACTTTTTAAGGAGAATATTCAAACTGGCTGGAAAAAACCTCATAATCTGGGATATCCAATCAATACCTTTGGAGAAGAAAGCGGGTTAAGTATCAGCAGCAATGGTAAACTTGCTTTCTTTTCTACAAACCAGAAAGGTGGGTTTGGCGGACTTGACATTTACTCTTTCGAATTGCCGGAAGCCATGAGACCCAATACTGTAACCTATGTTAAGGGAATGGTTTTTGACAAAATCACAAAGGAAATTCTCGACGCGAAAGTCGAAATTATTAATCTTAAAGACGGGAAAGCCATTTTTGACGATGTTACCGATCCCGAAACCGGTGAGTTTCTGGCGACCATGATGGCCGGTAAGTCTTTTGGATTAAATGTTTCTAAAGATGGGTACCTGTTCTATTCCCAAAACTTCACACCTGATCTGAACCTGATTAATAAACCATTTATATTGGAAATTCCTTTAAAGAAAATAGAGGTTGGCGGACTGGTAATACTTAATAATATCTTTTTCGAGAGCGGCAAATATAATCTCCTCCCTGAATCGAAAACCGAATTACAACATTTGATTCGTTTTATGAAGGAGAATCCATCAGTCTCTATCGAAATTGGCGGGCATACAGATGATGTCGGCGATGAGAAGTCAAATCTGGAGCTTTCCGAAAACAGGGCCCGTACTGTTTATGATTATCTCGTAAGCAACTTTATTTCTGTAAATAAGATAAGTTACAAGGGTTATGGCGAAGGGCTTCCGCTTAATGATAATTCATCTGAAGAAAACAGAAAAAATAACAGGAGAACGGAATTTAAAATCACAACGAAATAAAATGGAACAAAATTTCAAAAATCATACACGCTTGATCACAAGTTATCACAGAATACTTGCTTTATTTTTAGTATCAGGATTAATCGGATCATCAGTCAATCTGTATGAATCATTTGGGACTGATAATTTATACGCTGCAAGTCTGCTGCTGCTCTTATTTATATGTTGTATTATGCTATACTGGTTTGTTCGGGTTTTTCCACTCAAGGCCCAGGACAGAGCAATACGTGCAGAAGAAAATTTCAGACACTTCATTCTGAGCGGTAAACCCCTTCCGGCAGGATTACGCATTAGTCAGATTGTAGCGCTTCGTTTTGCATCTGATGAGGAGTTTTTGGAACTTGTACAAAAAGCACTGGCAGAGAATATGACAAATAAAGCCATTAAATTGATAATCAAAAATTGGAAACCTGATTATCATAGAGTTTAAGTAGTGTGTTTTGATATAAAAGCTAAAAAATAATTATCTTTTGACAGGTAATATCAGGATAACAATCATAAAAATTAATCAGTTTTTGAATATGAATACCAAAAAAGATCAAAGCATTTTTGACCGTCGTGAAGCATTGAAAATGCTTGGCATAGGCTCAACCGCAGGAATCATGGGTATGTTTGGCTCATCATCTTCTGCAAGTGCCTCTGAAAAAGAAGCATCATCATACACACGTGGAATGGCTCCCGTCAAGATTAAAAGCGTCAGAGCCATTGCATGCGCTCCGGCTGGATCCAACTTGATAGTAGTAAGAGTAGAGACCACAGAACCCGGCTTATATGGTTTGGGATGTGCCACATTCACTCAAAGAGCAATGGCTGTGGTTACTGCGATCAATAGTTACCTCAATGATTTCTGTATTGGAAAGGATGTAGACAATATCGAGGATATGTGGCACGGGGTCTATGTCAGCTCATACTGGCGAAATGGCCCGGTGCTGAATAATGCGCTTAGCGGCTTAGATCAGGCTTTGTGGGATATCAAGGGAAAACGTGCAAATATGCCTGTATATCAACTTCTTGGCGGCAAGGTAAGATTTGCCGTACCCTGTTATGCCCATGCAAGTGGAAGCACTCCTGAGGAAGTGGCAGATAATGTCCAGAAATTTATGGACGAGGGATATAAATACGTCAGGATACAGCAGGGTGGTTATGGCGCCGTTGGAGTAACTCAGAAAAAGCCGGATTTTAAAGAGGCTGGATTTGGTGGGGCCAATGACGCCTATATGGATGAACGGACTTATTTGAGATCTGTTCCAAAGATTTTTGAAGCCGTCAGAAAAAAGTGCGGCGATGATGTGGAGCTATTGCATGATATTCATGAACGTGTACAACCAATGGATGCCATCAATATGATCAAACAACTGGAGCCATATCGCCCTTTTTTCATAGAGGACCCTTTTTCACCTGAAAATATGGAATGGTTCAAGCAACTCAGAACAAGCACTTCTGTTCCCATTGCGATGGGCGAACTATTTAACAATATTAACGAATTTAAACTCCCAATGGTGAACCAATGGTTTGATTATATCCGGATTCATATCTCCCAGATCGGGGGCATTACTCCTGCTATGAAAGTTGCGAGACTTGGGGAATGGTTCAACATAAAAACTGCCTGGCATGGCCCTGGCGATGTTTCACCTGTAGGTCATGCAGCAAATGCCCACATCGACCTGGCAGTCTGGAATTTCGGAATACAGGAATCGATTCGTTTTTCAGATAAAATAAAAGAGGTGTTCTCAGGATGCCCTACAATGAAAAATGGCTACATGTATGTGAATGAAGTTCCGGGATTAGGTGTGGATATCAATGAAAAGGAAGCTGCAAAATATCCGATTGGTACTAAATCTAACTGGCAGGTACGTAAAGCAGATGGTACACTGATCAGACCATAGCCCTTATTTTAAAAATAAACAATAAATATTAATCATAATGCTAAAACAGATTTTAACTATATGTCTTCTACTTTCCAGCTATCAGGTCATTGCCCAATATCCTGAAGCCCGAATCTCAAATGGAGAAATTGAAGCCAGATTATACTTGCCTGATTCAAAAGAAGGGTTTTATCGCGGTACCAGGTTTGACTGGGCTGGTGTAATCCCAAGCCTTAAATATAAGGGTCATGAGTATTTCGGGGAGTGGTATGCAAAGCATGACCCTAAAAGACACGATGCGATTACCGGCCCCGTAGAGGCTTTTGATCCGATTGAGTATGAATCAGCCGCTCCTGGTGAAACCTTCATTAAAATAGGAATTGGAACAGTTAAAAAGATAAATAATAATCCATACCGCTTCAATGCTCCTTTTGAGCTGGTTAATGCTGGGGCATGGAAAGTCCGTAAAAAACATGACAGGATTGTATTTATTCATAAACTGAATGATGGTAAAGGGTATTCATACACCTATACTAAAACGGTAAGATTATTAAAAGGCAAACCTGAGATGATATTGGAGCATAAATTAAAAAACACCGGTCAGAAATCAATTAACACAAGTGTTTTTAACCATAATTTCTTCGTAATCGACAGTCAGACTACGGGATCCGATTTTACGGTTACCCTTCCTTTTAAAATTGCCAATAAACCGACAGGTAAAAATCTGATGGACTTTAGTGAAAATAAAATGAGCTATTTAAGAGATCTCAAAAAAGGTGAAAGTACAATGGAGTACCCTACAGGATATTCGGGTGATAAGGTTGAAGATTATGATTTCAGAATCGAAAACAAAAAAACAGGTGCCGGTGTAAGAATAACTGCCGACAAGGCCTTATCAAAATTTATGTACTGGTCAGTTCCTACCACCTTGAGTCCTGAGCCATTTATTAAGGTAGATGCAGATCCGGGTAAGGGATTTAACTGGACAATTAAATATCAGTTCTACACTATAGAAAAATAGTCATAAAATAAAAAATATATGATCAATAGAAGATCTTTCCTTAAAACCTCAGGGATTATTGCATTGAGTAGTGCATTACCTGTATGGGCTAATTCAATAAATGAATATCCTGCACTTAAATATCCGCCATTCGGTTTACAGGTTTACACATTGAACAGCATAATTAATGCTCCAGGTGCGGATACTAAAACTGTTCTTAAACAAATCGCGGACCTAGGAATCAAGGAACTTGAAACGGCAACAGGCTCCGGTGGCTTATATTACAGACATTCTGCCAGGGATTTTGCGGCAATTGTGAATGATCTGGGCTTAAAATGGATTGGAAATCATGTGGGTGGCCTACCCCGTACTGCACAGATAGCAGCAGGCTCACGAAATCTGAGAGATAATTTGCAGCAAATCGTCGATGAGGCTGCTGAAGGTGGATGTGGCTGGGTAATTTGTTCAAGTTCATCAATCAATAATCT
The DNA here is from genome assembly GCF_036405355.1 of Daejeonella sp. GTDB lineage: Bacteria > Bacteroidota > Bacteroidia > Sphingobacteriales > Sphingobacteriaceae > Daejeonella. The sequence continues at coordinate 115,146 of NZ_DASWXT010000068.1, forward strand.
TGATGAGATTAAAAAAACTACTGAAATCTTTATTAAAGCAGGTGATGCCGCTGCGAAAAATAAAATGAAATTTGCATACCATAACCATCAGTCGGAGTTTACTGTCATTGAAGGTACATCTGCTTTCGACTATGTTTTGGGTAATACCGATAAAAATAAAGTGTTCATGGAACTGGATCTTGCCTGGGCAACAGCAGCGGGTATGGATCCGGTGGCATTGTTCAAAAAATACCCGAACCGATTCCCCTTATGGCATGTTAAAGATCTTGACAAAGTTACAGGCAAGCCTTGCCCCGTTGGAACAGGTAAGGTTGATTTCAAACATATCTTTGAAAATTCAAGGCTTTCAGGGGTTAAACACGCCTTTATTGAACAGGATGGCGCAAAGATTATTGATGATCCGGCATCAAGCGTGGAATGGCTTAAAGCTAATATCTACAATAAGTCTTAAGTTTTCTACTTACTTGTCTACCTGATCCTGCAATTTATGTAGGATCAGGAAATTGCCTGTCTTATCCTGATTAATTTTATCAGCAGGCCTTCCAGATTATCCAGGTGCAGCATATTGGCACCATCTGATTTGGCATTGGCAGGGTCAGGGTGGGTTTCTATAAATAATCCATCAGAACCAACTGCAATTGCAGCTTTCGCGATGGTTTCGATCAGTGCAGGCTTCCCTCCTGTTACTCCGCTTGCCTGATTAGGTTGTTGCAATGAGTGTGTACAATCCATCACTACCGGTACGCCAAAGGATCTCATTTCGGGTATGCCCCTGAAGTCAACTATCATGTCCTGATAGCCGAAAGTGTTACCCCGATCGGTTAAGATCACATTCGGATTACCCGAATCCTGAACTTTATCTACTGCAAAGCGCATTGCAGATGCAGACAGAAACTGGCCTTTTTTTACATTAATTGTCTTTCCGGTCTTAGCAGCAGCAATCAAAAGATCAGTTTGACGGCATAAAAAAGCAGGGATTTGCAATACGTCGACATACTCAGCAGCCATTGCAGCTTCATGACTTTCATGAATATCTGTTACAGTAGGAACAGCAAATTCCCGACTGACCCGGGATAATATTTTAAGTGCTTTTTCATCTCCAATTCCTGTAAAAGAATCAAGGCGTGAACGATTTGCCTTTCGGTATGAACCCTTGAATATCAATGGGATAGCTAATCTGTCTGTTATGTTTACAATCCGATCGGCTATTCTGAGAGCCATTTCTTCACTTTCTATTGCACACGGACCAGCCATGAGAAAAAAATTGCCTGAGCCGGTATGTTTTATTTGCGGGATATTATTGATCATTAATTTCCTAATTCTGATATAAATTTAATACGCATCAGTTGTACCTCTTCGCGTGTATAATCATCTGTTCCAAGTTCAGCCATTGCAGTATCTATAGAATCTGTTTCTGTCGATCTGAAATAATCGTAAACCTCATCCTGCCTGTCCTCCTCAATCAATTCATCAATGTAATAATTGAGGTTGAGTTTAGTTCCGGAGTTTACAATGGTTTCCAACTCCTTCAAAATATCATCGTAGGTAATTCCTTTGGCAGATGCAATATCTTCAAGTGCAATTTGTCTGTCGATGTTTTGTATTATTGACACTTTGAGAGCAGATTTATTGGCAGCACTCTTAATAACAAGATCGACTGGTCGGTCAATATCATTATCTTCAACATATTTTTTTATAAGTTCAATAAATGGCTGGCCAAACTTCAAAGCTTTTCCCGAACCAACACCATGAATCTGTTTAAGCTCTTCTATGGAAACAGGATAATGAATGCACATTTCATCCAGTGATGGATCCTGAAATACTACAAATGGGGGTAGATTTTTCTGTTTGGCGATCTTTTTCCGCAGATCTTTAAGCATCTGTAAAAGCTGGGTATCAAGTGCTCCACTTTGCTGCTGGGATTCTTCAACTTCATCTTCAGCCTCATCCATCAGATAGTTTAGTATAAACTTTAATGAATGTGGATTTTCAATAAATGAATTACCGGATCTGGTTAACTTTAATAAACCATAATTATCAATATCTTTCTGAACATAGTTGTTGAGAACAGCCTGTCGCAGTAAGGATTTCCACAATATTTCACCCTGCTCCTTCCCTGAGCCAAAAAGAGGATGTTTACTATGACCATAAGAAGCAACCTGGGCATTTTCAATTCCCATCATAATATTGATGAAATACTGATCATCAAATTTTTCTCCAAGCTCTCTTATTAATTTTAATACGCTATGTAATGGAGCTTCAGCATCGAAATATTTTTTAGTGTGACGGCAATTATCGCACATATTATTGCAACCAGTCTCATTAAAGTTCTCACCAAAATAGTGCAATATCTGTTTACGCCTGCATACAGAAGATTCGGCATAATCTATTACTTCCTTAAGTATCTGAGTTCCTATTTCTCTTTCAGAAACAGGCTTATCTTTCATAAACTTGGTGAGCTTATCAATATCCTTTTGTGAGTAAAAAGCCACACAAATACCTTCACCCCCATCCCGGCCAGATCGACCGGTTTCCTGATAATACCCCTCCATGCTCTTTGGAATATCATGGTGGATAACATAACGGACATCCGGCTTGTCGATTCCCATACCAAAAGCAATGGTTGCAACAATCACATCAACATCTTCCATCAGAAAATTATCCTGAGTTTCAGCCCTTGTCTTTGGATCAAGTCCGGCATGATATGGAAGAGCCTTAATTCCATTCAGTTTTAACGCTTCTGCTACCTCTTCTACTTTCTTACGGCTCAGACAATAAACAATTCCTGATTTCCCGGAATTCATTTTAGCATACCTGACAATTTCCTTAATGACATTCCGCTTGGCACGTACTTCATAAAATAAATTGGGCCGGTTAAAGGATGATTTAAAGAGAGCTGCATTATTCATCTGCAGGTTCTTCTGAATATCCTGCTGAACCTTTGGAGTTGCAGTGGCCGTAAGTGCAATAATTGGAATATTGTCTCCAATATTGTCAATTACCTGACGGATTCTGCGATACTCCGGCCTGAAATCATGACCCCATTCTGATATACAATGTGCTTCGTCAACTGCTACGAATGAAATGGATATCCCCCGCAAAAAATCGACATTCTCAGGTTTGGTAAGTGATTCAGGGGCTACATAAAGCAATTTGGTCTCCCCATTGCTTACATCCTCTTTGACCTTAGTAATCTCAGATTTATTTAAGGAAGAATTTAAAAAATGGGCTATGCTATCAGTACCTCCAAAAGCCCGTAACTGATCCACCTGATTTTTCATCAGCGCAATCAGCGGCGAAATGACAATTGCTGTACCTTCGCTCATCAGGGCTGGTAACTGGTAACAAATTGATTTGCCACCACCAGTTGGCATTATTACGAAAGTATCCTTCTTCTGAAGTATACTGGTTATTATAGCTTCCTGATCACCTTTAAAGTTATCAAAGCCGAAAAAATTCTGTAAATTATCAAACAGGGATTTGTTTATTTCCATTGCCTGGTTGGAAAAAATTGAAAATGGGTCATAATAATATTCAAAATAACATATTTTTGCGATTAATTATCTATTTATTAAAAAAATATCTCATTGAAAAGCAATGCTGAAATATTAGAAATCGCAAGAAAAACACTTCAAATTGAAGCTGAAAGCGTAAAACGACTTGCAACTCAATTAAATGATAATTTTTCAGAATTGGTACATCAAATTCTGTACCTAAATGCCAGAGTCATAGTAACTGGCATTGGAAAAAGTGCAATAATCGCTCAAAAAATTGTAGCAACTTTCAATTCCACCGGAACACCCTCTATTTTCATGCATGCAGCAGATGCCATTCATGGCGATTTGGGAATGATTCAAAAAGATGATCTGGTAATTTGCATCTCAAAAAGTGGAAATACACCTGAAATTAAAGTTTTAATCCCCTTATTGAAACAGGGAGGAAATAAACTGGTTGGAATGGTAGGTGATAAAGACTCTTTTCTGGCCAGACAATCAGACTGGATCCTGGATACCTTTGTTGAACATGAAGCTTGTCCGCATAATCTGGCACCAACAAGCAGTACGACTGCCCAATTGGCTATGGGTGACGCCTTGGCAGTTAGTTTGCTTGAATGTCGTGAATTCAGCAGTGCTGATTTCGCAAAATATCATCCTGGAGGTTCACTAGGGAAACGACTTTATCTGAAAGTAGCTGATCTGGCTGTACAAAACGAAAAACCCTTGGTACCTTCAAATGCCAGCGTTAAAGAAGTAATCATCGAAATCACAAAGAACCGTTTAGGTGCAGTTGCCGTTGTTGATCATGGAATCTTAAAAGGCATTATAACCGATGGTGATATACGCCGGATGTTAAATAAAAACAGTACCATTGAGGGACTTTGTGCAGCAGACATAATGACAAGCTCCCCAAAATACATTGATAAGAACGAACTTGCTGTTAACGCACTTGAAATACTCCGCGAAAATAATATTACTCAGATACTTGTAGGAACAGGCACAAAATTTGAAGGCTTCATCCATCTTCATGACCTTTTGAAAGAAGGCATCATTTAAATGCATTAGATCTATATGAAAAATTATTATGCCCTGATAATGGCAGGAGGAATTGGCAGCAGGTTTTGGCCAATTAGTCGGACTGCCCATCCAAAACAATTTATAGACATACTGGGCACAGGTAAAACGCTCATTCAGCAAACATATGATCGATTTTTAAAGATCGTACCCAAAGAAAATATCTTTATTCTAACCAATGAATCATATATTAAACTGGTACAAGAGCAGTTACCAGATCTGGATGATTCGCAGATACTTGCAGAACCAATAATGCGAAATACTGCTCCCTGCATCGCATATGGAAGTCATAAGATTCTTAAACTTAACCCTGAAGCCTCTATCGTCGTTGCACCTTCCGACCATCTTATCATGGATTCAGAAGAATTTACCCGCTGTATAAATAAATCTCTTGAAACTGCTTCAAACCATGATTGCCTGATCTCATTGGGTATTAAGCCTTCCCGACCTGATACCGGATATGGTTATATACAATACAATACAAAAAAAATAGGCGATGATTTCTTTATGGTTAAAACGTTTACTGAAAAACCCAATAAAGAATTAGCCAAAACCTTCGTTCAAAGCGGAGATTTTTTATGGAATGCCGGAATATTTGTCTGGTCAGTAAAAAGTATCCTCAATGCCTTTAAAAAATATCTTCCCGAGATGAACGAGATATTCAGGGAGGGTGAAGCAATATACAATACCCTGGAGGAGCAGGAGTTCGTTCGTACTGCATTTTCCCAGTGTACCAATATTTCTATTGATTACGGAATCATGGAAAAAGCTGAAAATGTCTACGTACTCCCTTCAGAATTTGGCTGGTCAGACCTGGGAACCTGGGCATCTGTTTATGATTTATCCGAAAAGGATTACGTCGGAAATGCTGTAATCCCTTCCGAAATGGTTATCATGTACGATTCATCCAATTGTATGGTTAATGTACCAAAAGGAAAACTGGTGATTATGCAGGGGCTGCATGATTTCATTGTTGTCGAAGACAATAATACGCTACTTATATGTCCGAGAAGTGAAGAACAGGAGATTAAACAAATTGTAGGTGATGTAAAACAACGATTTGGACCGGAGTTTATTTAAGGGCAATCTTTTGCCTGACAGCTTCATAAAGCAAAATACCTGCAGAAACCGAAACATTTAATGACTCAATCTCTCCATACATTGGTATTTTTGCGAGATGATCAGCTATCCGGATAAGTTCTGTGGAAATACCGTTTTCTTCCGAGCCCATTATAATTGCGGTGGGTACAGTATAATCAGGCTGATAAAGGTAATCATTTGTTTTTTCGGTACATGCAACAAGCTGTAAACCAGACTCCTGCAAAAATTTGGCAGTTTTAAACAAACTATCATGACGGCATACCGGGATCTTGTATAATGCGCCTGCAGAAGTTTTTATCGCATCAGGATTGATTTGTGCCGAACCTTTTGACGGAACAATCAGGGCATGTACTCCGGCACATTCAGCAGTGCGGGCAATGGCACCAAAATTTCTTACATCAGTAATTCCATCCAGTATTAATATTAATGGCACTTCTCCTTTCTCGTAAATAGAAGGAATTATATTTTCAATTTTATCATAGCTAATCGGAGAAATAAATGCTACAGCACCCTGGTGGTTCTTAGGTGTTAATCGATTCAACTTCTCTACAGGTACGAGTTGAAATCCAATTTCCTGATCATTTATCAATGCCCGCAGCTCTAAAATTATACCTCCGGTAAGCCCCCTTTGCAGGTATAGATTCTCAATTTCCTTTCCACTCTTTATTGCCTCAATAATCGCCCTGATTCCAAATACCATTTGGTTAGACTCATGGCTTTCATTGTCCCTTCTTCTTTTAAAAGAGTTAGTGTTCATTTCTATAAATTATAGTAAGCAGCGAAGTTAGATAATATTTCCATTTTCATATAAATGACTTATTTTTTTTGAACT
>NZ_DASWXT010000069.1:0-38888 GCF_036405355.1 Daejeonella sp.
TAGTATTGTGTATACAACAGCTATTACCTTTTTAAGAAAAAAGCGACTGGATATTCAATCAATTGATACCGAAGTTGGTTTGCTGAATGTCGAAAACCATGTTTCAGATCTGAACTCTGATGAAGTGGAACATAAATCGAAAATGGTCTTTGTGAACCGGGCTATTGATCAGCTATTACCTGATGATGCGGCAGTAATCACACTTTTCTATCAGGGAGAGCAATCGCTGGAAGAGATCGGGCTGGCTTTAGGGATGGAAACAAATACAGTTAAGGTAAAGCTGCACAGGGCAAGGCACCGACTGAAAGAGAAAATTGAGAATATTTTACACCATGAAGTGAGGGAATTATTATGAACCTTATAGAACAAAGAATCTGGGATTATCTGGATGGAACAGATACTCCTCAGCAAAGAGAGTTAACTGAGCAGTTAATAAAAGCTGATCCGTTTTACCGGCAGATATATGAAGAATGTAAATCATTCAATAGTCTGGTTTATGCCGCAGATCAGGATGAACCCTCAATGGGCTTTACCAGAAATGTGATGGAGAGGATCGATATGGAACCTGTTCCCGCTTCGTTTAAGTCATTGATCGATAAAAGGATTGTTTTCGGAATTATAGCATTTTTCCTTTTTACGATTACTGCTTTGCTTGGAGTTTTATTTTATCAGATCGATTGGTCTCAGGCGACAGGATTCAAGGTGCCTGAATTAATGATGCCCACTTTTGACTCGTCTAAATATCTGAGTAGCACTTATATCAATATCTTCTTGTTTATTGATATTATTATCGGATTATATCTCTTTGATGGTTTTTTAAGGAAGCGACTGAAGTCGAAATAATAGTAATTTATTTGTAAGGATACTAGGGTAAAACTATCGAGACTCTATTCGTCAATTATTTGGTGAAATGGCACTGAATGATGGGTAATTAAATGATTGAGTAAAAAATACTGAGTGTTGTGATAGCCATAAGGCTGAATAGCACGGTGCTTTAGCTCCGGGTTAAGAGGCGGTTTTCAGATCGGGCTTCAGCCCAAAACCTGAGCGACCAGAACGGAACTAATACTGGTGCTTCAGTGCCAATTAGCAATTGTATGAGAGTACATAATCAAATCAGATCTATCAGGCTAAAGCCCCAAAACGAACGAACTCGTTAATCCCAGCTAAAGCCCGTCCGAACGGTGTTCAGCCGGGCGGGCTGAGGCCTATGCGCAATCAAATTGTTCTCATGTAACAATAGTATTATTCTATATTTCAGGGGCTTCGAGTGTATTTTTTTGAAATTTCTGTAGTATTACAGCAATCAGCATTACAAGCACACAGCCCACAACATTCAGCCACAAGAAAGCCATAAGATCCATCATCCAGCAGCTAAATACTATAATTTCAGTAATAATGGCCGCTGTGAAGGTAGCTGACCCCCCTATCTTTTTAAAATAAAAGGCAACGATGAATATACCGAGAATCGTGCCATAGAATAATGAGCCCAGTATATTAACCGCTTCAATCAGATTGCCCATTTTACTCGCGTATAATGCCATCAGGATACAAAATATGCCCCAGATTATGGTTGTCCATCGGGAAACCGAAAGGTATTTTTCATCAGAAGCATCCGGATTGACCAGTCGCTTATAGATATCTATTACAGTAGTTGAAGCCAGGGAATTTAAAGCACTGGAAGTGGATCCCATCGAAGCCAGGAAAATGATCGCAATTAGTAAGCCTATAAGTCCCTGGGGAAGGTATTTGGTGACAAAGCTGAGGAAGACATAATTATTATCATTCGTTTCAGCATCCGGATCATTCTTTTTCATCAGGTCTACTGCCTGCTGCCTGATTGCTTTCGTTTTTTTATCGGCACTCTCCAGAATTGTACGTTGCGTATTTATAGCGGATTCATCCTCGGCATCCATTGCCCTTTCCAGGCGATTGATTTCTGCCTGTTTCTCTGTAAAGGCATTCGAATAATCTAATTTTATCTGTTCAAGTTCCTTGTTATACTGACTCTTTTCCAGCTTGCCGAGTTCATAACTATTAAAAAATATCGGTGGCTGATGATATTGGTAAAATGTAAAAACAAGTACTCCTATTAAAAGAATCAAAAACTGCATCGGGATCTTTAAAAGACCGTTCATTAATAACCCGAGCCTGCTTTGTCCAACAGATGAACCGGTAAGATATCGCCCTACCTGACTCTGATCGGTTCCGAAATAGGATAATTGCAGAAAAAATCCTCCGATCAAGCCACTCCATACGGTATATTGATTATTCCAGTCGAAGGAAAAATCTATCGCATTTGTCCGCCCCATTTTACCGGCTATCTGTAAGGCTTTTCCAAATCCCACACTTTCGGGAAGCATTTTTACAACAAGAATCCCGGCGACCAAAATTCCGGAAAATATGACAGCCATCTGCAGCATTTGGGTGTAGGATACGGCTTTTGTTCCTCCATAAACAGTATAACTGATTACAAGTCCGCCAATAAACAGCGTAGTAAAGGTGGTATCAATATTAAGAATCGTAGAGAGTATGATCGATGGTGCATAAATGGTAATTCCGGTTGATAGTCCGCGCTGTATCAGGAATAAAAAGGCAGTTAATGCCCTTGTTTTAAGGTCAAAGCGATTTTCAAGAAATTCGTAGGCGGTATAAACTTTGAGTTTATGAAAAATGGGTACAAAGGTGATACAGAGTACAATCATGGCCAGTGGAAGGCCGAAATAAAACTGGACAAATGCCATTCCCGACGAGAATGCAAGTCCGGGAGCTGAAAGAAAAGTGATTGCACTGGCCTGAGTGGCCATAACCGAGAGCGTAACACTATACCAGGGAAAAGCATGATTTCCAAGCAGATAGCCTTCAATATTTTCTGTCCCCCGACTCTTGTAAATGCCATATACGACAATTATGAGGAGGGTAGTAAAAAGTACTATCCAATCAATCCCGCTCATTCAAAAGTTTTAGTGAACAGATAAAACAAGACAATAAGAAGTACCAGCCACACGATCAGAAGATAGTAGAACTGGTTCCATGTCTTTACAAAAGGTGGGAGATCCTGATCAGGCTTCTTCTCCATGCTGAACAACATTGGCCCAGAAGCCTGCGGTAAGAAGACCCAGAATTGCTCCTAACACCATGTAGCCAAATGATCCTGTAACAACACAGGCAGTAAGGATACCACATAATACGGCTGGAACGATGTAATAAGCGCTATTAGTTTTTGCAGAGTTTTCAGTTTTCATCTTTGTTATTCTTTTTGTTTTGTGATCAAATTTACAAATAATCTGTATGCACCGGGTATTCCGGCAGGTAATTCCCTGAAAAAAACAAGGGAGGTATATACAAATCTTCCCTTGCCATAATCAGCTACGAGTAGTGACCCGTCTTTTGGAGTTTCTCCCGGATCATTCATGCTTAATATACGGCTGTATTTTGGATCAGCATCAGAGAGGAAATAGAGCCCTCGTTCCTGAATCCATCCTTCAAAATCCTGTGCTGTAATCTTATTCGGATAGTTCAAAACAGGATGATCCTTTTCAAGAAATCGTACACCAGCATTCTCATCAGTTACCCTGTCACGAGTTATTTTAAATGGATACGGGCCAATATTCTGTACCAGTAATGGGTTATTGACATTGTATTGAATCAATAAAGTTCCCCCTCTACTTACATATTCCATCAGTTTAGGCTGCATAAGGGCTAATCTTTCATTAACATTATAAGCCCTTACCCCGGTGATGATTGCATCGTATTGTGAAAGATCAGTATTCATTATTTCACTTTCTGAAAGGGTGCTTACCTGGTAACCAATTTGTTGTAAGGACTCAGGGATCAGATCGCCGGCTCCTGCAATATATCCGATCTTTTTACCACCTGTTTTAAGTTCAACCCGTTCAATTTTCGCTTCGGCCAGCGGAAAAAGATTTTGAATTGGAATATGATCATAATCAATGATCCGGTGAGCCCGGTTATAAGTCTGTCCGCCCGATTGAATACTAAGTGTGAATTTTCCGGATTCAGCCTGTTCGCTTGGGCTGATTGTAAACTGAACTGTTTTTTCATCTCCTTTTTTGGGAAGATTAAACTCCATTTTCTGGGGTTCAATTTTCCATCCGGAGGGTACTTCAGGTCTCAGGCTGCCTTCGGTTTTATCGCGAAAGCTTTTTAGCAGTATCTGTATCGTTTTGGGTGTATTTCCCGAAAAGACATAAGCTTTATCAGCGATACTGGCTGTGACTGCGGGAGCAACGATCAATGGCTGATATATTTCACCTCTTACCTGGTCGGTATATTTAAAAACCACTGGCCGCTGATATGAAATTTCCTGATCTGAAATCCTGAAAGTAAAGCCAATTGTGGCTGCAGAAGGCTTCTCAGGATACCCAATTAATTGCTGATCATCGATTTTGAACATACCCACTGGATGATTTTCAAACAGCCAGTAAGGTTCTGTGATCTCTTTTGCCGGTACACTGCCTGGAATGCTTTTAGAAACTCCTTCTTTTAGGTCAAACTCCTGTTTTTGTCCGTTTATGCTCAGTAATTTAACAGGGATTTTGGACTGAAGTACAATGTCAGACCGTAGTCTGATACTGTCTCTCAAAGCCTGTACTGCCTGTAAAGTATAGGACTCAAACCAAAGTCCGGCGGCAGCAGCGATCAGATCTTTAAGCTCTTTGGATTTTTGTTCCTTCCAGTAACCTTCGGGTAATCTGTCAATCGCTTTCAGGATATTAATAAATGCCGGAACGGAGGTGGAAGGTTCATCAGTGTTAAAATTCTGATCCGCGGCACTTATCATCCTCCCGATTTCTTCCCCTCCCGGGATGCGGCTCCATTGAGAATTTATCCCTTCAAAAAGGTCGTTTTTTGATAAAATTCCTGCTGTATGGATAAAATATTCTACTGCCTGTCCACGCTGTCTGGCACTTCCAAAACCCTGACTTTTATGATGGGTACGACTCTCGGCGGCGATTTCGCCATAGCCTTTACCCAGCAAAGGATTAAAAATACCAACATCCAGTTTTAACTGATCTTCGGCAGTGGTATTCATTGAACCGAAATTATAGGTATTCCAAACTATTCGTCTGGCCTGCCAGACATCTGCATATTTAAGTTGTTCAGGGAAACGTTTTGGATCGGCTGCGGCGATAAATGCTTCGCGGGCAATAATTGCAGATGCGGCATGCTGACCATGTCCGGCACGTTCATCTTCAGGGAATCGGGTGATGATGACATCCGGCCTGAATTTTCTGATTACCCAAACAGCATCGGCCAGGACTTGTTCCTTATTCCAGATCCGGAAGGTCTCATCTGAGTTTTTTGAGAACCCGAAATCGATTGCCCTCGAAAAGAATTGTTCTGCTCCATCTGTGCGTCTGGCTGCAAGCAATTCCTGGGTACGAATAAGTCCTAATAACTCTGATTGCTCATTTCCGATCAGGTTTTGTCCTCCATCACCTCTTGTAAGGGACAAATAACCTGTTCTGAATTTCTTTTCCTTAGCGAGAAATGCGAGTAAACGGGTGTTTTCATCATCCGGATGCGCCGCAATGTATAATGCAGAACCCAGAGTATTTAACTTTTTGAGTCCAAGCTTAATTTCTGAAGAATTGAGCTGGATGGAGCTTTGCCCGGAAACAAAAAGTGGAAAGAAGAGAAAGAGGCTAAAACCTATTTGACGAAATTTCATAGTATACGATCCATAATATCCGAAAATATGGAAAAAACTATGCCTGCATGCGATGACACAAAAAATTTACCTTTAATAGTAAGATTCTATTTGGTAGGTTCCGGCTTTCCTTGATCCGATAACTATCGGATGACAAGCTTTGTTAGGTGTGTAGGTATTCCAGTATTTGTTGATCAGATATTGTTGTATATGTTGCTTGAGGTTCTCGCCTTCGCGAGATCCGATAGCTATCGGATGACAAGCTTTGTTAGAGGGTGAGGAGATTCCAGCCTTCGCTGGAATCGAAATACATAACTTGGGAATGCGGGAATATTTTGTTTACAATCTTATTGAAAAACTGAACCTTAAAGGCATAATCTTACAGGGATTGATTTGCTAAATCCGATTCCGGCGAAGGCCGGAATCTCCCTATCTATCTCACCTGAATTGTCAACCGATAGCTATCGGTTCCAGCGGAAGCTGGAACCTTCCTCACGAATTTTCATCCGATAAAATCGGATCCCGCGTAGGCGGGAACCTCCCAATCCTTAAATTAGGAAATTAGTCTGAAGCACTCTTGCAATTAATTAAAAAGACATCTTAATCAATTGCAAAGAAAGGGCCTAAATGAAAAAAACGGTCAGATATTGAATATCTGACCGTTTCCCCAAAAATTACAATTAAAAACTTGTAGATCCTTAAAGCTATTCCCCACCTCTCAGAGTACAATCACTGCATGTCTGAAATGCGTTTTTACTTTCGTAAGACAAATAGCCTTAAGGTTGATTAACCTTTATTTTATAAAATTACACTTTTTCATTATTTTTTGAAAATAAGTTTTCCACATTTTTTTAAAGTAAGAATTTCAAAAATCATTCATTTACAGGCTTTTAGGTGTCTGTACCAATTATTTGAGTGTTTTTTCAAATAATTTCAGGATCCGTTTATACTCATCAGTCCAGCTCGAAGGCTCCCAAAAGCCATGGTCTTCAACGGGATAAACCGCAAGTTCCCAGTTCTCTTTTTTAAGTTCAATAAGCCTTTGTGATAATCGGATGATATCCTGAAAATGAACATTCACATCTACCATTCCATGAGCCATCAGCAAATTACCTCTTAAACCTTAGGCAAAATAGATTTTCGTTAAAACTCAGCACTTTTCCCCAAAAATCATTCGCCCTGATGGTATCCGGCATGTAAATAGCCTTACCATAAATGGTTCTGCCTTCGAGGGAGCTTATTGCTTTAAAAAATTCCTTATCCCCTTGTCCGAAAAGAAGAGTACTGAAAAGGAGCAGTGTTATTGTGGATAAGGACAGTTTCATATTATTTTGATCTACTAGCCATTCCACCCTTTTTACTGTCGACGTTAATCTGGTATTTTTCTTCTTTCTGTATTATCCACCTCACGGTAACTGTACCGTTTCCCGGGATATTGGGTACTTTTATATTTGCAGGATCATTTTTTTGCTCCTCGGCAATGTTCAGGTCACGGTTGCTAACGATCATTCCTGCAATCACTTTTGCTCCCTTCAGACTAACCAGATCAGGAACTTCAATCTTGTATTTCAGATCCTGGCTTGAATGTGTAGGCATTAGGCGCTTGTTCGCAATCACTGCAGTAACTTCCTTTAATCCGGCTCCCAAATCCTTTTCAGAGATCTCTTCAACAGAAAGTTTAGGGGTATGATAGGCATGATATAAGGTGAAAGCCATATTGCGGTGGGCATCGCTTTCGAGCAAAAATCCGGGATGCAGACGGCCAAAAGATTTCTTAAAACCACCGATCTCTATATCACCATATTGCGGGTGTTTGAACGCTTTCCAATTAACAAAAGCATCATTAAAAAGCAGATTCCGGTCGAAAGAATATTGTTCAGACTGGGCATTTCTGTCAGAAGGTTTATTATACAAGAGGAACTGAGTCCATAGCTCATTTGAGAAAGTATAGATACCTCTGCCACCATAAAACCAGTCCAGTTCCCCTCCAAAAACAGAGTACAGATCTTTATAAACAACCAGGTATTTATATCCGGGAATCAGTTCCTCACCTTTTTTGCCAAGGGCATCGTAAACTTGTACATCCTGTGCATTATAGGTGTTCACATCCTCAAGTGCACCCGGTCCACGGAGTATCATCCCTCCATTATTATGATAGGACTGCCCTGCGGCAATATTGGGATGTTTCATCACAAATTCAGAAATCGAACGATTTTCAGGCAAAGAGAATGGATATTTATAGGCTCCGTTTTGTATGTGATTTGGCTGCCAGTTCCATGCCCAGTCGCGATTCGGGTCATAAAAACCTTCTCCGTCTTCATTAACCTCACCATCCCCATCATTATCAATTCCTTCATAGCCCAGCAATTCATATTCGCCTTGTTGATCAACGCCAACAGTAACCATTCTTCTCGGATCTTCGGGATCCGATTTTAAACGTCCATTTGGATTTTTTCGGCGCATGAAAACAATATGACCATCACCATCGAGGTCATCAAAACCATCTTCATTTACTTCACTATCCCGGTCATTATCAACAGGAATCATTCCTGAACGTGGTGAATGGGCCGTATTTGCCTTGTGGATAAAATTGTCCCTGGCATCCGGGTTGATCGTTGGGGCAATGTAAAAGGTTTTATCTTCCAATAAGTCCTGAATATGCTTTGTATCTGCAAAAGATTCAGCAAGATACCAGGCCGTATATAGTGCGAATTCGCTGCCCTGAATTTCATTTGAATGGATGTTTCCATCAATATACATCGCAGGTTTTCTTCCCGGATCGCCCTTTTTAAAATCAGAGATTGTCATCACCCACATTTCTTTTCCAAGGTGTGATTTTCCCATTGATTCAAGCTTTACAAGATCCGGATAAGCATTTGCAAGTTTTTTACAGATCTCTGTAATTGCGGCATAATCATTATATCGATTCCAGCTTACCGGAACTTTCGGGTTTGCCGGACTTCCCGAAGCTTTAAGGATTTGCTCAGGTTGCTGTGCCTGCAAGACAATTGCCAGAGCAAGCAGCGGAAGGGTAAAAAATATTTTCTTTATGAATGCTTTCATCATTTTCTATTTAATTTTTCAAAACAAATCCTGGGACTATAAAGGGATTTCTACAGTCTTTGTTCCAGTCGTCGGACTGCCTGCATTAATTGTCAGCTTACCGGAACCTTTTATCAGCCAGGAAATGCTTTGGTTTCCCTGACCTTGAATGGCATCGATCGATTGGTTTTTGCGTCCACTGATAATTGTTTGATTCGCCTGCGGAATTACTTTAACAGACAGCTTCTTTACCCAATAACTTCGTTCGCCAACCTTAGTCTGGGTGGGTAAAATTCCCTGATTAAAAAGAGTGACTGTGACCCTGGTCAGATCATTGCCTAATTTCTCTTTTTTTATGTTTGTGATATCAATGGAAGGAGTATACTTGCTGAATGCGAGAATAAAGTCGCTATGCTTTTTTACTAAATTTTCAACCAGTTTGAACGGTGGATTTTTTAATACAAAAGGATCAATTCCCCCAAGTTCTACGGTTTGTCCGGGGAAATCAGGGTGTTCAATCTTTTTCCACTCTGTAAAATTGTTTTTCAGTCCCTGGCTGTCGGCCCAGCGAAGGTAATTTGCCACCGGATCTTCAATTTTCAGATCCTTCACTTTTTTTGCTGTGTCGGCTTTCGCTTTCGGTACCCACCATCCCGGGGTACTGAAACTATTACGACCGTAATGGAAATAAGCCCATTGAGCAAAATCACCTCCTTCTGAGGCACTTTTCGGAGCATCCTTTAAGCCAACGGTTTTATTATAAAGTTCAGAAACCAGAGTATTTGCCTTTGCATCGGCTTCAAAATAACCGGTAATAATGCGCTTTGAAACAGCCTGTGCGTTAAAAGCAACAGGTACTGAAAGGTTATTATAGGGCCCGAATGTGATTACTGAGTAAATATTGAACATCTCAAACAGATTGTCGAGTAAAGTCCTGTTTTCAATTTCTGAGACCATGTGTTCTCCCGATCCCGGAATGAAATTCGGATAGTCATAACTCATATTCTTATTAAAATGTACGCCGCCTTCAGCATCTTCATTATAATTTCCATCCTTATCATTGTCAGTACCTTCAGAAAAAAGCAGGTATTTGCCGGTTTCACCTTTGCCTGGATCGGCAAGAATCATCGACCGGGGTTCTTCAGGGTTGATACGGTATTTTCCTGTTGGATCTTCAACCCTGATCCAGCTTATTTTACCATCTTTATTCAGGTCATCAAACCCATCTTCATTCAGCTTTCCATCGCGGTCGTCATCTGTAGCTTTTGCATTTCCACTTCTTGCATAGCGTATCTGAGAGAAGTATTGTTCCGTAGCATCCGGACTCATGTTCGGAAAAACATAAAATGTATTTTTTTCAAGAATAGCCTTGATACTATCCTGCGCAGAGTCCCTGAGTATTTTTTCTGCAAATCCCAAAGCCAGTTCGGTGCCCAGAAGGTGTGAACCCTCAACACCTCCAACAATTGCAATCGCCGGTTTTTGGGCTGTGTTGCCGCTGCCAATGCTAAGCATCCAGATATCCTTTCCGCCAAGGGTTTTAACGAGTGATTTAACTTTTACCAGTGATGGATAGGTTTTAGCGAGGGAATTTATCCGCTCTGAAACCCTGGAGTTATTGCTGTAATCCTGAGCATACAGTTCTCCGAAAAAGAGAAAAATACCCCACAGCAAAACAGAGGTTTTGTAAATTTTATTCATGAAAGAAATCGGTTAGTTTCAACCAATGAAAATACATAAATAATTTAATTTCAGGTTTTATTGAGATTTTAGCTGTATCTGTTATTCAGAATGCCCATAAAGCTGATTGAACAGCAATTTAAATGTTCCATGCGTTTGAGCCCTGAATGTAATTTCGGGACCAAAGGCATAGAGTTTACCCTTGCCAACCTCTGCCTCGAATGCAGTTACTCCATCGCGCAGGTATGCCTGACCCCAAGCCCAGCCGCTTCGCAGAGGAGCTGGATTTGAAAACCATAAGATGGGCTTAACTTTTCCGCTGGCAATTGCTTCAGTTGAGATTTTGAAAACCGGACTCCTGTCAAAATAGATATCCGATTTAGCAGGCATACCCCAGGCCGCAGGAATTTTATTGTCTGTATCAGCACTCAGAATACTCCCCGGGATATAATATTTTTCGGCAGGCAGGCTTCGTTCTATTCCATTTGCATCCAACTCTACTATTGCATTTCTTACCGGCAGATTCAGGTGGTAGGCCAGATTCGTACTGCTTCCAATGCTTACCACTTTACCGCCCATTTCTATGAATTTTTTTAATTCAGGAATTGATTTATCTTCATTAATCCTGCCTAATTGTCCCCTGAATTTTGATGGAATTGTCTCAGGATCCGGGCCGGTGTTTAAAGAATTTCCTCTGCCAGCTCTTCCTGAAAGTGCGGGAATTGCCCCCGGGACAAATATGAGAACATCGTATTTATCATTCAGATTTCCGGCTTCAATATCCTTCGCATAAACCAATGAAGCCTTAAAGTTGAATTGCTCCATTAATAAACGCACCCATCCCGAAGACATAGAGCCACCATAGGTATCCCAAAGTCCAATCCGTAATTCTGAAAGTCTGGTCAGATTTTCAGGTACTTTTGAACTTTCTCTTATCTCCAATCCAGCATCACTTTTTACTTTGTTAAGTAAATTTCTTGTTTTTGGATTTCCTGGGATATAAAAATCCCCGCGCTTATCCCCGGCCTTTATCCGGTATGCTTTTTCTCCGGCTTTTAATACTTCATTTACCGCAATAAATGCATTATTAGATTCCGCATTAATCAGGTAAGCTTTAGCAGAAGCGAGTGTTCCAGATTGATGCTTTTGAAGTTCGCCATATGGAATACGTTCAAATGGACCGTTGAAATCATCCTGAAGGCGGTCGAATTGCACATGCATCATATAAGCGAGAGTCCAGCCTGCAGCATCATAAGGAGCAACCGGAGGGCCTCCTTCGTATTTAAAATCATTGGGATGATCCTGTGGCTCAAACATATCCAGCACATGGGGCCTGAAAGCCTGATTGGTTTTAATTATGAAGGAACCTTTTGGATAGTTTTTTCCTGCTACATTAAAATCAGTTGTTGCTTTATGCACCAAAATACCGGAACGGATCAGTGCATTTACAAACTTTACAGCAGTCTGGAAATCAGCCTGATCGGAGGGGATAATATATCCCCTGGCATCCCGGTTCTCGGGATTATTCATTACCGTATCAAAGTATTTTTTTGGTAGGATTTGCTGATTAGCAATTTTTGCTCCGGGCTGATCCTTAAGGTAGGCCTGGTTGATCGCTTCCACTTTATTTGGAGAAAGTCCCCATGTATCTTTACTTCCGCGTTCAATGGAATTTTTACCCATCCGGTAAATATTAAACAATAATTCATCACGATAACGTACGGCATAATTCAGAACAGCATAATTTAACGAGACTGAGTAATCTATAGACTGTCGGAAGTGCCATTTTTGAGGGGTAACCGGAAAGGTTGTTCCACCATTTGGAATCAATCGTTGCGGAACGAGGGATATTTCTGAAGGTGTTGGTCCGCCAATGGTTTCTGTCAGTAATCCGATAATATTATGGAAGTAGGTGGTTGTGCGCAGGCCTCCGTTATACCAGGTTGAAAATACGGAACCATATTTTTGGGTATAACCCGGTTTATTCTCAATATTAAGTCTTGAGTTCATGGCTGCACCAAGAGCATCAATACTGGTCATCAGAATAGGATCAAAAACATAATTAAAGGGATCACGATAGGGTGCTCCCGCAACAACAGAGCCCTCAGGACCTCTCTGATGGTGGTTATACATTATCTGAGGCAACCAGTCTACAAATAATTGCCTGCTCATATTCTGAGTTTCCTTTAGATTCATCATAAAAAAGTCCCGGTTATTATCATGGCCGGCATATTTCTCATATAAACGAGGTAAATTTTGCAGAGAACGGTTCTCGGGCTTTTCTTCACGCATGTACCAGTCGCTGACCAGTTCGTGTCCATCTGGATTGGCATGTGTCATTAAAATAATTGTGTTATCAAGTATGCGCATGGTCTCTGCATCTTTTCTGCTTACCAGATTCCATAAGGTTTCGATGAGCTGATGGATGCCCAAAGTTTCAGTTGAATGCAATCCTCCGTCAATCCAGACTATTGCTTTCCCTTTTTCTGCAAGTACCCTCGCCTCCGATTCGGATAAATTTTCTGCCCTAGCCAGCTTTTGAGATATTTGTTTGTATTGTTCCAGATTTTTTAGGTTTTCGGGGGAAGAAACGATCAGCATAGGCTGCGTTCTGCCTTCTTCGGTCATGCCAATACCCAGAAGTTTTACCCGGTCAGATTGCTCGGAGATCTTTTTGAAATAGTCATATGTCTGTGTGAAGTTGGCTAATTGATAATCATCTCCGATTGTGAAACCGAAATGTTCTTTTGGGGATATCTGCGCAAGTAAATTATTGAGCAGAAAAATGCAGGCAAGGAGCAGAGAAAGCTTACGCATAGAAATTGGTTTGGAAAGGCAAGTTAAGAGTAATACGAATACGAACAAATTCAGGTATTCTGAAATTATTATTCGGTATCTTGTAAAAATGGCCTATTTTTCAAATGTGACTAAATTATTATGCTACCATACGAAGAACAGGCCTATAAAGAACTCGAGCTCTGGAAAAAGAAGATCCTGAAGAAGCCCGGCTTTTTTGATCTTGCCTCAAAGGGAATTCAGAATCGTTTGAATAAACTGATCCCTGAAAAAGTACATAATGCAATCACGGTTGCGATCGAAAAAATGGTTAAAGCTGTGCTTTTTGGTGCCAAATATGTCACTAAAGAACCGCGAGAGGATAGTTCATTGCAGCTTAGGGAAGCTTTTGTAAAGGAGAGAATACAATTTTACAGGAAAACAGCATCTGCAGAAGGTGCAGTGACCGGAGCAGGTGGCTTTTTGCTTGGCCTCGCAGAATTTCCAATTTTGATTGGGATCAAGATGAAACTGCTTTTTGATATAGCTGCCCTTTACGGATATGATGTCAGGGATTACAGGGAGCGCCTTTACATATTGTATATTTTCCAGCTGGCATTTTCGAGTCAACAGGGCAGGCATAAGGTTTTCCATCAAATTTCAGACTGGAATTCTTACATCGCCTCCCTGCCGGAGGATGTTGATCAGTTCGACTGGCGAACTTTTCAGCAGGAATATCGGGATTATATTGACCTGGCGAAAATGGCACAGCTCATTCCCCTGATTGGAGCCGCTGTAGGAGCAATAGTGAATTATAAACTGATTGAAAAGTTGGGTGAAACGGCAATTAATTGTTACCGCATGAGGAAGATCAGTCCGCTTAAAATTATAAATCAGGGCAAAAAGAGCAAGCCAAGATTAGAATAATTTTTCATTCGGTGGTTTGATTCCCTTCAAACGAAGGTATATTGTTGTCTGGGCGCGATGATGTGTTTGATGCTCAAATGCTTTATTAAGCCAGCCAAACTGGTCGGTTTCATAATTTCCTCTTTTAATCAGACTATCCATTTTTGTGGCATCCATGTTTCTTATCGACTGAATAGCATAATCATAACATTCCATCACCACCTTTGTTAGTGCGGCTTTATTCTTGAATTCATCTGCTTTTTCAAGTACTTTTCCCTGGTAAATCGGGTTTGCTCCTGTACCACTCGAAATTAATCCAATGGTTCCCTGTGACATATGCAGCATTTGCTCTGCAAAACTGCGGAGGTCGGGGATAGGTTTAAAATTAATTCCATCTTCAGGCATTGCATCCAGATATTCCCTGGTATAAAGTTTTGCCCTTTCCCAGTCAACGATCATGTTCGCTTTAACCACTTCATTGTTCAGTCCCTGTGCAATAATGGAATTGCTCAACATCAGTAAGCCACAAATTGTCAATATTGATCTCAAATTTTTCATTATTTCCACAATTAAATTTATTAAATCAACGCATTAAATTTCCTGCCGGATCCACTCTGACATTAAATGGCTGAAGATAGCGGTCAGCAAGAATCCCGAATTCTTTTCTGCTGATATTCCGTTTCAGATCAAATTTACTATTGAATTTGAAACTCACTTTCCAGCCTTCTTCTATTTCTTTTTTCAATTCCTCTCCCCGTGTAGCTGTGAACATAAACAGGCTGATTGCATCTCCGATTGTTAATGTATCTGCCTTATTATCAGCAAACCAGATCTGGCTTCTTGTATAAAATTCTTTCATCGGTGCCTTTAATTCTGCAGCAGTAACAGTACCCGCAGTATCAAATTTAATCGTATTAACATTCCCTTCTTTTACCATGATCGATTTCATCAATCCGCTGAGGCCTAATTGCTGGAAGGCCTTAAAATTAGGGTCTTTCTGGTCAATATCAGAATAAGGTATCAGTACTGCATCAAATGCGAGTAATTCGCCTTGTACTACCCTGATATTGATGGTTTTAGTAGTAGTTTTAAAAAATGCACAATAAGCCGCAATAGTTCCTGCAGCCTGACCCAGCTCCATTCTCTTTGGTTTAACTTGTCCGATCTGCTTAGGGATGACAATAAAATTTTCAAAACCTGCCGGAATTAAGGCCGACGGAGGGATTGAAGCAATTGAGCGTTCACTATTAGCCAGTTCCAGATATCCTGTTGCCATTCCGCTTCTGATTAACCTACTATCGAATGGATTTTCACTTTTTACCGGTATGGACACTGCTTTTTTCAAGTCTATTCTGAGTAAAGACGCTAAAGAGAGCTTATCAGTTGCATCCACAATCACATCTGTCTTAATCTTTTGCCCACCCTTAAGCCTCACTTCCCAGCCTTTCCCATCTTTTTTTATCTCATCTATAACATTATTGTGATTAAGACTTAGGTTTTTTACAGTGTCCGCAATATTTTTTATCAGATCAGTGGCTTTATCAAGATTGATTTTTGTGGCTATTATCGAATCAGTCGCTTTGCTTTTTTTCCGCTCTTTCAAGAAGTAATGGTTTCTGATATTCCATAAGTATTGAAGATCTTCTTCTGCGAAAACCGGATTTACAGATAATGATTGAGTCAGATAAGTTGTTTTGGCACCTGAACGCGCAGATTGTATAGCTGCAGAAGCACCTGCAGGCGTATTTCCAACCACCAGTACTCCTGTTTTTATAGTTTGTGCCTGCAAACAAAGACCAAACAGGCTTAGGATTAAGAATAAAGAAATATGTTTGATCATAATTATAAATATCAAAGGGCTTAATTTACTGTTTCTTTCATTAAATTTATTCAGATCGATAAATCAGCAAACATGAAACTTCATTTACGTAGAAATAGTATCATTACAATTCTTTGCATCCTAAGTTTTACACTGGGAGGTTTTATCACCCAAAAACTTGAGGAAGAAAAAATCACTGTAGCCCTGATTAAACAGGCGCAGAAAATTATAGGATTAGACTTCACTGATGCAGAGGCGGATACCATGCTTCAGGATCTGGAAAGAAGGCGAAAAAGTTATGCGGCTCTTCGAAACCTAAACATTTCTAATTCCATTGCACCTGCTCTAAACTTTAATCCCCTTCCAGCAGGGTATCGTTTCCCTGATCAGGCCAATTATTTTAAAGTTTCTGCCCAACAAAATATTACGCTTCCTGCTGACAGGGAGAAACTTGCATTTTTTACTATCACTCAGCTTGCCGGATTGATACAAAGCAAACAGATCAGCTCGGTTGAACTGACCCGCTTTTTTATCGAACGGGTCAAGAAATATGATCCGGTCTTGCTTTATGCTGTAAGTATAACTGAAGAGCGCGCGATGAAGCAGGCCAGAAAGGCCGATGCAGAGATCGCTGCCGGTAAATACAGGGGAATGCTGCATGGAATACCATTTGGAGTCAAAGATCTTCTGGCTACTAAAGATTACAAAACTACCTGGGGATCAGTAGCTTATAAGGATCAGAAAATGGACATGGACGCAACGGTTGTTACACGTCTTGAGAATGCAGGAGCAGTTTTAATTGCTAAGATGACCCTTGGTGAATTAGCGATGGGTGATGTTTGGTTTGGCGGAAAGACAAAAAATCCATGGGATATAAAGCGCGGATCAAGCGGTTCTTCTGCAGGTTCTGCTTCTGCAGTTTCTGCAGGATGTCTGCCATTTGCCATCGGGTCTGAAACATTGGGTTCTATCGTTTCACCATCCACAGAATGTGGTACCACAGGACTTCGCCCTAGTTTTGGCCGTGTGAGCAAACACGGAGCCATGGCTTTAAGCTGGAGCATGGATAAATTAGGTCCGATCACCCGGAGTGTTGAAGATTGCGCGATTGTATTTAATGCGATTCAGGGAGTGGATGGAAAGGATCTTAGTGCAATCCCCGCACCTTTTAATTATACCAGTCCTGCAGGAACCAGCCTTAAAGGCACACGAATCGGCTATATCAGGTCTGAATTCAAGCTTAAGTATTCAAATGCATCAAATGATAGTTTAACACTTATTAAGTTGAAGGAATTAGGTGCAGAACTGATTCCCTTCGAGCTTCCTGCATTGCCTTACAATGATATGCTCATTGTTTTATCAGCTGAATCTGGTGCCGCATTTCAGGAACTCAGCCTTTCAAACCGCGATGACCTGCTGGTGAGACAGGATAAAAATGCCTGGCCAAGTGGATTTCGTTCTGCGCATTTTATACCTGCTGTAGAATATATTCAGGCAAACCGGGCAAGAGCTTTGCTGATTGAGCAGTTGAACCAGAAAATGAAGGATATTGACCTGTTTGTTGCACCTGCTTTTGGGATGAATTTACGTGCCAGTAATTTAAGTGGTCATCCCTGTGTAGTTTTGCCAAATGGGTTTAGAAATGGTCTTCCGGGTAGTATTACCTTTACCGGACAGCTTTTTGGTGAAGGGAAATTGTTAAAAGTTGCACAGGCTTATCAAAAAGCTACGGTCTTTCATCAAAACCATCCTCCATTAAATTTTTAGAAATTCCTGAATCTCTGTCAGAACAAGCCCGTATGCAAAAAAGTATCACCGAAATTTTTGAACTTCAAAAGGTTCATAGCATTCTTCTCCGCAGTACAGGTGCAGCAGAGCGTAAGGATAAGCTGAGGAAGCTCAGGTCTCTGATTCAGGAAAATGAGGAGCTTATATTTGAAGCACTTCAAAAGGATCTTCGAAAATCTGAGTTTGAAGCGGCCCTGACCGAAGTATATTTTGTTTACGCTGAGATAGATTTTGCAATAAAAAATCTGTCCAAATGGATCAGTCCCCGCAGGGTATCAGCGGGCTTGAGCAGTTTTTTTACAAAAAACAGAATATTTTATGAGCCTAAGGGTGTGTCTTTGATTATTTCCCCCTGGAATTACCCATTTCAATTGCTGATTGCCCCACTTGTTTCTGCGATTGCAGCAGGAAACTGTGCTATGCTCAAACCTTCTGAATTAAGTCCCGCAACTACTTCAGTTCTGTTAAAATTGATTAACGATAATTTTGATTCAAGGGAAATTGCTTGTTTTGAAGGCAGTATTGAGGTATCACAAGCTTTACTGGAACTGCCTTTCGATCATATTTTCTTTACAGGAAGTCCAAAGATTGGTAAGGTAATTATGGCCGCCGCAGCCAAACACCTGAGTTCTGTTACACTTGAACTTGGAGGTAAGTCGCCTGCAATCATTACTGAGGATGCCGATCTTCAAAAGGCAGCAGAAAAAATTGTATGGGGTAAGTTTATGAATTCAGGGCAGACCTGTATTGCGCCTGATTATGTTTTGATTCACTCAAGTAAGGAGCAGGAGTTTCTCCGCTTGGCTGCATTAAAGATTGAACAATTGTTCTATAACAATAAAATGCTGGATAAAAGCAGCTATGGTAAGATCATTAGTGCAAGTCATTATCAGCGATTGAAAACTCTTCGCGATAAAGCTGTAGAAGATGGGGCGATGATCATAAAGGGAGGTAATGATAGCGATGAAGATCAATCGATTGAACCAGTTTTGTTAAGTAAGGTTTCTGTATCCTCTGCCATAATGCAAGAAGAAATATTCGGGCCCCTGCTTCCTGTTATAACTTATGAATCGGTAAACAAGGCCATAGATTTTGTCAACCAGATGCCAAAACCGCTTGCACTGTATATTTTTTCGGATTCAGATGATGTAATCAGAAATACAATAAGGCAGACC
Organism: Daejeonella sp.; assembly: GCF_036405355.1. Lineage (GTDB taxonomy): Bacteria > Bacteroidota > Bacteroidia > Sphingobacteriales > Sphingobacteriaceae > Daejeonella. The sequence goes on from NZ_DASWXT010000069.1 coordinate 18,860, forward strand.
TCATCCGGGGGTACCTGTGTGAACGATGTGGTAATACATATTTCAAACCCTAACCTTCCTTTTGGTGGGATTGGAAACAGCGGTTCAGGCAGTTGTCATGGATTCTTCGGATTCAAAGCTTTTTCGCATGAGCGTGCAGTGATGTTTCAATCTAAAATAGATTTCAGTAAAATTGCATATCCTCCATATCCTGAGAAGAAAAATCTATTAAAATGGCTTAAAAAGATTATGTGATGATTGATGTACTGCACTTGTTCCCTGTACTTAATTCCTCCCTCATTGAGGTATTGAACGGACTTGACCGAAGACAATGGAATAATGATACTTTATGCAAGCAATGGAAAGTAAAGGATATCGCCGCTCATTTACTTGATGGTGCTCTAAGGCGTTTATCTATTGGCAGGGATGCTTACCAAACCGAACCTCCTGAAATTAAGTCCTATCAGGATCTTATAAACTATCTGAATGCTCTGAATGCCGACTGGGTGAATGCCTACAAAAGAGTTAGTCCCGAAATCATTTTGGAACAATTGAAGCTGGCTCAAGTACAGATGCTTCAATATCTTGAAAGTCTTGATCCTGATGCAAAGGCTATTTTTCCGGTTTCATGGGCGGGTGAAGATGTTTCAACTAACCGATTTGACATCGCCCGTGAGTACACCGAAAGATGGCATCATCAGCAGCAAATCAGGCAGGCAGTAGGGGCAAAATCTATCATGAACAGGGAATTGTACAATCCCTTTCTTCAGATATGTATGCAGGCTTTGCCCTACCATTACAGGAGCTTTGAATTACCCGAAGGTACCTTGATCAGGGTGGAGGTAGTAGGTGAGGCAGGAGGAGTATGGTCTATAGTTCGCAAAGGACCTAAATGGGAATTCAGCAATGAACCCGGTGAAATTGCATCCCAAATATATATTGATCAGAATATTGCCTGGATGCTGTTCTCAAAAGGAATGGAAATTAATCAGGCTAAACAGTATTGGCAGGTGATTGGTGTTCAGGAATTAGGTATGCATGCTCTGGCCATGCCTGCATTTATGGTTTAAAGTCATTGCCGTCAGGTGATACTGAGTAATATTCAGTATATCTCGATTTAGGCTTTTCAAATTGACATTTTAGCTGATTTCAAAATTAGATATCCCAATAACTTTGCCTCCCTCCATTGCCGGGGGGCGAATTCCTTTTGAAGGCCAAAAGGAACAAAAGCCTTCTTCAATCCCTAGGTGCCTCTGGTCACAAGGCCCCTTCACATTCATAAAACAATTCTCGCTGGTCTTGCGGGTTGTGCAATATGAATGTATTCCAGATATGATCCGCAATCCCTATGCTCGGTATTGCATTTTGAATGGAAGGAAAACTGTTTTATGAATTTGCTGGCACTGGGGATTGAACCGTACTTAGGTTCATCCAATTTGATATGAACGGTATTTGGGATAGTGCGTTGGCTTATAACCGTTCATAAATTATAGGTACTGCCGATTGCAGGGATCGGCATTCCGGGATTTGGCAGGAAAGGCGCACTTTTCCCCTGCATTGACAATCATAGATCACTGCCCTTAAGCAATCCGGAGAAGTGTTGCAGATTCATTCATCACTTAGACTGCCAAAAACACGGCTTGGATTGCACCGATAGGGAAAAAGTGTGGATTTACAACAAATACCGGGAAGCCGCGGCTCTTTTGCTTACTTTTCCAGCTGCAGGGAAAAGTAAGTGCCCTTCCGCCGCAAAGGCGGACTAATTTGATTATTAATCATAAATTTTATTTTTACAGGATTTTATTGTTTAAATATCAAACAATTATTATGAGCACTGATTTAGAAAAGCTAAGGTTTCCAATAGGGAAATTTAAAATTGAGCCCGTTCAGGAGCAGGACTATCCAATATTGATTGATGAGATAGAGGCATTGCCAGGAAAGCTCAGGGATGCGGTGGCAGGTTTGACCGATGAACAGTTAGACACTCCTTACAGAGAAGGAGGCTGGACATTAAGGCAGGTAGTTCACCATCTGCCTGATAGTCATTTAAATGCCTATATGCGGTTTAAGCTTGCAATAACAGAAGATACTCCAGTTATAAAACCCTATGAGGAGGGTCTGTGGGCCGAATGTAAAGAAGCTAAGTATGGACCTGTGAATGATTCTCTTGATTTGCTCGATAGTTTGCACCGAAGGTGGGTGGCGTTTTTGAGGACCCTGAAGCCTGAAGACTTTCTCAGGAAATATTATCATCCTGCCCAGGAAAAGAATTATGTTTTAAGCTCTGTTTTGAGTATGTATGTATGGCATGGAAAGCACCATCTTGCCCATATTACTGAGACAAGGAAAGCAAATGGCTGGAAATAAAAAGCCCTCATCAGTCGCGACTGATGAGGGCTTTTTATTTTTTGTTTTAATTATTGTGCACTTGTTTTAGCTTCTTGTTTCATAGTCTCGTTAGCAACAATCACAATCTCTACTCGACGATTTTGAGCTTTACCTTCAACAGTTGAATTATCAGCAATTGGCTCACTTTCGCCTCTTCCTTCTGTTGTTAAACGGTTAGAACTGATACCCTGACTTAAGGCATAAGCTTTAACAGATTCAGCACGACGTTCTGACAAACGTCTGTTATATTCATCTGAACCACTTGAATCAGTATGTCCAACAACAAGGATTGTTGTTTCCGGATTGTTTTTCAACGAGGTTGCAAGATTTTCGATGTTTGTACGTGCTGCTGTTTTAAGTGCATACTGATTGACATCAAACAAAATACCTGAATCAAATTTCACAATGATACCTTCACCCTCACGAATAACCTCTGCATTAGGAACAGTGTTTTTGATCTCTTCTGCCTGACGGTCCATCTTACGGCCAATTATTGCACCTGCAGTACCACCAATTGCGCCACCCAGAATTGCACCAACTGCAGTATTACCTGCTTTTTTACCAATAATTGCACCAAGTGTACCACCAGCCGCTGCACCAATTACGGCGCCTTTTTGTGTTTTGGTAGCGGTAGCACAACTTTGAAATAACATTGCAGAAGCGGCAATTGCTAATCCAAGTGTTGCTATTTTAATCTTTGTATTTTTCATGATTACTTTTTTTAGTTTCTTTCAAGATATATTCAAAGCAAGTGCCAAAAATGGATTTAGTTTTTAAGCTGTACTTTTACATTAAATATAAATGAAAAAAAAGAAAGTAATAAATTTATTGGGATGTGGCTGGCTGGGCTATCCTTTAGCTCTGGACTTAATTTCACGAGGATTTATCGTAAAAGGGAGCACAACAAGTCCGGAAAAAATACCGGTGTTAAAAGCATCAGGGATTGACCCAATTTTAGTACAATTTGATCAATCTCATCCTGAACCTGATCTGACGGAACTTTTAGATGGGGATATTCTGATCGTTTCTGTCCCTCCAGGAAGAAGGAATGTTGAGGGTCCTGACAATTATAAAAGAATGGGTGAGATCCTTAGCTCGCAAATACCCGGAAGCAGCATCTCCAAACTAATCTTTATCAGTTCGACATCTGTTTATTCTGACAGTAATAGTGTATTGACAGAAAGTTCTGAAATCTCGCCTCAAACTACATCAGGAAAAATAATTGCAGAAATTGAAAAAAGCCTGCTGGCACTTCCAATACAAGTAATAATATTAAGGCTGGCCGGATTATTTGGCCCCGGGAGATCTCCCGGAAGATTTTTCTCTGGAAAAACTAATATCCCCAATGGATTTGCACCGGTTAATATGATTCATCAGGAAGAAGCCATTTCCCTGATTAATAGTCTGATAGATTCAAATACCTCTAAAGGGATTTACATCGGATCTACTCCATCTCATCCCACAAAAGAAGAATTTTATACTCTTGCAACCAGACTTGACAAGTTGACAGAACCAGAATTTATTGCTGAGAAGCTAAACTGGAAAATTGTAGAGAGTGAACGGGTAGAAAAGGAATTGGGTTTTTCATATAGATTCCCAAACCTACTTGACAGACTTATTCAATCCTGAGAGTTTCTTGAATATATGAGATTTGAAATGGACTATAAGAAGTATTGCAGAAAGTCCGGAGTATTAAAAACAGCCTTTCCCGATTTTTTATACATCTTTCATATTCTTTGCTTAAATTTATGCTTTAACCAATTAAAAAGGAGTGCAGGAGATTTGATTTCCCCTCCACATTTCCCGTTTTCGAATTATATGAAGAAGTTTTTTTCTTTTCTTGGTCTTGTTTTATTTGTTATTACCTATTCTGAGGCAGCTCAGCCTGATTCTTCTGTAATTAAACGAGTAAATGAATTGTCAGGCATCGTGCAAAAGAAATACGCTCCCGATAGGAGAGTAGAATTTTATCAACTAAAGCAACAAACTTCGACACCATTAACGTACAAACTGGAGGTTAGCAGACAGGAAGCTGCATCTGAACTAAAGGCTTTACTGAGTTCCGAAAATCTGGCTGTTCAGATCAATGAGGAGGTTCTTCCTTCCGGAGATCTTGGGGAAAAGGTTTACGGCATTGCAAATTTATCAGTTATCAATACAAGATATGGTCCTGATCATGCTGCTGAAATGGCCACTCAGGCTGGTTTGGGAACTCCACTAAAAGTTTTAAAGAAGGAAAGAGGGCACTATTTTGTGCGCACACCCGACAATTATCTTTCCTGGACGGAGTCTGCCGGTGTAAGCCTGATGACTAAAGCTGAATTTGAAAATTGGCAAACAGCAGAGAAAGTTATTTATACTGATTTATACGGACAGGCCTATTCAGAGGCATCTGAAGCATCTCTGCCAGTTTCTGACCTTGTGGCAGGTAATATCATGCAGTTAATTTCTGAATCGAACGGGTTTTATAAAATTTCGTTTCCGGATAAAAGGATCGCTTATGTTTCCGTAAAAAGGGCCCGGTCATTTGATCAGTGGAAGAATCTTCCTGATCCCGGTGCCGAGCAGATTCTGAGAACTGCGAGGAATTTTTTAGGCATTCCTTACCTATGGGGCGGTACTTCAGTAAAGGGTATGGATTGCAGCGGTTTCACAAAAACAAGTTATTTTCTGAATGGCATAATACTTCCAAGGGATGCCTCACAACAGGCATTGGTTGGTGAGAAATTAGATATCCATGAAGGTGACTCTGTGAATATTGCGAAATCCTTGAAAGTACTGAAGGCGGGTGATCTGTTATTTTTCGCTGCCAATAAGATAACAAAACGTGTAACGCATACGGCTATTTATATTGGCAATGGTGAATTTATTCAGGCTGCCGGATTGGTGCGGATAAACAGCATGATTAAGGGCGCAAAAAATTACGATGATTTTCAATCAAGAACGATGGTTGGTGCCCGCCGGATGCTTACAGCAATCGGTGACCCCGAAGTTACACGTGTAAATAAACATCCTTATTATCAGAGGATAATTAACCAATAATTATAAACTAATCAATAAAAGCATATGAATATTTTCGTTGGAGGACTTCCTTTTAAAGTAGATGAAAGAGAGCTGAGAGAAATTTTTGAAAAATACGGTGAGCTTACTTCCGTAAAACTGATCATTGACAAACAAAGCGGACGGAGCAAAGGCTTTGGTTTTGTAGAGATGGCAGATGATGAAGCAGGTCAGCAGGCTATTGATGCCCTTGATGGAACCGAATTATACGGTCGTACCATAGGTGTAAGGGTTTCTGAAGATAAAAAGCCTGATAAGAGGTATTGATGTAAAAAATGGCTTGATATTATTTTTGTGGAACGGAAGTTGTTATTGTTAAGGCAGGTTTGCATTTTTAATGCTAACAATTGTCTGATGTTACTGTTTATGAGCCCAGGGTCATATTTCAGGTAACATTTGAATAACAATTGCCAATATTTCAAATTCAAACCGGGTAATTTATTATTTTTGATTAGCAGGCTTGAGATTTCAAAATGATCAGGGTCTGTTTGATTGACAAACAATTATAAAAAAACTGTTTAACCATTATGAAAAAATTAATCATTCTTTGCAGCGTTGTATTTTTATTTGCAGCCGTAACAGCATTTAATGTTGTCGAAAAAGCTGAATTTAAATTCGAAAAAGAAACACATGATTTTGGCAAAATCCCTCAGGGTAAGCCGGTAAGTGTTGAATTCAAATTTACAAATACAGGTGATGAGCCTTTAATTATAAGTAACATTGAAAGTGTTTGTGGTTGTACCGTACCTAAATACACCAATACTCCGGTGTTGAAAGGTCAGACTGGAACAATTACTGTTACTTATAATGCAGCGGCACTTGCTCCATTCAGTAAAGGCCTGACTATCAGGTCGAATGCCAAGACTCCAATAAAAGTGATTTACATTAAAGGTGAAGTTGTTGCTGCTTCAGCAGAGTAATTTCAATTTATAAAAAAAAGACCTGTGAATAGATTTTCGCAGGTCTTTTTTTGTGACCTTAGATTCCTCTGACGTTCATTTTCAAGGTATAAACCGCTTTACTGGCAGTAATGAACAAAATATCTCTGTTTTTACCTCCAAAACAAACATTTGCGGTTGATGCAGGAATTGCAATATGCTCAATCTTTTTACCTTCAGGATTGAAAACAGTTACACCACCCCTGCCGGTAAGATAAAGATTTCCCCGATTGTCAAGAGTCATTCCGTCTGATCCCATATCGGTAAACAGGCGCCGGTTATATAATTTCCCTTTCTTACCGATATCATATTTATAGGTTTTTTTATCACCTATATCAGCAACAAACAGATTTTTTCCATCTGCTGATCCTATTATTCCATTAGGTCTTACAAAATTGCTGTCAACAACAAATGCTGCTTTCGATCCTTTAGGAAAGTAGTAAACACTTTGATTACTCAGATCAGGTTTTTTTCTTTCCCAATATGGTCGCTGGTAATAAGGGTCAGTAAAAAATATTCCACCTTTGGCATCAATCCAGAGATCATTCGGGCCATTAAATTTTTTACCTTCAAAATTATCAAGTAATACTTTTACTTTTTTATCTGGACTGATCTGCCAGATTTCATTTTTTTCATCAGCTGCGGTGATCAGATTTCCCTTTTTATCGAAATACATTCCGTCGGAGTATCCTGTTTTATCCATAAAAAGGCTTAACTCGCCTTCTGTACTGTATTTCCAGATCTTTCCCTCAACAATATCAGTGAAGAAAACATCCCCGTTTTTATTCACTGCTGGTCCCTCAGTAAATTTGAACTGATCTGAGATCAACACAGGTTTTGCATTTTCAGCAATGATACCTGACTTCTCATCTTGAGGCTTTTTAAAATTTGAAGCGCTTAAATTCCAGCTTGAAAGCGGAATGAGCATGGTTAGGATTAAAAATCTCATATTGCTTATAATTTATGGTTTACAATGAAGGTGTTTTGCCTCCATCTACGGGTAAATTGATGCCATTAATATAGGATGCAGCCGGGCTGGCTAAAAATGCAATGGCTGCTGCCACTTCATGCGAATCAGCTATCCTGCCGGCGGGTATGGTACTGATCATATTCTTCATTACCGCTTCTTTACTTTTGTTTTCACGTTCTGCAATTGTTGAGATGAGGGATTCCAGTCTGCCTGTCATAGTGAAGCCAGGTAAAATATTATTTACCGTTATACCAAATGGTCCGAGTTCCAACGCCAGTGTTTTAGCCCAGCTTGCTACTGCTCCCCGAATAGTATTGGATACTCCCAATCCCTTCAAGGGTGTTTTAACTGAGGTTGAAATTATATTGATGATACGTCCGAAATTATTCTTCTGCATCCCTGGCGAAACAGCCTGTACCAGAATCTGATTACAGATCAGATGCATATTAAAGGCATTTATAAATTCATCTGTCCGGGCATCGATGGCCTGCCCTCCGGCCGGACCACCGGTATTATTGATTAATATATCTATTTGATCATTAAGTACATAATCATCGATGATGAGTTTCAATTGAGCCTGGTCAGTGAAATCAGCAACTAAATAATGGTGCTTTTGATTATGATTTGTTGATAAACCTTGAAGCACTTCCTTAAGTTTATCCTCATTTCGGGCCAGGAGTGTGATATCAGCACCCAGGAAGGCAAGCTCAGTAGCAGTGGATCTGCCAATTCCCTGGGTGCTGCCGCAGACCAGTGCTCTTTTTCCGGTCAAATCTAAATTCATATAAGTTAATTAACGTTTTAAACATGCTTAGGATAAAACTGAAAAATACTGCTCCAGTTCCTGCAGGGTATTTGAATTGGTGGCAATATCTTTGATAATTTTCCCTTTTTCCATTAATAAAATGCGTTCACAAACATCTGTAACATGATTGAGATCGTGACTGGAAATGATGGTTGTAATGTGCTTCTCCCTGCTGATATCTTTAACCATATTCTTTAAACGGATCTGAGTACTTGGGTCGATATTTGCAAAAGGTTCGTCGAGCATCAGTATTTGAGGGTTCTGAATCATACAGGCAGCAACCCCAACTTTGGTCTGATTCCCTTTAGAAAGGTCGCGAATATATTTGCCCTTCTTTAAGATCTCGCCATTAAAAAATTCTGAAAAAGCGGGGAGTTCGGAGTCAACCTGCACTTTACTTTTATTATGTAAGCCACCTATAAAATGAAAATATTCTTCAGGTGTAAGGTAGTCAATCAAGAAACCTTCATCAAGATAAGAGGCAGTGTAATCTTTCCAGGCTTCACTTTCGGCGACATTTTTTTCATCTGAGAGCACTTCTCCTGAATCTGGCCTGATCAGATCCAGCATCATACGGAAGAGGGTGGTTTTACCTGCACCATTATTTCCTACCAGCCCGATTGTTTCTCCTCTTTTAATAACTAGTTCAGGAATATTGACAACCGTTACTCCATTATATTTCTTTTTTAAATTATTGATCCTGATCATATTATTTATTTCTAAAACCCTCTGCAATTAAATATCTTTTTTCCTGAAATCTTTTTACCAGTTTGTTTAGCCAGAACTCCCTGCTGATCATGAATATCAGGCCTATTACCGCAATAAGAGCCAGGCCTGCTTCCGGATAACCCAATAGATTAAGCGGGTAATAAATTACAAAAGGAGCCAGTAAAAGTGGGATACTAAGTATCCATTGAGATGCTCCAACACCCTCCCAGTTAAATGTGGCTCCCTTGCTCAGGTCGATTCTGCGGTAGTTTTGGTTAGCAAAGTAAAGCACCAGTAATGTATTTACTCCCAGATTCCATATGTACATAATGAAATGCACGATCAGAACCTTCCATCCAAAGTATACATAAGGAATAGTCAATAAAAAACAGATGGATGAGAAGAAAGTAAACAACAGGAATTTTGATCTGAAAAAATCCATAGCACTGACTTTACTTACCAAAATCCCATCGAAATGCGCGCTTTGCCAGCTGAACATAAACTGCCCATAATTGATTATGAAGATACCGGTCATAAACATCCCGCAAAATACTATACCAGAATATCCTGAAAAGGAAGGGTTAGTATAAAATATCAGTCCGTAAAACATAAACATCAGACTCATTGTGATAACCGAGCGGGGACGTTTGTTTCTAAGAATCAGTTTTAATTCATTGGCTACCAGGTCGCCTGCTTTTCCAAAACGGTTCAGATAAGGTATTTCAGTACTTGATTTATGTGATGTATCTGTTGTATGAAGCTCCTCCAGGTAAAGGTTTGACTTGAGGTAGCGGTAATTAATTATATAAACTACCAGAGCGAGCAACAGAAAGATGAGACAATAAGGGGGATTTTTGAGTATAAAATTGAACAATCCGGCAGATGATGCTGAGATCGAAAAAAGTTTAAAGTAAAAATCAAGCGAGACAAATAATATCAATGTACCGAAGAAGATTAGCATCCAGATAGCATTCAGATTCACCTTTCTTTTGATCCAGAGACTAAAAAAGTGATTTGAAAGCGTGAGTCCGATTATGGATATAAGTAAACTCCAGAATTGAGCAAGCCCAAGTTCAGGTAAAACTACTTTAATGAGCAATGGCAATGACAATAAAATCGGGGTGAGGTTAAAGGTAGTCCAGAGAGAAGTTAACGAAAGATAATTTATGAGTTGATTCTTCTTAATTCTGAGATGCAAATAAGGCCTTACACTCAGGGTGGGTAATTCCTGCATTTGAAAACGAAGGAGCAGATCCATTAAAAAATAGTACAGAATATAGCTATTGAATGAATAAAGGATATCCTGACCTGGATTGGTCTTCTTTAGTATCCGGTCGAGGAAAAAGGCAACAACAAGTACATTCAGCAGGAGATACAAAATAAGCATAGCCATCACCACTCTCATGATGACGCTTTTTCCTGTGTTTTTTGACCGCCAGAACGCTTTTGACTGATGAATCAGAAAGGTTAAAGTCATATTTGAAATTAAATAAAATAATACAAACCTAATATTTATACTTTTCCTTCCAGAGAGATCTTAGGCGCTCCCGAAGTTTTTCTTCAGCCGCATTTTTACCCGGATCATATAACAGCGTACCGCTGAGACTTTCAGGAAGGTATTCCTGGGCAGAAAAGTTGTCCTTGTAGGCATGTGAATATTCGTATTCTTTGCCATAACCTATATTTTTCATGAGTTTGGTCGGCGCATTTCTTAAATGCAATGGCACCGACTGGTCGCCGGTCCTCGCCACCAAGTCCTGGGCTTTACTAATTGCCTCATAGCTGGCATTACTTTTTGGTGAAGAGGCCAGATAAGTAACGGTTTGTGAGAGAATGATCCTTGACTCCGGCCAGCCGATTACATTAACAGCCTGAAAACAATTATTGGCAAGCAACAAAGCATTTGGATTCGCATTTCCAATATCTTCAGATGCCAGTATGAGCAAACGACGGGCAATAAATGAAGGATCTTCACCCCCGGCGATCATACGTGCCAGCCAATAGACAGCTGCATTGGGATCGCTTCCGCGGATGGATTTTATGAAAGCGGAGATAATATCGTAATGCTGTTCTCCGGCTTTATCATAAATAGCCATGTTTTGCTGAACATGTTTTAGTACCAGTTCATTAGTGATAGTCACATCCTGCTGATTCACAGCATTAACTACGAGTTCCAGTACATTCAGTAGCTTTCGTGCATCGCCACCAGAAAGGCGGAGCAGGGCTTCATGTTCTTTAATGCTGATCTTTCTGCTTTTTAGATAGCTGTCTTCTTTGATGGCCTTATTCAATAATTCTACCAGATCCTCTTCCAGAAGGTTTTGAAGAATATATACCTGGCTTCTGGATAAAAGTGCAGAAATGACCTCAAATGAAGGGTTTTCAGTCGTCGCACCAATTAAAGTAACAAGGCCCCGTTCCACTGCACCGAGCAATGAATCCTGCTGGGACTTTGAAAAACGGTGAATCTCGTCAATGAAAAGTATTGGCAGATTTTCATTTTCATCCTTTAAACGGGAAGCCTGTTCAATCACTTCCCGAATATCTTTAACCCCCGAATTTATTGCACTCAGGCTAAAAAATGGACGATTTAACTGTTTAGAAATAATTAAAGCCAGAGTGGTCTTCCCTACACCAGGTGGCCCCCAAAGAATGAGTGAAGGCAGCATGCCACTTTCAATGGCGAGCCGTAAAATTGCATCCTTGCCAACAAGGTGTCTTTGCCCGACATAGTCATCGAGTGTAGTTGGGCGCATTCTTTCTGCCAAAGGAGGTATTGTTGCCATTAATTCAAAATATTAGTTCAATCTGATCATTTCAAATCGGTTTATAGACCTATCTCTTCGTCCTGAAAGTTCTGAACCAAACCGACTGCATCGGTAACCGAATCACCTATAATCGTAATGAAAGACCCGGGCTTTCTATTCTTTAGAGCAAAATCAAAGGCTTCTTTACTTTTGTTAATGATCTGTATATCAATCTCAGGCTTCACTTCTTTCAGGCCGTCTACCAGCAATGAAATCATTTCTTCTCTGCTTCGGCCCCTAAGGTACTTCTCCTGACAGATGATCACGTCGTCGAACATTTGGGCCGAAATTCGTCCAATTTCCCTAAGATCTTCATCCCGCCTATCACCGGTACCTGAAATAATTCCTGTGCTGCGTTTAATATCCAAAGTGGATAGAAAATCCATGACACCTCTCAACCCGTCAGGATTATGGGCAAAGTCAACCATTATTTTACAATCCTTCAATTCGAAAATATTCATCCGGCCAGGTGTCTGTGCTACGGATGGAATAAATGTTTCAAGAGATAGCCGGATATCTTCAATTTTAAAACCCCACACGAATGTCGCAAGACTAGCTGCAAGTACATTCTGCGTCATGAAACTTACAGTGCCGTTAAAAGTAATGGGCACATGAGTCACCTTCTCTATTCTTATTTTCCAGTCGCCTTTTTTGATCGTTATGAAGCCGTTTTCATAAATTGCAGCAATCCCACCTTTTTGGCAATGATCTTTTATAACCGGATTTTTTTCATCAAGTGAGAAGTAAGCCACATTGCAGCGAACATCTTTCCCTATTTTGACACAATGCTTGTTGTCTGCATTTAAAATAGCCCAGCCATCATTTTTTACTGAGTTCAATACAACCGCTTTAACGCGCGCAAGGTCGTCGAGTGTATGAATATCTGAAATTCCCAGGTGATCTTCCTGAATATTGGTGATAACGGCAATGTCACAATGTCCAAAACCAAGACCCGATCTTAAAATTCCTCCTCTGGCGGTTTCCAGCACAGCAAATTCGACAGTTGGATCTTTCAGTACAAACTCAGCGCTAATCGGGCCTGTAGTATCGCCCTTTAGCAACATGGAATTCTGAATATATACTCCGTCGGAAGTAGTAAAACCAACCCTGTATCCATTATTTTTTACAATATGTGCTATAAGGCGGGTAGTTGTGGTTTTACCATTCGTACCGGTAACAGCAATGATTGGTATGCGAGCTGACTTGCCCGGAGGATAGAGCATATCTATGACCGGGGCGGCAACATTTCTCGGCAGGCCTTCACTTGGAGCAAGGTGCATTCTGAAACCGGGAGCAGCATTCACCTCAAGTACAACCCCTCCGTTTTCAGTGAGGAGTTCGGTTAAATTATTGGCCATAATATCAATTCCGCAAATATCCAGACCAATAACCCGGGCTATTCGTTCGCACATAAATACATTTTGCGGATGTACCAGGTCAGTAACATCAATGGATGTACCACCTGTACTCAGATTTGCGGTAGATTTTAGATATACAATCTCTGATTTTTCCGGGATCGTATCTAAGGTATAACCTTTTTTATCCAGCAGGTCGAGGGTGTCGCGGTCAATGCCGATCTCGGTCAGGACATTTTCATGTCCATAGCCACGGCGCGGATCGGCGTTTTCAATATCGATTAATTTATTTACCGTATTTATACCATCGCCTATAATATGAGCCGGGACGCGCTGAGCAGCCGCCACCATACGATTATCTATCACTAAAACCCTGAAATCATGGCCGGTAATAAACCGTTCAACAATTACCCGGTGTGAGTATTTCTGTGCGTAAGCAAATGCTGCAACAGCTTCTTCTCTGGTTTTTACATTGATAGTTGCCCCTTTTCCATGATTTCCGTTCAAAGGTTTAAACACCAGTGGAAATCCGATTTTATCGAGGGCAATTTCCAGATCTTCATCTGTAGAAATGGTTAAACCCTTGGCAACGGGAATAGCCTGTTCCTGTAAAATACGCTTGGTTTCATCTTTATTTCCGGCGAGGTCAACAGCGATACTGCTGGTTTTATCAGTCATTGTAGCTCTGAACCGAACCTGATTTACACCATATCCCAATTGAACAAGTGAACTTTTGTTAAGACGGATAAAAGGAATCTTTCTGGCAACGGCTTCATCAACGATTGAAGCGGTACTTGGACCAAAACGTTCACGTTCCCGCATTTTTTTCATGGTCATGATATCATTTTCAATATCATAATCTTCGCCGGCAATTAGTTTCTCTGCAATGCTGACGGATAATTCGGCTGCATATACACCTACAGTTTCTTCAATGTAACTGAATACTACATTATAGATTCCCGGAGTTTTCGTTTCACGTGTACGCCCAAAGCCGGTTTCCATCCCTGCCAATGATTGCAGTTCAAGAGCTATATGCTCAATAACATGACCCATCCAGGTGCCTTCATCTACCCGCTCAAAAAATCCTCCTTCATACCCCGGTGAACAACGGTGAGTATATAGACTCGGCATTAGTTTTTCAATTCTTTCCCTGAATCCATCAATTTTATTGGTCGGTCGCTGCTCCAGGTCCTCAAGATCAAGACGCATTTGGATCAATTTTTTACGATTTGTAGACCAAATATTCGGTCCCTTCAAAACCTGTATGCCCAATATTTTCATAGATTATAATTAATTTTTAGTGGTAAGTGTTACCCTTCAGGAAATCCTTCCGGGTGCATTCGCTAAATTTATGCCAAATGCATTTTGATTATCATAAAGGTCTTTTTAGATGTTTATCGATCTGATGAAGTATCTCTATGAAACAGCTTTACAAACTTTTATTATCAGGCAAAAGCCAGTATTAAATCCCGTAATCTGATTGATTAATTGGTTAAAATATGATTGCATTTTTAATTGGGATTTTTATTTGGGTTTAATGCGAGTTAAACCATTAACAAGATATAAAGTTTCGCTAAAATATTAAATTTTAAGCCGATAAATTCATGAGGAATGTTTGATTATTGACATTTCTTTGGCAATAACTTATCCCGTATGTTGAAAAGTTTAGTAAGTAATGTCTAAACTTATAATAAGGGTAATATATATTTGATTTTGAAGTAACAAAACTTTAACATCAACTATGGTTCCAAAGGGCAAACTTCTTATAATTGGCGGTGCGGTTGATCTGGGAAGTTCACTAAATTATAATAAAAACATCAGCCACCCGCATTATGTAAAATTCTTTGAGCTGGGGATTCTAAAGCGGATTATCAGGGAATCAGCTAAAGCTGAAAATTCTGTTATAGAAGTTATTACTACAGCATCGAAAATACCCGAAATAGTTGGCGAGGAGTACATTAATTCATTCAAACAGCTTCAGGTTAATAATGTAAATGTAATGGATATCCGATCCAGAGCTGATGCGATGACCCCTGAATATCTGGAACGCATTGCAAAAGCAGATGTAGTGATGTTTACCGGAGGATATCAGCTGCGTTTGAGCTCCATATTTGGAGGTACCCCTTTTCTGCAATTGTTGAAAAAGCGTTACCATGAAGATAATTTTCTGATCGCCGGCACATCTGCCGGTGCAGCAGCTGCATCTACAAATATGATCTATCGAGGCAGCAGCAGTGAGGCTTTGATCAAGGGAGAAGTCCAGATTACCGCCGGTTTAGGCTTTATCGACTCCGTAATCGTAGATACTCATTTTGTACAACGCGGCCGGATAGGCCGATTATTTTATGCTGTAGCCAGTAATCCGGGGATGCTGGGTATAGGACTCGGGGAGGATGCCGGCTTACTAATCACTGATGGAAATTGTTTGGAAGCTATTGGCTCAGGCCTTACAATTTTGGTTGATGGTCGTTTTATCAGTGAAACGAGTATTTATGAAGTAGAGATAGGTTCGCCGGTTTCGATTGGAGGCCTGAAGGTACATGTGATGTCTATATTTGATAAATATGATCTTGAAAAGCATGAATTAACCATTCAAAAAACAATAAAAGTGGAAGAAGGAGTATTTTTGAAGGTTAAAAACGAGGATAATTAATGAGGCATAAATTAATTATTCACGGTGGGTTTTTTAGCGAATCCCGTACAAATTCTGAAATTAAACTTGCCAAACAACAAGCCCTTTCTGATATAGTAAAGAAGTCGTACGCTTATTTAAACTCCCATTCCGCATTGGAGACCTCAGTTTTTGCGGTTTCACTTCTCGAAGATTGTGAGCTTTTTAATGCTGGTATCGGATCGCAGATCCAGAGTGATGGAAAGATCAGACTTAGTGCCGGTTTAATGGATGGAAGCAGTGGGAAATTTGCAGGAGTTATAAATATTGAGGATGTCAGGAATCCGATATTAATTGCAGAAAAGTTAATGTCGGTTGATGACCGGGTTCTGAGTGGTAGTGGAGCACTTGATTTTGCCAGATCCAATGGCTTCGGATTCTTTACTACAGAAACACAGCAACGCAGAGAAGAATACGAACGAAAATTAAAGGCATCCCATGGTCTTGGAACCGTTGGATGTGTGGCTTTAGATAGCAATGGGAATATTGCAGCTGCCACCTCAACAGGAGGTAAGGGCTTTGAAATCCCCGGTCGGGTCAGTGATTCGGCCACTGCAGCCGGGAATTTTGCCAATCAATATGCAGGCATATCTTGTACTGGTGTTGGCGAAGATATTGTAAGTGCCGGCCTTGCTGTTAAAATAGTAACGCGGGTTAGTGACGGTATGAGTCTTGAAGCCGCTTCGCAAAAATCATTTCAGGAACTTAAACTTAAGGATGGTTTTGCCGGAATAATTGGTATTTCTGCAAATGGAGAACTATACCATTGCGATTCACACCCCTATATGGTATGGGCGGCCTATGATGGCGGTCTATCGGTTTTTTCCTGATCTTTTTATTAGCATGTAATTTTAAAAATCTTTGTACGTTTGAAATTGATAACCAATACGATGTGCCGGGGGATTGATGGTTTTATTCTCTCAAGCCCATAGGCAGACAATTTTACATGAGTCTAAGGTCAGTTCTATTTTCATTTCTCTTATTGATTATTTCTGTTAACAGGGGTATCGCAGGACCTGTTCGATGGGATGACAGGGTTAGTGATTTACCTTATTGGAGTATTATTTCCAAAATTTCGAAGTCTGATTCACTGAATCAGGAACTTGCAAAGCAAGGGTCCTCTTCAGGCATTCGTGCGATAAAGGAATACCTCTATACACTTCAGTTCCGTGAGCAGTTAAAGGCATCTGATAATATCCCTTTTGTGTTTCCGACATCAGCAGGGGTTTATAATGGAAGTCTGAATTCAGATTCCCTGAGTGCATACGATCAGCTTCTTTTTCTTTCCAGAAATCTGGGGGATCGGAATGCGGAAGCAGGGGTATTGAATTCTTATGCGGTGAATCATGCCTTGAATGGAAAGATGGATGATGCGGTTCGTTTATTAAATGAAGCAATAGTTTTGAATCTGGAAATCAAAAATAATGTTGCTGTCAGAAATAATTATTTAACACTGCAGCGAATCAACAGATACAGAGGGAATCTAAGTGAGGCCTTAAAGTACAATGAGGCCATATTAAAGATTGACCTGAATGGAAAAAACAACAGATTCCTTGCAGAAACCTATATGGATCATGCCGAAATCCTTACAAGTCAGAGGAATTTTACTGAAGCTGAAACCCTCGTGCTTAGAAAGGCTTTGCCTTTGTATTATTATGGTTTGAGAGATAAGAGCGGCACAATCCGGTGTTATGATCAGCTTGCAGATACCTATCATCAGCAGAAAAAATTTACACAAGCCAAATGGTTTTACATTCAGTCGAATATGCTGGCCAGAAAGATAAATAATCCTTTAGAAATTGTAAACTCACTTATTAACCTTGCACATGTCAAAATGTCAATAGGTGATTATCAGCTAGCACTAATGGACTATAAGGAAGCTGAGCAGTTGTCGGTTAAAAACAGGTATACCAATAAGTTGATTGAATTAAAGAGCGACCTGGCTGATGTTTATAGTAAACTCGGGAACTCTGGTGCTGCAAGTTCTGCTTTTTCGGAGTTTAAAGTCATGAAAGAGACATTTTTGAGAACAATCCAATAAAGGGAAAGGTGCATTTTATTGGCCGATTCCATTTTTTAGGTATATTATGATCCGATAATATAAAATGCATAAACATGTTACATGGATTAAGCCTCATTTCAGGCTTTTCCGTAATTATATTTAATTTTTGGTACCAAATTAGATACCGTATATTCTGAAATGAAGTTAAAATCAGTTAAAGAGATGTTAAAGAGATTATGTCTGGCCTTATTTATTGTATCAGCTTTAGCTTGTCAGGCCGACCCGAGGATTAGTATAGTTGTTTCAGAAAGTGATCTGAAACCAGAGCTTCAGCAATCAGTTATAGCGAAGTCGCTGGTAGAACTCATGGAAAATTTTCACTATCAGAAAGTAGTAGTTGACGATGCTTTTTCGTCAATTGTTTTTGATGAGTATCTAAAAGCGCTGGATAACGGAAAGAGCTATTTCCTGCAAAGCGATATTGCCGATTTTGAAAAATATCGTTTGACTATGGATGATGATCTGCGTTCCGGCGACCTGAGTGTACCTTTTTACATCTTCAATGTTTATCAGAAGAGATATAATGATCGTGTGGCTTTTGCCTTAAAAGAAATTGATAAAAAGTTCGACTTTACGAGTAATGAAACTTATACCTACGATCGCGAGAAACTTCCATGGCTTAAATCAGAAGCTGAATCTAATAACCTCTGGTCGAAGCGTGTTAAATATGAAATGCTCAACCTGAAGGTTACCGGTACGGATGAATCAAAAATTAAGGAGACTTTAAAAAAGCGATATGAGAATCTGGTTTCTCAATCTACAAAGTTCAATAATCAGGATGTATTCGGGATCTTCATGAACTCCTTTACCGGAACGGTTGATCCGCATACCAATTATTTTGTGCCAAACAGGGCGCAGGAATTCAATGAAGATCTTGCTCGTACTTTTGAAGGTATAGGTGCAAGATTACAGCTTGAAAATGAGGTGGTTAAGATTGCAGAAATTATCCCTGGCGGACCGGCTTTTAAAGCTAAAACATTAGAGGTTAATGATCGTATTGTGGCTGTTGCACAGGGTAAGGATGGCGAATTTGTGGATGTAATTGGCTGGCGCCTGGATGTTACAGTAACGAAAATTAAAGGTCCAAAGGGTACGATTGTACGTTTAAAGGTAATTCCGGCAGGTCAGGAATTATCAGCTACTCCTAAAATAGTTGAACTGGTTCGTGATAAGGTTGTGCTTGAAGATCAGTCGGCAAAGAGAACTATAAAAACTGTGACACAGGATGGTAAAACTTATAAGATCGGTATTATTCAGATTCCTGCATTCTATGCTGATTTTAAAGCCATGCAGGCGAGGGATCCAAATTATAAGAGTACTACGCGAGACGTAAAGCTTCTGCTTGATACATTAAAGCTGGAAAATGTGGACGCTGTAGTGATTGACCTGAGAAGCAATGGAGGGGGATCTCTTCCTGAAGCTATCAGTCTCAGTGGTTTATTTATAAAATCAGGGCCCATTGTACAAGTGCGCGACAGAAGAAATAATATTGAAATTGAGGAAGATGAAGATCCGGGTATTGCCTGGACAGGTCCTTTAGGTGTATTACAGGATCGTTTCAGTGCTTCGGCATCTGAGATCTTTGCTGGTGCTATACAGGATTATGGACGCGGAATTATTATAGGTAACCAGTCGTATGGTAAAGGAACTGTTCAGCAGGGAATCGATATGGGAAGAGTGATTGGCACAGCCGATAAATTAATGCTTAAGGCTGCTCAGACTGCCGGTAATAAATCGGGTGGTGCTACTGTTGGTGCAAATGCACCTGAATTCGGGCAGATCAATTTGACTATGGCTAAGTTCTACAGGGTTAATGGCAGCACAACCCAGCATAAGGGTGTAGTTCCTGATATTGAACTCCCAACAGTTTTCCCTAAAGATAAATACGGCGAGAGTTCTGAGCCGAGGGCACTTCCATGGGATACCATTGCGCCAAGCAAGTATTCATTAGTTGCTAACCTGGACGATGTAAAACGGAAATTACTCAGCATGCATAAGGAACGTATGAAAACCTCGCTGGGCTATCAGAATCTGCAGCAGGATATCGCTGATTTCGCAAAGCGTGAAGCAGAAACTACAGTAACTCTGAACGAAGTACAGCTGAAGAAAGAACGCGATGATCAGGAAGCAAAAGTTTTGTTGAGAGAGAACCAGAGGCGCGCCGCCAAAGGCCTTCCACCATTGAAAAAGGGTGAAGCCAGACCTAAAGATGATGTGGATTTTATTCGCGATGAAGGTCTGCAGATAATGGCAGATTACATTAAGATCAAATAAATAAACCCCGGT
>NZ_DASWXT010000070.1:0-15609 GCF_036405355.1 Daejeonella sp.
GATCCGTAAAATTTGCCTGAGAATACTGAGTTTTATTAATGGCATATGAAGTTTCAAGTTCTACATCAACAACATCTTTGATATCCACTTCAAATTCGATTTCCTGTCTTACCATAAAGTTTTTGGCAATATTCTTATTCAGGTCGATAAAGGCTACGTTATTATTCAGGTATGCTGAACCGGAGTAAGTAAGGGTATATTTACGTTCTGCAAATGGCTTACCATAGGAGTAATCTCCACGAAGGGAATAGAATCCATCGGTATTGGTATAGCTGGTTAGCTGGTTAACCGTGTTTGGGATTTGAACCTTTGTAGTTACAATTTTATCTTGAGTCTGACTGAATGAAAGGTTTGCATGCAAAACATGCCCCATGTTCCAGTCGGATTGATTGTATCTGGCATTGAAAGTATGGATGAATTCAGGTTTAAGATCAGGGTTACCTGTAATAGTATTCTGAAGGTTGGAATTATCAGTTATAGGCTGCAACTGAAGAAAACCCGGCTGATTATTTCGACCCCAGTAATTAACATTTAATGCCTGTTGTTTCGAAAATTTATATACCATTCTTGCAGATGGAATCAGGTTAAATGTTCTGTTTTCGGTATTTATTCCCCTGCTCAGGTTTTGACCTTTAAGTATTGCCGGCTGGGCGTTTAATCCGAGAGTATAATTGAACTTATCTGCGATATACCGGTAATTTGCTCCAAATCGGTGAGTGTAGAACTGATACTCATAATTATTGCTAAGGTCAGCATTAAATATCTGATTCCCACCAATTATATCATTCGTAATACGGTCTGTTGTTGTACTAGACCTGCTATGACTATAGTTAAATTCAACATAGGTTTTTTTCCAGATGGGTTCCATATAGGTTATATTCGACCAGAGGGAATAATTGTTGTTAGTGTTCGCAATGAGTTGATTCTGAATACGGGTTGAATCACCCCCTGTCTGTCTGATCAGGTAATTATTCATCACATTACGGTCATTATCGCCGTTTGAATAATTTAAGTTTCCGCTCAAACTCATATTTCTTCCCTTTTTTGAGAACTTATGATTGTAGTAGAAACGCGTTCCCATATTTAAATTCAAGGTATTTGACCCTGATACATTATTCCGGATGGTGGTGAGGCTTTCCTGGGAAATGTCAGTTACACCTATATTATCAGAATTGTTTAAGTTATGGGAGAAGCTGGGGGAGATTCTCAGGAAGTTTAAAGTATCGGGTTTTAGTACGAGGTTCCCGGAGAAGTTATGACTATAATTATCACTGTTATTATCGGAAACAGCATTTTCCAGCCGGGTGAAGTTTTCAAGGAAATTCTGTGAAAATGTTTTACTAAAAGTTGTGTTTTTGCGGTTATTGAAGCTATATCCGGCATCTGCGGATACTTTTTTACTCCAATCATTACGGTAATTCATGCTGGCTGAATTGGTGCTGGTGATTCCATTTGAATTGCCGCCACGCATATTGATATTGTTAATGGTTCCGTCAAATGATAACTGGCGTTCTCCTTTAAAAGTGTTTCCTCTTAAACTGGTATTGTACCTGTCTTCACTTCCGATTCCACCAAACATTCGTGCCGAATATCCACGTTTCTTTTCTTCCAGAATGGTAAGATTTAGTACCTTCTCTGGTTCTCCGGTTTTAATTCCAGTAATGTTGGCATGATCGCCATAATCATCAATTATTTGTAGATTCTTAATGATATCAGCAGGAAGATTTTTTATGGCTGTTGCCACATCAGTTCCGAAAAAATCCTTTCCATTTATCCTGATCTTTGTAATGGCCTCACCCTGCGTTGTAACATTCCCATCAGCATCAACTTTAACTCCCGGAAGCTTTCTAAGCATTTCATCTACTGCATCACCCTGTCTTACAGGGAAAGAGGAGGCATTGAAAGTAACCGTGTCTTCGCTGATTTTAATTGCAGTCACGGCCGTTATTACAACTTCATCTAAGGTATTTGAAGATGTGTTTAACTTTATAGGGGGAATTACCAGTGAGTTGCCACCGGAAATAGTATAGGCTTTAAGGAATGTCTTGAACCCGATAAATGCCGCAGAAAGTGTGAAATTAGGCCATTTTACATTTGGTAAATTGAAATTTCCATCAATGTCTGCAGAAGTTTGAACACTATCTTTCCCATTTTTAAGTTTGATCAGAGTTCCTGTTAAAGGAACACCTGCTGTATCCAGAACACTTCCTTTAACCTGATAATTCTGTGAATAACTAAAAATGGAGTATAATGCTAAACAAAGGGTGAGGAAAAATCTTCTCATAAAATTATTCGTTTCGGGTATATGGTAATTTAAATAGTAAAACCTTTAGATACCCGATGGATATAATAGTTTAAAATCTAAACGGCCGTTTCTTATAATTGCTGCAAATATAATCTTAAGCCCAGTTTAAGCCCTTTTATGTTCAGTATTGTTACAATATTTGAACAAACTTATTACAATCTAGATCAAGGGAGGGAAAAACACATCAGATTTCAGATTAGTCAGGTTTTATGTTGAATTTTCTGAACAAAAAGGGGCAATCAGATAATTGTTTACGTACACATAATCGATTTTTCAAAATATTAAAATGAAAAATAAGAACGTCAATCTCAAATAAATTGTATTTTTAGTTCCGGGAATTTTAGCTTTCCGGAAGACTCTTTCCGGAGATTTAACCTTTTTTTAAATAGTTTATGAAAAGAAGACAGTTTATGTCAAACACGCTTTTGGCGGGTTTAGGAAGTATTAGTGTTAATGCATTTGGGACTGAGCAGCATGCTACCTATAAAAGCATTGATAATCTAGAGCCAAAGAGCCTTGAATTAAACAAGCTTCATGAATTTTATCATGCTGAGATATTCAAGCGATTTATCCCGAATATGGATAAGTATGTAATTGACCATCAGCTTGGTGGTTTTATGACCTCCATAGATATTACTAATGGAAAGCAGGCCAATTCGAATAAAACTGCCTGGTTCGAAGGCAGGGGGATGTGGACCTA
Organism: Daejeonella sp.; assembly: GCF_036405355.1. Taxonomy (GTDB): domain Bacteria; phylum Bacteroidota; class Bacteroidia; order Sphingobacteriales; family Sphingobacteriaceae; genus Daejeonella. The sequence continues at coordinate 3,006 of NZ_DASWXT010000070.1, forward strand.
TTCCTTTCTTTATAATAACCTTGAAAAGAATCCTAAATACCTCGAAGTTGCACGTAAATCAAAGGATTTTATTCTGAAACATCTTCCTGAGGACGATAAGTTTTTTACATCTTCTTATAGTAATGATGGAAAGCCTTTATCAGGCCCGGGTGATATTTATTCAAGTTTATTTGTAGCAGAGGGTCTGGCAGAGTACGCCAAGGCTTCCGGTGATAAACAGTATTTTACGATTGCTAAGAAAATTATTTTATCCTGTCTTAAAAGATATGATAGTCCTGATTATGATTATTATGTTGCCTATTTGAATCCGGGTGCAACTAAAATCCCCGGCCCCAGGGTGCTTGGTCATTGGATGGTATTTTTGCGGGCTGCCACTCAGATTTTAGAGAATGGGCCGGATGCCGATATGGAGAAATTGGCTGACAGATGCCTGGATGCTTGCCTGAATCATCATTTGAATCCCCAATATCAGCTGTTCAATGAGGTTCTGAACCATGATTTCAGTCGCCCGGATAACTCATACAAAGACTTTTCGTACACAGGTCATGGTATAGAAATGTGCTGGATGCTGCATTTTGAAGCTGCCCGCAGAAAGGATAAAAAGCTCTTCGATCGTATCACAGAAATATTTAAAAGACATGTAACCGTGGCGCATGATGATGTATATGGAGGTTATTTCAGGGCCCTGGATCATGTGGATAATAATATATGGAAGGTAGACAAAGTGCTCTGGCTTCAGGAAGAGGTGCTGATTGGTAGTATGTTTATCGCTGAGCATACCGGAGAGGAATGGGCAAAAGAACTATTTAATGAAACACTTGAATATGTTCGTAAAAGTTTTGCAAAGCCGGGCAATTTATTTTGGGCTTCGGCAGGCGATCGGTTTATGAAGGATTATGCAAAAATGAGAGCCGAACATTATCATCATCCCCGGCACCTGATGTTGAATCTGCTTGCTTTAAAACGAATGATTAAACGTAATGGTAAACCATCCGGTCTTTTTGGATGATATAGCTAAATTAAATTGATACGATATGAATAATAAGGAATTTTCAAGACGCAAGTTTTTAAAACAGAATACCCTTGCCGGATTGGGTCTCTTGGGTTCTGCAAGCCTTGCAGGTTCCATTTTGCCAATAGATGCCCAGGCTTCATCTAAACCTGATTTAAAGAAGATAAGCGGCCTGGATCTGAGAAAGTTGCGCGAACAATACAAGGAGGCATTACTGGGCAAATTTATTCCGAATCTGAGTAAATACGTAGTGGATCATGAACTTGGTGGATTTATGTGCTCGGTGGATATTCTTACCAGAAAGCTTGTCAATACAACCAAACGTGCCTGGTTTGAGGGAAGGGGCATTTGGATGTATTCCTTTTTATACAATAATCTTGATAAGGATCCTGCTTATCTTGAAATTGCCCGTAAATCCAAAGATTTTATTTTGAAACGTTTGCCTGCTGATGGCAGCTATTATATTTCATCATTTACAAAAGAGGGTGAGCCAATAGGTGATACCGAAGGTGATATTTACGGAAACCTTTTTGTAGCAGAAGGACTGGCTGAATATGCTAAAGCTACAGCCGAACCTAAATATTTTGATCAGGCAAAAGAAATTGTTTTGAAAGCTGTACAGCGTTATGACAGACCTGATTTTACTTATAATTACAAAGCAGAAAACAGAGTAGCCGGGCCACGGATTCTGGGGCACTGGATGATTTTATTGAGTGTTTGTACCCAAATGCTGAGGCAAAAAAGTGATCAGGAAATCAGGACATTAGCAGATCGTTGTGTAGATGCTATTATGAATCATCACCTGAACAAAGATTACAGACTTTTAAATGAAGCTCTGGCTCATGATATGAGCCCGCTTCCTGATCCTGTAGCCTCACAGTACGGCGACCTGGGTCATGGTTGTGAAACTCTGGCCTTTGTGATGAATTACGCAGTGCTGATTAAGGACGCTGATCTCTTTCACAGGGCATCTAAAGAATTTAAGAGACATGTCGATACCTCCTGGGATGATGTTTATGGAGGTTTTTATCATGAGCTCACTCATGTAGACAAAAACATTTGGACTCTGAATAAATTACGCTGGGTTCATGAAGAAATTTTGATTGGCGCAATGATTCTGATTGAACATACCGGTGACGAATGGGCAATTAATTGTTATGCAAAGACAGAGGCATACATCAGAAAGAATTATGTTCGTCCCGAGTATGCATTTGTGATCGATAGTGGTGATAGAAAGATGCAAAAGCATACCCAGGTGAGAGCAGAGCACTATCATTATCCAAGACAATTAATGGTAGGTATACTTGCAATAGACAGGATAATAAGCAGAGGCGAGAAGCCTTCTGGTTTGTTTTCATAAAATACCGCAAACCGGTAGATTGATATTGGTTTGTTTTTTTGATAATAATTAAAATAAAGTTCCCTGATGAGTAAAAAGATATATGATGGCCAGGCATTTTATAATGCGCCTTTTGTAGTTGATAGTTTTAACGGGATGCCATACCGCGTTCTGGGTAAATCCGGATTAAAGGTTTCAAATATAGGATTGGGAACCTGGAAAATGGGATATCCGGAAAGTGGGGATGACTCCCGGATCGATAAGAAAAATTCGTTTAATATTCTTGACAGAGCAATAGACCTTGGGGTTACTTTTTGGGATACTGCAAACAGATATAATAATGCCTCAGGAAATTCTGAACGGATTATAGGGAAGTGGTTTAAAAAAAATCCTGAACAAAGACGCAATGTGGTGCTTGCAACAAAAATGGCCGGAACAATGGACGGATTAAGTCCAAATCATTGCGGGCTTTCAAGAGGAAATATTATGGAAGCAGTATATGCCAGCCTCGAAAGGCTTCAAACTGACCATATAGACCTGCTTTATTTTCACAGATTTGATGGAATTACTCCACCTGAAGAAAGTCTGACTGCAATTGAAGATCTGGTTAAACAGGATTTGATACGTTATTTCGCTGTGTCAAATGCCACTGTTGATATACTTAAAACCTATCAGGCTGTTCAGTCTCAAATGTCTGTAAGAAGCCGGATACTTGCCGTGCAAAATCAGTTTGATCTGCTCGATGGAGAAGCTGCAGATGATAAGGGTGTTTTGAACTATGCTTCAGAACAGGGGATATCCTTTATCGGCTGGAGCCCGATGGCCAGGGGACTGTTGACTAACAGATATCTGAATCCTGTAAATGTGGGTCCTGGCGACCGTTTGTTCGATGAGGGCGACCTGAAAGCAAAAACTAGCCCCGAAAATATGACTAAACTGCATGCACTTGCGGCTATTTCTGATGAAATGGGAGTCGAACTTAGTCAGCTTGTTATGGCTTATATGCTGACAATGAAAGGTATGGGTCCTATCATTCCATCTTCTTCAAGTGTGAAGCAGCTTGAATCTAACGCAGTGGCAGGTAAGCTTATTCTTTCTGATAAACAAATTGCCAGGGTAAAGAAAATTGTAAACTATTAAAGAATTCAGAATGTCCGGTTTCAGATCTATTTTCCTTGCTTTCTATATTATTGTTCTGACAGCACTAAGTGGTTTTACCCAGACTAAAAAACTGGAGCAGGAAGCCCGTTCTGCGATGTTAACTGCAACCCGATTTATGGTAGAAAAGGTAAGCGTGAACGGGGGCTATGTGGCTCATTACCTTCCTGATTTCTCACGCCGCTGGGGAGAACTGGAAGGTTTTAAAACTCAGGTTTGGGTTCAGGATCCAGGTACGGTAAGTATGGGAAATGTGTTTCTCGACGCCTATAAAGCTACCGGAGATGAATATTATTACCAGGCTGCTGAAAAAGTTGCTTCTGCTCTGATCTGGGGACAGTTACCTGAAGGCGGATGGAATTATATGATTGATTTTGCTGGGGACCGTTCTTTAAAACATTGGTACAACACTATTGGAAAAAATGCATGGGGTTTTGAAGAATACTATTATTACTACGGAACCTCAACTTTTGATGACTCCAATACCTCGGGGCCAGCTTCTTTTCTTCTCAGACTATACCTTCAGAAGATGGACAGCAAATATAAACCGGCACTTGATAAAGCTATTCAGTTAATAATTGACAGTCAGTATCCTCTTGGCGGATGGCCGCAGCGCTTTCCTCTAAAAGACAACCATCCTAAAAATGGCAAAGAGGATTATTCTGCATATTATACATTTAATGATGAAGTGATTTCCGGAAATATCGATTTCCTTATTCAGTGTTATATAAACCTTGGAGAGGAGCGATTCCTGGATCCGATTCGCCGCGGGATGAATTTTTACCTGATTACTCAACAGGGGAATCCGCAGGGAGGTTGGGGACAGCAATATAATATGGATCTGCAAGTTGCACATGCCCGTAGTTATGAACCGCCTGCGCTGATGCCCGGATTTACCAATACACATGTTTTGCTCCTTATGAAGTATTACCAGTTGACAGGTGATAGAAAATTCCTCGCACGTATTCCGGATGCAATCGAATGGCTTGAAAGTTGCCGCTTGCCTGCCGAAAAAAGCCTTGGGGGGACGCGAACCCATGCAACATTCATTGAGATTGGAACCAATAAAGGGCTTTATGCTCACCGCAAGGGTACAGGAGTGAAGGATGGCCATTACTGGTGGGATTATGATGATAATAATCTGCTTGCACATTATGGAGGGAAAACCAATATTAATATTCAGTTTCTCAAAGATGAATACCAACGGGTAAATGCGCTTTCAGCTGAGGAGGCAACAAGGAATTCACCATTAAAAGCGGGAATGATCAAAGATGGTACTTTACCTCAGACTCAGTTTCCGGCAACATCTTCCAGCGGCCTGGTACCTGATGATACCATAGTATCGGGTATAATAAAAGCCCTGGATAAGGATCGATGGCTCGTAAAGCATATTCAAATCAGCAGGCCTTATTCGGTTTTACCGGATGGCTCGGAAATGAATACTGCGAAGCTCAGTGATGAAAATGGGAAGGGTATTGTCGATTCATCTGAACAGCAATACATCTCCACAAGAGAGTATGAAAAGAATATGGGATTATTAATCAGATATTTAAGAAAATAAAACATTCTGAATGAAATTCAATAATCATTTTCTGATAGATCAGAGGAATCCGGTAATCAGAACCGGAATGCTGTTCTTGCTTATTGCTCTTGTAATAATATCTTGCTCCAAAATTTCCAGGACATTACCAGCAGGATTACCCGATAATGGTGGCTTATTCCTTCCGGATAAGTTCGAAGCGCTGGTGGTGGTAGACAGCATTGGTAAAGCCAGGCATCTTGCTGTGAATGATAACGGAGATATCTATGTCAAATTAACCTTTAACCGGGCAATGAAAGGATCAGGTGGTACGGTTGGATTGCGGGATCTAAATAAGGATGGCAGAGCCGATTCAATTGTTTATTTCGGCGATTACAAGGATATAGGCGGCTCGGCAGTTGGAATGACCATTCATGATGGTTATCTCTATACCAGTACTGTTAATCAGGTGCTTAAGAATAAACTGACTCCGGGTCAATTGGTTCCTCAAAGTAAAACAGAGGTTGTACTCACTGATCTTGATCCAAATGTTGCAAGAAACTGGCATACAACCAAACCTGTAGCTTTTGACCGCAAGGGCTATATGTATGTTCCTTTTGGCACACCTTCAGATGCCGGTCAGGATATTACAAAATACGGTCCGATTGGAATACCCGGTGGTAAAGGTCTGGATCCATCACCCGAATTAGAAACCCATGGTGGAATCTGGAGGTTTGATGCATCCAAAACCAATCAAACCCAAAAGGACGGTTATAAATTTGCAACAGGCATCAGGAGTGTTGTTGGTATGGTTTGGAGTCCGCTGGATGATAATCTATATGCTGTAATGAATGGTATTGATAATTTTCGTACCATTTTTCCTGATCTGTACACGGCATGGCAGGCGGCTGTTCCGCCATCAGAGCCACTGCTTAAGGTTACAGAAGGCTCTGATTTTGGCTGGCCATATGCCTATTATGATCACATGCTAAAGAAAAATGTCTTGCAGCCCGGCTATGGTGGTGATGGTAAGATTATAGGAAGGGCCTCAAAATTTGATGTTCCTGTAATTGGTTTTCCAGGCCATTGGGCACCAATGGATGTGATGTTTTATCAGGGCAATCAATTCCCTGAGCGTTATAAACAAGGAGCTTTTGTCGCATTTCATGGTTCAACTGATCGCTCGCCCTATCCTCAGGCAGGCTATATAGTATGTTTTGTACCCTTTAAAAACGGGGCACCTACCGGTGAATGGGAGGTGTTTGCAGACGGCTTTACAGGAGTAGATACAGTGATTAATACCAGTGACGCAGTTTATCGCCCAATGGGACTTGCCACCGGACCTGATGGTTCTTTATACATATCTGAATCTAATAAAGGAAAGATCTGGAGAGTAATGTATAAAGGAGATAAGAAGGAGTTCGGTAAAAAACAGCTTGCAGGTATGGAACTCAGAAAGAGCAGATCCTATATAAAAACACCAGACGAGGTGAAGGATAATTTGCACAGAGGCGACCGCCTGGCGGGAAGTATTTTATATAATACCTATTGTGCATCCTGTCATCAGCGGGATGGCAAAGGCGATAACAGTCGTTTTCCTCCGCTTGCAAAATCGGAATGGGTAACTGGTGATAAACAGAGACTGATCAATGTAATTCTTAACGGACTGGATGGGGAAATAACAGTGAATGGGCAATCCTGGCAGGGCATGATGCCTGCACATGCTGAATTCCTGGATGATCACGCCATTGCATCTATCTCAACGTATATCCGCCAGAGTTTTGGAAATAAGGCCGGACCAGTAAGCAGCCTTGAAGTTGCTGAAGTAAGGAAGAAATCTGGGAACTAATACCATATCAGCTATTTACCACTTTATTAATTGTACATTAATCACTTTAAATAATAAACTAAAACATGAAATCAACCATTTTATTAGGTTCTCTTCTCATTTTCGGATTGACATCCTGCGTAGGCACTGTCTCAACAGACTCATCAGAGACAAAAAAAGCTTCATCTGAGCGCAAAATAATTATGCCTGAGGGTTATAATCGCGGACTCCCATTTACACCCGGTATTCTTGTTGACGGAACTCTTTATGTCGCTGGATTTAGCGGTGAAGATGCCAAAACCGGAACAATTCCTGAAGACTTTGAAACAGAAGTTAAACAGGCATTGGATAAGATCGGGGTGATTCTTAAAGAAGCAGATATGGATTATAAGGATGTAGTTTCTGTGCAGGTTTATCTGACCGATATGGAATTATTTGAACGTATGAATACAGTTTACCGTACTTATTTTGATGAGCCACGTCCAACCCGTTCAATAATGGGGATTAAAAGTCTGATCGGCCCTGCAAGAATTGAAATTACTGTTACCGCCAGGAAATAATAAAATAGAGCTATACACCTATGCAGGATTTTTTCCTGTAAAATTTAAAAAATACTTTTTATATAAAATGAAAATTAATATATCTGAGAATCCGGTCGAGTTAGGAAAAGTGTCTGCAGCTGCAGCGATTGACGGAATTAATAAAGCTATTGCAGAAAAGGGACAGGCTAATGTAATTCTTGCAACAGGCGCAAGCCAGTTTGAAACGTTAAAAAATATTGTACTTGATCAGAGTATTGACTGGTCGAAAGTGGTTATGTTCCATTTGGATGAATATATTGGATTGCCGGAAACAGAACCGGCAAGTTTCAGAAAATATTTAAAGGAGCGCTTTCTTAATCTGGTTTCTCCTTTAAAAGCCAGTTATCTGGTAAATGGGGAGAATGATCCGGAAGCAGAGTGTAAGCGATTAAATGATATCATTGCAGCACATCCGATTGATGTAGCTTTAGTAGGCATAGGTGAAAACGGGCATCTGGCTTTTAATGATCCTCCGGCAGATTTTGATACCGAAATGCCCTATATTGTTGTGAATCTGGACGAAAAATGTCGTTTACAACAGTTTAATGAAGGTTGGTTTAAGACAATAGAAGAAGTTCCGAAACAGGCTATCAGCATGTCGATCAGGCAGATATGTAAATCAAAGATGATTATATGTTCAGTCCCGGATGCCAGAAAAGCCGAAGCTGTCAAAAATTCCCTGGAGAATGAGGTAAGCAATAATTTTCCCGCCAGTATCCTTCAGACTCATGACAATTGCATTTTTTACCTTGATAAACCTTCAGCGGCCTTGCTCACAAAAACTATTAATACAAAATGAAACGCAGAGATCTGATTAAATACCTATCCGTGGCTCCTTTAGCCGGCGGACTTAGCGGTGTTCCTTTTAATACAGCACAGGCAGGTACAAAGGCCCTTGCAAAGCGCGATCTGATCAAAGAATTGGGTTTGCGGACCTTTATTAACGCTTATGGAGTGTATACTACCCATACGGCTTCTTTGATGCCTGATGAGGTTATGGCTGCTATTCAGGCTGCCTCAAAAAAGTATGTATTGTATAATGACCTTCAGGACAAAGTTGGAGAAAGAATAGCCGCTATGTGCCATTCTGAAGCTGCTATGGTCACATCAGGCTGTTGGTCGGCACTCGTACTTGGAACTGCCGGAATTTTAACCGGAATGGATAAGGCTAAAGTTGCATTATTGCCTGATGTTTCAGGCTTTGAAAGAAACGAGGTTATTCTTCAGAAAACTCATAGTGGATCATACGATCATGCACTGACTAATACAGGTATAAAACGTGTTTTTGTTGAGACAGTAGAAGAAATGGAAGCTGCTGTTAATTCAAAAACTGCGATGACCTGGTTTTACAATGAAGCAGATCCATGGGGTAAAATAGGCCATCAGCAATGGCTGGCTCTATCTAAAAAGCATAAAATACCTGCAATGATTGATATTGCGGCCGATGTGCCTCCTGTTGAGAACTTATGGAAGTTCAATGATATGGGCTATGATGTGGTTTGCGTTTCTGGTGGGAAAGCCATCCGCGGACCGCAGAGTGCTGGTATTTTAATGGGCAGAAAAGAGATCGTCGCAGCTGCCCGACTAAGTGCGCCTCCGGGAGGAGGGAATATTGGTAGGGGTATGAAAGTGAATAAGGAGGAAATATTCGGAATGTACGCGGCTCTTGATCGTTTTGTAAATCTGGATCATGGGAAAGAATGGCAGATGTGGGAAGACAGAGCCAATGTGATCCTGAATGCAGTGACCAAAGTGAACGGCGTTAAGGCTGAAATTTTTGTACCCCCAATAGCTAATGTTACTCCAACTCTCAGGATCTCCTGGGATCAGTCTCTGATTAAGTTAACTCCCAGGGAAATGACCCTGAATTTGCGCAATGGTGAACCATCAATCGAAGCACCGAAGAGTATCAATGATGCAATGATTCTTTCAGTATGGATGATGCAGCCTGGAGATGAAAAAATCGTTGCAAAGCGATTTACAGAAGAACTAATGAAAGCCAGAGTTTAATCAGGCTGTGCACATTTTTAATTTTTAATTTAATTTATACGGTCATGCTACGCAAACCAACGCTGCTTTTTTTGGCAATCTTTTTCATTTCAGGCTATGTTCAGGCTCAGAGACCTTACAGAATACTTATTAAGGGTGGTCATGTAATTGATGCAAAAAACAACATCAACGAAAAAATGGATGTAGCCATTCAGGAAGGGAAAATTGCGAGGGTTGCAAGGAATATTGACACTGCCCTTGCTGTACAGGTAGTAGATGCTGCAGGTATGTATGTTACTCCCGGACTGATTGACCTGCATGCCCATGTTTTTTATGGTTTTGACCCTGACAGTTATCTGAGTGGAGGTACGGTAGCAGTGCTTCCTGATCAGTCGACTTTCCGTGCAGGAGTTACCACTGTTGTGGATGCCGGAGGCGCTGGTTGGAGATCCTTCCCGACCTTCAAGAAGAATATTATTGACGTTTCAAAAACAAGGGTACTTTCTTTATTAAACATTGTGGGAGAGGGAATGAGGGGTATTGAAAAGTATGAACAGAATGTAAGTGACATGGATGCAAAAAAAACTGCTGAAGTGGCACTGGCAAACAAAAATGATATTGTGGGTTTTAAGGTTGCGCATTTTACAGGTTCTGAATGGACCCCGATCAGCAGAGGGGTAGAGGCAGGCAAACTGGCCAATATGCCAGTGATGATTGACCTGAATACCCTTTTCATATCTATTGAAGAGCTATTTACCAAATACCTCCGCCCCGGGGATATTTACACTCATACTTTCATACAGTCCTCAAGGGGGGTAGTTGAGCCGATTGTTGATCTTAAAACAAAGAAGTTTAAACCATTTGTTCTGGAGGCACAAAGAAAGGGGATCATATTTGATGTTGGTTTCGGAGGGGGCAGCTTTAATTTTAATCAGGCTTTGCCAGCACTAAAAGCTGGATTCTATCCTAATACCATGGGAACGGACTTGCATCAGGGCAGTGTGAATGGGGCGATGAAAGATCAGTTAAATGTTTTGTCTATATTCATGGCGATGGGAATGAAATTTCCAGATATGATAAAAGCCAGTACCTGGACACCTGCACAAGTTATCAAGCGCGAAGAATTGGGGAATCTCTCTGAAGGTGCAATTGCCGATGTTGCAATCTTAAGTATTCGCGATGGTAAATTTGGCTTTAGGGATGTAGCCGGAAACAGATTTGATGGCAAACAGAAGATCGACTGTGAGCTAACGATCAGGGATGGAAAGATTGTCTATGATTTGAATGCAATAGCCGGCCTGATCAATCAGTCTAAATAAATACTGGTTTCAGTTAGATTGTCATTGCGAGTGCAACACTTTGTCATTGCGAGAGAAAAATCAGGATAACTCTGAAGCAGAAAATGACTGATGGTAACAAATAGAAGGATTTCGGTTTATAGATCAAAGTCAATCCAACGCAGGAAGGATCTTAGCCATTATGAAGCAATATTTTCATCCCATAGCGCTAAGTTCCCTCAGCTGCTGAAGGGCAGCTGTCGGGAAGACAGTGCGCCCGGTACATTTATCCAGCCGAGCAGCCTTCCAACCTGTCGTGCCGAACGTTCCACCTTTCATCCTGACGCAGGAGGGAACTTAGCCAATTGAAGCAAAATTTTCATTCCTCAGCACGATTTTCCTCATCTGCTGAAGAGCAGCTAACGGGATCGTTTCCATAGGTACAATCTTTATGCATTTTACAAGATGTCATGGATAGCGCAGCAATCCCTTAAACGTCATGGGATTGCTTCGTCTTGAGTGTTTGCTTTCAAAATTATCAGTTGTATGAACTGATATTGAATGTTGAAAAAAAATAATATATTTTTTTTTGGATTTTCGGGTACGTAAACGTAACTTACATTTAAATACTAAATATTATTAGAAAATAGATTTCTCAGTAAAAGATACCTGATTCAGTTCATTTAAAGATGGAAACGGGCTGAATGCATAACAACTCATCATTTATTGGTGAGATTTTATTGAGTTAAGAGATTTAATTGATTTTTTGATGGCTATTTGTTAAATTTATTAAGCTATTTACAATTCAGAAGTAAAAGGCTTCGATTTTTAATAAATATTCAACGTACATCTCAGTGCAGCTATATCTGTATAGTTTTGAATTATTGTATCTTTTCGAAAAATAATAGATGGAAAATATTAACCCGGAAGTTCAGGATGACAGAATACTTTTACTGCAGCTGCAGGAAGGTAAAAGGACTGCCTTTAATATTTTATATAATAAGTACTGGGAGCAAACTTATTCAAATGCTTATAAGCGTTTGAGAGATGAAGACCAGGCGAAGGATATTGTACAGGAGATTTTTGTGAGCATTTGGGTGAACAGGCATAGCCCGATAAATAATTTACCTGCATATCTAAGCATATCAGTTCGTAACCAGGTATTCAAACTGGCAGCAAAGAGCAAAAACTTAACCCCTTATCTGGAAGTTTTTGACAATATTCCGGCCCAGAATGAAAAGGCAGATGCCAATCTTTTGTGGCAGGAATTCTACCGATCTTATGAGAAATTACTTTTGACACTGCCACCCAAAAGACAGCAAATATTCAGACTTCGCTTTCATGATGATATTCCTACAAAGACTATTGCCAGTCAGATGCGGATTTCAAGAAAAACTGTTCAGAATCAGTTAGGAAAAGCAATAGAACAATTGCGGGTTTTCTTTTACTAGCTTCTCAGACTTACGAAATCACCTGGGCGTCTGGAAAGTAGATTTCGTCAGTCGCAAATCCTGATAAGTGACTGACGAATTTAACTGGTATGACGCCTAAGTAAATTCGTAAGTCCCTCGACCATTTCCCTCTGGTCGGTATTCTCACCGCACCATAATATCAATTCAGAATATATTCGCTCTGGTCGTTGTTCTCTATTCCACAAGTAATTCACATCACTTGCCTGGTGATAACACCGGCCACAGGGATTTTAAAAATATTTTAATCTGTAATGGGACATTTCAATACAATCTGGTCTATGATGTAAGGTAAGTATGATTTTGCTAGATGGACAAGAAATATTTTTCTGAATTATTAAACAAATACTTGAAGCATGAAGCCTCGGAAGAAGAGTGTGATCTGCTGATAAAGCATTATAATCTGTTTGAATCAGAGCCTGATATTTTTGA
>NZ_DASWXT010000071.1:0-32496 GCF_036405355.1 Daejeonella sp.
AAGACTCGACCGTAAGGATTTTGTTTTTAAAGGCGGAGAAAACGGAGAAGTAATCAAACCTGGAAACACTGACGAGAGTGAACTATTCAGACGTATTAGTCTGCCTTCAGACCATGAAGATGTAATGCCTTCCAAAGGCAAGAAACTCTCAGCAAATGATATTGCCGTTATTGATTTCTGGATTAAAAAAGGTGCTCCATGGCCTGATGGATCAGATAAGGATGAGGTTTTTAAGGTGGCGGAACTCGCACCAAGAAATCCGCTATTACCTCCTGCTCCTGTCATTTATTCTAACCCTGTGGACCGCTGGACCAATCAATATTTCGTAAAGAATAAAATAGCCTGGCCAAAATTAGTCGATGACAGAATCTTTTTAAGAAGATCATTCATGGATATCATCGGTTTGCTGCCAACTCAACAGGAAATCAATGAATTCAGTAAAGATCCAAGACCTGATAAACGGGCTATCTGGAGTAAAAAATTATTGGATCGTGAAGATGATTATGCAATGCATTGGCTTACCTTCTGGAATGATGCATTAAGAAACGATTACACCGGAACCGGATATATTACCAACGGGCGCTATGCAATAACCGACTGGCTGTATCAATCGATCAAATCGAATAAACCATACGACCAGTTCGTCAAAGAACTGCTGAGTCCGGACGAGAATTCAAAAGGTTTTATTGAAGGTATAAAATGGCGTGGTGTTGTAAATTCAAGTCAGCGGACAGAAATGCAGGCTGCGCAAAATGTATCGCAGGTATTTTTAGGCCTAAACCTGAAATGTGCCTCCTGCCATAATAGTTTTATCAGCGACTGGAAACTGGAAGATGCCTATGCTTTTGCGAATATTTTTGCAGATACCACGCTTGAAATTAATCGCTGTGATAAACCTACTGGCAAATTCACCGATGCAAGAATGCTCTGGAAAGAGCTGGGTAGCATTGATAATAAAGCCAAGGTCCCGATTAAAAGAGCACAGCTTGCAGAGAACATGGTCAAACCTCAAAATGGCCGTTTATACCGTACCCTGGTCAATAGAATATGGGCACAGATAATGGGCCGCGGTTTTATTGAGCCCCTGGATATGATGGATAATGAACCCTGGAGCCAGGATATGCTCGATTGGATGGCTTTTAATTTTCAGCAGAATAACTCAAATATTAAGGATCTGATCTATCTTATCACGACTTCCAAAACTTATCAGTTACCATCAGCAGGTTTCAAAGACCCGAATGAAATTGTTTCGCAGGAATTTAAATTTTCGGGGAGGCTCAGAAAAAGAATGTCTGCTGAACAGTTTGCAGATGCAGGTTCTGCCTTATTCGGACCTATATTTCCCGATTCAATGGTCAGGTATAAACCAGTTATTAAAGTGTTGAACAACCAGAGTATTCAATTATTTCCGCGTGCATCACAGGTAGTAAATAATCCTTTTCTTACTGCACTGGGCCGGCCTAACAGGGAAACCGTTTCTACCAGCCGTGAATCGCAGGCAAATCTTCTGCAGGCTCTGGAATTAACCAATGGCGAGCGTTTTAATTCTATGCTCAGGAAAGGAGCTGAAAACTGGAAGCTGAAATATAAAAGTGGAGATCAGATCATTAAAGAGATATATAAACAGGCATTGGGGCGTGAAGTTCGATCAGATGAATATAAAATTGCGATAAAAATATTGGGAGATAAACCTCAAACGGATGCCGTTCAGGATCTGTTCTGGGCCGTTATGCTGCTCCCCGAATTTCAAATTATCTATTAATAAAGTACTGGGCATGAATAATCAATGGAATAGAAGGGAGTTTTTAAAGAAAAGCAGTGCGGCTACTCTGGCAGCGCTTGCTGCAGGTGCTCCTCTGTCAAGTCTGTTATCTTCCTGCAATAATAGAAGAAATGCCAAAGCTGATACAGTTATTTTACTCTGGATGGCCGGAGGTATGGCTCATACAGACACCTTTGATCCTAAACGATACACCCCTTTCAGCAAGGGGATGAATGCGAACGATGTACTGAGCACCTTTAAACCTGTACCTACAATCCTTGATGGGGTTTCATTTTCAGAAGGACTTGAGTCAATCGGAAAAGTGATGGATAGAGGTACCGTCATCCGATCGTATGTAGCAGGCGATATGGGCCATATTTTACATTCCAGACACCAGTATCACTGGCATACCTGCTATAAACCGCCTCAATCAGTATCTGCTCCCCACATCGGTTCCTGGATTGCAAAGGAACTGGGAACAGTTAATCCTGTTATACCGGCATTTATAGATATAGGTCAGCGCTTTACCTTAGGCGAAGGCGAAGAATTAAAAGCTTTCCATACTGCCGGATTTCTTGGAAGTGAATACGGTCCTTTCCTTATCCCTGATCCATCAGCAGGACTTGAGAGTGTAAGACCTCCGGTAGGAATGTCTTCCACAAGGTTTGAAACCAGAAATCAGCTTTACAATGACCTGATCAGTAAAGGTGCTATGGGTGAATTTGGCAGTGATTATCAAAAAGAATCGCTAAAAAGATCGATGGAGCAAGCTTATATGCTCTTAAAATCTCCTGAAGCTGCTGCTTTTGACCTGACTAAAGAACCTAAAGAAAGTTATGATATCTATAATACCGGGAAGTTTGGTTTAGGTTGTCTGATGGCTCGCCGCCTGACAGAACAGGGCGCCCGCTTCATCAGTGTAACCACAGAATATGAACCATTTAAAAGCTGGGATACGCATGATAACGGACATACCCGTCTCATTGATATGAAAAAACAAATCGATGGCCCGGTAGCTCAATTAGTAAAGGACCTTGAAAAGTCAGGGCATCTGGATCGTACACTGATCATTTTAGCAAGTGAATTCAGCAGGGATATGATGGTTGAAGGCAGGCCAGATCTCAAAGTGCAGGAGCAGGTAGAACAACCGGATATTATTCATGATATCAAAAATTATGGTATGCACAGGCACTTTACTGATGGATGTTCCATTTTAATGTTTGGCGGTGGAATTAAAAAAGGAAATGTTTATGGTAAAACTTCCGATGAACGTCCCTGCAAAACCGTTGAAAAACCAATCCGGATTGAAGAGATTCACCAAACTATCTATCACGCTCTTGGTATTGCCGAAGATGCCAGCTACATCGTGGAGAAAAGACCTTTCTATACAACCCCAGATGGTTTAGGCAAGGCAGAGATGGAACTGTTCGCCTAAAGCAACCCCCATTTGAAATCACAGCCATGACAGCTCAGGACAGACCTTAATAATTTAATTTTTAATTTGTGTTTGGTTTTGGGGAAAGATTTTCTTTTCCTGAATAATTATATATTTAATAATACAAACCAATAATTACGGATAATTTCTTTTTGATGGCTTCCACAGGATTTTTATATTATTCAAAAGTAATTGTTGGCTTGTGCGTTCTGCCACTATTGTCATTCCAGACAAGTTCTGAACTCAAATTCAGAAAACAATTGATAGCCTCAGAAAGTGCCGAGTCGGTAGGTGTTTTTGATGTGAATGGAGACCAAAATCCCGACATTGTTTCCGGAAGTTACTGGTATGAGGGTCCGGCATTTCTCAATCGTCATTTCATAGGTCAGGTAGAACGGGTAAGTGAATATTATGATGACTTTGCAACCATCCCAATGGATGTTGATGGTGATGATAAAATAGATTTTATTACCGGGGGTTGGTTCAGCAAAACCCTTCGCTGGCGTAAAAATCCGGACAATGAAAAAGAGTGGGCATTATTAGACATCGCCCAAACCGGTAATATTGAGACCATACGGGCCTGGGATATCAATGGAGATGGTTTTGATGAAATAGTGCCTAATACTCCGGGCAATCCGCTGATCTATTACACTCTGAAAAGGGATAAAAACAATAAAGCACTTGGGGAATTCACAAAAACACAGGTTATCGAAAAGCATGGTCATGGTTTGGGATTTGGGGATATTAATGGAGATGGCAGAGGTGATTTTATAGTTTCGGAAGGATGGATCGAAGCTCCGGATGGAAAAAATAATAAAGCATGGAAGCTGCATTCTGATTTTGACCTGAAAGATGCCAGCATTCCTGTTATAGTTACAGATATCAACAAGGATGGTTTAAATGACCTTATAGCTGGCCATGGTCATTCCTACGGTCTTTACTGGTACGAACAGAAAAGAGAAGAAAAATCAGTTAAATTTATAAAGCATCCGATAGATCCTTTTCATTCCCAGTTTCATACAATGGAATGGGAGGATATTGACAAGGACGGACAAATGGAACTGATCACCGGCAAACGTTATCGGGCACATAATGGTAAAGACCCCGGAGGAAATGAATCGCCGGGACTCTATTATTTCAAATGGAACGGCGAATCATTTACAAAACACGTAATCAGTTACGGTCCTTTTGGTGAAGGTAAGGGTACAGGAATATTCTTTAGCATTGCAGATCTGCATAAAACCGGCAGAAAAGATATAATAGTCGCAGGAAAAGATGGCCTATATGTATTTTTTAATGAGAAACCCTGATTAAAAAAAATCATCCCATCACAAAAATCAAGTTTATATTTAAAATACTTTAAAAATAGCAGGACATAAAATTATGAAACGTAACACGTACTTAAAACTGGCAGGATTACTGTCCATCGTCTTTTTTTTAGCAATCTCTTTTATTGACAACGTAGAGGAAACTAAAAAGAACAGAGTCAGAGAGCTGGATCCGAAAGTTGAGAAGCTTAAGTTATTACCCAATTTTAAGGCAGAGCATTTATACAGCCCTTCTGAAAGCAAAAATGGTTCCTGGGTTGCAATGACTTTCGATCATAAGGGTCGAATGATTGCCTGTGATCAGTACGGCTATTTATACCGTTTAACTATTCCGCCAATTGGCACAGATGCGGTTAAATCAAAAGTAATTGTTGAAAAACTGGAGATTAAAATTGCAGGTGACACTTCAAAAGAAAAGATAAAAATGGGCTATGCCCAGGGCTTACTTTATGCATTCAATAGCCTGTATGTAATGGTTAACCATAAAAGTGATACCTCAATGGCTAAAGGTAGTGGTCTTTACCGTCTTAAAGACACTGATAACGATGATCAGTATGATCAGATAAGCCTGCTAAAGGACCTGGTTACTCCAGGTGGTGAACACGGACCTCACAGCATGGTTATTTCTCCCGATAAAAAATCAATACATCTTATAGCCGGAAATCATGTAGATGTTCCAAAAATGGAGGCCTATCGCTTACCTGAAACCTGGAAAGAGGATAATTTATTCCCATTGATAAAAGATCCGAACGGACATGCGAATGATCGTAATGCCCCGGGAGGTTTTGTTGTCAAAATTAATCCGGAAGGTACAAACTGGGAGCTGATCAGCGCAGGATACCGGAATGCATTTGATCTTGCCTTTAATGAGGTTGGAGATATGTTCGTTTATGATGCTGATATGGAATGGGATTTTGGAATGCCCTGGTACCGGCCTACCCGCATCAGTCATTCTACCAGTGGCAGCGAATTTGGATGGCGCACAGGGAATAGTAAATGGTCTCCTGCTTATCCCGATAATTTGCCGGCAATATTGAATATCGGGCAAGGCTCCCCAACAAGTCTGTTCAGTGGAAATAATGCCCGATTCCCTGAAAAATACCGCCGGGGTCTGTTTGCTTTTGACTGGAGTTTTGGAATTATTTATGCTGTTCAATTAACGCCCAGCGGATCATCCTACAAAGCAACAGCCGAAGAATTTATTTCAGGTGCACCCCTGCCATTAACAGATGGTATAATAGGACCTGATGGTGCAATGTATTTTTTAACAGGTGGTCGTAAACTGGACTCGGATCTATACAGAGTTTATTACGGCGAAAACACTTTACCCAATACTCCATTGATCACAAAAACTCCGGCTGATATACTTCAGGCACGTAATTTAAGACGTCAATTGGAAACATTTCATGCCGGCCCAAATCCAAAGGCTATTACTATGGCATGGCCTAACCTGAAAAATAAGGATCGCTATATCCGATATGCTGCCCGTATAGCAATGGAACATCAGCCGCTTTACCTGTGGCAGGAAAAAGCATTCATAGAAAAGGACCCTCAGATTCTTACTCAAGCCATGATTGCTATGGCCAGAACAGGTAACAGAGGTTTACAGGTCAGGATGATCAATTCATTGATGAAGATCAACTACAATCTATTACCTGAATCTCAGCAAATAGATGTTTTAAGAGCCTATGAATTGATCATTTCGAGAATGGGTAAACCCTATGATGTTGAAAAAGTTAAATTAAGCGCTTATCTGAATCAGTTCTATCCTGCAAAAAGCAATGAGTTGAATCGCTCATTCAGCAAGGTTCTGGTTGCTCTGGATGACCCATTGGTAGTTCAAAAAACACTGGCCTTACTCGATGGGGTTGTCCGGGATGTGGATGACCAGAAAACATTCATGCAGTCATCAGACCTGATTCTGCGTAACCCTCAATACGGACTGGATATTGCAGGTATGCTGGCTAAAACCCCTCCTGCTCAGCAAATCTATTATGTAACGGCTTTAAGTGAAGCAAAAAATGGCTGGACAACAGAATTAAGGGAAAAATATTTCAAATGGTATTATACCGCATTTGGATATAAGGGTGGCAATAGCTTTATCGGTTTTATCGATAAGGCGCGCAAAATGGCTTTAGCTAATCTGCCACAAGATCAAGTCGAGCATTATAATAAGATTTCCGGCAATGAATTACTGACTAATAATGGCATGAAACTGGCCAGTGTGGGCAGTCCTAAAGGTCCGGGCAGAACCTGGAAATTAGATGAAGCTCTGGAAGTTGTTCAGAAAGATTCGACAGACAGAAACTTTGAGCAAGGTGAAATGTTGTTTAGCGCTACCCGCTGTATTTCATGCCATAGCATGAAAGGTGAAGGAGGTGCAGTT
Source organism: Daejeonella sp. (assembly GCF_036405355.1). Taxonomy (GTDB): domain Bacteria; phylum Bacteroidota; class Bacteroidia; order Sphingobacteriales; family Sphingobacteriaceae; genus Daejeonella. Next base: position 6,912 of record NZ_DASWXT010000071.1, read on the forward strand.
GGTCCTGCATTAAGCCAACTGGGAACACGCTTCTCTGCCCGTGATATTCTGGAGTCTATTCTTGAGCCGAATAAAGTGATATCTGATCAGTATGCTTATACTTCTTTTTACCTAAAGAATGGTGGTTCGGTAACCGGGAGACTGAAAAATGAAGATTCTGAAAAATATTATATTTCTCAAAATCCTTTTGCCCCACAAACATTGCGTGAGGTAATCAAGAGTGATGTGGTAAGAACCAGGATTTCTGATGTATCATCCATGTATCCGGGTATGGTCAATGGCTTAAATAAAGAAGAATTAAAAGACCTGATGGCTTACCTTATTTCAGGATCAAATAAAGATCATCAGATCTATAAGCCGAAATTATTAAAGAAATAAAAGCATAAGAGGAGATTATAATTTTGGACCAACAGACCTGGCATAATAAAATATCTAATACCCAACAATTGGGTGATATTGAAACCTCTGTTCTGGATAATGGAGCCGGGCGTGGAACACGCATTGCCTGGATCAACACTGGATCGGGCCTGCGATTTAAAGTAGTCATCGACCGCGCTATGGATATTGCCGATGCATTTTACAATGAGCATAGCCTTGCCTGGCTGAGCCATTCAGGAGTCAGTAAAGCAGAGGCTTTGTCTGATAAAGGCATTGAATGGCTCAGAACTTTTGGCGGAGGATTGGTGGTTACCTGCGGACTCAGCCATGTTGGCGGCCCTGAAAAGGACGAATTTGGTGAGCGCGGTATTCACGGACAAATAAGCAATACCCCGGCAGAAATTGTGTCAATAATTCAACCTGATCTCCTATCAGGAAATATGGAAATGAGTATTAGCGGAGTCATCAGGGAATCGCAGGCATTGGGAAACAGATTGGAATTAAGACGTACAATTTCTGCCACTTTGGGAAAATCCACAATCCGGATTCAGGATGAGGTAATTAACCGCGGAAATACAGAGGCTCCGCATATGTTGCTATACCACTGTAATTTGGGCTGGCCATTAGTTGATGAAGGCAGTAAAATAGTATGGAATGGTCCATGGAAATCACGTGATGGTAATCCGGATAAACTTTTCGCAGAAGGGAATGATTTTCATACCTGCCCTGCCCCCCTGGATGAACATCAGGGCTCCGGAGAAGAAGCTGCATTTATAGATATTGAAGCTGATAAGTCAGGCTTCTGCAATTGTGGAATTGATAACCAAAAAATAGGAATTATTCTCAACTTAAAGTTTAGAAAAAAAGAATTGCCCTGCTTAACAAACTGGCTGCATTATGGTAAAGGAGAATATGTTGTCGGGCTCGAACCCGGCACAAATCCGCCCATCGGACAAAGCCGGGCAAGGCGGCAAAATGAATTAATCCTGCTTGCTCCCGGAGAAAGCAGAAAGTATGAATTAGAAATACAAGTTTTAAATAAAAAGGCTTAAACATTTAAGCCTGCATAACATTTTAATAAGAATATGAGTTTAGCAAAGAAAGCATTAGAACAAGGAAAAGGAATTCTCAGATTAGCCCCTACCTGGGTACCCCGTTCATTTTGCGTACCGGGAAGAAGGATCAAATTGCACCCGGATGATTATTATGTACTTGGCGGGCAACGTGGTGGTATTGATGAAAGATGGTTATCGTCTACTACTCCGGCACAAAACGGACCCCTCACTGGAAAAAATGAGGGTTTAAGCCCGGTTGTCTACAATGAAGGAGGAAAAGATGAGCAATTTCTATTAAAAGATGCAATTGATGAGCTTAAAGGCGAAATTATCGGAGATCGTCTTTGGAATGAACACCAAAGCTGGCCGATGTATTCTAAATTCTTTGACAATATGGGTCCCCTGCCCCATCATATTCATCACAATGATGAACATGCTGCCAAAATCGGACAAAAAGGTAAACCCGAAGCCTATTATTTTCCACCACAGCTAAACAATCACGGCGGAGATTTTCCTTATACCTTCTTTGGTATCGCGCCGGGTACCACCAAAGCGCAAATCAGGGAATGTCTGGTTAATTTCACAAAAGGTGATAATAAACTGACCACTTATTCACAGGCCTTTAAACTGGAGCCTGGAACCGGATGGGATGTGCCACCGGGCATGCTTCATGCACCCGGAAGTATGTGTACTTACGAACCACAAAAAGCGTCCGACGTTTTCGCAATGTATCAATCCCTTGTTAATGAAGCTATTATACCTGAGGAACTACTTTGGAACGGAACTCCAAAGGACAGAATTGGCGATTATGACCAGTTGATGGAAGTAATTGACTGGGATTTGAACGTAAATCCGAATATTCTGGAAACCCGGTTTATGCTTCCGAAACCTGTGAAAGCTCTGGCGGAAATGGAATCTGAAGGATATATCGAAAACTGGATCTGCTACAGATCAGCAGCATTCAGCGCAAAAGAACTTACTGTATTACCAGGACAAACAGTTACAATCAGGGATAGTGCCTGCTATGGCATGATTGTGATGCAGGGGCATGGTAAATTTGGGGTATGGGATATTGAAACTCCGGCTCTGATCAGATATGGACAACTTACAAACGATGAGTTCTTTGTCTCTGAAAAAGCAGCAAAAGAAGGTGTGCGCATTAGCAACCCTTCCAAAACCGATCCAATTGTTATACTAAAACATTTCGGTCCGGAAAACCCGGATCTTATTTTGTAATTTTTAATATTTATTGAATATGTCTGAGAATATTTATCCAAAACTTCACAATGCCACATGGCCTGGCATTGTGGGAAAAGGTCCTGATTCAGAACCACCAATCTCATTAGAGAAAATGCTCGAGATGACCGCCGCTGCAGAAGTCGACGGAGTTAAATTCGATGGCGTTGATGTTGGTCTTTTTGACCCTTCAATCAATTTAGATGATTTGGATGGCATTAAAAGGCTTGCTGATCAGGTAAGTAAGCATAATTTAGTAATTGGCAGTCTGGTTGCACCAATTTGGGGCGGACCGGCAATGGGTACCAAAGAAGATCGCGCAAATTTTGTTGAGCAGGTGCGTAAATCTTGCATCTATGGGCAAAAATTGAAAGAAATGGGTATACGCCCATACGGTGTAGTTCGCATTGATTCAGCCAGCAGTGTTGAAGACTGGGCTAAAGATCCTGTTAATAACACTAAACTCATCGCTCAAACTTTCAGGGAAGCATGTGATGTGGCAGCTGATTATGGTGAAAAGCTTGCCGCTGAGGGTGAAATTTGCTGGGGTGGTATGCATAGCTGGAAAGCAATGCTGGATACACTTGAAGCAGTGGATCGTCCGAATATTGGATTTCAGGCAGACATGTCACATACTTTTTTATATCTCCTGGGTTATAATGCACCTGAAGATCGCATTTTACCTGCCGATTATAAGTGGGATGACCGGGAAACACTGACCGAAGGACTAAAGAAATTAACCGCAGCATTGCGCCCATGGACTATAGATTTTCACGTTGCTCAGAATGATGGAACAGCTTATGGTTCGGGCTCACATGATAAAACAGGAAGACATTGCCAGGCAACAGATCCTAATGGTAAATTAGATATTGCTATCGATGCCGGACATTGGCTTCGCAATGAAAACGGAGAGTTAACAAAAGCGTTTAAACATATCTGCTGGGATGGTTGCATGTTTCCGAATGCTGTTTTAGAACAGCAAAAAACATGGAATGATATTTTGGCAGCGATGATCAAAGTTCGCAGCTTAAACAGCTGGACTTAAGCAATTAATTGATTAGTTGAAATTTTAAAATACTATAATGGCTAATAAAAAAGAATTAAGAATCGGGTTAATTGGATGTGGCTTTATGGGCCGGACCCATTCAAATGGCTACAAAAGAGTTGGTGATTTTTTCCCGGAACTGGAATTTCGTCCGGTTTTAAAAGCAGTATGTTCACGAAGTAAAGACAAAGTTCAGGCATTTGCTGAACAATGGGGCTATGAATCCTTTGAAACAGATTGGGAAACACTGATTACCCGTGAGGATATTGATGCTGTTGACATCTGCGCACCTAATAATATGCATGCAGAAATTGCAATCGCTGCAGCCGCTGCAGGCAAAATGATTCTCTGTGAAAAACCTCTTTCAAGGACTTTAGCTGAAGGTGTAGCCATGGTGGATGCAATTGAAAAAGCAGGTGTTCCAAATACAGTATGGTATAATTATCGCCGTGTTCCGGCAGTTACATTGGCCAAACAAATTATCGATTCCGGAAAACTGGGAAAAATATTTCATTACCGAGCCAATTTCCTGCAAGACTGGACAATCAATGCTGATCTGCCACAAGGTGGTGAAGGTTTATGGCGTCTGGATATAGATGCTGCAGGTTCTGGCGTTACAGGCGATTTGCTTGCACACTGCATTGATACCGCTATCTGGTTAAATGGAGGCATTAAAGATGTTTCTGCACTCACCGAAACCTTTGTCAAAGAACGTATGCACCAGCTGACCGGTAAAAAGGAAAAAGTAGGGATAGACGATGCCTGTATTTTCCATTGCCACTTCAATAATGGATCCTTAGGATTGTTTGAATCTACAAGATATGCCCGCGGACATAAAGCCCTGTACACTTTTGAAATAAATGGTGAACATGCTTCCATTCGCTGGGATCTGCATGATCTCAACCGTCTGGAATATTTTGACCACGCAGATGACTCAATCGTTCGCGGATGGCGCTCCATACATGTAACTGATGGAGATCAGCCTTATATGGATAAATGGTGGGTTCCCGGACTTTCAATTGGCTACGAACATTCATTTGTGCATCAGGTAGCTGATTTCCTGAAATGTCTTGAATCCGGTGAGCCATGCTCTCCTACATTTAAAGAGGCACTTGAAACTCAAAAAGTTTGTGAAGCGGTAATAGATTCTGCAAATACAAGAAGCTGGAAAACCATTTAGACAATTTGAAAACAGATTCCATAATCATTGAATATTAATTCATTTTATAGCTATTGATCATGTACAAGAAAATTAATTCATTTCAGGGATACTTAATACTGGGTTTCCTCCCGCTTTTCATAATCCTTGCAGGCTATAAAATGGCTGATACCAATGAACCCAGACAAAAAGGCTTTGTCCAAATTTTTGATGGTAAAACTCTCAATGGCTGGGAAGGTGATCCTGCCTACTGGAGAGTTGAGAATGGCAATATTGTTGGAGAAATTACGCCGGCAACCCTGCTTAAACGCAATTCCTTTCTGATCTGGCGGGGAGGTATGCCTGATGATTTTGAACTTACTTTAGAGTTTAAAATCACACAGGCAGGAAATAGTGGTATAAACTACCGTAGTGAAGAGCTCAAGGATATACCCTACGCTTTAAAGGGCTATCAGCTTGATATTGATGGTGCAAACCGGTATACCGGACAAAACTATGAAGAGCGTGGAAGGACTACCCTGGCTTACAGAGGGCAAAAGACGATCATTAAGGCTCAAAATACAGCTAATGGTACAGTCCAATCAAAAATCAAAAATAATGCCTGGACCGATTTAAGTGTAACTGGTTCTTTGGGAGAATCTGATGCCTTATTGCAGAAAATAAAAAGTGAGGATTGGAATACATGCCGTTTGGTTGCAAAGGGCAATCGTCTGCAACATTATATCAATGGCATACTAATGAGTGATGTCACGGATAATGACAAGGTTAACGGAAAATCAAAAGGGATGCTAGGCATGCAGGTACACGTTGGTCCGCCGATGAAGGTGGAGTACCGTAAGATTATGATAAAGCAATAATTGTACTGAAAGGCTGGAACCAGTTTAATATCAATCCTTATACAAGAACATAATTACTACAATTAATTAAACTATAAAATGAAATTTGGCATTAATACCTTCCTGTTCACCTCTCCGTTTACAAATGAGAGTGTTGATTTGTTCCCTAAATTCAAAGCATGGGGATTTGATTCTGTGGAAATTGCAATTGAGGATCCCTCTCATATAGATCCGCATGTAATCAGGAAGGCATTAGATGAGAGTGGTTTAAAATGTGGCTCGATCTGTGCCGCCATGGGTCCGGGTCGTGATCTAAGAGGATCATCCGAAGATCAGCAGACAGCTATTACCTATATAAAAAGCATTCTCGACATGATGCCTGTCTTAGGTTGCGGCATCCTGATCGGACCGCTTTACTCAGCTGTAGGACGTGCCGGATTAGTGAGTAAGGAAGATTATGCAAAACAATGGGAAACAGTTGCTACTCATTTAAAAATGCTGGCAGATTATGCTGAAAAATCAGGTGTAAAAATGGCCATTGAGCCTCTGAACAGATATGAAACCGATTTTATCAATACCTGTGAGCAAGGCATGAAAATGGTTAATCAGGTGAACAGCAAGGCTTTGATGCTTCAACTGGACACTTATCATATGAATATTGAAGAAAAAGATCCCTATCAGGCAATATTACATGCAGGAAGTAAACTGGGTCATTTCCACGCCTGCGGTTCAGACCGTGGAACACCTGGTGGTGATCAGATCAATTGGGACAGAATTAGTTCAGCATTGCATCAGGTTAATTATAATGGAGAAGTAGTTATAGAATCCTTTATTCCGGATATTGAAATGATAGCTAAAGCCGCCTCAATCTGGAGACAATTTGAACCTTCACAGGAAGATATAGCAATTAAAGGATTAAAATTTTTAAGATCTTGTTTAATTAAATAGTACCGGAGTTGTAACCCTTATTTTAAACCTCAAGTTATGGATTCAAGACGTAATTTTTTGCAAACACTAAGTGCTTCAATACTCGCTTTATCTATACCCCAAACTGGTTTTGCGAGCCTTGAGGATTTTTACAGTCAGACCTATGAAGGCCCTGTTCTCCGGGTTGCAATCATGGGTCTGGGTAGTTACGGAACCCGGGTAGCCGAGGCCATGCAAGCCTGTAAGATGGCTAAATTAGTCGGGGTAATCAGTGGTACGCCTTCTAAAATAAAGAACTGGCAGAGCAAGTATAATATTCCAGAGAAAAACTGTTACAATTATGAGAATTTCGATCTCATTAAAGATAATCCCGACATTGATGCAGTTTACGTCATTACGCCGAATGCCTTGCATCACGATCAGGTGATACGCGTTGCCAAAGCCGGAAAACATGTTATTTGCGAAAAACCCATGGCCTTGAATGCCAAAGAAGGGCAGGAAATGATTGATGCCTGCAGGAAAGCAAATGTCAAATTACTAGTAGGATACAGAATGCACTTTGAACCTAAAACCCTGGAAATAATCCGGATGCGGAAAGAAGGGGAATTAGGGAAAATTATGTTTTTTCAGGGATTATCCGGCTTTAGAATTGGCGACCCTGCTCAATGGCGATTGAATAAGCAATTGGCCGGTGGAGGCTCACTAATGGACATAGGCATTTATGCAATAAATGGTGCACGTTACATGGTTGGTGAAGAGCCACTTTGGGTTACTGCACAGGAAACTAAAACTAATCCTGAGAAATTTAAAGAAGGAGTTGACGAAACCATTCAATTTCAATTCGGCTTTCCTGGCGGAGCGGTAGCATCCTGTTTATCAAGCTATAATATGAGTAATCTGGACCGCTTTTTCTTAACTGCTGAAAAAGGATTTGCCGAATTACAACCATCAACCGGTTATGGACCCATAAAAGGTCGTACTAATAAAGGCGAATTAAATCATCCTCATGTTACTCACCAGACTGTGCAAATGGAAAAAATGGCTGGTATCATTTTGGCAAATGAACCTGCCCAGGTACCTGTAGATGGTGAGGAAGCTCTAAAAGACCTGAAAATTATTGATGCGATCTATTTAGCAGTTAAAACGGGTAAACAGATAAATTTAATATTGTGAAAATTTTCAGATAAACCCTTAGAATAAAATAAGCACCAAGAATATGGCACTAAATAAAAAAAAGAATTTGAAAGTACTGCTTTGCACTCTAACCATGGTGCTAATTGCATTAACTGCCTTTAAGTTTACACAATCAGATTCAACTGCCTTAAAAATTAAAAAGGGTGATCACATCATTTTAATTGGAAACAACCTTGGCTCAAGGATGATGAACTACGGGTATTTTGAAACAGAAATGCAGCTTCGATATCCCGATAGCATGCTGTATATCAGAAATATGTGCGATGGTGGAGATACACCAGGTTTCAGGGCACATTCTGGTCGTGCATTACCCTGGGCTTTTCCTGGTGCCGAAAAATTTCAGACTGAACTCGCAAAAAACTCAAACAGTGAAGGTTTTTATGATAGTCCGGATAACTGGATCACAAATCATAAGGCCGATATAATCATTGCATTCTTTGGTTACAATGAGTCTTTTCAGGGTCCTATGGGGCTTGAAAACTATAAAGCTGAACTTGAAGCCTTTATAATTCATACATTAAAGCAAAAATATAACGGAAAAACATCTCCCCAACTTGCGCTTGTTTCACCCATTGCTTTTGAAGACCTGTCGGGGCAATTCGACCTTCCAAATGGCAAAACAGAAAATAGAAATCTGGAACTCTACTCGCTTGCAATGAAAGATGTTGCAGCAAAACATAAAGTTCACTTTTTAGATGTCTTCACGCCAAGTAAGGCTTGGTATGCTGCCAATGAAAAACCAATGACCATTGATGGATCACAGTTTACAGAAGCGGCCTATGCTAAATTTGCACCGCTTTTAGCCGATGGGCTTTTCGGTAAAACAAAGGTGAAACCCGCTGTTGAAAGCAATCGTAAATTGGTTCATGCTGCGGTTCAGGAGAAAAACTGGATGTGGCATAACGATATTAAAATCCCCAATGGGGTGCATGTTTTTGGGCGCAGATATAATCCCTTTGGTCAGGATAATTATCCTACTGAGCTTAAAAAGATCAGAGAGATGACGGTTATAAGGGATCAGGCTATCTGGCTTGCTTTAAAAGGAGAAAAGATGGATCTGGATGCTGCTGACAAGAATACCATAGCCCTTCCTAAAATTGAAACAAATTACAATCCGGATAAAAACGGAAGTCTGAAATACCTCTATGGTGAAGAAGCTCTGACGAAATTTAAACTGCCACCGGGATATAAAATAGATTTGTTTGCTTCTGAAGTAGAATTTAAAGACATCGAGAATCCGGTTCAGCTATCCTTTGACAATAAGGGTAGACTATGGGTCGCAACTATGCCAACTTATCCGCACTGGCAACCTGGCGATAAAAAACCAAATGATAAAATTATTATTCTCGAGGATACCAATGGTGATGGCAAGGCTGATAAACAAACCACCTTTTTGGATGGCATACATCTTCCCGTAGGTTTTGAAATTGCTCCTGAAGGTGTTTATGTCTCTCAGGGCACTAATCTGGTACTATTCAAAGACACAAATGGCGACGATAAGGCTGATTCTAAAGAAATTCTTTTGAGTGGTTTTGATGACCACGATACACATCATGCACATCATGCCTATACCACTGACCCTTCGGGTGCGATCTACATGGGTGAGGGTGTCTTTTTACATACTAATGTGGAAACATCCTATGGCCCGGTACGTGCTACCAATGGAGGGTTTTACAGATATAATCCTGCGAGGCATCATCTTGAGCGAACTGCTCAACTCTCCATACCGAATCCATGGGGAATCGCCTTTGATGATTGGGGACAGAACTTTTTTGCAGAGACTTCCGGACCGGATGTTCTCTGGATGATGCCTGGTTCTATCAAACCAAGATATGGTGTAGCCACGCATAAATCAACCAACTTGATCGAGGATAAACACCGTGTACGACCAACCTCAGGACTTGAATTTATTTCAAGCCGTCATTTTCCGGATGAGGTTCAGGGCGATATGCTTATCAACAATACCATAGGATTCCTCGGTACTAAAGAGCATATCATGCAGGAAAAAGGTACAGGCTATGCCACAAAACACCGTCAGGATCTGCTGGTTTCAGAAGACAGAAATTTCCGTCCTGTTGATATGGAATTTGCACCCGATGGCTCCCTCTATATTGTTGACTGGCATAATGTGCTGATTGGGCATATGCAGCATAATGTACGTGATCCATTGCGCGACCATTCTCATGGCCGTATTTATAGAATCACTTATCCTTCCAGACCATTAGTAAAACCGGCTAAGATAGATGGTGCAAGCATTGAGCAACTGCTTAACAATCTTAAATTACCTGAATACCGTACCCGCTACCGTACACGCAGGGAGCTTCGTGGACGTCCGGTTAATCAGGTGCTTGCCCAAATCAGCACCTGGACTGCCAAACTTGATAAAAATGATCCACGATATGAGCATCATTTGCTGGAAGCTTTATGGGTAAGTTGGGGACTTGATAAGGTTGATCAGAAACTCCTTCTTCAGCTGCTTAAAGCAAAGGACTATCGGGCACGTGCAGCTGCAGTGCGTGTTTTAAGATATACAGGGCATCAGGTTGCTGATCAAACCAACTTACTGATGCAGGCAGCAGCTGATGTGCATGGACGTGTACGGCTTGAAGCAATTGTAACCGCCTCCTGGCTGGGAAAAGAAAAAGGCTTACCAATCGTTATGGAAGCTGGTAAAAAACCACTTGACGAATGGATGATTCCGGCATACGAAACAGCAATTGCCCACCTCAATGGATATGAACGTGTTGTTAAAAAGGAAGATCCAATTATAACCGATCTTAAAGGAGCTGAACGCGATCTATTCGTAAAAGGAAAAGCAATTTATGCCCGTGATGGCTTCTGTAATACCTGTCACCAGAGTGATGGAAAAGGACTTGGCAGCTCAGGTTTCCCACCGCTTGCAGGCACAAAATGGGTAACCGGAAATGAAGAAAGATTGATAAAACTCGTACTTAAAGGGCTTTATGGTCCAATAGAAGTACTTGATAAAAAATATCCGGGACAAGTACCAATGACACCCTTTGCAGGAATGCTAAACGATGAGGAAGTTGCAGCAGTATTGACCTATGTGAGGAATTCATTTGGCAACAAGGCTCCGGCAATTTCTCCCGATAAAGTAAAAATGACACGAGCGGCAGTCAAAGATAAAACAGGATTTTACTCACCTGAAGAATTGCTAAATCAACATCCATTAGAGAAATAAACTCATTCAGAAGATATACAAAATGAACAAGCAAACAAAAAGACTGCTACTGATTATTCTGCTTACATTTATTCATACCAGCATTTCATTTGCTCAGAAAAATCCACAATGGGTTGTATATCAGGGAAATGAAGGACCCGGAAAAGGTAAACATATTGTATTTGTGAGTGGGGATGAAGAATATCGCTCGGAAGAGGGTTTGCCCATGCTTGCAAAAATTTTGGCGGAACGCCATGGCTTTAAGTGCACAGTTTTATTTGCTTTAGACCCAAAGACTAATAATATTGATCCCGATAATCAGACAAATATACCCGGGCTGGAACACTTAAAGACAGCCGATCTGATGGTTATGTTATTACGCTTCAGGGAATTACCTGATGAGCAAATGAAACATATTATTGATTATACCAATGCCGGAAAACCAATTGTGGCCTTGCGCACTTCAACTCATGCCTTTAGTTATTCGCGTAATAAACAAAACCCCTATGCCAAATACAGCTATAACAGCAAGGTAAAAGGCTGGGAAGGTGGTTATGGCAAGCAGGTGCTTGGTGAGACCTGGATCAATCATCATGGTGTACATGCTAAGGAAGGTACCCGGGCATTGATCAATGGACTTGTGAAAGACCATCCAATTTTACGCGGAGTAAGAGATATCTGGACACCAACTGATGTTTACGGCATTGTGGGCCTGCCAAATGATGCTCAGGTTTTGATATTCGGACAAACCACAATGGGAATGACCGCAACATCCCCTTTGAGCTATGAAAAGTCGGTCATGCCGGTAGCATGGATCAGAAATTACAGCTCAGCAAGTGGTAAAAATGCAAAGATATTTACAACAACAATGGGGGCTTCGGTTGATCTGATCAGTGAAGACCTTCGCAGGTTAATTGTTAATGCATGTTATTGGGGGACAGGCATGGAGAACCAAATTCCTGCACAAAATAATGTTCAGGTTGTTGGTGAGTACAATCCAACCATGTTTGGTTTTGGTAAATATCAGCGGGGACTGAGCCCTTCGACTTTTGAATGGAAGAAATAAATCATCCTGAATATTTTTTACCGATCAGGACTCAATCACTACGCCCATTGCACAGAACTTTTCGATGCGTTCATTGATTACTTCGTCAATATCCCGCTTAGTTAATTGATCAAGGTCTTTAGTGATCCTATCCTGAATGGTCTTAGCCATTTCTTCAGGATTATGATGGGCGCCTCCAAGTGGCTCTTTAATAATACCATCGATCAGTTTATTCTTATACATATCGTCTGCCGTAAGTTTCAGACAGTCGGCGGCTTTTTCTTTAAAATCCCAGCTTCTCCATAATATCGATGAACATGATTCAGGAGAAATTACAGAATACCAGGTATGCTCGAGCATATACACCCTGTCGCCAATACCAATACCCAATGCTCCACCAGAAGCTCCCTCACCTACAATAAAGCATAGGATAGGCACCCTCAACACTGACATTTCAAGCAGGTTCCGTGCAATTGCTTCACCTTGACCACGCTCTTCAGCCTCCAGACCGGGATATGCTCCCGGAGTATCTATAAAGGTGATAACTGGCTTATTGAACTTTTCGGCTAATTTCATGAGCCGGAGAGCCTTACGATAACCTTCAGGATTAGCCATTCCGAAATTTCGGTATTGGCGCATTTTGGTATTCACTCCTTTCTGATGACCAATGATCATTACTGTTTGGCCACCAATGCTCGCAAATCCTCCAACAATAGCCTTATCATCCCTTACTGTCCGGTCTCCATGCATCTCAATAAAATCATCACAGATCATTTCTATATAAGACAGGGTGTAAGGCCTTTCCGGATGCCGTGATATCTGCACGTTTTGCCATCCGCTGAGATTCGAGTAGATCTGATGTCTGGCTGCATCAATCTTTAGTTCCAACTCTGCCAGTGTAGCAGACATGTCTACCTTGGTTTTCTCAGCTACCTGTTTAACCTTTTCAATCTGCAATTGCAAATCAACAATAGGCTTTTCAAAATCGAATGTTGTACTACTCATAGGTTATCTAAAAGACCCGGCTAAATTAGGAAATTAATACCATCGCTAATAAATCTAATTTTGAAAATCTGCAAACCTGAATTTACATGAATTTTAACGTATTCACAGAAGAATTCAGGGATTAAAGTTCTTTAACTTTTCCTTTGCCTGATCCCATGTATTTGCCGATTTCTGTTCAACTACAGCATTATCAATGAGTTGCTGCAAATTAACAAGGGCTTCCAAAACTGTTTTATCTTTTACCCCATCCTTTTTGAAGCGGACCAGATCCAGAATGATAGCCTTATTATTTCCGCTTTCATCGGTTATAAAATTTATTCCATCTATCATTTCTTCATTCTTTTGTGTAAAAAACAAAACTATTTCAATCGTCTGAAACATTATTGAAATACAAAGATACATGATTCAATCAATACTGCTCCCTGCAAGAAGAAACCTGTTTAAGAGCAAATCACCATAACATGATCTAAATGCTGACATTTTACTGACCCAAAAGGTACTGGCACCTTCCTTTTTTTGATTTTTTTATTATATTTTTCAAGAAACTCAAAAAAAGCAAAGAAAGGGAGAAGAATTATATGGGTCATTTGCCAAAACTTATTGAAGATCTTGCATTAATATTAATAGTCGCTGCGGTTACAACCTTATTATTCAGAAAAATAAAGCAACCGCTTGTATTAGGATATATTATTGCTGGTTTTTTAGTCGGCCCTCATCTTTCAATCACTCCCACCGTAGTCGATACTACTAACGTCAAAACCCTCGCAGAAATCGGAGTTATATTTCTTTTGTTTAGCCTCGGACTTGAGTTTAGTTTCAAGAAACTGATGCGTGTTGGGGGCTCGGCATCTATCACAGCATTTGTTGAGATTATTTTTATTTGCACAACAGGATACTTCGCCGGTCAATGGATGGGCTGGTCTGTCATGGACAGCCTCTTTCTTGGAGGGATGCTCGCCAGTTCCTCAACAACCATTATTATTAAAGCTTTCGACGAACTGGGCGTAAAAACGAAGCAGTATGCCAGGGTTGTATTCGGAGTGCTGGTTGTTGAAGACATCGTGGTAATCCTATTAATGGTCTTACTTTCTACAGTTGCTGTCACTAAACAGTTTGAAGGTATAGAAATGTTGTTTACAGTCGGGAAACTGCTGTTCTTCCTGCTATTATGGTTCATTGCAGGAATATTCCTCCTGCCTAGTCTGTTAAAAAAAGCAAAGAACCTACTGGATGAAGAAACATTGCTTATTCTGGCCATTGGGCTTTGTCTGGGAATGGTTGTCATTGCTACACAGGTTGGATTTTCGGCTGAGCTCGGAGCCTTCATTATGGGATCTATCCTTGCCGAAACTACCAAAGCTGAAAAAGTAGAACACCTTATTAAACCAGTTAAAGATCTTTTTGGAGCTATTTTCTTTGTATCGGTTGGTATGCTCATCGATCCTCTTACCATCATGGAATACCGCTGGCCAGTACTATGGATAACCCTACTTGTACTCTTTGGAAAATTCCTGAGCACTGCTGCAGGAGCTTTATTATCCGGGCAACCACTTAAGCAATCAGTACAGGTTGGAATGAGTATGGCTCAGATCGGAGAATTTGCTTTCATTGTTGCTTCACTGGGTCTATCACTTGGTGTAACAAGTGATTTCCTTTTCCCCGTTGCTGTAGGTACATCTGCAATAACTACTTTTACCACTCCTTACATGATCAGATTCTCGCCAAAAGTTTATGATCTGATCCTGAAAATTCTTCCTGAAAAATGGATTGTAAACCTGAATAATTATGCCAGCAGTACCCAAAACATACAGGCAGAAAGCAACTGGAAAAAAGTCTTTAGCTCCTACCTTAATATTGCGGTAAGCAATGGTATAATTCTTCTGGCAATGATGCTGCTTTCTATAAATTTCCTTCAGCCTTTTCTGGATAAAAATATTGAAAATGAGACATTAAGTTCTTCAATAGGTCTCATAATCTCCTTTGGTGCTGCTGCACCATTTATTTGGGCACTCATTGCAAAAAGGCCAGGCAAATTAGGCTATAAGGAGTTATGGCTTGATAAAGAATACAGCCGTGGACCATTACTGGTTCTGGAAATTGCCAGGGTGATCATCGGATTATTCATCATGGGATTCTGGGTAAACAAGCTCTTCTCTGCAATGGTTGCTATTCTTATCGCAATGCCACTGATTGTAATCGTTTTGATGCTTTTCTCGCAGCGATTACAACACTTTTATCAAAGACTTGAAGGACGCTTCCTATCGAATTTTAATGCAAGAGAAATTGCTGAAAAAGAGAATGCTTATTCAGAAAAAATCTTAAGCAAACATTTTAAACCGGAGTCAGGGCTTGTTCCATGGGAAGCCCATATGGTTGATATGCAGGTCGATCAGAACGCTGATTTTATAGGAAAAAATCTGGAAGAGCTGGCTTGGCGGGAAAAATATGGTGTAAATATTGCCTATATCAAACGTGGCGACAAATTAATTTATGCACCTTCCCGCTTTAATAAGCTACTTCCTTTCGACCATGTCGGAATAATTGCAAGCGATGAACAAATGCAGCAGTTCAAACCTGTTTTTGATGCCACAGAAGCTATTGACACCGGTGAATATGATGTTGAAGATATTGTTGTTCAAAAAATCGTAGTTGATGAACATAATAGACTGAAAGGACATACTGTCCGAAACTCGGGTATCCGCGAAAGAACAAATGGGCTCATCATTGGAATAGAAAGAGATCAGGAAAGAATTTTGAACCCGAATTCTCAAATGGTCTTTGAGTGGGGCGATATTGTTTGGATCGTTGGAGAACGGAAAAAAATTCAACAGCTGAATGCCTCCTAATCAGTATCCAGGGACAAGTAGATTAATTATCGCTACAGAGTTTATTATATTTTGCCTTTCGGATATTCCGTAGCAGGCTTCGATATAATATTCAGGGCTATAATAAGACAAAACCTTCATTCGCCCCTGCGATAGAATTGTGAATTCATAAGTATATGATTCATAGATTTCATACTTTTTAGCACAAAAATTTGGAATATCCTTTTCATCTCTTATTCTGAACAAGTCATTCTGCTGAAATGTTTTCCAGATCTGATCGAGTGAGTGGGGTGATAGATTCAGGTCTATTAGCATGTCTTTAGCATAAGAATATGCTCTAAGTTGTTCGCTTTTTCCTGTTAAAATAAAATACTTAGCTGATGATGCTCCCTCACCAGGAAAATAGGTGCGAAATGCCAGTACAAAATCATTCCCGGAATTGAGCGACTTCATAAACGGCTGTACCTGGGAATTATCATATTTAATCCCGTTTTCAATCCGGAATAGTTCCTGAGAAAATGCAGGAAGTAAAAATAGAAGAAATGAAAGGGTCAAATAGATCTTCAAAATTATAAGGAATATGTGGGTGTAAAAATACTGTTCTATTTACTCCCCAACCATAGAATTGCATTTGTAATCATTTTATTCTGCAATACATTATCGAAAGTAAATGAAAGTGTACGGTTAGTCCGGTCAATTTTATGCTCATAATCAATATCATTATGCCCCATATTAACATATAACATTCTGTATCTGGTATTGGTCCATACGACAGGATAATAACCCTCATGCCAGATTTCATGAGGTTTAGGGCCGGTACCCAGCGGAAAACTCTTCGGGTCTATGGACAACAGGATTTTTATATTGGGATTCGCCTTCAGATCATTTTTCCATCTGTACCATTCATTTGGAGCAGAAAGGAATTTTCCGGGTATTTTTTTTGCTATTGGGTGTTTTGTATCCTCGAAGCGTAGTGTGGCGGATGTGGGTCTCCAGGTATTACTGCTGTACTGGCCCGATCCTAAAAAATCTTCATGATACCAATCCCAGTTTTGAGGATATGTCGAAGGACTTAGAGCAAATGCTGAAAAATGAAATCCCATCCAGGCACCACCAGCCTCCATGTATTTTTGAAAAGCTTCCCTTTGTTCCGGTTTCTCAGGCCTGGTATCAAGGAAAAGCACGACCTGATACCCTGAAAGAAATTCAGTATTCAAGTTATTCCAGTCATTAGTCGCAGTAAACCCAAAATTATGCTCTTTAGCTATTTTAGGGAACCACTTCAGAGCTTCCGACACATAGCTGATATGAGCCTGATCATTTTTCCCTGTATAAAATGCAATTACCTGAAATTCAGGTCCGATAAACGTTGAAAAGCATTCAGCGGAATACAACAAACCCAAAAACAGGGCATACAATAATTTATATCTGAAGAAAACTGAAAGCATCTTATCCTTTTACAATGTAAGGATAAGGTAGAAAAAAAATAGAAATATTTAAGATTGAGATTCTACTAACGTGGATCTATCTGGTAAACTATAACAGGAACACTTCTGCTGGGACGCTGACTAAGATTTGCCATTTGCATATTAGTCCCTGAACCAGCAAAAATCGGTGTAGGAATTTCCATCTGGCTACCTTTATTGTTCTCTTGGGATTCCTGCTCAGGATTTTCAGATTGGGATTCAAATTTGCGAATCTGTGAGGCTGAAGGATTTAGTATTAATACATTCCCTTTACCTGATTTTTTTTCAGAGAATGTTGCTTTCGAATTTGCAGGAAGTTCAATAATCTTTATGGATTGTATATCTGAAAGCGTAATATATAAGGAGGAACTGGCCACCTGAGCTTTGATTTCAGCGGCAACAAAAAAGAAAAGAATAAAGCTTAATAAGACTTTCATATATTTTCTTACGATAAATATATGAAAAGGTTACAATTACCAAAGAAATATTTTTACCTGTTAGGCAATTTATTTGGCGAGACAAATTTCTTAGTCTCAATCTTTCGTGGTTTAATAATCAATTTAATAGTAAGATTCGCAGGATTTTCAGAATCTAGCACCACCTGAGGAATATTCTTTTCAACCTCTACTTCCGGAGGCAAATTTGTACTATCTACAGAGAAAGTATATTTCCCTATAGGTAGATAAAAGAGAATCTGACCTTCCAGATTTGTCCGCGTCACGTACCGTACATTATTTTCATCTGTTGCAACAACTGTTATGCCCTGCAAATTTCTATTGATCTCATAGCTAAACTGATCAAAGCTGTAAACTAAATTTCCTTTGATAGTTCCTGTTCTTTTAAGCGGAATTTCAAGCCTGTACTTCTTTTTATCGAGTTTAATATACTGATCCGGGGCATACCAGCCTTTGGTATTTGACAAACTGATCCGATAACTTTCGTAAGGCAATTTCTTATAAACCACTGATCCAGAAGCATCGGTAATAAAAGCGACATCATTAACATAAAGCAAATGACCATCTGCCTTTATATCGCCCTGATCAAAAATATCATTATGGTTCATATCTTTATAAACGATTATTGTAAGATCACTGTTGACGGCACCAACTTTAGGTAATGATAGTTTTTGAGTGATGCCTACTTCAAGAAGACTGAACTGATAATTACTAAATCGATTATGGTTAATTGAAGTAAAAACACTTGATTTTGGTAGAAAATCGTACTCTACCCGTCCGGTAAGGAAACTGCTGCTGCCATAAGACGAATTGTTCATTATTGCCATTCCCGCTTCAGTTCTTAGCTTATCCCGGTAAAAATTCTTACGGATGGTAGGAATAATGCTGAGAATATAAGGCGATTCCTGACTCCTCAGAAAATTGTTTACTGCCTCACCTATATAGAATGTACCAAATTGCAATGTCGAACTCAAATTAAACATTCCTCTCTTATAATTTAGATTCGAACGAAAATGAAAACGTAGTTGTTCATTAAATGAAGTATTGAAATAGCCGCTTTCAGTATTTAACGCTAAGTACTGATTATTTGATATTGGGTAGTTAAATGAGGAGTTAATATTCCAGTAATTCAATGTATGAATCTCTTTAGTAGAACCTGGTAAACGGAAAGCATTGTTTGATTCCTGAAAATACAGTGGTGAAACTGAGGCAATCATCTTTTTAAAAATCGTTCCCGACATCCCAATTTCAGCCCTCATAGTACTATATTTCGGCATAAATAAAGTGAAAGTTGAAAAGGTTTTGGGTGAATAAAAACTATAGTCAAAACCTGCCCATATATTTGATCTTTCTCTCATATAGGTAATCCTTTCATTAAAAGATACCGCGCCTCTTCTCATTCCAGGATAATATCCTGAACTAAAATAATTTGAGCTGTTAATGACAATTTTTTTTATTGTACCGCTGATATTAAGCCCTGAAGCAAAACTCGGCTTAACCAAACTAATACTGTCACGGTGCTGGGTGTGACCTGCACTCAGATTAGCTACAATTCTCAATCCTTTAAACTTCGAAAGGGTATAACTATTTCCAAATATAGCACTATTGGAATTTTGAAGTGGATTTACTTCATAAATCATAGTTGTCGAAAATTCGGAGTCTTCCTTCCTGTGAGTATACCCAACCCAGCCAGCACTACCCGAAGGCAAGAAATTATATGAATCGTTTCCAATCAAATTGGAATTTCCATTTAAAAACCCTACATCATAAGAATCATTATTCGTGGTATCATTCAGAAATAGATTGGCCCCTCTTCCACTGAGGTTAATATCCATATTTTTATTAATATTTCCGGCGGTTATCCCCATATTACCCGTTTCATAACTTAACCAGGTATTTCTCATCATCGACTGCGAATAGGAGTTTTTCCACTGGGTATAATCAACACTATAACCCAGGTTGCCCGATTTAAGTTCAAGGTTACCTTGTCCGTTCAGGAGGTATGATTCATTGCTCGAAAACATTCCCTGTGAACTAAGTGAAATGCTATTGGCATTGTAAGAATCACTTAATGTTGGATCATGATAAGCCCGGTCACTCCGCCCGCTCTGTACTCTGACATAAGCCATCCCAAATACGTCACCGTTGGAATAAAGCCCGGTGAAGGTCACATCAAAGCCTTCAGACTGAAACATTTTTCTTGTAACCGGCTTTGAGATGGTCAGGAGTGTATCTGAAGATGGCTGAATGGAAAACTCCTGAGTCGAATGGAATGCCTGATTCTGAAATACAGAAGGAAACCTGTTGATTATTGTTACCCATTGTACAGTATTTCCGGGATTAGAAATTCTGACAGGTATCCTGATGGAGTCGGTAGAAGCATCTATCAGAATACTTGAAACCAGTGAAACCATATTCACGTTTCTCTTGACAGAAACCTGAACTATTGTTTCAGTAGCCATAATCAAATTATTACTTTGATCAGAAAGTACAAACCTGATTGCATGTCTTTGACCAGAGACAGTCTTTTTGGTGATAAATACTTTAACGGGGATAAACAAACTATCTCCCGGTTTTATTGAAACTGTTGTCTTATTCTTACTGATCATGTTGATACTCTTTTCCGGATTGATACTAACTATACCCAAAAGTGGCACAGATCTTTTATTTACCAGTTTCAGGGTAAGATCGACAAGTTCTTCATTAGAAGCATTTACCAGCGTTTTAGAAGGCGTCAAAACAATTAATGTATCATTAGTTTGGGCCTGTAACTGGATCGAATTAAGTATAGAAAACAAGAAAAGCAGACAAAAAGCATTCGTCTTTGACCGGATCAATCTACTCAGGCAAAGTGAATTGTATAAAAAATATGATTTTACCTTTTCCAATTAAAGACTCTGATAAACCTATACGTTTTGTAAATAAAGGGGGTTACTGGGGAATAATAACAAATAAAACTGTTGTATTAAAGATGCCTGTTTTGCCTGACAGCCTGCTGTCATTCGGAGCCGTATAATACCTTAAATTATATTCAATCACCTGTTGTGTATTATCAACCATCGGATTTGTGACTATGATTTGATCGACGGTTGAGAGTGCTCTCGTAAAAGTAGATATACCTCCTGAACTGGATGTATACTTTGTAGTCTGTACATTTACCGCCGCCACAGGAATAGTACTGTTATCCGTACCAATCAGATTTAATCCGCTGGTTTTAATCATTACCTGATAAGGTTGATAACCAACTACACGCATCCCTCTGGCTTTTGTTACTGATACACCGTTAGCATAACTCTCTAATGTGTTAAATACAAGATCAATCTCATTTGCAGAGTTCTGAAGCTCAAGTGTCAAACTGCTGTTGACAGTGTTTACCAAAAATGAAACAGAAACTGTAGTGGTTGAAATCAATACATTATTCGAATTATATAATGAAAAGATGAGGGTGCCTGTATAGGTACCATTAGGCACCAGCAGGTGGTTTCCCCCCTGAATTATCATATCGAACTTATGTTCAGTAAAAACATTGGCACCAAAAGGCGCATTTGAACCGTTTATAAGAATAACATCTGTATTGTTTAAAACAACAGGTGTATTATCTACTCCGATCTGACTGGCAGTAGGAGTACCTGTACTCACTCTGTTAAATCGTAATGAAAAGTATTGGGGAGCAACTGACTGGGCTCCATTTGTGAAATTACCGGAAGCCCTTACATCTAATCTCCATCCGTCACAAGTAGCCCCATTGGGTGCATATTGCACACTAAGAGCATCAGTTACCGTTGCTCCTGCCATTTGCTCAGCGTAAGTGGTAAAGCTATTCTGATTACTCGAATAAGAATTTAAGGTTACCCCCTGACATGAATTAGTAAAGTTAACAACAAAAGAGGCCTGAACATTGCTGTTTGTAGCTATTACATTTCCCTGTTTTGAACGCAGTATTACTGTAAGAGTAGTGCTGTATGTTCCAGTTTCAACCTTCAGGTGATTACCTCCCTGAACTTTCATATTTAGCTTATGCTCGAAATAATATGTTGGAGGCGTTTTTAATTGTTCTGAAGTATTGATTAATGAAACCGACTGGGCAGTATTTAATACCTGATAACCAGTACCCGTGACACCACCAGGCCCTCCGTTAGCTGTATTAAAAGCCAATGAAACATACTGGGCAGGAATAGTTGTACTTCCATTACTAAAATCACCATTCGCTTTAACCTCTAAAGTCCAGCCTGCGGGATAAGTTCCACTTGCCATATTATATTGAATCGTAAAGTAGTTCGGGCTGGTACATCCATTAGCAATCTCGGTCAATGTATTGAAAGTACATGCCGCCCCTGTATAATATCCAATAGACTGGGTATACCCTGAATTAATGAACAGAAACATAAAAATACTCAATGCTCCCGCTAGTTTCAGGAATTCTGGCTTGAAATGCTGCCTGTATAGTTCTCGTATTATCATTTGATTATCTCTGAAATTCTAATTCTACAAGTTTCAATTCGTCTTTATCCCCGTAATTGATAATTGCAGTTGCGATGTACTTACCTTTCTCAAGATTTAATGGCAAGGCTTGTCTTACCAGCCGGTGATCATCAGGCAGAGAAAATATCTCCTGATCATCCAGTTTCTTCTTTTCTCCGGTCTGAGTATTCAATATCTCCCATTTCACTTTACCCTCCAGCCATTGCTTACCGGTGTTATGCAGTTTTAATTCAAGGTAACCGCTCGAAGTTTTATCCTCTTTGGGAGGGAGTACATCAGTGAAATCCAAAACCTCAATATCTCTTACATCAGATTGAGAAAACGAATGATAGATCTTTACCCCCATTCTGACGCTTACTTTAATCGAAGTTCCGTCAGCTGCCCTTCCATCACCAGGATTAAGCTGGGTTAAAAACATCATTGCTGTATGTACCGGGATTTCTGTATTTGCATCTGCCGGGACATTAAACACAACGTCGAGTTCACGTTTTTCACCTGGTCTGAGAGTAAAATATGATCCTGGCATAACCCTTATCCATTCAGCAGCTGACGTTTTAAGAGTACCCGCATCATAGGTCTGGTTATTACCCAGAGAATCATAATCCCAGTCATTCAAAGAAACGCCGATCTCAAGATCCTTGTTGTTTGGATTACTTACTACTATTTTTTGTGTTCCGGCTCCACCCGGTGCAAGTTTGTAATACAATTTACCCGGACTGACTGTCATACCAGCCTGTGCCAGAAGATTCTGACTAAAAGCAAGCATTGAAACACAAAGCATATAGAATATATTTCTTTTCATAACTAGTATATAAAAAAGGCCTTAAAAAGGCCTCAATATAACGATAAAACTGCTGTTATATCTTACGGCTGTGTTACTGTATAAGTTACAGGAATCACATTTAAGCCTGTTGCTTTACCTGCATATGCTCCACCAGCACCAATCAGGTAGGAAATATTGAATTTGTTGGTTGGGTTTGACCCGCTCCAGGAGCTGTTAGTTGCAGTAATTACTGTTGCCGGACTTGCACCAGAAGCTGGAAGTGTTACTGAAGAACCGTAGGTGATACCGGTAGTGTTACCATTGTTTGTAGCACCAATTGAAGAAGTGATCTTTACTGATCCCGGTGCTAAATCCGCTGAGCCCGTTACTGTACCTGCAATCGCTTTAACCACATATCCCTTTGAACTTGTCACACTCACATGATCGGTGGCTAAGGCAGTGATACCGTTGGTATATTTTTCTTCAGTGTCGAAATTTACATCCAATGATGCCGGTTGGGTTACGCTGAAAGATAATACATCAGATAAGGTGATGTTAAGGTTTGCAGTCTGTGCAAATGATTTTGTGCTTAATATTGATACTGCTAAAATTGCGAAGCTTATAATTACTTTGTTCATGATTTTTTATATTTCTATTTTTTTAATTTGTCGATGTTGTTAGTATATAGACAAATTATAGACCAATGCGCCAAATAGTACAAAAACAGCTTTTTTAAGATATTTCGCTTATTTTTCATGGGATATTTTTTCCCAAATGGGGAATTGGATACTCAAGGGAGTATTGAGTACAGAGCATTTAGACCCGATAGCTATCGGGTTGAGATTAAAGTCTATCTCAATTGATATTTAAGGTAAAGGGAAGATTTGATTATTATAATTGAAAGGAACTGGAACCAGTATTAACCTCAATCATTCTTCCCGACAATTTCCCATAATCAGGGAGCCAAAAAATTGATCGAATAAAAATGAGGTAGTGTCTGATCCCGAAAATGCGGCTTTCTATTTCAGGATAACAGTATAAATAACAGGAATGACACTTGTGCCTGGTATTCCGCCTGTAAAAGCACCATGTGCGCCAATTATGTATGACACATTAAAGGTATTTGCTGAATCTTTACCGTTCCATGAAGCTTGATCTGCTTCTATAATGGTTATTTGATTATTAATCCGGAAATTTGGTGGTTGTGCCGAAGTAATAATGAGTCCATCCAGATTACCTCTGTTCCCGGAACCCAGCTGAGGAGTAATTTTTATTGAATTTCTATCCAATTTCGAATCACCAGTTATGTCTCCGATAGCAACTTTTACAATATAGGCTCCCGAACTTACAATATTAATGTGATCCTTAACTATCGCATTGATCCCTTCATCATACCTTGCATACCCTCTGCTGCTTACCTCTATTCCAGGAGGATCGCCTATTCTGACAGATATAATTGTCGGAGATAAGGTAGTTTTAATGCTGGAAACCTAAGAATAAGCTGTTTTGCTATACTGGTTAAAGAATTAAAACACTGTAATAATTAATATTTTCTTCATATTAAGGCAATCCAGGCAAGCTCAGATTCAATAAATAATGCCAATACTACCCTTAATTTTCATAAACATTAATATAAATCCTGATTTATATTAATGTTTGTTATGATAATCCCACATAATTTTCCAACAATCCTCAGGGCTGAAGAACCGTAAAAATCACAGGGATTGTGGGTGGATTCTCCCCTTTTCCCGAAGTTTTTGGTGCCTCTAAAGAATAATCTATGTCAAATTTATTCTCAGGATTGATTCCATTCCAGGAAGTATTCGAAGCAGAAATAACTGTTGTAGCACTCCCACTAGCTGATTGCAATTGAACACTTCTTCCAAACACAAGTCCTGAGGTATTTCCTTTATTTGTTTTACTGATATGGGATGTAAGACTTACTTTGGATTCTTTACCATTAGAATCACCTGAAACAGCCTTTACCACATAACCTCTTGAACTAATCACTGTAATATGATCAGGAATTTTCGCAACAAGCCAGTTTTTCGTTCTTCCTGTATTTATGTATTCCAAATCAAAACCTTCTGGCTGACTTATAGTAAAGGATAATGCATCTAATAATTTAATGCTTAAACCCGGAGTCTGTGCATACACCACAGAATGAGCCATCGCTATGAAAAGGAATACAAAAAAAACTAATGCCTTTTTCATCTTGAAATTAATGTCATGTATTAAAATGAGCATTAAATGAGTGATAATATATCACCCATTCAATTCGCTAGATTATTGTTGTGTTACTGTATAAACTACCGGTACCACATTTAAACCTGTTGCTTTTCCTGCGTATGCACCGCCTGCACCAATCAGGTAAGAAATATTGAATTTGTTAGTAGAGTTTGAACCACTCCATGAAGTGTTTGCTGCTGTAATAACTGTTGCTGCTGTTCCACCTGATACCGGCAAAGTTACTGCTGAACCGTAAGTAATACCTGCTGTATTACCACTGTTTGTTGCTCCTACTGCTGAAGTG
>NZ_DASWXT010000072.1:0-13427 GCF_036405355.1 Daejeonella sp.
TCCAATCACTAATTGAAATGATGTTTAACCCAAAACAAACAAATTTATGAATTTTAATTCGAAAGTCATGCCTGCGGCACGACTGAAACTATCCCAGATTTTATTGGCAATGAAATTGACTACAATTTTAATCCTTGCGGCACTTTCAACAGTAAGTGCCAGTAGCTATAGTCAAATGATTACCCTCCATAGGAAAAATATTTCTGTTGGAGAATTTCTGCGATTAATAGAAAAACAAACAAATTATCATTTTTTGTACGACAAACTTGATATTTCAAGAGCCGGAGTTATAAATGTTGATGTAGGAAATGTGTCTGTTGAAGTGGCTCTTGATAAGTGCTTTAAAGATCAACCCCTGACATATAAGATTTTCCAAAATACCATTGTCATAAAAGCTAGGGAAAATTTTAAAGAGGAATCCCTCTTAAAAGATCGGATTGTCAAGGGAGTGGTTACCGACAATCGAGGTGAGACCCTCCCGGGGGTAAGTGTCAAACTTAAAGGAACCACAATTGGATCTACCACTGACTCTGATGGTAGGTACACTCTTAATGTTCCAGATAACAACAGTATTCTTGTGTTTACTTATATCGGATATGTAACCCAGGAAATTTCAGTTAATGGTAGCAATTCAATTAATGTTAGATTACTTGAAGATGCGAAATCTTTAGATGAGGTTGTAGTTGTTGGCTATTCATCAAAGCAGCTTTCTCAATTATCTAGTTCAGTTGCCGTGGTTTCTGGCGCAAAGCTGAATGATGTTACATCAGATGACGTTACAGGATTATTGCAGGGGAAAGCGGCAGGAGTAATCGTTTCAAATTCATCCGGTGATCCTAATGCAGGATCTAATATCATTATCAGAGGGTCAAGTTCTATCAATGCTGGTGCTGGTCCATTGTACGTTGTTGATGGCATAATAGGAGGTAATGCTATTCCAAAAGATGTAGAGTCAGTTACTATCCTTAAAGATGCAGCAGCAACTGGATTATATGGTTCAAGAGCAGCAAATGGAGTTATCATCATTACAACGAAAACAGGAAAGGCTGGTAAGACCAGGATTGATTTTTCTTCAACCACTGGATTCAATACTGCAAATACAGGAAATTTCACAGTAATGAATTCGCAACAGTTGTATGATTATACGAAAAGCTTTTATCCTACCGATCGCTTTGATAAGGAAATTCCTGCAAGCGTTGTTTCTCAGAATACAAACTGGCATGACTTAGCCTTTAGAACAGGTCTCAATCAAAATTATGGGATGGCAATTTCAGGGGGGACTGAGAAAACACAGTTTTACGTTGGGGGAAGTTATTATAATGAAGAAGGTACGCTCAAATTCAACTCGAATGAGCGGTACAATATGAGGACTAACATTACACACAACATTAATGATAAATTTAAGCTAAATGTGAAGTTTAATGCACGTTTTAACAATCAGGAGTTTGATCCTGCAGGACTTGATGGCGCTTTATATGGTTCATATAACAATATGCCCTGGGATAATCCCTACAATCAGGATGGGTCCATAAACAGAGGTACTGATGGTAAATGGTACGGTAGAGAGCAGGAGAACTTTCTCCATGGATGGCAATATAATATTAATGAGAGACAAGGAACCGGTCTGGATGGAGATATTAACCTGGATTATACCATCATTCCTAACCTGAGCTTTGCTAGCTATAACAGAGTTAGTTATACAAATTCTCGCAATGAATTGTTTAACGATATACGGTCCAAAGCTGGTAAAGGGCTGGGAAGACTTAGTAATGGATCAAATAATGGACTTTCGCTAATCACTTCTAATCGGTTGCGATATGGAAAGAGTTTTGGAAAACATACGTTTGATGCTTTGGGGGTAGCTGAAGCCGAAAAAAATAATACGAGTTTCAATACGGTTTTAGGGGAAGGGTTAGCCCCTGGTCTTCATGTAATTAACACTGCGTCACGCATTTTGAGTGCCACAGGTGGTATAAGTGAAAATGCATTCAGTAAAGGGCTGGTACAGTTGGATTACAACTATGATAATAAGTATTTTGCTGTTGGGTCATTTATTAATGAATCATCATCTCGGTTTGGTGCCAACAATCGCTCTGCCAATTTCTATACATTAGGTACTTCATGGATTTTGAGTAATGAAAACTTCATGAAAAATCGAACAAAGATAGACCTGTTAAAAATTAGAGCAAGCTATGGTCTGACCGGAAATGCTAATATTGGTAATTACCAATCCCTTGGACTATACAGCTTTGCCACGCAGTATGACAATAATTCAGGATCTTTTCCTTCACAAATGGCCAATAATGACTTAGCATGGGAAAAGGCAGAAAGCTGGAATTTAGGTTTGGATGTAGGTATGTTTAATCGAGTTTCACTGAATTTAGATATATATGATAAAACCACCCAGGGATTGTTACTAAATGTAGAACAACCTTATACTACTGGCTTTGGATCTGTGATCAAAAATGTTGGTTCAATACAGAACAGAGGTCTGGAAATAAATCTAACCACAGATAATCTCAAAGGAAAGTTTAAGTGGGAAACCAATTTCAATATGGCCTTTAATCGTAGTAAGGTCTTGATTCTTGAGAAAGGGAAAGATATAAGACAAGGAGACTTGATAATTAGTGAGGGAGAAGAATTGTATACCTGGAATATGCGTAAATGGATTGGAGTTGATCCTGCAAATGGTGATCCATTATGGGAGCGTGTTAGTACTGACCCAAGTGGAAATCGTATCATTACTACTACTAACTCATATAGCCTCGCAACCCAGCAAAATGTAGGCTCTGCAAATCCAGATTTTACCGGTGGAATGAGTAATACTTTTACTTTTAAAGGATTCTCCCTCTTTGCCTTCTTTAATTTCGTAAGTGGTAACCTGGTTTATCATTCTTCCCGTGCTCTTTTTGACTCAGATGGTGCTTATTACACCTATAATAGTATGGTGTTGGCTGACGGGTGGAATAGATGGCAGAAACCCGGAGATATTGCTACCCATCCCAAAGCTGTTTTTGGCGGTTCTAAAAATTCTAATAGAACATCCTCAAGGTTTCTAGAAGATGGAAGCTATATCCGTCTTCGCAATGTGACGTTTTCATATAATTTGCCTTCCGCCTTTCTCAATAAATTCCACATTGATAATGCAAAACTTTTTGTAAGTGGAGATAATCTGCTTACGCTTACCAAATTTTCGGGTATGGATCCGGAAGTAGTGTTAGGCCCGGGTGGCGGCACATCAAGCATTAAATATCCTATCAGTAGGAAAGTGTTGTTTGGAATTAACATTGGGTTATAACAAACTAATCGAAACAATTATCATTAAACAAACGAGTAATGAAAACATTCAATATTAAAAGATATATTTTAGTAGCTGTACTTCTGACTTCCATAAGCGCCTGTGAGAAAAACTTGCAACCTTATGACAGCAAATCAAATGAAGTAGCTTTAACCACTCCGGATGACATACAAATAGCAACCTATGGTAATTATTCGATGCTGGTAGCTGAAAATTATACCCGGCATTTACTTACATTAAACGAATGGCCTGGGGACAATGTAGTTCAAAGTGGGGCTGATGGAGATCAGGCTTCTCTTGGAGCCTCCTATCAGCATATTCCAGGGATGTATCCTACCAGAGATTTTTGGGCTCAGTCTTATAAGTTAATTTATTCTACTAATCTAATCATTGAAAGAATAAAAGATGGTGAATCCCCAAAGTTGGATCAGCTTAAAGGTGAAAATCTATACCTTAGGGCCATGGCACACTTTAATCTGGTGCGTTTATTTGGGCGCCCTTATCCTCAGGGTGATGGAAACAACCCGGGAATTCCTATTAAGAAAGACCTTAAAGTTGATGATTTTCCTGCAAGAAACTCCGTAAAGGAGGTGTATGATTTTGTAATAGCCGATTTGCTGAAAGCAGCTTCTTTGATGAAAGATTCCAAAAATGCAAATTTTGCCTCTAAAGAGGTAGCTGAAGCACTTTTATCTCGTGTTTATTTATTTAAAAAGGATAATGCAAATGCTATTATTTATGCTGATAAGGTGATTAATTCCAACCGTTATTCTTTGGCAAGTACAGCGGTTTATAAGAAATCGCCGACCTTGGTGCCTGAAAGTAATCCGGAAACTATATTCAATATAAGACATACGATTTCTGATAATAAGGATAAAAATTCGGTAGGTTCTTTGTATTACAATGACCCGGCAACTTTATCAACAGGTTGGGGAGAATATTATGCTTCCCAGGCGTATATGGATTTATTGGATCAAAATCCTCAAGATGCACGCCATGCTTTTATAACAATTCATTATATAAATGGTGTTTTACAATATCGCGGGACTTCACCAGTGTATTTTATAAATAAATATAACTGGCAGGAAGGTATAGCCAACCTTGCCTCACCGGTTTATTTACGTTTAGCCGAAATGTATTTGAATAAAGCAGAGGCAAATGCTAAATTGGGCAATAATCAATTGGCTATTGCTGATGTAAATATAATCAGAGAAAGGGCCGGACTTTCAGGAGCCGCTCTTTATACCGTTTCCGATTTAAAAGGCAGGGGCAGTGTTCTCGATGTGGTATTAGAAGAACGACGATTGGAGCTCGCCTTTGAGGGGCAACGTTCGGGTGATCTATTCAGAAATAATCTGCCACTAGTAAGGGCTTATCCGGGTTTGCATGGCACAGATAATTTTAATTTTAGGGTTGAACCTACGGATCCCAGAGTTGTCTACTATATTCCTGAGCGGGAAATCAATATTAATCCCAATCTCACTCAAAATCCCTAATTTTTAAAAACTATTATACGTTTAGCTATTTATTCTAGTTGTTTAAAAGCGAAATCAAATCCTTAAATTAAATAGTATCAGAGTTGTACAATTTTTTATTTTTAATATAAAGTAAAAATGATAAGGTTACCAATCTAACAAGTACACATAAAATATATATTTACAGATACAAAATTACTTTTCATGAGATATTTCCCATTAACCATTACAACCCCCCATAGAAAAATTATAGGTTTTCTCATAGTTTGCTGTACTGTTTTGTTTTTTATTGGCAGTAAAGAAAAGACAATTATTGCAACAGAATTAGATGGCCTAAAAGTACCTGAAGGATTTTCTATCGAACGTGCTGTTGATCCCTCTATGTTATCTTACCCAATGTTTGCCTCCTTCGATGGACAGGGTAGGCTCTTTGTTTTCGAGTCGGATGGTAGTTCACCTACTAACCAGGAAATGTTAAAAAAGCCGCCGTACCATATCCGCCTTCTAGAGGATTCGGATGGTGACGGTATTTTTGATAAGAGTAAGATCTTTGCCGACTCCCTGACCTTTCCGAAAGGCGGGGTATTCTATAAAGGCAGTCTTTATGTAAGCTCTTCTCCCGATTTGATACGTCTCACGGATACCGACAATGATGGTGTTGCTGATAAACGGGAAGTAATTCTTACCGGTTGGGTACTGAATTCCAATGCGGCATTGTTGGGCGGACCATTTATGGGCCCGGATGGATGGTTGTACCTTACTGATGCGAGACGGGGATTTGATATCACTACAAAAGAAGGTCAGAATCTTAAAGGAGGCTCTGCAAGGATCTGGAGATGCAGGCCTGATGGCTCGGGTTTGGAATCTATGGCTGGCGGCGGGTTCGATAATTCTATTGAAATCGCATTTATGCCTTCGGGTGAAACAGTGGGAACAATGACCTATTTTGTGAATCCGGAAGGCGGGATGAGAGATGCATTGATGCACTGGGTTGAAGGCGGGGTATTCCCAAAATCAGGGCCTGTAATCCAACAGGATAAATTCAAAATGACCGGGGATCTGATGCCCGTGATGACTAAAATGGCAAGGGTGGCTCCATCCGGCCTGATGCGCTACCGTGGATCCGCATTGGGCAAAGAATACAGCACCAATATTTTTAGTGCTGAATTTAATACCGGACGGATTATGCGTCATCAGGTAAGCGCTGAAGGTGCTTCATATAAAACTGTAGATGAGCCATTTATAACTTCTACGGTTCAGGATATTCATCTTACCGATGTGCTTGAAGATGCCGACGGAAGTATGCTGGTATTAAATACCGGAGGCTGGTTCATTTTAGGATGCCCTTTGTCGAGAGTAGCTAAAATGGATGTCAATGGCGGCATATACCGGATCAGAAGAAATGGAACACCAAAAATTGCTGATCCATGGGGAAAGAAACTGAATCTTAAATCCATGCCTGTTCAGACTCTGGCGGCTACGATCAAAGACCCTCGCCTGGCAGTTCGCGACAATGTGATTGAAGGTCTGGTTGAAAAAGGCGAAGCTGCAGTTTTACCAATAAAAAATACCTTGCTCCGTTCTGAAAATGAAGAGATTCGTGCTGCCGGTGTATTTGCTCTTTACCGTATCGGTACAGCCAATGCAATAAAAGAAGCGCGCTTAGGTCTGAACGACGCCAGTATGGTTGTCAGAACTTCTGCCGCCCGTGTAATGGGTTTGGCGAAGGATAAAGCATCAATAGATAAACTGATGGAACTGGTGCAGAAAGACAAAGGTCAGGTTCGCCGGCAGGCAGCAACAGCTTTGGGACAAATTGGAGATCAGCGTGCTGTTGCCGCCCTTTTAAATTCGGCTGCAACAAATAAAGATCGTTTTGTAGACCATGCTATCATCTATTCACTGATCACCCTCAGGAGTACTGCCCCTTTAATTGCTGCATTAAAGAGCCCTTCTTCAAGTGTGAGAAAATCTGCACTTATCGCACTTGATCAAATGGATGGCTCTGTTTTAAGCAAAGAGAATCTGGTTCCTTTTTTGAATAGCAGCGATCCGGAATCACGGAAAACCGGAATTTGGGTTGCCTCCCACCGCCCGGAATGGTCGGATATTGTAATCAATTTTCTTAAAAGCCGCTTAGCTGTCACAAATCTTTCTGAAGCTGATATTACAGCAGTGCGCGACCTGATGATTACTTTCAGTGAAAACAAGCCTTTACAACAGTTTTTGGGTGAGCAGCTCGGAGATCAGGCAACACCGGCAGCAAGGCAGGCTTTATTAATTGATGTGATAACTCACTCTCCCGTTAAAGTTATTCCCGATATCTGGATTCAGCAATTGGGTAAATTACTGGATAGTGGAAGTGTAGAAATTAAATCGCAGATCCTCGGACTTATTGAATCAAGAGGAATTAAGGTTTTGAATGAGCAATTAAAAATGATTGTTCAGAATCCTGGTACTTCAGCCGACTTCAGACTGAAAGCCCTTAGCTCAAAGCTCCTTTCTGAACCAAATCTTACAGATACGGATTTTCAGATGGTGCTCAGTTATTTGGATAGTAAAAATGAATCGCCGATACGGCAAATGGCTGCCCGTTTGCTTGCTAAGGCTAAATTAAGTGATAATCAGCTTATTAAATTGGCTAAGGAGCAGGTTGCTAAGGCAGATGTATTCCTTATGCCAAATCTGGTAGCGGCTTTTGGGGCAGGTAAAAATGCAGATGTTGGTGCTGCACTTGTAGCTGCTCTTGGAAGTTCTGCCGACCGCCTGGATAATCTTTCTGAGCAGGATTTAAAATCCCTGCTCAATAAATATCCACAAGCTGTAAAAGCTTCCGGCGAACCTTTGATTGCAGCTTTGGCTGAACGGAATGCTGCCAGGCTTACAGAACTTCATGCAGTAGAGGCTCGCTTAAGCAGGGGTGATGTAGCACAAGGCGCTAAGCTTTTCTTCGGAAAAGGAATCTGTTCTACATGCCATGCGGTAGCTAATAAAGGTGGAAAATTCGGACCAGATCTGACAAATATTGGCCAGATTCGCTCAAGTCATGATATCCTTGAGGCTATTATGTATCCCGGGGCAAGCTTTGCAAGAGAGTATGAGACAAGTAAGGTGACTACGAAATCAACCACCCATGTCGGTGTGATCAAAGAACAATTTCCAGATGCAATTACAGTTGAAATCGGCCCTGGAATTATCGTTCGGGTTCAGCGTGCTGAAATTACCGGTATTGAACCGATGAGCATATCTATGATGCCGCCGGGTCTTGATAAACAATTAACATCAGAAGAACTGTCAGATCTGATGGCATACCTAAACTCGCTTCCCGATGGATTGGGAACGATCAGAGCTAAGAATTAATAATTGATTGACCTATATAAAAAATGAAGCTTGCATGAGCCTGCCTACAGCAGGCAGGTTCGTGCAAGCTTTTTAACTATTAAAAAACAAACTATATTCTGATGAAAAGAACACTTCTGGTTTCTATTGCCCTGATTTCTTCCATGATAATCATTGAAGGCTGCGGTACTGTAAAAACAAATTCAAGTCAGGTTAAAACTGACCAATCTAAAGCAATCAGCCTGTTTAATGGCAAAGATCTTAGTGGCTGGTATACCTTTGTTAAAGGCCGTGGGACAGGAATTGATCCTAAAAAGGTATTTACTGTGGGGGATGGTTTGATTAAAATTTCCGGTGAGGAATACGGCTGTATTACTACCAATGAAGAGTACAGCGACTATAAACTGATCGTTGAATTTAAATGGGGACCCAGAACCTTTGCCCCAAGAGTTGATAAGGCCAGAGACAACGGAATCCTGCTTCACTCAACGGGGGAAGACGGTGGTTATTCAGGAACCTGGATGTATTCTATTGAATGTCAGATTATTGAAGGTGGTACAGGAGATTTCCTGGTTGTGGGTGATGGTACTGATAAGTTCTCCCTGACAAGTAATGTGGCTCCTAAAAAACCAGGAGGGGGTAATGTTTATATGCCCGGAGGCCAACCTTTGACCATTAATAAAGGCCGGATCGATTGGTTTGCGCGTGATCCGAACTGGAAAGATGTTCTGGGTTTCAGGGGTGAAAAGGATGTTGAAAAAGAAGTAGGCAAATGGAACAGAATTGAATGTATTGCTGATGGGGATAATCTGACAGTTTACCTCAATGGCGTACTTGTTAATCAAGCTTATCGGGTAAAACCAAGCAGAGGAAAAATTCAGATTCAGTCTGAAGGTGCAGAAATGTTCGTCAGAAAGGTTGAAATAGTTCCTTTGGCTGCCAAATAGATTAATGTTATTTAAGTGTGAAGTTTGCTATGGGCAATGAGCTATGAGCCATCAAATTTGAGTAATATTAATATTGTTAATGTCCAAAGCTCATTGCCCATAGCTCATTGCCCATAGCCATTTCATTTTTAACGTAACATTAATTTAATTCTTCAGATAAATTCGCTGATATAATTCTTAATTTCAATTCAGAAACTCAAACTATAAAAAAATGAATCTTTCAAATAAACTCAGGTCTCTCATTTTGCTGGCATTGATTCTTCCGATGCTTGTATCATTTAAAGAAGAGCCAAAAAGGATCGGGAATAAGGCAGAAATGCTTCAAAAGGAGGGCTTCGTTCCTCTGTTTAACGGGAAAGATCTTAAAGGATGGAAAGGCTTAGTAGGAGACCCGATAAAGAGGTCGAAGATGGATGCCAAAACTTTGGCAGAAGCGCAAAAAAAGGCTGATGCAGAAATGCGTGACAGCTGGAAAGTGGTGAATGGAGAACTTCAATTTACCGGCCATGGAAATAATATTACTACAGTTAAGAAATATGGTGATTTTGAAATGCTAGTCGACTGGAAAATTATTAATAATGGCACTCTGAACGGTGATGCAGGTATTTACCTGAGAGGTACTCCTCAGGTACAAATATGGGATAATGCGAATTTAAAAGTTGGGGCACAGGTTGGTTCAGGTGGCTTGTACAATAATAAAGAGAATGAAAGTAAGCCTCTCCAGGTAGCCGACAAAAAACTGGATGAGTGGAATACCTTCCGTATTATAATGAAAGCTGACCGGGTTACGGTTTACCTTAACGATGTCCTCGTAACGGATAATGTTATTCTCGAAAATTACTGGGACAGGAGTATGCCCATATTTGCTGAAGAACAAATAGAATTACAGGCACATGGCTCACCAATAGCCTACAGGAATATCTACATCAAAGAGCTTCCTCGCGTAAAACCATTCCAGCTTAGTGCACAGGAAAAAAAGGAAGGTTATAAGGTATTGTTTGATGGAACCAATATGCACAGCTGGATAGGTAATACCAGAGATTATATTACCGAAAATGGCAATATGGCTGTTCGTCCGAAGCCGGGTAAAAGTTCTTTGGGTAATAACTTATTCTCCAGAGAAGAATTCAGTGATTTTATTTTAAGGTTTGAGTTTCAACTGACTCCGGGTGCGAACAATGGTTTGGGCATCCGCTCTCCTATAACCGGTGATGCCGCTTATGAAGGAATGGAATTGCAAATTTTGGATAATGATGCACCTGTTTATAAGGATTTGAAAGTTTATCAGTATCACGGTTCTATCTATGGTACTATACCTGCAAAAAGAGGCTATCTGAAACCTGTAGGGGAATGGAACTATCAGGAGGTAATTGTTCAGGGACCAAAGATCAAAGTCATCCTGAACGGTACGGTAATACTTGATGCAGATATTACTGATGCCAGGAAAAATGGTGCCGCCGACGGGCAGAAACATCCCGGCTTATTACGCGACAGCGGTCATATCGGTTTTCTTGGACATGGAAGTCCTTTAATGTTCAGAAATATCAGGATCAAAGATTTAAGTGGGAAGTAGGAACCCGATAGCTATCGGGTGGACTAAGGATTTGAGAAAGCAGCAATAATTTGAGTATTGGCTAAAATTTAATAGCTCATATCTCAAAGCTCATAGCCCAAAGCTCAAATCCCATAGCCCACAGCAAAAATTACGATTGTTCATCATAAAGTATAATACCTAGTTTATGAAACTGAATCCAACCCGTAGGGATTTTATCAAGAAAACAAGCATTGCCGGTATGGGAATGTTGATGTTACCTGGAATGTTGCGCAAAGTAGCAGCCAGTGATCGTTTGCGAATCGCTCATATTGGTCTGGGTGGAATGGGGAATGCGCATATGAAGTGGTTTGCGGCAATTCCGGAGGTCGAAATAGTAGCCTTGTGTGATGTGGATCAGCTTCATTTAGATTCTACTATGCAAACCCTGAATACCCTTCGTCCGGGGCATAAAGCGCAGGCCTACAAAGATTTCAGGCATATACTTGATCGCAAGGATATTGATGCGATAAGCTGTGCCACGCCTGATCATTGGCATAGTCAGGTTGCAACTCTGGCATTTAAGGCTGGTAAGGATGTGTATGGTGAAAAGCCTCTTTCCTATGATGTTAAGGGAGGCGAAGAAATGCTTAAGAATTTAAAGCGTCACGATCGGATTTTTCAGCTTGGTACCCAGATTCATGCCGGCGATAATTATCATCGTGTGGTGGAACTTGTTCGCTCGGGAATCCTGGGTAAAATTCATACCGTTCGTTTATGGAAAACCGGTGTTCCTCCCGATTTTGGTCCTGCAGCCTATCAGCCGGTTCCAAAGAATTTGGATTGGGATATGTGGCTTGGCCCGGCTCCTGTATCTGAATATGATCCTCAACGCTGTCATTTTAACTGGCGTTATTTTTCTGACTATGGACATGGTGTCTTCGGTGATTTCTGGTCGCATATCGCTGACGTTGCTTATTGGGCACTCCAGCCTCAGGGCTTAAAGAGCATCCACGCCAGAGGTGAGCAAAATACCGGCATTTCCAATGTTCAGCGTTGGATTGATGTAGATTATGAATATGAAGACTTAAATGTTTACTGGACGAGCACGGTTCCAAATGTTCCGGGAGCTGCCACCCGTTCTAATATTGGGGCTTATTTTGAGGGAGATAAGGGTACTTTGATTTGTGATTATAATACCCATGAAGTCCGGATAGGAGGAGAGCTTGTGCCTGATTTGACCCATGTACCAATCACAATTGAACGTTCACCGGGTCATCAGCAGAATTTTGTGAATGCTGTTAAATCCCGCACCCAACCGGAGTCTAATCTGGAATATGCCCGTAAACTAACTTTACCTATGCACCTTGGAATGATCTCATACAAATCAGGCAGAAAGCTTGAATGGAATGATAGAAGGGAGCGTTTTGTACACGACAGAGAGGCAAATCAGCTATTATCCAGGGAGAATAGGAAGGAATGGGATTTGACTTAATTGTTCTTTAGATTAAAAATATTAATCGAAAAGAAAAATAATTGTTTAAGGGGGTATATAGACTTAAAGGTTAATCCATTTTCCACTTTCAGAACTCTTAAACACCCCCTCAATCACCAGCATATTATTAAGCGCATCATCAAGCGGGGTTGGAACCTCTGTATTGTCAAGAATCGCCTTTGAGAAAAGATCACCCTGAATGGTGTACTGATCACAGATATCAAAGGTAATTTCCTCAGTTTTTTCTGAGCTATGAAGCCATAATCTGGTTGGTTTATCCGGCGGGGCATTAAAAGGAATTTCTATTTCAATACCACCGGTATCCCCAAAAATATTGACCCTTTGAAAAGGCATTACCTGAGTGGAACAGGTAAAAGTTGAAGTGCCGCTTGAAAAATCTAGTATTCCCGAGGCCATCCGGTCTGTTTTAAATTTCGGATCGAATTCAACTAGTCCGTTGACCCGTTTGGGCTCCTTGCCAAAAATAAACCGGGACAGGGAAATACAATAACAGCCTATATCCATCAGGCCACCTCCTCCAAAATCCGGATTTTGACGGATGTTATTTGGATCGGTATTATAATATGAGAAAAAAGTCTGAATAGATTTCAGCTTGCCGATTGCTCCCTCTTCGACCAGTTTTTTTGCTTTTTTCCATTGAGGATGGTGCCGGTACATAAAAGCTTCCATGATTTTCAAATTTGGATTTGCTTTTGATGCCAGTATTAAACTCTCAGCCTCTTTACTGGAGAGTCCTACAGGTTTTTCCAGGAGGACATGTTTCCCCGCCTCTATTGCCTTTATTGCCCATTCAACATGCAAATGATTCGGTAAAGGGATATAGACTGCATCAATCTCAGAGTCAGACAATAGTTCTTCGTATGAACCGTAAGCTTTTGGAATTCCAAGCGAAGTTGCTACTCTTTTTGCCTCGTTCATATCCCGGGAGGAAATAGCAGTAATTTCACAGTATTTACCCTGCTGCATAGCAGGAATAACTTTTACTACTCCAATCTTTGCAGTGCTAAGTATACCCCAGCGAATTTTAGTTTTCAATTACGAATTATTAATTACGGATTCCTATTTCCTGTTCCCTTCTCAACCTTTCTCCGCCTCTACCTTCACAACTTTCTTAGGATCCCTGAAGAAAATAATAAAGACTACAAGTACAGCAACAGATCCCCAGGCCGGATAGATCCAAATGCTGCTCCAGTCATGGGCTATATTCCCAATCGGTTCGGCAAGGGTATTGGCTTGCTGTGAAATTCCTGCCAGGTTTGTCCCAACAAAGGCTCCTACGCCCCAAAGTATGAATGCAATTAGTCCCTGAGCGGCACCACGC
>NZ_DASWXT010000073.1:0-24817 GCF_036405355.1 Daejeonella sp.
TTAGTAATCAGTTATTTATAATAAAAATAATGTTTAGAATTTGTGGATAATTAATTAAAAACAATTAATACGAAAGAATATTAAGTTTATTATTCACAATACCAACACACTAATAAACAATAAGATTCTTATCTATAATATAAATTATAATTATTGAATAGTTGATAAATGAATACCTTAGAAGAATTAAATATTAAAGGTTTTATTGATGAGCCAATAGATCCAACTCTCGATCTTTTTGCTGAGATAAGCAGACTGAAAAAGGAAAAAAATGCAGTCATTTTAGCACATTATTATCAGGAGCCAGATATACAGGATATTGCAGATTTTATTGGTGATAGTCTCGGTTTATCACAACAGGCAGCTAAAACTGATGCAGATGTAATTGTATTTGCCGGCGTTCATTTTATGGCTGAAACCGCAAAAATATTATCTCCTTCAAAAAGAGTGTTATTGCCTGATTTAAAAGCAGGATGTTCATTATCAGATAGTTGTCCGCCAAAATTATTTGCAAAGTTTAAAGAAAAGTATCCAGATCATTTAGTAATAACCTATGTAAATTGTACGGCTGAGTTAAAAGCGATGAGCGATATAGTTTGTACCTCCTCAAATGCTGTACAAATTGTGGAGAGCTTACCTAAGGATCAGAAGATTATTTTTGGACCTGACAAAAATTTAGGGGCCTGGGTAGCCAAGAAAACTGGCAGGGATTTGGTTTTATGGAATGGGGCATGTATGGTTCATGAAATATTTTCACAGCAGCGTATATTAAAATTAAAAAACAGACATCCGGAAGCTAAATTTATTGCACATCCTGAATGTGAAGAGGCTATTTTAAAAATGGCTGATTTTATAGGATCAACCACTGGTTTGTTAAAATACACGATAAACAATCCGTCTAAGGAATTTATTGTGGCTACTGAAAGTGGTATTATCCATCAGATGGAAAAGGCTAATCCGGATAAAATATTTATTCCTGCTCCACCGGATAATTCATGTGCATGCAATGATTGTCCTCATATGAAGAGAAATACGCTGGAAAAGCTTTATTTATGTATTAAGAATGATCTACCTGAGGTTACTGTCCCTGCAGATATCATAAAAAGAGCTCAATTACCAATTGAACGTATGCTTGAAATATCTGCCAAACTAGGTTTATAAAAATGAATGAAGGGACATCCGGTTTTTTAAAGAACTATGCCAGTATTATTAGGCTACTTCTTGGTATAACGATTGGAACCTTTTTAGGTCTGTTTTTAGGCAAACAGGTCGAAGTTATTAAACCGATTGGGGATATATTTTTAAACCTCCTTTTTACAGCAGTAATACCTCTTATTTTTTTCGCCATAGCATCCTCAATAGCCAATATTGACCGATCAAAAAAGATGGGAAGGGTAATGATGGTTATGATATTGGTATTTTTAGGAACTGTGCTTATATCAGCAATACTAACAATATTTACGGTCTGGGTATTTCCACTTCCCCAGAATATTGAAACTGCAGCAAACGTAGTAGAAGAAGTACATACAGCAAGTTTTGGTGAACAGGCAACCAGTTTATTAACAGTGAATGAATTTTCGGAGTTATTATCCCGAAAGAGTATGCTGGCATTCATTATATTTTCCCTTTTTATTGGATTTGCAACCTCAAGATCGGGCGAAGTGGCCGAGCCTTTTAAAAAATTTCTGATAGCAGGCGATGAGGTTATGAAGCAGTTCCTGATCATGATAATGAAGCTTGCTCCGATTGGATTAGGGGCCTACTTTGCATATCAGGTAGGCGTCTTTGGTCCGCAGCTATTTGGAACATACGGTCATTCTATGGCCATATATTATGGTTTTTGCACCTTTTATTTCATCGTATTCTTTACCCTTTATGCTTTTATAGCCGGCGGAATTCCGGGAGTCAAAATTTTCTGGAAGAATAATATCGTTCCAACATTTACAGCAGTAAGTACCTGCAGCAGTGTAGCAACAATACCTGCTAATCTTGCAGCTGCCCGGGCGATGAAAATACCTGAGCATATTTATAACCTGGTTATTCCTCTTGGAGCGCCGCTTCATAAAGATGGCTCAAGTGTTTCTTCTATAATAAAAATTGCAGCTGTCTTTGCGATAATGGGCAAGGATTTTATGGATCCAGGCACCATCTTAATGGCTCTGGGCATAACTATCATTGTAAGTATGGTAGAGGGTGGAATTCCAAATGGTGGTTACATAGGAGAAATTCTTGTAATGACTGTTTATGGTTTTCCTGTAGAAATGTTACCGGTAGTGATGATTATAGGTACTCTTGTTGATCCCATGGCTACTGTTTTAAATGCAACAGGTGATACCGTTTCGGCCATGCTGGTAACCAGATTTACAGAAGGCAAAAACTGGCTTAAAACCGCTATCTAAATTGCCATGAATTTTATTATTTCATTATACCTTTTCATTTTAACTTCTTTCAACGAACAGCCGATCGATCTGAATACCAGATTTAATACCGGACAACTAATTGTGGTAACTACAGATTCCTGGAATAAAATAGAAGGTAAGATGTCCGTTTATGAATATAAGGCAAATCGATGGATGCCCGTTTTTTCTGAAATTCCAATTGTTACAGGCAGGAGTGGTATGGCCTGGGGAAAAGGTTTGCACAAATCAGAACTGAACAAGGGAAAATTAAAAAAAGAGGGTGATGGAAATTCACCTGCAGGGATATTTCAGCTGAGTGGCTTGTTTGGCTATGAAGATATTCGATCTGAAATGAATTCTTTGAAGGTCGATGATCGAA
This sequence comes from Daejeonella sp., assembly GCF_036405355.1. Taxonomy (GTDB): domain Bacteria; phylum Bacteroidota; class Bacteroidia; order Sphingobacteriales; family Sphingobacteriaceae; genus Daejeonella. The sequence continues at coordinate 2,779 of NZ_DASWXT010000073.1, forward strand.
CTTTTTGTGTAGATGATTCAAAATCAGTATATTATAATCAGATAGTTAAGTCAGATACTGTCAAAAAGGACTGGGATTCTGCAGAAACAATGCGTATGAAAAGCGATGTTTATAAGTTTGGAATCTTTGTGGATTATAATGTGAAGCCAGCTATCCCTAATATGGGTTCCTGCATCTTTATGCATATATGGAGCGGAAGTAATAAGCCAACGGCCGGTTGTACAGCAATGAAGGAGTCAGATATTTTAAAACTGATTGATTTTCTTGACAAAAGGAAGAACCCGATCCTGGTTCAGGTGCCACAATCTGAGTACATCAAGTTAAAAGGCATGTATAAATTACCATAGCCTTAAACTACGCTTCCTTAAAAAATTAGCACCTTTGTATTTCTAAAAGTAATATATGTTTGAAAATAAAGGACGCACAGAGATTGAGCAATTGGGTGAATTTGGCCTTATTGATCATCTGACAAAGAATTTTGAAATTAAAAACAAGAGTACAGTAAAGGCTATCGGAGATGACGCTGCAGTACTTAGTTTTGAAGGGAAGAAAACCCTCATATCCACAGATCTTTTACTTGAAGGAATTCACTTCGATTTATCTTATACTCCATTAAAGCATTTAGGATACAAGGCAATTCAGGTCAACCTAAGTGACATTTATGCGATGAATGGGACTGCTACCCAGGTAACGGTTTCTATCGGCTTATCGAGCAAGTTTCCGCTTGAAGCGGTCGAGGAATTGTATCAGGGAATCAGTATTGCCTGTGAAAAGTTTGGAGTTGATCTTGCGGGAGGCGATACCACTTCATCAAAACAGGGTCTTATAATTAGTGTAACAAGTATTGGTTATGCCGATGAAAAGGATATTTGCTACAGAAACGGTGCAAATGAAGGTGATCTTTTATGTGTATCTGGCGATCTGGGTGGCGCATACATAGGCTTACAATTATTGGAACGTGAAAAAAGTATTTTTCTTGAAAATCCCAATATACAACCCGACCTTGAAGGAAAGGATTATATTGTTGAACGGCAGCTGAAGCCGGAAGCCCGAAAAGATATAGTTGAAGCTTTGAAACTGATGAAGATCAAACCAACAGCTATGATCGATATTTCTGATGGTCTTGCTTCTGAGATTTTGCACATCTGCAAGCAATCTGATAAGGGTTGTAATTTGTATGAAGAAAAGATCCCGATTGATCCGATGACTTATGATACAGCCCGTGATTTTGGGATTGATCCAACTGTTTGTGCATTGAACGGAGGGGAAGATTACGAACTGCTGTTTACCATCAAACAGTCGGATTTCGAAAAGATCAGGAATAATCCGGACATCTCAATTATAGGACACATGACGGAAGCTTCGGCAGGCTGCAATCTGATCTCAAAATCTGAGAAGGTGCATCCCATCAAGGCACAGGGATGGAATTCTTTAAAAGGAAACCAGGAATGATTTCCGGGGCGGAAAGCTGAGAATTTTTATATTTTTTGGATATTGCAAAAATGAATCTAAGAATAAGTAAACTTATTTTATTTCTTCTCATTTTTTCCACGGGGCTAAGTGCCCAGAATAAAAATGTTGATGTACCAGCACCTGTTTTCCCTTTGCCTACCGAAGAGCAGATGCAGTGGCATGAGATGGAGACCAATGCCTTTGTACATTTTACAACCAATACCTTTACAGGTTTGGAATGGGGTTATGGCGATGAAAAGGAATCGATATTTAATCCAACAGCTCTTGATACCCGGCAATGGGCCAAAACGCTGAAAGAAACCGGTTTTAAAACCCTGATTCTTACTACAAAGCATCATGATGGATTTTGTCTCTGGCCTAGTAAATACACAGAACATTCGATAAAAAACAGTCCGTATAAGAATGGTAAAGGCGATCTTGTTAAGGAAACTGCTGAGGCAGCAAAAAAATATGGGCTAAAATTTGGGGTTTATCTCTCTCCATGGGATAGAAATCATCCTGAATATGGAAAGCCGGCCTATCTTGATTATTACCGCAATCAACTTAAAGAATTATTCAGCAATTATGGCCCGGTTTTCGAAATGTGGTTTGATGGTGCAAATGGTGGTGATGGATATTATGGCGGTTCTCGGGAAATCCGAAAAATAAATGCAGTGAGCTATTACGACTGGCCAAAAACACTTGATATAGTCCGTAAAATTCAGCCGAATGTGATCTTTTTCAGTGATGCCGGACCAGGTGTGAGATGGGTAGGTAATGAACGCGGCATCGCGGGTGAAACTAACTGGAATACCATATCAACAGATACCCTTCATGCAGGTAAACCGGGGATATCGGATATCTTAAATTCAGGCTCAGCAGAAGGGGATAAATGGGTACCGGCAGAGGTGGATGTATCAATCCGTCCCGGATGGTTTTATCATGCCAATGAAGATTCCAAAGTAAAAACTGCAGAGCAATTGTTTGAGATCTATCTGAGTTCGGTTGGACGTGGTTCGACACTTTTACTCAATATTCCGCCAGATCAGCGTGGACTTTTCCATGAAAAGGATATTGAATCTCTGAAAGGATATAAAAAACTGCTGGATACTGAGTTTGCATTCAATATTGCTAAAAGAGCGAGGGTAAAGACCAGTTCCATTCGTTCAAATTCTGCTATATATGCCGGTAAAATGATCACTGATGGTAAAAAAGATACTTACTGGACTACTGATAATGATTTGAATACAGGCAGTTTTGAAATTGATCTGGGTAAAACAGCAACAGTTAAGTATATTGTATTGCAGGAATATATTCGGCTTGGGCAAAGGGTTAAAGCCTTTACTGTTGATATTTGGAAAGATGGTGCCTGGCAAAAAGTTGCGGGAGCAACGACAATAGGATATAAAAGAATATTGAGGATAGATCCTGTCATGACTTCCAGAATCAGGATAAATATCAATGACTCCAAAGCCTGCCCATTGATCTCAAATGCTGAAATTTATTAATTGAATCACGAAGAAATGAAAAGGAGCATCTATTTTCTAATGATTTGTTGTGGTGTCAGTTTGGTGAATGCACAGCCCAAAACTAAGATTACCAATTCAAATAAAATGCAGATAGCAGAGGCTTCCTGCGGACAGTGTCAGTTTAAGATGGCAGGAAAGGGATGTGATCTTGCCGTTCGGATTAATGGGAAATCCTATTTTGTGGATGGTACCAAGATTGATGACCATGGGGATGCTCACGCCAAGGACGGTTTTTGTGAAAAGATCAGAAAAGCTGAAATAAAGGGAAGTATTATTAACAATCGATTTGTGACAACTTATTTTAAACTCTTACCAGAAACTGTTAAAAATAATTAATCATCATTTTCACTTATAAATTTCTGATCAAGCTGCTTGCCGGTTCTTGCGCCCAGTTTTTTAATCTTCTCTGCCGTCGTGCTCAGGTTCCCCCTACCGCTGGATAATTTATTGATAGCTTTGTCATAAGCGTCCTGACTTTGTTTGATGTTTTTGCCGATACCTTCCATATCAGTCATAAAGCCAATAAACTTATCATACATTTCACCACTCAGGCGGGCAATTTCCATAACATTACGGTTCTGCCGTTCCTGTTTCCACATACTGGCAATGGTGCGCAAGGTAGCAAGTAAAGTAGATGGACTTACGATGACAACATGTTTCTCCCAGGCAAAATTAAATAGCTCAGCATCATGCTGCACCGCGATACTGAAACTCGACTCAATAGGAATAAAAAGCATTACAAAATCAGGGGAATTGATCTTATACAGGTCGCTGTAATTTTTGGATGAAAGTTCAATAATATGATTCCGAATGGAGCTGATATGCTGTTTGGTGAACAAATTACGGTCTTCATCACTTTCACAGTTTACGAGACGCTCATAAGCAGTAAGGGAAACTTTCGCATCAATGATCAGGTGTTTATCATCCGGCAGATCGATCACCACATCGGGCTGGAAGCGACTGCCATCAGAAGATTGATGAGAAGCCTGGATACGGTATTCCTGATCTTTCACAAGACCCGAACGTTCCAGAACCCTCTCCAGAATTAGTTCACCCCAGTTTCCCTGCTTTTTACTATCCCCCTTGAGGGCTCTGGTAAGATTTTTCGTTTCCTGATTCATCAGGTTGGATTGTTCGATGAGCTGATTGATATGCCCGCGAAGGATATTCCGCTCATCCGACTCGGCTTTGTAAACCTTGTCTACTTTATCTTCGAAAGTTTTAAGATTTTCACGGAGAGGTTTGATGATCAGATCTAGATTTGCGCGACTATGTTCAGTGAATTTTACGCTTTTTTCTTCCAGAATACGGGAAGCAATCAACTCAAAATCCTTGTTGAATTTTTCCTGATTGTTTTTGATCTCTGACTTTTGTTCCTCTATTTTTTCCTGCTGAGCCTGTAAATAAGCGCGTGAACTTTCCAGGGAACGAAGAGTATCAGAAAGTTTTTCACGCTCAGCATTTAACTCTTTTTTTAAATATTCCTGTTCCGTTCTCAGATTTTCAGCCCGCTCCTCAGCCTTTGCCAGACTGATTTTTAATTGTTCATTCTCGGATCTGAGACGGTCGAATTCCTCTTTAATAGCAATACCGGACTTTGGTTTTGCACGTAGGAGAATGAACAGAAGAACAATAATTATAGCCGCTACCGGCAAAATGTAGATTTCCATTTCTTTAATTTATCAAAGGTACGAAAGAGAATCAGGGTTAAATCTCAACAAGATCTGCGACCTGCTCAGCCAAAAGGCTCCCCATTGCGACGCCCATTCCATTACAGCGGACAGCGCAAAACAGACCCGGCGAAATTTCTTTTACTATAGGCTTCAAATCCTTACCAAAACCCATTACCCCACTCCAACGGTATTCAATTTTTGGTTTTTGTCCCGGGATTATGGTCTTATACAATAGTTTTTCTAGCTCTTCCTGAATAATTGGTGTGACTCCGGGATCGGTGGTTTCTTCTCCTTTAAAATCAAGGTCACGTCCCCCACCTAACAATATTCTATCATCTATATTTCTGAAATAGGTATAACCCTTGTTGTAATGAAAGGTACCTTTTATTTTCAGCTGCTTTATGGGTTCTGTAATCAGTACCTGTCCTCTTCCCGGAATTACATCGAGCTCAGGAACCAGATCTTTGATGAAGGCGTTGGTCGCGAGAATGACAGATTTCGCATTAAATATACCTTGATTGGTAATGATATTTTTATTGCCAGGATCCTTTTCAATCTTTTGGACCCGACAATTATTAATAACAGCTACTCCAAGTCCCTGAACCCTTGAAAGCAAGGAGATCATCATTTTGCCCGTATCGATTTGTCCTTCGTATTTGTTTTTTATGATATTGCAGATACCATGCATACCAAATTCTGCAATTTTATCAGAGGAAACTGCATAAATGTCATGTTTTCCAATGACCGGTTTCAGGAAGTTATTAAACCAGGATATTTTATCAATACAGTGATTTGCCAGATCAGCTTCGCTTTCTTTAAATACTTCATAACCTCCATTTTGTTCAAAACAAATAGCGGTATCCCCAAGATTGTTTCTGAGTTTCTCCAGGCCTCTCCAGCGCATATCAATCATTTCCAGAACCTCATTTTCAGACTTTGATTCCAGCTCATTTAGCAGCTCAGAAATGCTTCCAAAGCATGCAAAACCCGCATTTTTTGTGCTTGCACCTGAAGGCAGAAAACCCGATTCCAGGATTCCGATCTTTAGAGAAGGCTGCTTCAATTTTGGATACAGGGCTGCACTTAAACCAACAATTCCACTGCCAATGATGATCACATCAAAGCCGGATAAGAATGATTTCTGTTCCCAGTAAGAAAAAAGATTGGACATATAATCTAAAGGTAAATTATTTGTGATTATTTTTATTCGGAATGGTTATTGAATAAGTTTAAGGAAAATACAAACTATGGGATTAATTTTAATGATTGTCATTGCGGTAGTTAGTTTTGCTGTCCAATGGCGTTTTAAAAGCAAATTTAAACAGTACTCTGAAATGCCTCTTGGTTCAGCAATGAGCGGAAAAGACATAGCTGATAAAATGTTAAAGGATAACGGGATATATGATGTTCAAATTATTTCTGCTGAGGGTCAGTTATCAGATCACTATAATCCGGCAGACCGGACTGTAAACCTGAGTCCTGAAGTATATCATGGACGCAGTGTCGCAGCAGCAGCAGTTGCAGCACATGAGTGTGGCCATGCTGTGCAGCACGCAAAGGCATATAACTGGTTAAAATTCAGGTCTGCTGTTGTTCCGGCGGTTAATGTTGCATCAAAGATCACACAATGGGCATTGATGATTGGTGTGATGCTTCTTATTTTTTCCGGAGACATCACTGTGCTTGCAATTGGTGTTGTGGCACTTGCTGTTGTAACCTTATTTGCATTCATTACCCTTCCGGTTGAATTTGATGCAAGCAACAGGGCTTTAGCCTGGCTGCAAAGCAATCGTGGTATAATGCAAACCAGTATCGAGAATGATCAGGCAAAAGATGCTCTTTGGTGGGCTGCCATGACTTATGTGGTAGCTGCATTAGGCTCATTAGCAACATTGGTTTATTATGCCAGTATGTTGATGGGAAGAAGGGAATAGTAATTTATTTAAAATAGAGAAGCCCCTTTATGTAATCATAAAGGGGCTTTTTGTTTATCCTCGAACCGAGAATTAATTCATTTTATAGGGTGCAATCAGGTAAAATTCAGGAATATTGACACGGAATTTACGGCCGTCAACAATTCTTTTCATTTCATAAGATCCTTTCATGCTGCCCATATCGGTCTTTAAATTACAACCTGATACGTATTCATGATTGTCACCAGGTTCAATTATCGGCTGCAAGCCAACCACACCTTCACCTTCCACCTCTCTTTTGGTGCCGTTTGAATCAAAGATATGCCAGTGACGGTTCAGCAGCTGAACACTATTTTCTGTCATATTTTCGATATTTACCCGGTAAGCGAACATAAAATGTTCATTTGCAGGATTGGAATATTCGGGCTGGTAAATGGTTTCTACCGATATTTTTACCCCATCAGTAATCTTGGTTACCATAATTATTCGTTTTAATAGTAGGCAATATAAAAATAAACCTTATAATCAAGCCATTTCTGTTTGGAATCGTTCATTGATTTCCTCCAAAACCCCATGAATATGGTCAATATTTTCCAGTGAAACCAGTTTCATTCGATATTCCTTAAAATCAGGGATACCCTTAAAATAATTAGAATAATGCCTTCTCATTTCAAAAATACCCACTTTGGGTCCTTTCCAGGCGATTGATTTATCAAGATGGGTTTTACAAACCTCTACTCTTTCAGTAATCGTTGGTTCAGGTAAATGCTCTCCTGTCTTAAAAAAGTGTTTTATTTCCCTGAATATCCAGGGATAGCCAATAGCTGCCCTGCCGATCATAATACCATCAACTTCATATTCCATCCGCCAACTGGCTGCTTTTTCAATGGAATTGACATCTCCATTTCCAAAGATCGGTATTTTAATTCTTGGGTTTCTTTTGATCTCACGGATAAGTGTCCAGTCGGCCTCTCCTTTATACATTTGGGCTCGCGTACGACCATGGATTGTAAGTGCCTGAATACCAATATCCTGAAGGCGTTCAGCAACTTCATAAACATTTTTTGTATTGTCATCCCAGCCAAGACGAGTTTTAACAGTTACCGGAAGATTGGTAGCATTGACAACAGCTTTTGTCATCTCCACCATCCTGTCAATATCCTGCAATAAACTTGCTCCGGCACCACGGCATGCTACGTTTTTTACCGGGCAGCCATAATTTATATCGATCAGATCGGGGTTTGCCAATGTTGCAATCCGGGTTGCCTCGGCCATACTTTCTATCTCACTCCCGAAAATCTGAATCCCAATAGGGCGCTCATATTCGAATATATCAAGTTTTGCCCTGCTTTTGGCGGCATCACGTATCAGGCCCTCTGAAGAAATAAATTCAGTATACATCATATCCACCCCATTTTGCTTACAAACGAAACGAAATGGAGGATCACTAACATCTTCCATCGGTGCCAGCAAAAGCGGGAATTCGCCTAAATCTATATTTCCTATCTTAACAGACATTAGCTATCTTTCAACCTTGTATTTTTCAATTCTAAGATGCAAAATTACGAATAATATATAAGCATGTTCAAATCAGCGTCAGCAGAACGTAATCCTTTCAGTTCATTAATCCTTTTACTCCTGCTTATTTTTGCAGGGGCCGTGGTTTTTACCGGTATTGCTTTCGCAATAGGTACCTCAATTTACGGTGCAGAAACCATGTTGAAGTTATCTTCTGGGAATCCGGGCAACCTTGATCTGATCAAACTGGTTCAGATTATTTCATCTATAGGAATGTTCGTTATACCAGCCCTGATTTATGCCAAACTGCAAAACAAAGATTGGCTTGGATACCTTAAAATTATACCGATTCCGGCCTACCTGGCATTGTTAACCATTGTGATTATGTTTTCAGCAAGTCCTGCACTTGAATATACCATGCAACTGAATAAGGGTATGAAACTCCCGTATTTCCTTAAAGAGGTAGAAGCATGGATGTTACAGCAGGAATTGAAGATGGAACTGATGACAAAACAGCTCATAATAATGAACTCTATTCCTGCGCTGTTTGTGAACTTAGTAATGCTTGCAATTATCCCTGCTTTTGGGGAGGAACTGATTTTCAGAGGCGGGTTTCAGCAGATTTTTGCCCGTTGGTTTGGAAATCATCATGTTGCTATCTGGCTGACTGCAATTATTTTTAGTTCAATACATTTCCAGTTCTATGGATTTTTCCCAAGAATGTTTCTGGGGGCATTGTTCGGTTACCTTCTGGTTTGGAGCGGAAGTCTATGGCTTCCAATCCTTGGACATTTTTTGAACAATGCTCTGGCGGTTTTTACTGCATACTGGTATCAACAGCAGGGACTTTCAATTGATAAAATGTTTGAAGCAGAACCCTCAAGTCCGGTTCAGATCAGCATCAGTTTTATTTTATTTATTGTATCAATCCGATATTTTTATAGGTATACACAAAAATTACGCGAAATTAAAAAGGAGAGTCTGGATGGAAGCGGGATGGGTTAAAATTTATACATCAGCTGATTTTTTTAAATCAGAACTTGTAAGGCAGGTCTTGATTGATCACGAGATTGAGGCAATAATAATTAATAAACAGGGCTTTCCCTACCGTATTGGGGAGGTTGAGGTTTATATTCACGAAGATGATTTTCAGAAAGCGCTTGAAATCATAGTTAAAAATGAGTTGTAAATGAAAACAAGAGCAATAACAGCATTTTTCTTTGTGGCAGTGATGCTTGCTTCACTTCTTCTGGGTGCTTATGCTTTTACCATCTTTTTCCTGCTGCTTAGCTTATTCAGTACCGAAGAGTTTTATAAACTGGTGCGTGCTGATGGTCTGAAACCACAGAGCTTATGGGGCTGGATCCTGGTAGTCAGTATTTATGTACCACTCAGTTTATATTTTCTGCATGATGCGCCGTCAGAGGTACTTCTCATTTGTGTTCCATTTTTTGTTTTAATAATAATCGCTGAGCTTTACCGGGATCTGAAGAATCCTTTTCACAACATTGCTTATACCATATTCGGAGTAATATTTGCAGCACTTCCTTTTTGCTTTTTCTATGCCCTGGGTTTTATGGATGGTGATTATTCCTGGCATTTACCCCTTGCTTTTCTGATCATGCTTTGGGCAAGTGATACCGGAGCTTATCTTTTTGGCATCACTTTGGGCAAAAACAGATTGTTTGAAAGACATTCTCCCAAAAAGAGCTGGGAAGGTTTTGCAGGAGGTCTGTTGTGTAGCTTGCTATCGGCTTTTGTTTTAAGTATCTATTTCACCGAGCTTTTGTTGTTCCACTGGCTTATTGTCTCTGTAATTATTGTAAGTTCCGGCACTCTGGGTGATCTTTCTGAATCAATGCTGAAAAGAAGCCTTTCGACAAAGGATTCCGGATCCTTTTTACCTGGACACGGTGGTCTGCTCGACCGTTTTGACGGATTATTACTTGCTGCTCCTCTTGTATTTGTATATTTGACTTTCGTAAAGATTTTCTGATCCCATTTAGAAAGCCTTGCTCTGATCGGGAGCTATGGTAAATTATTGGAACGATTTTTATTATTATAGAGTATAAATAGTATTAATTGGAAAGAGAGAATAAAACACAGCATGACTCCATGTCTGAGAATGAAGTAATAAAAGACCCCTCTTTGAGATACATGGCCATTGGGCTGGGTATAATAATATTGGTCATGGGTTATCTAACACTTTATGTGGATGACGCCAGTTCTTTTTTTTCAAACAAAAAGGAAGAGGTCGTGACTGTTATTGACGACAACAATTCGGATGTTCTGGTCGAGAACTCAAGTATGACTGATGAGCAGGTCCGCGGTTCGCTCATTAAGTTTATTGAAGCTTTTTATAATGACCAAAGGAAGGGTTATTTTGATCCTCCGAGCTATTTTTCGCCAATTACCCGAACCTATTATAATTACCATAATCTTACTTACAAGCGCCTGAAGGAAGTTCATGCAAAACGAATGTCTGATCTTCGGAACTACAATCTTACCTGGATTGTTTCCAGTCTTGATTACGAACGCAATAATAATGAACTGATTGCAAGCTACTGGGCGAAAGTAAGTTATGTGCAGCCTTCCCGAAATGCTGAAGTATCGGGCGATATAAAATTTGAATTGACAGTTAATGAGGAAGGAAAAATTATGTCGCTCAGGGAAGCAGAAATTAAGAATCTTGTTGTGACATCCCTTAATTCTTATCCCGACAGTTTTATCAATAATGAAATTGATTATAGCCAGGCATCAAGCGTTCCTGAGAAAGTTACAGAAACCTCAGCGGAGCCACTTGAGAATTCTAATCCTGAAGCTCGATATGAGGGAAAACTATATGATCTGGCCAGCGTTGAACTCGCTCCAGAATTTCAGGGTGGGCAAACGGCTTTGGGCCGGTATCTTGGATCCAGATTACGTTATCCCGCGGGGGCCCGTCAAAACAAAATTCAGGGTAAAGTTTATATTGGCTTTATTGTTGAAAAGAACGGTAGTCTGGCTGATTTTAAGGTGATAAGAGGTATAGGTGGTGGATGTGACGAGGAAGCAATTCGTGTACTCAAATCCTCTCCGGCATGGAGGCCCGGTATGGCAAACGGAAAACCTGTAAGAACATCCTATGTTCTGCCAATAACCTTTATGCTGGGGAATTAGCAACGTCTACTCCAGCTAGTTCCTGAAGCAATTCTATGGCCGTATTCAGGGTAGAAACATGTTCAATGGCTAATCTAAGCGTATTTTTAACCTCTTTCAGGTTACTTATGCGGGGGTGAGCCTGTAAAAATTCGAGGACTCGTCCGAATTGTGCAGTTTCAAAGTAAGGTGATTGTTTGTTAGCGATAAAATACCCTCTTAGCACCCCTTTTTTGAAAGTGATTTTTTCAAAGCCAATCATTTTTCCCAGATATTGCAGACGCCAGGTATTAATCAGTTCAATTACCTGCTGTGGAACGGGTCCGAAACGATCGGCAAGTTTTTGCCTGAAATCATCGAGGGCCATTTCGTTCTCTATGTTTGAAAGCTCTGTATATAAATTATATCGTTCAGCAATATTGGTCACATATTCATCCGGAATCATTACCTCCAGATCTGTATCCACTTGGGTAAATGAAATGAATGGCCTTGGTTTCTCATCGCTGAACAGATTTTTAAACTCATCGTCCTTCAATTCCTGAATGGCTTCATCCAGAATTTTATGATACATCTCAAAGCCAATCTCTGCAATGAATCCGCTTTGTTCGGCACCCAGCAGGTTTCCGCTTCCGCGGATATCCAGATCGCGCATGGCAACATTAAAACCACTTCCCAGATCAGAAAACTCTTCGATTGCACTTAGGCGTTTTCTCGCTTCATTGGTAAGGGTGGACAGCGGCGGACTTAATAAATAGCAAAATGCCTTTTTATTCGAGCGGCCTACACGCCCGCGCATCTGATGCAGATCACTTAATCCAAACATATGGGCATGATTGATCAGTATGGTATTTGCGTTCGCAATATCCAGTCCGGCCTCAATGATTGTGGTAGCAACAAGTACATCGTAATCACCACCTACGAATTTGAGCATCACATCTTCCAGTGCATCCCCTTCTAATTGCCCATGTGCGATACCAACTCTGGCTTTTGGAACCAGGGTGTTGATCAAACCTCCAAGTTGCATCAGGTCCTGCACCCGGTTGTGAATAAAGAATACCTGTCCACCCCTGTCAATTTCATACTCCACCGCTTCTTTGATCAGTTTTTCATTGAACACATGCAGCTCTGTTAATACAGGCTGACGATTTGGGGGGGCGGTGCTGATAATGCTCAGATCCCTGGCGCCCATTAACGAAAAATGGAGGGTTCTTGGAATCGGAGTGGCAGTTAGTGTCAGGGTATCCACATTCGCTCTGAATTGTTTTAGCTTCTCCTTTACACTAACCCCAAATTTTTGCTCTTCGTCAATGATCAGTAGTCCAAGGTCTTTAAATTTTACATCCTTACTCACGATACGGTGGGTACCAATGATAATATCAATCTTACCTTCAGCGAGTTTTTGAAGAGACTCTTTGATCTGTTTTGCCGATTTAAACCGGTTTATGTAATCAATTGTGCAGGGAAAATCTGCCAGACGGGATTGAAATGTTTTAAAATGCTGCAATGCCAAAATGGTTGTTGGCACCAAAATAGCTACCTGTTTGCTGTCTGTTACCGCCTTGAAAGCAGCCCGGATTGCTATTTCTGTTTTACCAAAGCCCACATCTCCGCAAACCAGCCTGTCCATAGGATGTGCTGATTCCATGTCTTTTTTTACATCAGCGGTGGCTTTAACCTGATCTGGGGTATCCTCATAAATAAATGAGGCCTCGAGTTCAGTTTGTAAATAGGTGTCTGGTGAAAATGCTGTTCCGGTTTGTGCCTTTCTGATCGCATAGAGCTTAATCAGGTCGCGGGCAATATCTTTAACTTTTTTTTTAGTTGTTTTTTTCAGCTTCTCCCAGGTATCTGTACCGAGCTTATTCATTTTTGGTATTGTACCTTCTTTGCCTGAGTACTTGGAAATGCGGTTCAGGGAGTTGATATTGACATAAAGCAGGTCATTATCAGCATAAACCAGGCGGATCATTTCTTGTGATCTGCCGTTAACATCCACTTTTTCAAGACCCGCATATTTCCCGATTCCATGGTCAATATGTGTAATGAAATCTCCGGGCTTTAACTCACGCAATTCCTTGAGGGTGATTGCCTGATTGCGGATATAGCCTTTCTTTAATTTATATTTATAATAACGGTCAAAGATCTGATGATCAGTATAGCAAACCAGTTTTTGGGCGTGATCAATAAAGCCTTCTCTAAGAGAAAGGTGAACCGGACTAAATTTCACACCGGCATTCAGATCCTCAAAAATACTATAAAGGCGCTCGATCTGTTTGGTCGAATCGGTGAATATGAGATTTTCGAGACCTGATTTTTCGTTTTCTTTAAAATTATGAATCAACAGGCTGAAATCCTTGTTAAAGGATGGCTGGGGTTTGATATCAAAATTAATCGTCTCATCAGGCTGATAGTAGAACTGTTTACCAAATTCCAGAATATCAAAATCACGAAGCTGATCAGCTAGCATTTTTTCATCTGTGAAATTAAATTTGGGATCTATCCAGTGCGGGTTTTGCTGTTTATCCTCAGATGAAAGTGCTTTCCAGTATTCAACAGCTTTCTTGTAGCCGCTTTTAACTACATCGAAGGTAAACTCTACATCTTTAAACCAAACAATGGTATCCTGATCGATGTATTCAAGAAGGGAAATATTATGATCTGTAAGGAATTTCGATTGGACATTGGGTACCACTGTGATGCTTTTAACCTGTTCAACAGATAACTGATCTTCAATTTCAAAGGTCCGGATACTTTCAATATAATCTGCAAAGAACTCGATCCGGTACGGAAGGTCATGTGAGAAAGAGAAAATATCTACGATTCCACCTCTGATAGAAAATTGTCCCGGTTCATAAACAAAATCTACCCTTTCAAAATCATATTCAATCAGAAATTCATTGATAAAATCAATGCTTAATTTATTTCCTACTGCAATTTCGAGGGTGTTTTTTTCAAGAGCAGAGCGGTCAATCACCTTTTCGGCCAAAGCTTCCGGATAGGTAACGATAATTTTTCCGTATTCGGCAGAATGGTTGAGTTCGTTTAAAACTTCAGCCCGCTGGAGCACATTACTGCTGTCGACGAGTGTAAATTCAAAGGATTTTCTGAATGAGGATGGAAAAAAAAGAATTTCCTTTTCGAGCAGATTTTCGAGATCACTGAGAAAATATGCTGCTTCTTCGCGTTCGGGAAGGACAAAGATCATATGTCTGTGCAGCAGAAAATACAAAGCTAGCGCAAGGACCGAATCGCTTGATCCGACCAGACCTCTTAAATGAACCCGCCCTTTTTTCCCTTTATTGAGGGATTCTGCCAGAATGGCAATCCGGGGGTCCGATTTATACTGATTTATAATATCCCGAATATTCACACGATGATTTTCATCGCAAATATACGTTTTGATGCAGCAAAAATCGATCAAGGCAGCAAAAACGGTGTAATTCGTATTTTAGAAAAAGAATTTAAACTATATTTATTTAACCCAAAGCAGAATTATCGGAGCATTTTTCAGCAGCTTAATGAATAGAAAGCATTTTTTTCGCTTAGTAATGAGTCTGCCATTGGAATTAATAGCCTGGATAAGTGCTATTTTATTTTTGGCTTTTACTGATTCAGGGTCTTCACATTCCGGTTTATGCCCATTAGACAATCTGGGTTTTAAATGGTGTCCGGGATGCGGATTGGGCCGCTCTATCCGATTTTTATTACATGGAGAATTTCGCTTATCGATTGAACATCACTGGTTTGGAATCCCAGCTTTTCTTATTCTGATTTACCGGATATTGCAATTATTAAAAATATTCCTATTAAATTTAAGATTACTAACCCTTAATAATTATGGAAAACGATCCGCTTATTAACCTTAAAGGCATGAGTCTTGAGGAATATTCTTATTTGAAGCAGGTAATTGCCGGTATGAACCCACGCCAGGCTCAAAGTTTCGTCATGTTTTATTCAGACAGGCGAAAGGATCCACAGGAAATACTTTTATTTACCCTGCTTGGTTTTCTGGGTGTTGCGGGTATTCAGCGTTTTATTACCGGGCAGATGGGAATGGGAATTCTTTATTTTCTGACACTTGGTTTGTGTTTTATAGGAACCATTGTTGATATCGTCAATCATAAGTCTATTACCCTTGAGTTTAACAGGAAAGCAGCTTATGAAAGTGCCCAGCTTGTAAAAATAATGAGTGATCAGGGTACTGAGACCCCTTCATAAATACTGAAATTTTTCTGATAATACTTTAGGTTTAATAAATTCAGGTCTGGCAGTTGGACAATGGATTATTTTGGTGATGCACAATTCTCCGTATTTCTACACCCAAAACTTATAGGGTATCTTTGTTTATGAAATTAAGAGAAATTACATCTTTTCTCGAAATGCTTGCTCCGCTCGCATATCAGGAAGATTATGATAATTCGGGCCTGATTGTGGGTCATCCTGATAAGGAAATATCTGGTGCCCTTATCTCATTAGATTGTACAGAATCGGTTGTTGATGAAGCGATTCAGCAAGGTTTGAACCTGATTATCTCACATCATCCGATTGTTTTCAAGGGCCTGAAAAAGTTTAATGGTAAAACCTATGTGGAACGGGTGGTTATGAAAGCTATAAAACATGATATTGCTTTGTATGCTATCCATACCAATCTGGATCATGTATCTGTAGGGGTTAACAAAAAGATTTGTGATAAACTTGGAATAAAGAATCCTGTTATTTTAAAATCCAGGGAGGATTCCATCAGGAAGCTGGTTACCTTTTGTCCGGAAGCCCATGCTGAGGAAGTAAGGGAGGCCATGTTCGGAGCCGGGGCGGGCAAGATCGGTAATTATTCGGAATGCAGTTATAACGTAAGTGGCACAGGCACTTTTAACGCTTCTGAAGGTGCCAGTCCATTTGTTGGTGTGCCTGGTAAGCAGCATCATGAATCCGAGATCAGAATAGAGACTATTTATCCTGTATATCTGGAACAGAAAATTCTCGCGGCCCTTATTGAAACACATCCATACGAGGAAGTGGCCTATGATCTTTATCCGGTTAGCAATAGCCATCCGCAGGTAGGGTCGGGTATGATTGGAAATCTGGAGAGTGACACAGATGAACTTGAATTTTTATATTTCGTGAAGAAAAGATTGGGTACCAAAGTCATCAGACATACTGCATTACGTACAAAAAAGATCCGCAGAGTGGCTGTTTGTGGTGGTTCGGGAAGTTTTCTATTGCCTCATGCCATGAAGGCGGGAGCTGATATTTTCATCACGGGGGACTTTAAATATCATGAGTTTTTTGATGCAGAAGGAAAACTTATTATTGCGGATGTTGGACATTTTGAGAGTGAGCAGTTTACGCAGGAATTATTGTTGGAATTAATTACAGAAAAATTTAGTAACTTTGCCCTCCGTTTAACATTACAGAACACAAACCCCATAAATTATTTGATTTAATGGAACAATCAGTAGAAGAGAAATTAAAAGCATTATTCGAACTTCAGACTTTGCACACGCAGATCGACAAGATCCGTCAGACAAGAGGTGAACTTCCAATGGAGGTTGCCGACCTCGAAGATGAGGTTGCAGGTTTAGAAACCCGTATACAGAAAATCAAAGCAGATCTTGATGAATTGGAAGATTCGATCGTAACCCGAAAGAATCTGATCAAAGAGGCCTTAGCAGCTACGAAAAAATACGAAACTCAGCTTAACGACGTTAAGAACAATCGTGAGTATGATGCAATCTCAAAAGAGATTGAAATTCAGGGATTAGAGATTCAGGTATCAGAAAAAAAGATCAAGGAATATTCTTTTGAGATTCAGAATAAAACCGAAGTTTATGAGAGTGCTTTAGCGAACATTACTGAGCGCAAAAAAGATCTTGAACTTAAAAAAGCTGAACTGGATACAATTACTGCTGAAACTGAAAAAGATGAAGCAAGTATTCTTGTAAAGGCGCAGGAAGCTGAAAAGCACATCGATGAGCGTTTATTGATTGCTTATAACCGTTTAAGGAGCAATGCTAAGAACGGTCTTGCAGTTGTAACCATACAACGCGATTCATGTTCAGGCTGTTTTAATCAGATTCCACCACAAAGACAATTGGATATCCGTCAGCGTAAGCGCATTATTGTGTGCGAGCATTGTGGACGTATACTTGTAGATGAAGGTTTTGCATTGGAAGAAAATCCGGTAGCTTAAATTCCTAAAAAATAAGAAAAGCGAGCAGTATTCACTGCTCGCTTTTTTTTTGCCTAAAATTTTGAACTTGTCTTATGTTAATATGCCCCGAACGAAAACGGGGAAATTAAAAATTATAGACCATAGCGTTGATATTCATTCCTGATCCTACAGATGCAAATACAACCCGGTCGCCTTTTTTGATCTGATGTCCTTCAAGTTTATTTTTTAGTATCATATCAAGCAGGGTTGGTACCGTAGCTACTGAACTGTTCCCAAATTTAGAAATGGTCATAGGCATCACATCCATCGGAGCTTCCCTGATTCCATAAAGTTTAAAGAGTCTTTTAAGAATCGCTTCATCCATTTTACCATTCGCCTGGTGGACAAGAACTTTTTTCACATCATCAATACCTGTTCCCGATTTTTCCATGGTTTGCTGAATTACCAGTGGTACATTTTTCAGGGCATATTCATAGATCTTCCTTCCATCCATTTTGATAAACTGATCATCTGATATGAGATCAGGATTACTGGATTTGCCTGAATAGAGGTAATAGGCCTCATCAGAAGTGTGGGTTTGAGTTTTATGCGCCAAAATACCCTCATTAACACCTTCTCTACCTTCAAGTATCGTTGCTCCGGCACCATCTGCATAAATCATGCTGTCGCGGTCGTGCGGGTCGGTAACTCTTGAAAGTGTTTCTGTACCAATCACCAGGACCCGTTTTGCATCTCCTGAACGGATGTAATAATCTGCCTGGATCATTCCCTGAAGCCATCCCGGGCAACCGAAAGGCAGGTCATAAGCTACGCAATCGGGATTTTTGATTCCCAGTCTATGCTTAATTCTGGATGCCAGGGTAGGCAAAACATCAACCCTTGTGCTGCCGGGAGCAATGTCTCCGAAATTATGTGCAACAATAATATAATCAAGGGTCTCAGGATCTGTTCCCGAACTTTCAATTGCGTTTGAAGCTGCAAAATATCCCAGATCGGATGCCATATGTTCTTTATCTGCATAGCGGCGCTCCTCAATTTCTGTGATGTCCTGGAACTTTTGGATTACCTCTGAATTTTCCCTTAAAATGGGTTCTCCGCTTTTTTCGTAAAAGCGGTGTTCTGAAAAGTCTTTGTTTGGTATGATGTTGGAAGGAACGAAACTACCGGTCCCAATGATAACAGACTTGATATTAGTGCTCATTAAAAGAAATTATACTGAATACTATATTGGTTTACTGTATTAAAGGTACGTATTCTTTTTAAAATAAAAATTTGCCTAAAATAAATTAAGTTGTTTTCCATTTGCCGGACTGAAATGGCTGAAATTATAGGGCCGCATACTTCTTCCGGCCATGTATTTATTTAAAGAGATTTTAAACAGGCGCTGAATACTTTCGGCCACCTTGCCATCTCCGTTCATCCTTTTACCCCAGCGACTATCATTTAATTTTCCATCATGGCATTGTGCGATCAGATTCAGTACTTTTTCAGCCCGGTCGGGGTAGGTTTTATAAATCCAGTCTTTAAAGATCTCAGCTATTGACCCATTGAGCCGAACAATAGTAAATGAAGCGCCTGAGGCACCTGCCAGGGCCGCAGATTTGATGATTTGTGGTATTTCATCACTATTCAATCCGGGAATGATGGGTGCACACATAAGCATAACAGGAATATCGGCAGCAGCAAGGCTTGAAATCATGGATAGGCGGCTTTGGGATGTTACAGTTCTTGGCTCAAGTTTTTGCCTGAGATCCTCGTTTAGTGAATTAAGACTAATAGCAATATGTACCAGATCATTAGCAGCCAGTTCTTTTAAAATATCCGGATCTCTCAGAAGGAGATTATTTTTGGTGATAATGCCTACCGGATGCTTATATTTTAAAAATACCTCCAAAAGGGAACGGGTTATTTTAAGCTTTCGTTCTATGGGTTGGTAACAGTCTGTATTACCCGAAAGCATAATCGTGGAGGGTACATATCCCTTCCTGTTCATAAAGGTTTCCAATAATTCGGCAGCATTGCGTTTGATAATTATCTTTCTTTCAAAGTCTAATCCGGCACTAAACCCGTAATATTCATGGGCATTCCTAGCATAACAATACAGACAGCCATGCTCACATCCCTGATATGGGTTAATAGATTGTAAAAATGGAAGGTCGGGACTTTTTGACTTGCTGACAATGTTTTTGGGATGCTCTTCAAATAAAGTAGTAGCACTGTTTTGTAGCATAAGTTCATCTATACCCTCCTCATGTTCAGCTACGTACTTAGTTTTTAAAAAGCGGTTATGGGTGTTTACCTGAGCTCCCCTTCCTTTAAAATATTTATTATTTTTAATATGTGCCACGATACAAAAGTACAATAAATACTAATAATTTTAGTATTTATTGTAACTGAAAGAATCCCTTCATCTGAATAAACTTCTTATAAGATCAAAAAAATGTGACAGAATTGTAACATAAAATAGATTGTGTATATTTATATATCTATAAAGCCTATGGGGAATTTAATGTTGCTTTTAATTAGTGGGATTAAAAAAAATGCAAAAGATTCATCATGATTCTGACACTTTGATAGAACAGGAACCACCAAAATACTCTGATTCTGTTCAGGTATCATTTAATAACCTCAATGTTGCAGCAAAAAGGTTTCAATCCGATCTAAACCTATATGTTACTTCAGATAGTGGTAAGCCTTTAAATAAGGCATTTATAAGTATTGATTTAGCCAGTATAACCGCTGTTTCTGATCAATCGGGCAGGGTATGCATTAAAGCATTACAGGCAGGAAAATATTATTTGGATATTATTTCCCCGGGATTTATTGCCAAAAGAATACTTATTTCCATAGTTGAACCCGGATCGCAGGAGATATATGCTCAATTGACGAGTAATATCGGGTAGAATTAATATTGGACTGACCCGGAAACAGGATTAAATGTTTCTTAGCCCTCCAGCAAAAAAACATACAGTTCTTTTGGCCCGTGTGCTCCCAATACGAGGGTCTTTTCGATGTCAGCAGTTCGGCTCGGACCCGTAATATTGGAGATCATACTGGGAAGATTTTCAGGATACTTCTCCTTCAAAAGTTTAAAACCATCTTTCAGGTCGAGTACCAGTTGAGAGGTATAGGCAATTACAATATGAACATGGGGGTAAATACTTAATCTTCTCCCGGCCGCATTTCCGTTCGAAACCATAATACTTCCATTCCTGGCAATAAGTGACTCACATTCTGTAATTCCTACATCAGCATTTAAAAAGTCAGTATCGGTGCTATAAAAGGGGAACTCATAAGTACTTAGTAGTTTTTGCAATTTGGGTTCCCAGCAGTAGATTTTTCGCCAGTTTTTTTCTTCTGCGAGGTGCAGCAGGTTTTCGAAAAGCTCGATTTCGTCTTCGCAGAACACAAAGTTTCCTGAAACTGCTGTCAATTGCTCGGCAAAAAGAGCATCCAAATGGTCTGTGTATTCTTCATAAAGAGCTGTCTCTTCTAAATTTGGATATGGGTTATCACGCTTTTCGAGAAGAGCCCTTCGGATCTTCTTGAGCATCTTTTCTTTAGAAGTTGTCTCTTTCATGAACAACGCTTTTTTAAACAAGAGGAATGAAATCTAAAATTTCATTCCTCTTGAAAAGGAATTTTATAGAATTGATAATTTTAATCCTGTGATGATCTGTTTTCAGAAAGATCTATATTGTGATCTACCATACCCTCATGTTCAAGACTTTCTTTAGGCTGCTCTACCGGAGCTTCTGCTTTAGTTCCATTTACAAACTCATCATAAGTAGTGCGGTTGTCAAATGGACGTTTACCCAAAATTTCTTCCAGATCCGACTGGAACAGGATTTCTTTTTCAAGTAATTTTTCAGCCAGTTTTTCTAAACCCTCACGTTTATCGGTCAATAATTGTTTGGTTCGCTGATAAGCCCGGTCAATCTGATTGCGAACTTCAATATCAATAATTTCAGAGGTCTTTTCTGAATAAGGTTTGTTGAACTGGTACTCACCCTGAGTATCGTTGAATGAAACATTACCAACTTTGTCGTTCATACCATAAATTGTCACCATGGCATAAGATAATTTGGTAATCCGTTCCAGGTCGTTTTGTGCGCCTGTGGATATTTTATTAAAAACTATATCCTCAGCGACGCGGCCACCTAAAGTCATACACATTCCGTCGAGCAGCTGCTCTGTGGTGTATAAAAATTGCTCTTTTGGCAGGTATTGTGCGTATCCAAGGGCTGCCACACCCCTTGGCACGATTGAAACTTTAACCAACGGATCTGCGTGCTCAAGGAACCAGCCTGCAATAGCGTGTCCTGCTTCATGATAAGCTACGATCCGTTTCTCTTCAGGGGAGATAATTTTATTCTTTTTCTCCAATCCACCTATCACACGATCCACTGCATCCTGAAAGTCCTGCATGTCTACAGCTTCTTTATTCCTTCGGGCAGCAATCAGTGCAGCTTCATTACAAACATTAGCGATCTCTGCTCCTGCAAATCCCGGAGTTTGTGCTGATAATTTCTTGGCGTCTACACCTTCAGCAAGTTTCAAGGGTTTCAGGTGAACTTTAAAGATCTGCTCGCGGCCAACCAGATCTGGTTTATCAATTGAAATCTGACGGTCAAAACGTCCGGG
>NZ_DASWXT010000074.1:0-2092 GCF_036405355.1 Daejeonella sp.
CCGGAAGAAGTTTGAGCGTAACCAGCTTGACGGCTTTAAGCTGAAATTCACTTATGGCTATTTTAAACGCCATGCGGAAAGTAAGTATGTGATCAAGACGTTGATCAATCATTTTAACACCTTGTGCGCTGCATTCAACAGTATCTTCAAAGTCCGACAGCGGGACACTTTAAAATTACCGGATCGTGATTGCAATTGCGTGATGGTAGAATTTGCACCCGGTATTGTTTGCTACACCAATCCGGCCTATAATCAATTACATGATCTACCTTCAAGCCCACTAGTTTTGCGGTCTGATGCAAAGGTGCCCGTACACGCGCCTTTTAGCCCCTCAGTGCTTGCCAGTCCTGAACAACGAACGGAAGGCATACTGAGGCTAGGCGATAGCCTAGGACAGTTGCAAGGCCCTTTAGGAGCCTTTTTTAAAAGGAGACAGTGAAAATTTTTTGTATAAGTTCTTAATCAGGTACTTATAAAAAATTTTAAGTACCATCAGAACATCAAAAAGGTTTATAGAGTGAGTACCCCAAGCCTCGACCTCTGACAAACTGACAGTTTTCACTTTTTTTTGAATTTTTTGAAAATGCGGATTCAACCTTCGGTTGATGGGTGGGGGGAGCTATTGGGTTCTGATTCGTTCGAATAGTTCTTATAAGTACTTATCTGGAGGTTGGGCCGGCGCGGGATCAATGTTTAACAATGTAAATTTTATCATTATGACAATGCACTTAGCAAAAGCAGGAAATGCAAAGTATGATACAATCAACTCTAAGGTAGTTCTTTGGATCAGCTATAAGCATTCCTGGCCACACCCGGTAACAGGTGAATTCAGGAGCAATCAAAACTATTACATGAAGTTTCTGAATGAAAAAACTGAAGGCGACGACAAATACGACGGACTTGGAACCGAAATGTATAGAGTTTGTGCGCTGATCGAGAGCACTTACAAGGACCAGAAATATTTTAAAACAATGGCTCTTTATCAGAATAGTAATCATGGTGGCAGGAATCCGGATAGGACGATTAAAAACCTTAAAATCTTTCAGGTTCATGAGGATTCAACTACCAGGCAATTAGTTTTCTGGATTAATCCGGTTCTCCCTGGAGATACGAATGATGCGCTTAGAAACTATATCATGGAATTTTTTGAAAGACTGAGGTTGATTCATGGCAGCATTTGAATTAGACAGCAATATGCTGAAGAAGCTACATAAGATCTGTTTACTTATCCTGGATCTGAACTCTTTAGAGGACAATCAGGCGAAGGTAGCACTCCAGATCAATCAGGAACGCATCAACATAAGTGCGCATAAAAACGGTGAATGGGATTTTCCTATTTATTCGTTTCAGCAGCACTTTGTGAATTTAACTTATCCGATGTTGGATGAGGTAATCAAGGAAATTGAGTACATGATCAAATACCCTTATCTCCGCTGATGCTATGCCTAAGAAACTGAAAATTAAAATTACCAAGAAACAGTTTGAGGAGCTTTGTATCTATACTCAGCCACATTTTGAAGAAATGAAACGGTTGCCGCCGAATAGTTGGGATACGCATTTATTTGTAATGGCCGGCATTTATGAGGAGCTCTTTATGCGAAACGGTTCTTTTGGTATGCTGGGCTATTATAAACTCAAAAGCTTGCCCTTATCGGATATAGAATGGTTTATTCTGGCGCATGAACTTCTCTTCTATTGCCCGAATGAATATCTGAATGATTTGCTGGTTAAGCTTGATGGCTTGTTGCTCCAGACCTGGAACTATAGCTTGGATAAGTTTAAGAAACAGCAATCGATTACAGTTGATTTTTTTCTTAATAATATCCAAATCAATCCTACATCATGAAACATTGGACGAGATATTTAGACGAAGGTGATGGTCAAAGTACGTATCGATATGAGGTGCGAAAATTAGATAATATCCGAAAGCAAATTATCAAACTTAAAAAGCAAATCGGAGCTCTTAACAGACAATCTAAATTAATTGAATCAGAGATTGTTTCCCATGCCAAAATCTTCTATTCCAAGGATGAAGTTAGGGAAGCTAAATCTAAAATGAGTAAGACAAAAAAATAAAATCATGCAATTGACA
>NZ_DASWXT010000075.1:0-68595 GCF_036405355.1 Daejeonella sp.
TCGAACCATTTCCCAAACAGAAACCCTGGGTTGATCAGCCAATGGTGTTCCCTTAACAGGTACAAGAGCATTAACTGGTACTGACTCAGGATGCTTTGACATATTTGATAATGTTTTTAGCATTGCAATACGATCGTTGACAGTTTCACCAAGACCAATAATTCCACCACTGCAAACGGTAAGTTTGGCTTTCCGGGCATTATCAATCGTTTTTAAACGATCATCGTAAGTTCTTGTAGTGATAATACGCTTATAATCATCCTCAGAAGTATCTAAGTTATGGTTATAGGCATAGAGCCCTGCATCAGCCAAACGTTGTGCCTGCGTTTCAGAAAGCATTCCTAGTGTACAGCAAACTTCCATATCAAGGGCATTTACAGAACTGACCATCTCTATAACACGATCAAAATCCCGGTTATCCCTTACCTCTCTCCAGGCAGCTCCCATACATAAACGAGATGCTCCTGCATCTTTAGCTTTTTTGGCTGCTTCTGTTACTTGTTCAACAGACATAAGCGCCTGAACTTCAAGATCAGTCTGATACCTTGCTGCCTGCGGACAATAGGCACAGTCTTCGGGACAGCCTCCTGTTTTGATAGATAAGAGACTACTGATCTGGACTTCTGAATAATCTTTGTTTTCTCTGTGGACTGTAGCTGCACGATAAATTAAATCGAGTAGCGGGCTATGATATATCTCTGCTATTTCTTCTTTTGTCCAGTTATTTCTAATCTCGGTCATATTGATTGCCCATTAATTACGGCAGAACAAATTTATAATAAAATCATCAGCCTGGAAATGGAAATTAAATGAATCAGAGAATCAAATTGCTGGCTAAACCCAGCAAGAGAAGGAAGCCAAAAACATCGGTAAATGTTGTTATAATTATTGAAGATGCCACTGCTGGATCTATTCCTACCCTTTTGAGAATAAGAGGGATTGCAGAACCCGAAATTCCTGCAATAATGAGGTTGCCAATCATTGCAATAAAGATTACAAGACCTAACATTGTGTTATGATCATAAAGCAATGCAAAAAGAAAGACAATACAGCCAATCGCAGCCCCATTAATCAATCCTACGGTAAATTCCTTTAACACTGTTCTGTAAGCCTGATTATCGGTAAGATCATTCAGTGAAATACGTCTTACAGTTACAGCAAGTGCCTGAGTGGCAGCATTTCCACCCATTCCTGCTATAATAATCATATAACCTGCCAGTAAACCTAAACTGGCGATGGTACTATCATAATAACGAATAATGGAAGCTGCAAGAAATGCTGTGCCGAGATTTAGTACAAGCCACGGTAAACGACTTTTTACGGCTTCTTTCCAGTTACCAGCAAGTTCTTCATCCTCAGATACACCGGATATTTTCAGGATATCTTCAGTATTTTCCTCTTCCATAACATCGATCACATCATCAAATGTGATTCGTCCAAGGAGATGCATATGATCATCCACAACAGGAATGCTGGTAAGGTTGTATTGTGAAATTAGTTTGGCTACCTCCTCCTGATCTGTATCCGCCTTGACATAAACAAAATCAGAAATGATCAACTGACTAATATTGACGTTGTTACGGGCTTTTATTATATCCTTTAATGAAACAATTCCTTTTAAAATATTGTGTTTGTCAATTACATTAATGGTGTAGAATTCTTCCATCTCTTCCGACTGGCGGATGATTTCTTCAAGGGCTTCTTTTTTCTGCAGATCTTCATTGATTTTGATAACCTGGGTATTCATCAGCCCCCCGGCAGTATCTTCTTCGTATTTTAATAAGGTTCTGATATTGGATGCATCCTCCTCATCAAGTCCCAAAAGGATCTCCTGCTGCTGTTCTTCCGGTAATTGGCTAATAATATCGGTAGCATCATCGTAATCAAGCTCTTCTACAATTTCTGAACGCCTGTCAGGATGAAGGTTTTCGAGTAGTTTTTCCGGATGAAACTCTGAATCCATCTCAGAAATAACCTCTGAAGCAAGCTCTGCAGGCAGAATACTAATTATTCTCTCCCTCGATTCCTGAGATAAGCTTTCAAAAAGTATGGCTATTTCTGAAGTATGATATTCAGATATCAGTTCTTTTAAGACCAGGTCATCTTCTTCAAGTGCCCGCTTAATCTTTACAAGATCTGTTTTATCTAATTCGAAAGACTGCATACTATAAAAGTAGGTAATAGAGATGAGAAATGCCCCGGTTTTGTCTTATTAGGATATGAGAATATTGCATCTGAGCTGTATTTAATTGATTCTAAATAAAATCAGCTTTTATTGAGCCAGCCTTTACGCCAGAAGTAAATCATTTGAATGATTGCAATCAGCAGCATTCCTATCATAGTATATGCATATCCGTGCTCCATATAAAGCTCAGGCATATTACTATTAAGCATTTTACCTGTTAATGGGTCTTGCTTTGCAAAATTCATCCCATAAATTCCGGCAATAAAAGTGAGCGGGATGAATATGGATGAAATGATTGTCAATACTTTCATGATCTCATTCATCCTATGGCTTATCAGAGACAGATTCATATCTACAAGACTGGTTGTCAGATCCTTATAACTTTCAACAAGATCAATTATCTGCATGCAGTGATCATAGGTGTCTTTCAAATAGGTCTTTGTAGTTTTATTGATCAGCCCTGAATCACTTCTGATCATATCATTGATCTTATCACGCTCAGGCCACGCAGCTCTGCGAATCATAATCATTTCCCTTTTTATATTTTGAGTTTGGAACATGAGCGCTTTATCAGCTTTACGATATAATAGCTGCTCAATCGTTTCCAGTTCATCACCTAGTTTATAAATCAGAGTGAAATAATTATCTACAATAACATCAAGTAATGCATATAACAAATACGAGGTCTCCCCTGTCCGGATATTTCCTTTTCCACCCTCAAGACGGTGAATCACAGGCTCAAAAGTTAAACTATAGCTCTCCTGAAAACTGATTAGGATATGGGGTAATAAAATAAAGGAAACCTGTTCATTTTCAATCTCCAGATTCTCATTAACATACATATTTCTGCTCACAGCAAACAGGAAATCACTATACTCATCAAGCTTCGGTCTTTGCCTGCAATCAGTAATATCCTCTATGACCAGTTTATTGATGTTGAATTTATCTTGCAGATATTCCAAAAGTTTGACATCTCCAATTCCGCGAATATCAATCCAGTGATTAAATCCGGGATAAGATTTAAGTTCAGTTTCAATTTCCTCGTAAGAATTGATTATCAGACTATGAAACTCATCCCCTTTGAAGGAATAAATAGTGATCCTGGGTTTTAAAGCACCTTCATAAAGTTGTATAGAGCCCGGACTTGTTCCCGAGATTGGAATATATTTTTTGGATTTTAAACTTATTCTTCGAATCCTGGCCATATTTAAAGATACTTAATACTTTGTGGTCCCTGATTAAATATGAGATCAACTATGCTTAAATTAGGTAAAAACCCATTTCTTTCCTCAAAAACCTGAAAATATGGTTTAAAACTGATTTTAGAATCATGCTTTGGATGTATACTTTCCCTATAATCATCCAGTTCGGGATATGTTGCTTCGAAGCTATTGGTATAGTTGTAATTGATGTTTATTTTCAGAAGGCGGTTTATCAGCTGCAATAATTCCTCATTATAGTCGAAAATAAAATTCCATTTTTTTTCATAAAAATTGATCAGATCATCTTCATAGTATTCAAAATAGGCTGAGCTTCTGTATGATGTTTGCAAACTCATCCAGTGAAGTCTTTGCCACTTGAAGTCGTAGCTTATTCTGACATCTTTCACGAGAGTGTGGTTTTTGGAACCCTTGATTACAGGCACAATCAGATTTAAAGCTCCGTTAGGGGAATGAATTATTGCCCGGTTGCGGTAGCTCTGTTTCTGGAAATTTTCTGCATTCTCTATTAGGATATTGTCTTTATGATTAAGTATTTTACTAAAATACTCAATGGAAGGAAGATAAAATAAAGGGAATACTGCACCTTTTTCCATCGTATAAGTTAAGTTTGTAGAACAGATGCCGAAATTAGTAATTAAACGGCCATGCTGCAAGGATGTAATTATTTACAGACCATGAATATTTTAATCTGAACAGCTTATTCAAACCTTAATGAATCGAGTTACATTCCGTATTACAGCATCCATTTTATATCTTATATCTCTTCTTCCATTCCCTGTTCTTTATTTCTTTTCGGATATCCTTTATATCTTCTTGTATTACATTGTTAAATACCGAAGAAAGGTTGTTTTAAATAACCTTTTAAATTCATTTCCAGAAAAATCAAGATCCGAGATTGAGCAGATAGAAAAGCGATTTTATCGCTATCTGGCAGATTTAATGCTTGAATCAGTTAAAACGATATCAATTAGTGCCAATGAGATAAAAAAACGTTTTGTATTCAAGAATCTTGATAATATGAAGACATATCTGCAAAATGGCAGGTCAATAATAGCTGTATCAGGACATTACGGTAACTGGGAATGGGGCCCGGTAGCGATCGGGCTTGAATTAAGGGAAAAGGTACTCGTAGTTTATAAGCCTTTATCAGATAAGCGTTTTGAAGAACTAATGATTTCGATGCGTTCCCGTTTTGGATCCATAATGGTTCCGATGAAGCAAACCCTAAGGAAAGTATTTGAGTACAGAAATGAGCCGAGTGTACTTGTACTTGTTGGTGATCAAACTCCAACCTTTGAAGAATCTCAATACATTACAAATTTCTTAAATCAACAGACAGCTGTATTTTTGGGTGTAGAAAAAATAGCATTAAAGCTGAAAAATCCAATAGTTTACTTTAGTATAAATAGAATAAAAAGAGGTTATTATGAGTGTGTAATTAAATCTTTAATTGATAATCCTGAGCAGACAAAGGACCACGAAATTACAGAGGCCCATACCAGAGAGCTTGAAAAAAATATTCGTTTTCAACCGGAATATTGGTTATGGTCACATAAAAGATGGAAATTTAGTCCGGAGAATTTAAAAAATGACTAAGATTCCAAAAGTAGCTGTAGTAATCCTGAACTGGAATGGCCAAAGCTTTCTTGAAAAGTTTCTTCCATCTGTTGTAGCCAGTACCTATCCGGGTCTTGAAATTGTTGTTGGTGATAATGCATCCACAGATGGTTCTATTGAATTTCTTCAAAAAAATTACCCGACTATAAGAATCATTCAAAATGATAAGAATTATGGTTTTGCGGGTGGCTATAACAGGATACTGGAACAGCTTGATAATGAGTATTTTATTTTACTTAATTCGGATGTTGAAGTTTCACCTGGCTGGATAGAGCCAGTGATTCATTTGATGGAATCTGAAATGGATATTGCTGTCGCGCAACCAAAGATTCTCTCATACTCTAAAAAAGATCATTTTGAATATGCCGGGGCTGCAGGGGGCTACCTGGATTCTTTGGGTTATCCTTTTTGCAGAGGCAGGATATTTGATACAGTTGAAGAAGACCATGGGCAGTATGATGATCAGTCTGAAATCTTTTGGGCCTCTGGTGCGGCTTTGTTTATAAAACGGAAATACTGGGTTGAAATTGGGGGGCTTGATCCGGATTTCTTTGCCCATATGGAAGAAATTGACCTTTGCTGGCGACTCAAGAATAAGGGTTACATGATTGTATTCTGTCCGGAATCAAAGGTATATCATGTTGGAGGTGGAACACTTAATTCAGAAAGCCCTTTTAAGACCTATTTGAATTTTAGAAATAATCTTGTTTTACTTCAAAAAAATCTGCCCTTTGGCAAAGCATTTTTTGTAATCTTTATACGTTTCTGGCTTGACTTACTATCATTGATTAAATATCTTTTTGATGGTAAACCCCGAAATGCTCTGGCAATAAGTAAAGCTCATTTCTATTTCTTTAGTAATCTTTTCGGGAATATTAAAAAGGCCAGCGAAATAGATGTTTCCAAATTTAATGCTTCCGGCCTTTATAAGGGAAGTATTGTTTGGCAGTACTTTATACGAAAGAAAAAAATATTCAGAGGTCTAAAGAAAACTATCTAAAGCCATTTTGTACCCGGGCAGACCGAAGCCAGTCAAAACTCCCTTGCAGTTTTTTCCTGTAAGTGATATATGGCGATATTCTTCACGGGAATAAATATTGGAGATATGTACCTCTACAACAGGGGTTTTAATAGCAGCGATGGCATCGGAAATAGCTACAGAAGTATGTGTATAGCCACCACCATTCAATATAATACCATCATAACTAAATCCAACCTCATGTAATTTGTTGATGATTTCTCCTTCAACATTACTCTGAAAATAATCGAGCTGGACAGAGCTGTACTTAGATTTTAATTCTTCAAAATAAGTGTCAAAGCTGCTATCACCATAGATTGATTTCTCACGTACACCCAGTAAATTTAAATTTGGTCCGTTAATTATCTGTATTTTCATCGATTATTTGTGATTTATGATTTCAAAATTATGAATACCAAATGGCGTTTCATTACCAAACTTAAAAAATAAATTGGACTGGCAAACAGGACTTATAGGCTTTAGATCATATTTAAGATTAGAGCGTTCATTATCGGCAAATACTATAGAAGCATATTTGCATGATGTAGATATGCTGATACAGTTTTTTAAGACCAGATCTCTAAAAAAAGAGGTAACCGAAGTTTCAGGTAATGATTTGAAGGACTTCTTAGTCTGGATAAATGAACTTGGAATGCTTCCTCCCACTCAGGCAAGGGTTTTATCAGGCTTAAAAGCCTTTTTTAAATACCTGCTTCTGGATAATCAAATTAAAATTGATCCATCTGCACTAATTGAGAGTCCTAAAACGAGCAGAAAATTACCTGACACGCTCAGTATCCTGGAAATCAATAAATTGATTGAAGCCATTGATCTTTCAAAAGCCGAGGGAATGCGTAATAAGGCCATGCTTGAAATTTTGTATGGATGTGGATTAAGGGTATCCGAACTAACAAGTCTTAAAATTTCGAATTTGTTTTTGGATATCGACTTTATTAAGATTCTGGGAAAGGGAGATAAGGAGCGTTTGGTACCGATCGGATCGGAGGCTATCAAATTTCTGAGGATATTTATTGAGGAAGTTCGGGTTCATATAGCTGTGAAGCCCGGAAAAGAGGATTTTGTTTTTTTAAACATGCGTGGAAATCCGATTTCAAGGGTAATGGTGTTTCTTATTATCAAGGATCTCGCAAAAAAGGCCGGTATCAATAAAAGTATAAGCCCGCATACTTTCAGACACTCTTTTGCAACCCATTTGATTGAAGGTGGTGCAGACCTAAGAGCTGTTCAGGAAATGCTGGGACATGAAAGTATTACCACAACAGAGATATACACGCATTTAGACCGTGATTATTTACGGGATACCATTATTCAGTTTCATCCCAGAAGCTGATCTTATTGTTCTTCCCTAAAATAAACCTTGTAATAATTCATAGATTTATCATCATCAAAGCCCTTTTCAATCAGCTCCTTATTTCCATGAATATAAATATGAAAGTTCTTATCGAGTTTTAAAACGCTTTTAAACACTCTGGATTGTTTTTTTACTGCAGCTCCCGAAATATCAAAGGGCTGATCAAGGCCTGCATCAAATTCCTCATTGTATTCCCGGCTAAATTTTTTGAAAGATTCAATCGCTTTGGGATTTTCGATCACTTCCTCTGAGAATTCATCCAGATCGAAACTATCTTTCTCCTTGAAATATTTCATAGAACGGTTCAACAAGTCAATCTTATCAGCTTTTGAAATATCAAACTCATCATCTATTTTATTGGTAATGAAATTTTTATAAACTCCCAGCGTAGTATTTGTCTTGTTGAAACTATCATTTCTGATTTTTAATTGTAAAAAGTCATCTTTCCAGTAAGCTGCATCGCTTCTGTTAGTCTGATCAATAAGCATAACCCTGTATCCCTCCTCCTTTTCAGTATTGAAAATGAGGCAGCCTTTATCCAGTTTCTGAATATTGATGGCGTCTTCCTCGTAGTTAAGTGCAAAACCACCTTGTTCCGGACTAACTTTCAGGTAACTTTCTTTGGTCTCGGACTTAAAAATCCCAATAGCATCAAGCATTTCACCTTCCAGTTGTAAATCTTTAAATGAGGCTATGTAAAGCTCACCTGCCTTAATTTTGGGATGATTTGAGCTTTCATACAGGTACTTTGCTATGTTTCTGCTCAGTTCATGAAAACTGGCTTCATCTGAAAACATCAGGGAACTGAAATGGAACAATTCATTAAGATTAAGATCGCCGCTTGAGTGAGTAAACCTGTAAACCTCATTTGCCTTTTCAAATGGTGACAAAAAATACTTTACCAGCAAGTTCCTTAATACTTCATCAGCAATATTTAGTGGCTGCTCAGACAAAATGTAAAACTCATCCTGAACCTTATTTCCAACCCTATGTACGGAAAGAAGATCCAATGAAGCTTCGAAAAATGAAATCATAATGTATTTATAATAAGATTATTATATTATTTAATATAAATTTTTAGTTAATATACTTTGCTTTTGATCATTCTGTCTTTTCCGCTCAGATCCTGTCGTAATTCAATATTTTTAAATCCCATTTGTTTTAATAATTGAACTGTATCCTCTCCCAGGTTCTCATTGATCTCCAGGTATAAAGACCCATTTTTATCTGAATGTTTTAACGCGAAGT
Organism: Daejeonella sp.; assembly: GCF_036405355.1. Classification (GTDB taxonomy): domain Bacteria; phylum Bacteroidota; class Bacteroidia; order Sphingobacteriales; family Sphingobacteriaceae; genus Daejeonella. The sequence goes on from NZ_DASWXT010000075.1 coordinate 8,664, forward strand.
CTGCAATCGCCCTGTAGAAAATAAGCGGATCATCGTTCGGAACGAATAATGCGAGATGTGGTTCATGCTCAAGTACATTTGGCAGCATTTGTTGCTTTTCTGCATCTGTGACATATGGCGGATTACTTACGATAATCCCGAATTTCTCATCCCTTAATTCTCTGCTTACTGGATTCAATATATTATCCTGAATAAAATGCATCCTGGTTTTATTAGTAGCTGCATTTTGCTTTGAAACATCCAAAGCTTCAGGAGAAATATCAAGTGCATAAAGCTGAGCTTCAGGAAGATTTTTTTTCAGGGATATTGGAATACAGCCACTTCCTGTTCCGATATCAATTATTTTTAGCCCCTCTATCGATGTCTTGGAGTTACGGACATCTGACAATATCCATTCAACCAGTTCTTCTGTCTCAGGTCTTGGAATTAACACTGAGGGATTAACCTTGAAGTTCAGTCCGTAAAATTCTGTTTCGCCAATAATGTATTGAAGCGGTTTTCCGGTTTTTAATTCTCCCAGGATGTTTAATAATGATTCATATTTATCAGAAGGAATATCTGTATCCTTTAAATTCAGGTACTCTGCCCTTTCAATTTTGCAAATATGGCTGATACTTAACCAGGCAAGACTAGCAGCTTCCCGCATGTCGTAAACAGGGGTGAGGCTGTCAGTAAAAATCCGTTCGGCTTCTCTAAAAGTCATGCCGCAAAGTAAACCAATTCAGCTGAGAAATAAACACTATGAAGGCTTTCTATGGTATTGAATATAAATAAACTGACCATGAATGATTTTAAGCAATTCATAGCTATTTTTGTAATATGTACTCCCATCAAAACTACCTCCAGCGTTGTATTGATCTTGCCCGCCTTGGAGCCGGTTGTGTTAGTCCGAACCCAATGGTGGGATCTGTTATAGTTTGTGATGATAAAATTATCGGTGAAGGCTATCACAGAGTTTATGGTCAGGCACATGCCGAGGTAAATGCAATTAATCAGGTTTTTGAAACACATGATAACGCCAAAGAGCTTTTAAAACGATCGACCATTTATGTTAATCTCGAGCCTTGTTCCCATTTTGGCAAGACTCCTCCATGTGCTGATCTCATTATTTCAAACGAAATTCCAAGAGCAGTAATAGGTTGCCGGGATCCCTTTGGTCAGATAAATGGTAAGGGGATTGAAAGACTCAGGAATGCCGGAATTGATGTTGTTGAAGGCATAATGACAGAGCAATGTATTGATCTCAATAAACGATTCTTTACCCGGATACAAAAACAAAGACCCTATATTATTTTAAAATGGGCACAAACCTCAGATGGATTCTTTGCACCTGCCGACAGGTCTCAGAAGTGGATAAGTTCCCAAAATGCAAAGCAATTAGTCCATAAATGGAGAACCGAAGAGGACGCTGTATTAGTTGGAAAGAATACGGTATTAGCCGATAATCCCCGCCTGAATAGCCGGGAATGGCCCGGGAGGGATCCGATCCGAATTGTAATTGACAGACGATTGGAACTGCCAGAAAATTTCAATGTTTTTGATCAGAGTCAGGATACTATCATCTTTAATGAGAAAAAAACTGACCTGGTTGACAGGATCAAATATCTGGAACTGGAAGATTTTGATAATTTACTCCCTCAATTAATTGCTTATCAGCTTTATCTGATGGATATTCAATCTTTGATTGTTGAAGGTGGTGCTGAAACACTAAACCTGTTCATAAAAGCTGGATTATGGGATGAAGTACGTGTTTTTACTGGTCCACAAAACTGGAATTCCGGTATTCCAGCACCAAAATTCTTCGGTAAGCAAGGTGAAACAAAAAATGTCGGAGCGGATGTACTGAACATTTGGTTTAATAAGGAATAATATGATTTATATCTTCCTGAGTGTTTGCTGCAGCGTATTTGTATCGGTCTTACTGAAGCTCGCAAAACGATATGAAATAGATACCCAACAGGCTATAGCATGGAATTATTCTATAGCAGGTGTTCTTACCTGGCTCATTTTTAGACCTGAAATTCCGGAGTTTACTGAAAAAATATACCCGGTTTTCATTGCTCTGGGAATATTGTTGCCATCATTGTTTGTAGTATTAGCGCTATCTGTTAGATATACAGGGATTGTAAAAACCGATGTAGCGCAGCGTTTATCACTTTTTATTCCCGTACTGGCAGCTTTTCTGGTATTTGGAGAGCCATATTCATTTATGAAAATTGCGGGAATCGGAATTGCCTTTATTGCAATAATTTTTTCAGTTCCCTGGCAAAAGCAAACTGAAACATCACATTACTATTGGATTTATCCCCTGATTGTATTTATTGGAATGGGAATTATCGACATACTGTTTAAACAGATTGCCAGAACTGAAAATGTTCCTTTCACATCTTCCCTCCTTGTAGTTTTTACTTTAGCGTTTATAATTTCCATTTTATATCTTTTATATCAGATTCTGGTAAATGGATTAAAACTGACCATAATCAATTTAATCTGTGGCTGGATTCTGGGAATTGCTAATTTTGGAAATATTGTATTCTATCTGAAGGCTCATCAAAGCCTAAGTAATCAACCTTCTGTGGTGTTTTCTTCAATGAATATTGGTGTAATCCTGCTTGGATCAGCAGTTGGTGTTCTGATTTTCAAGGAAAAACTTAGCCGCTTAAACTATGCCGGAATTGTTCTGGCACTGATTTCAATTTTGGTCTTTAGCCTGGCACAATAATGCTTTTTGACGATACTTATAAAACGATCCAGGAACTATCAGAAGGGGTTTACCGTGATAAGGGCAGTAAATTTATTGCATACCTCTACCCTCTTAGCTCTGAAAATGACATAAAGGATATTATTACTGCATTAAAAGCAGAGCATCCTAAAGCGAGACATCATTGCTGGGCATTCCGTTTAAGCCCCGACAGAACAGTCTTTCGTTTAAATGATGATGGGGAACCATCTGGTACTGCAGGCCGACCAATTCTTAATACATTATTATCCAATGAATTAACCAATATTCTGGCAGTGGTTGTAAGGTATTTTGGTGGAACATTACTTGGGGTTCCCGGTTTAATCAATGCCTATAAATCAGCGACAGTTGAGGCTGTTAAAAATGCTAAAATCATAGAGAAAACTGTGAATTCGGTATTCAAGATAGAGTTCGGACATGCTCAAATGAATGAAGTGATGAAAATTGTAAAAGAAGAAGATCTTAAAATAAGTAATCAGAATTTTGATCTGAACTGTTCATTTTTGCTTGAAATCAGGCAAACTCAGGTCAATAAAGTGATTGGAAAGCTTGAAAAAATTGAGGGTTTGAAGTGGAATTCTAATTTGGAATCAGGAGCAATGAACAAAGAATAATGACGTTTGAATATTTACCAGAATAAAATGTTTATTTAAAAATTACCTTAAATAAATTGGACCAACAATAATTTATAACCGATAATGAACAAGATTTCAGAGGCTGATTTGATACTTAATCCGGATGGAAGTATATACCATTTGAATTTATTGCCCGAAGATATTGCTGATACAGTTATTACAGTTGGTGATCCTGATCGTGTTTCTGAAGTTAGTAAGCACTTTGACAGGATTGAATTAAAGAAAGGCAAACGGGAATTTATCAGCCATACAGGTTACCTTGGTTCCCGCAGGATAAGCGTTCTTTCAACAGGTATTGGCACAGATAATATTGATATTGTGTTCAATGAGCTTGATGCTCTTGTAAACATTGATTTTAGCACAAGAACGGCTAAGCCAACCCTTAAAAGCTTAAATATCATTCGTATAGGAACATCAGGTGCAGTTCAGGAAGAGATTCCTGTTGGCAGTATTATGGTTTCGGAGTATGGTATAGGTTTGGATTCCCTGATGCAATACTATCTGCATCAGCTTTCTGGTGATGAACATATGATTCTGGATGCCATAAAATCACATTTTCATCATTTTAAAGGAATTTCGCCATATATCACAGCGGCAGACCCTGATTTAATTGAAACTATTGGCAATGGTCTGGAACGCGGTATAACGGTCACCGCTCCCGGCTTTTATGCGCCACAAGGCAGACAGGTTCGTGCTAAAGCCTCCTTTCCGGGTTTAATTGAAGATATCAGATCATTTTCTACCGGAAAACACAGAATCACGAATCTTGAAATGGAAACAGCTGGTATTTATGCCCTTTCAAGGGTTCTGGGACACAAGGCCTTATCTGTAAATGCAATACTGGCAAGCAGACTGAAATTTGAGTTTGCTCCAAATCCTGCGAAAATCATAAACCAGGCCATTGAACTTGTTTTGAGCAGATTATAGTGTCCTGATTAAGTCGTGAAATTTTGCCAGGGCTATGAGTTTATCTTCATCGAGGTTAAAATCGATCTTATTCATAAGATAATCTTCCAGGTCAAGATTCTCAACCTTATCTAAACCTGAGATTACCTCCTTTCGGTGATCGAGTCCATATTTCAAGGCTTCGTTAAATGCAATTTTAAATTCTTCAGGAATATGTTTATTGGATGCCCAAACAGCAAAAACAAAGGGTAAGCCTGTGAATTTATACCATTCGGCAGCAAGATCATACTGATATGGATAATGATCCCTGTTTGAGAAAGTCCGGTCGCCTATCTGCACAAATGCATCTGCCATATCGGTTACAACAAATTCAGGATTAATTTTCCAATGATACTTCAGTAATATTTTTGACAGATTGTTGGAGGTGCGGGATTGGGCATCAAGTTGTAAACTGCTAATTTCCTGAATAGGTTTGTTGCTGAAAATAAAGACAGAATCGACGTTGCCTTTGGCTCCAATGCAGTAATTTGAAATGATCTGGTAATCATTGATATGAAGTAAAGCTGCAACAGGAACTAATCCTATATCTACTTGATTATCAATAAGTTTATTTGCACATTCTGAAGGAATATCTAAGCTTAAATCTATTTGATCCAATATGCCAGAATGCATAATTCCGTAGACAAATGGTTTGGAGTTTGTATAGCTAACAGCTGAAACTTTTATTTTAGTCAAAACTAAGATAGTTTGTTTAAATGGTTTGTGTTATTAAATTCAAGGATATGAAATTCCTTTCCATCATATCCCAATTTATAAAGAGTGGTATTGGAGTGCGGAAATTCATCCATTTCGGCAAGAGGGCGATTTGTTAGAAGGCAAAGAAATAAACGCATTGCACGACCATGCATGCAAATCAGAATATTTTGATCACTATTCTCTTCGATCAGGTGCTCAAGGACTATTAATTGTCTTTCCTTAACCTCCAAAGGACTTTCACCTCTTTCAAATTTATGATGAAGTTCACCAGCCCTCCATTGAGTTACCAGGTTATGAAAATGAGAAGTTAACTCTTCAGTGCTCTCTTGTCCTTCATGAATTCCCCATCCAAGCTCATCAAGGCCGGGATATTGCACCCATGGTATGTTAGAATCTATAAATTTTTGAACAGTTTGGTGGGTTCTTTTTAAGCTGGACGTATAAATTTTATCGAACGGAATTTGCTTATAGGCCTGATAAAAGGCTTCAGCCTGTTCCTTTCCTTTTTCATTCAAACTTGTGTCCATCCCTCTGCCCTGAACTATTCCCAGTTTGTTCAGGTCTGTTTCACCGTGACGGATAATGTATATTGTTTTCTTCAATTCAGAACGGGTAACTTATAAAATTTCGGCTTTTCATCTTCCGGGAACTGATAATCTTTATAATCAGTGATCACATTATAAAGTGTGTCGCGCTCAATAGGGTGTCTGCCAACCTGTTTGATCAGTTCAACCAATTCCTGAGTGCTCATGGCAGGATTTTGTTCTTCAGCACCTGCCATAGAATAAATCTTTGTAGTATCATCCAGTGTGCCATCAATATCATCTACACCAAAATTTAAGGATAACTGAGCAGTACTACGACTGATCATTGCCCAATAGGCTTTAATGTGATCAAAATTATCAAGATAAATGCGAGAGATTGCATAATTCCTAAGATCTTCAATAACTGAAACTTCAGGAACATGGGACATTTGGTTATCCTGATTCCGGAATTTCAATGGAATGAAGGTTTGAAAACCACCTGTTCTGTCCTGTAATGAACGTAGCAGATCTAAATGGTCAATACGGTGTTTAAATTCTTCAATATGTCCATAAAGCATCGTAGCGTTAGAGCGCATCCCTAATTTATGCCACTCCTCATGGATTTGAAGCCATTGTTCACCTGTACATTTATCCTTAGCAATCTGTTCTCTTATCTCAGGGTGAAATATTTCGGCACCACCACCCGGGATAGAATCCAGACCGGCTTCCTTCATTAATTTCATTCCGGTAGCATAATCAATCTTCGCTTTCTTAAAAATATAATGGTATTCAACCGGAGTTAAAGCTTTGACATGAAGCTCAGGACGATGCTTATGTATTGCTCTAAAGAGCTCTGAATAAAATTTAAGATCGTATTGAGGTAACACTCCACCAACCAAATGAACTTCTGTAACCGGTTCGGAATCGTATTTCCTTACAATTTCCATCATGTCTTCCATTGTATATTCCCAACCCTGTGATCTTTCCTTAATCAGAACAGAATAGGAACAGAATTTACAGTCGTAAACACAGAGATTAGTAGGTTCTATATGGAAATTGCGGTTAAAATAAGTTTTATCGCCATGACGCTTTTCGCGGATATAATTGGCGAGAACACCCAAATAACCCAATTCTCCCTTTTCATAAAGCAGAATACCTTCTTCAAAGGAAATCCGTTCATTTAGCTTAACTTTTTCTGCGATTGCTCTCAATTCAGCAGAAAGATTCTTGTCCAGTAAAAGCAGGTCCAGGTTTAATTCGGTGTTCATTATTTTCTTTGTACAAAAATACGGAAATGTATAGATTCATTATCATACGCAGGTAAAAGCATTAGAAATAAATCCTTTTATTCTTCCAGGGTAATTAAATACACGCATTTGTAATTAAATGTGAAAAATTGAGTCCAATTTTTATTCTTTAATTAACTTGAACAAAATTTGAGAAACAAATTCAAATATTGAAATAAAATGAAGATTGAAACCATAGCTATACATTCCGGTAATAAAATAGATGGAAATACAGGGGCTGCAATTCAGCCTATTACCCTATCTTCTACTTTTGAACGGGGTGAAGATGGCGGATATCCTGGAGGATTCATGTATTCCAGGATAGATAATCCGAACAGGAAATCACTGGAGAATGTAGTCGCTAAACTTGAAGGGGCAGAGGACGCTGCGGCTTTCTCATCAGGAAATGCCGCAGGAGCTGCAGTTTTTCAGGCTTTAGGCGCAGGATCACATATAATTGCTCCAGATGATATGTACCACGGTCTCCGGAATCAATTATTACAGGTTTTTGAAGGAATAATCGAAGTTAGTTTTGTTGATCTGGCTAATACAGATGCAATCAGGAGTGCTATCAAACAAAACACCAGACTAATTTGGGTTGAAACCCCTTCAAATCCACTACTAAAGATCAGTGACCTTAAGGCAATAACTGAATTGGCTAAATCCAGAGGTATTCTTGTAGCCTGTGATAATACTTTCAGTACTCCGGTATTCCAAAAACCTCTGGGATTAGGATGTGATTTGGTTATGCATTCCTCTACTAAATATTTTGGAGGGCATAGTGATGTAGTTGGTGGTGTACTTGCATGCAGGGAAAATGATGATCTATGGAAGAAAATTAAGAATGTCCAGGTATTATCAGGGGCAATTCCCTCCCCTTTTGATTGTTATTTGACCGTCAGGGGCATTAAGACACTTCCATACCGCATGCGCGGACATGCACAAAATGCAGCAAAGGTTGCAGCATTTTTGGATTCGCATAATCAGGTTGAAAAGGTCTTTTATCCGGGTTTAAAAGAACATCCGGGCCATGATATCGCCAAAAGTCAAATGAGTGATTTTGGTGGAATGGTATCTTTTTTGGTAAAAGGTGGTGCCGCGGAAGCCCGGAAATTTGTGAACTCAGTAAAGATATTCACTCAGGCTACCAGTCTGGGTGGTGTTGAAAGTCTGATAGAACATAGGGCCTCTATTGAGGGACCTGATACAAAAACCCCTCAAAATCTGATTCGAGTTTCTGTTGGATTGGAGAATGCTGATGATCTGATTCAGGATTTGAATCAGGCTTTAGGTTAAAAAATAAAATTAATCATTTGTTAATCAGCTAGTTGCTTATCGTTTAAAAATTTAATTTGGTTTAAATATATTCATACTACTATATTTGAAATATTATTTGGTAGCAATATCAATCTGTCTTCAATAAATTTACTTTATTGATTTATACAGAAGTGGCGAGAGATCAGGCTCTATGACCCACTGACAACCCCCCGATCGGTTTCGGGGAAGGTGCCAATTCCTGTCCCGAAAGGGAAAAATAAATTCATATTGAAAATGAAAAAAGACCAATCTACAGCTCCTGTATTTCCGAAAGCGGAACTTACAACCCCATCACAAACTCCTTTCTATTCTGCATCATCAACGTATTGTTGTATATGTATGAATTTTGATTCTTGTTGTTAAGTCCTATTCTAAGGTAAACACCTTATAAAAGGAAAAAACAACAATCCAGTTATTTTGATATCTCTTTTACAACATTTTAATTTAATTAAAAATTAAACCTAACATTTAATAATTATGTCAGCTCAAAATTTAAAATTCGAAACTCTACAGATTCACGCAGGTCAGGAAGTTGATCCAACTACAGGATCACGTGCCGTACCCATCTATCAGACTACATCTTACGTTTTTAACAGTTCAGAACATGGTGCAAATCTGTTTGCACTAAAGGAATTCGGAAATATTTATACCCGTTTGATGAATCCAACCACTGATGTGTTCGAAAAGCGTGTAGCCGCACTTGAGGGCGGTGTTGCAGCACTCGCTGTTTCTTCCGGACAGGCTGCTCAGTTCATTGCATTGAATAATATCCTGCAGGCGGGTGATAATTTTGTAACCTCTTCATTTCTATATGGAGGTTCATATAATCAGTTCAAAGTTGCTTTTAAACGTTTGGGCATTGAAGCGCGCTTTGCCAATGGTGATGATCCACAGAGCATTGATTCTTTAATCAATGATAAAACCAAAGCTATCTATCTTGAAACGATCGGAAATCCAAGTTTTAGTATTCCTGATTTTGAGAAAATCGCAGAGATCGCTAAAAAACATGATCTTCCATTAATCGTAGATAATACTTTCGGTGCAGCCGGATACCTGTTTCGTCCATTGGAGCATGGAGCTAATGTAGTAGTTCAATCAGCGACTAAATGGATTGGTGGACATGGAACCAGTATAGGTGGAGTAATTGTAGATGGTGGAAATTATAATTGGGGAAATGGTAAATTCCCGCAGTTCACTGAACCATCTGAAGGCTACCATGGTTTAGTATTCAATAGCGTATTTGGAATCGGTGGTCCTTTTGGAAACATACAGTTCATCATTCGCGCCAGGGTAGAAGGATTACGTGATTTCGGACCATCACAGTCACCATTTAACTCTTTCCTGCTAATTCAGGGTTTGGAAACATTATCACTTCGTGTTCAACGCCATGTAGATAATGCATTGGAACTTGCAAAATGGCTTGAAAGTCATCCTCAGGTTGATAAAGTTGAATATCCCGGATTAGCAAGCAGCCCAACACATGAACGAGCTAAAAAATATCTTAAGAATGGCTTTGGTGCTGTACTTTCATTTGAAGTTAAGGGTGGAAAAGAAGCTGCCATTAAATTTGTGGATAACCTAAAGCTAATCAGTCACCTGGCCAATGTTGGTGATACCAAAACATTAATCATTCAGCCAAGTGCAACTACCCATCAGCAATTAAGTGATGCCGAACAATTGGCAGCAGGAGTTAAACCATCTTCGTTAAGGGTTTCAGTAGGTATTGAGCATATTGATGATATCAAAGCTGATCTGGAGCAGGCTTTTGCAGCAATAAAGTAATAAACACGTTATTAATTAAGAATAAGAAGGACCTCCCCGATCTGTTCTGGCCTGGGGAGGTCAAAATAATATGAATACAGAAGCTATTTATAAACACAAAAAGCCTTTTCTGCTCGAAAGTGGCCAAAAGTTAAAGGATCTGGAGATCGCTTATCACACTTATGGTACTTTAAATGCGAAAAAGGATAATGTGATTTGGGTTTGTCATGCTCTGACTGCAAATTCTGATGTTTTTGACTGGTGGAAAGGACTTTTTGGTGATAATTGTCTGTTTAATCCGAAGGAGCACTTTATTGTTTGTGCAAATGTAATCGGATCACATTATGGCAGTACAAGCCCCCTGAGCCTGAACAGTGCTACAGGACTACCCTATTTTCTTTCCTTTCCTGATTTTACTGTACGTGATCTTGCAGCAGCACATAAGCTTTTGGCAGATCATTTGGGCCTGCCTCAGATTGGATTATTAATCGGTGGTTCACTAGGCGGCCAGCAAGCAATGGAATGGGCTATTTTGGAGCCTCAAAGAATTAGAAAACTAGTGCTGATCGCAACAAATGCGCAACATTCAGCATGGGGAATTGCCTTTAATGAAAGTCAGCGACTGGCAATTACTGCCGACCGCACCTTTTATACCCCTTCTCCTGATGGAGGTAAAAAGGGATTGAAAGTGGCGCGCAGTTTTGCTTTATTGTCGTACCGTACTTACGGGACTTATGCAACAACCCAGATGGAAGTAAATCCTGATAAACTCAGTGATTTTAAGGCATCCTCCTATCAAAACTATCAGGGAGAAAAACTGGTAAACCGTTTTAATGCATACAGTTATTGGTATCTGACTAAAGCGATGGATAGTCATCATGTTGGTCGTAAAAGAAATTCGGTAGAAGAAGCATTAAAGTTAATTCAGGCAAAAACATTAGTCATTGGGATTAAAAATGATGTTCTTTTCCCGATAGAAGAACAACAGCTACTGGCAAATCATATTCCCAATGCCCGTTTTACAGAGTTGAATTCATTTTACGGTCATGATGGATTTTTAGTTGAAACAGAAATTTTAACACAGGTGATTGGAAATTTTTTCAGAGCCGCAGATTCAGATAATAGCGTAATAAGTTTGCATAAAATAGCATAATATAGAATGAGTAAAAGACTGACCATAGGATTATTTGGCTTTGGCGTTGTGGGCCAGGGTTTACATGATATTATAAGTACCAAGGATCTCAATATTGAGATTAAAAAAATCGCAATAAAAAATCCGGAAAAAGAACGAATTCTGCCTGAGCATTTATTTACGACCAATCCTGATGATATTCTAAATGATCCGGACATTAATACGGTTATAGAATTAATCAATGATGCAGATGCAGCTTATGAAATCGTTACCAGAGCATTAAAAAGTGGAAAAAATGTAGTTTCTGCGAATAAGAAAATGATTGCAGAACATTTGGATGAGCTGGTGAATCTGCAGGAAAAATACAATGCATCATTATTATATGAAGGTGCTGTTTGCGGAAGTATTCCAATCATTAGGAATCTTGAGGAGTATTACGATAATGAATTACTTCACTCCATCAGCGGTATTTTTAACGGATCTTCGAATTTTATCCTTTCTAAGATTGCCAATGAGGGTCTTGAATATGCGGAGGCTCTGAAACAGGCTCAGGAACTTGGCTTTGCTGAAAAGGATCCTATACTTGATGTTGGCGGTTATGATCCAAAATACAAGCTTGTTATTGCCGCAGCCCATGCTTATGGAGTTTTTGTGAAGCCTGAGCAAGTATTAAACATTGGGATCCAGAATTTTTCAGCTGCTGATCTTCATTTTGCGCAAGAGCATCAGTTAAAGATCAAACTAGTTCCAACTGCGAAGAAACTTGATGATAAAGAACTAGCATTATATGTTATTCCTAAACTGGTTCCCAAGAGTGATTTTCTTTATAATGTTGAAAATGAATACAATGCGGTATCTGTAAAAGCTGCATTTGCAGACCAACAATTATTTTACGGAAAAGGTGCGGGAGGCCACCCAACAGGATCTGCCGTTCTATCTGACGTTGCAGCTTTGCGATATGATTACCGTTATGAGTATAAGAAATATCATCATGATAAGAAACTAAAGCTTCAGAATGACCATATCATACCGGTTTACATCCGTTATAATTCTGAGAGCCTGATCAATAATATTCATTTTGAATTTATTGCTGAACAACATAAAAGTATTGAACTTAGCTATGTGCTTGGTGGCGTAAGAATCAGTGAATTAATAGCAAAGAAACGAGATATACTAAATGATGGGGCTTTTTTAGCTCAGGCTGGTGCATTAACTGAAAAATTTGAGGAGTTAAAGCGATTAAAGCTTGAAAAAGCTTAATTGATTTGGTTTCTAATTAAAAAAAGGTCCTCCAATATTGAGGACCTTTTTTAATTCTTAAGATATGGTTTTATCGCCTTTTGCCAGATCAGATATCCACTCTTATTCATATGAAGTTGATCTTTGAGAAAAATATCCGGCATTGGACTTCCATCGGCTAGTATCATCTTTGAATAAACATCTATATATCCCGATTTAGAATGTTTCTTTTGGAATTTTCTGATCATTTCATTCGCGCGTCGCATTTCAGGAAGGTATTTTAACCTTGATATGCTGGGCTTCATTGAGATATAGATGATCTCGGTTTTCGGAAGCGCTGATCTGATCATACCATGCAAGCGGGTAAAACGATTGAAAATAGTGTCTGCAGTTGTATTTGTTCCGGATGGGAAGTCATTTTCACCACAATAAATCAATATCTGGGCGGGTTTGTAGGGATAAATAATGTTTGGCGCATAACGAATTACATCAGGCAAACTGGACCCACCAAATCCGCGATTTATAATTTTGTGCTCCGGAAAATATTCCTGGACATCTTTCCAGTTTGTAAAAGATGAGCTGCCAACCAGAAGTATCGCATTTTCTGGTGGAAATTCTAAACTATCCTGCTTTAAAAAAGCGTCAATTTGTGCCTGAAATGGGAATTTTTGCTGCGAAAACGCAGAACTTCCATTTGCCAGCAATAACACAAATGCCAGTATATAAACTATATTCTTTTTCATGCAGCAATATATAATCTTCTGAACTAAATCAAATGAACCTCAATCATTTATATTTCACGATTCACATCCCAGGATTCAAGATAATCAGCAACTCTGCGAACGAATGAACCTCCCAGCGAGCCATCTACAACCCGGTGATCGTATGAAAGTGAAAGAAACATCATATGTCTGATTGCAATTACATCGCCAAATTCTGTTTCTATTACAGCAGGTTTCTTCTTAATAGCACCTACAGCCAAAACAGCAACCTGCGGTTGATTAATAATTGGTGTGCCCATAATATTGCCAAAGGTTCCCAGATTGGTCATAGTGAATGTTCCGCCTTGCGTTTCATCAGGCTTTAATTTTGAAAGACGGGAGCGGCTGGCCAGATCATTTACTGCCTTTGTTAGTCCGTAGAGATTTAGCTGATCTGCATTTTTTATGACCGGTACAATCAGATTACCACTTGGAAGAGCAGCAGCCATTCCAATATTAATATCACGCTTCTTGATGATCTGAGTTCCATTAACAGAAATATTGATCATTGGAAGGTCCTTTATAGCTTTCGCAACTGCTTCAATGAATATAGGTGTAAAAGTAATCTTCTCTCCTTCGCGTTTCTCAAATGAATTTTTTACACGATCACGCCATTGCACAAGGTTTGTAACATCGGCCTCAACAAATGAGGTAACATGGGCAGAAGTTTGTTTACTCATTACCATATGGTCCGCAATCAACTTGCGCATGCGGTCCATTTCTATGATCTCATCCCCACCTGAAACAGAAACCGAAGAGGTTTTTCTCTCCTTCATCTGTTCAGGTACCGGAACAGATGAAGGTAATTCTTTACTAGCTACTTCAGTTTGGACAGTTTTGCCCGAACTTATAAAATCGATAATATCTTTCTTGGTAACCCGGCCTTCAGAACCCGTTCCTTTAATTTTATCTAATTCGGCAGGACTGATCCCCTCTTCTGCTGCCATGCTCTTGACCAAGGGAGAATAAAAACGGCCTGAATTACTGAAATCAATTGGTTTTGTACTTTCCTCTTGATTAGCAGCAGCTAAATCCGGAATTCCATCTCTTTGAACGTGCTCTTCGACCTCCGTAGGCAATACAGGCGTAAAAACCTGTTCTGATGGAGGGTTTTCTGCCTTTGTTTCAATAGCCTCAGTCTCAATTGTTGCGATTACGGCACCAACCTGAACTATTTCATCTTCCTTAAAAAATATTTCGACAAGTTTTCCTGATACAGGAGATGGGACTTCTGAATCGACCTTATCAGTAGCAATTTCCAATACAGATTCATCAATTTCAATTTGGTCGCCAGGCTGTTTAACCCATTTTATGATTGTAGCTTCGGCAACACTCTCACCCATTTTTGGAAGCACTAATTCGTATAAAGCCATAGTAGAGTATTTTAGAGAATTGGTTATCTAAGTGCAAAATTAAACTTTTTCAATAAACCTGTTCCTCTTTCATTAATTTATAAAGCAAAACGAGCGCTGTTGTTGCTGATCTTTCAATATTCTGAATCCTTTTATTACCAAAATTATATTTTCTGGTAATGGTTTTCGATTTACCTGTTACGGCAATCCAAATTGTTCCAACAGGTTTTTCTTCTGTTCCTCCATCAGGGCCGGCGATTCCGCTAACAGCTATTGAATAATCGGAATGAAAGGCAGAATGTGCTCCTGCAGCCATTTCTTTTACTGTTTCCTCACTTACGGCTCCATAATTCCTCAATGTTTCCTTTGAAACCCCCAGAATACTCATCTTCAGTGAATTTGAATAAGTAACAGCGCCACCCAAAAACACCTTACTGCTGCCAGGATGTTGTGTCAATTGATGGGAAATGTATCCCCCGGTACAGCTTTCTGCTAGTGATAAAGTCAGATTTTTGGACTCCATAAAATCCATAATTACTTTCTCAATCGGGGTATCATTGTCTGCTATTACAAATTCAGATACCAGATCAAGAATCTTTTTGGCGTAAACATTAATTTCCCTGTTTAATAGATTTTCATCATCTCCACTTCCGCTTAAGCGGATCCGGACAGTACCCAATTTAGGCAAATAAGCTAGTTTAATATGCTCAGGTAGCACGTCTTCAACAGATTCAATCTTCTCCGCAAGGATAGATTCCCCTATTCCTGCGGTTAGAATTGTATGATGAAGAATCACAGGTAAGTTGAATGCTTTCTTGATTTTCGGAATAACTTGTTCTTCCATCATATACATCATTTCGAATGGAACCCCCGGCATTGAAACATATATTTTGTCTTCATGCTCTATCCACATTCCTGGTGCTGTACCGTTTAAATTAAGAAGAGTGATACAGTTTTCGAGGACTTCAGCCTGCTTAATATTCGATTCAAGCAGAGGGGCCTTATATTTTGAGAAAATCCGCTTCACGTTTTCTAATGCATCCTGATCTAAGCGGAAACCAGTTTTGAAGTATTCTGCAAGTGTATTTTTAGTGATATCATCTTTCGTGGGCCCCAGGCCACCAGTGATTAGAATAAGGTCTGCCCTGTCTTTAGACTCATTTAAAGCCTCCAGAATGTGCTGACGGTCATCTGAAACGGATGATATCTGTTTAACCAATATTCCAGCCAGGTTGAGCTTTTGAGCCATCCAGGCAGAATTGGTATCAACTATCTGTCCGATCAGTATCTCATCTCCAATTGTTATAATTTCTGCTCTCATATTAAAAGTTGTTATAGGCATCCCGGCGTTTGCTGAGTTTAAGATCCTGAAGAATCGAGGCTTTAACTCTCAGATCGACACTATAGAATTTATAGGTTCCAATTGGTGACCATCTGAATGAAAGATCCCAGCAATGAAGGTCACGATAAATAGAAAATTGGGTTAAACTAAGTTTATTAGCCTGAAAATCGTATCCGGATGTATACTGAACCTTCCATTTCGGTGTTACATTAAAATCTCCGAAAACATTAAGTGTATTTGATATGCTAGATTGGAGTCCATTAACTGAATAGTTAAAACTATAGGCTGCGCTGACATTCCAGGGGATATTGAAATCAACAAAAGCATTGGGATCTCTGCTTATAGCGTTTAACTCTTCCTGCTGTTTTGAAGACAGATTTTGCTTGGACTTATCAATCTGATTTAAGTTTTCATTCCTGCTTTTAGCTGCATTAGAGTTAAAACTAAAATCAGTAGATAATCCAAAATTGGTTAATCGAGCCAGTTTTCCGGATTTTAGTGCGAACTTATCGATTCTGTAACCATCCTTATCAATTGAATATGGGTCAAGTGTTCCATAGAAATTTATCCCGATCTTCTCTTTAAAGAATGCTGTTCTTCCTGAAAAACCGATAGTTGATAGTTTGAAATTTTCGGCAGCAAAATTGTAATTGCCCGAAAAAGTCAGGCTTTGTAAAATCGGGATATTGACAGAATTCTTAGACGAGTCTGCAGTGGATTTGACCTTAGCTTCAACATTATTATCGAAACTGAATCCGATTCCAGCTACCCTTCCAGCAGAAGGAGAACCAAAAACTGCATTATCATAAATTGAATATCTGGTTTTTATCGCTGAAGTATCTCCCTGGAGGTTGCGAAAATACCCGTAACGATCAGAGCCGAAATCGGGACGGTAATTAAAATTGACCGAAGGTGTCATAACATGCCTCAAGGCGATTAAATTCCCTTTTTTAAAATTGAATTTGCCATAAAGTTTAGTAGCTAATCCGGTATTTAAATTATAATCATAAACCCGGCTGAAGCCCTGAATTGTATCTGTAACCTGTGCAAAACCTGATGCAACCGGGTCCAGTCTTTTTCTTATAGTTTGCAAATACCATTTCTCACTGTATTGCATTCCGGAATTGAACTGAAAATATTTTAAAATGTTCAGAGATAAGCTGATTGGAATATCATGTTGGATACCGTTTCGGAAGTCCTTTAATGTTTCCTTTTTAAACAATTTATATTCTTTCGTATTGATTGAATTACTTCCCTGCATACTATAGCCAACACTTAACCTCTGATACCATTTCTGCTCCCCGGCTCTGTCTTTTGAATCAAAAGGATTTAGAGTCGTCATATTTAAACTAAAACGGGGCAGATCAAGAAATACGGTCTGCTGTTCAATATCCTGGGAATGTGAAAGACTGGAAGAAAAATTAAACAGACCATTTGCGAATACTTTACCGTAACTGATACTTGATGAAAGTGTATTTCTTGCGATCTCGGTAGGGTTGTAAGTACCTGCTGCACCTGTATTCTGGAAATACGATCCAGTTCCTGCATTAACCGATGCACTGAAGGTGGTTCCCGGATTTGCCAGTGGGCTTTGTGAATGACTCCAGGTTAAATTAAAATCCTTATTCGGTTTTTTATAGGATGGAGTCCCTTCTACCCCATTTTTAGTAGATGCAAACCTGAAATTTAATCCTCCATCATACTTGTAATTTTTCCGGTATCGTGCCGCAGTTCCCAGTTCATAGGATCCTTTTGAATATAGAGTGCCTCTTGTCGAAAGGTCCCAATAGTCGTTTAAGCCTAGATAATACCCCAAATCACGCATAAAAAAGCCCCGGGTGTCTTCTCCGAATGTTGGAAATAGCAATCCCCCTGATCTTTTATTTGGCTTTGGAAAAAAGCCGAATGGGACACCCAGAGGTAAAGGTACATCTTCAATGACCAGGTAAGCCGGACCGGTTATGATTTGTTTATCAGTTGCAATCCCCCTGCTTATGTGAATACCGAAATGCGGATGAGGTAAATTACAGGTACTGTAAATGCCTCTCCTGAAGAAACCTTCATCATACTGATTCTTTTTAAACTGCTGTGCCTGTAGGAAGCCACCCTCAACATCTGTAAAAACTCCGTAGGATTTACCTTTTTTGGTTTTATAATTAAAAAACAGAGAATCAGTACTTAATGGGGGTTCAGCACCCTGCATAACCAAAGGTTTTCCGATATATCTTTTGTTAACCGGATTAGTTCTTCCCTTGGCAAAAATGCTGTTATTCTTCTGATCAAGGCGGATATAGTCAGCCTCAATCTCAAAATCTTCATACTTTACACGGGCTTTTCCATACAAAAAGACTATATTGTTGGTCATATCGAAGATTGTTGAATCTTCTGCCGCATAGGTTACTTTTGAAGTTAATGAACCTGAATTTTTTATTTTTTTTGTTACAGTATCTGTTTTTGTGCTTGCAGCGCGCAATGTTGTATCAGCTGGAGCGTTATCAGGTCGCAGAACAGCTCGTTGTGCGTACACCGACCTATTAACGCATACAGCAAATATTATGGCTGCAAAAAAATATATAAAAATGGATCTAATAAATTTCAAATTCGGTGATGAATACTATTTTTGCAATGATAGATAATAATATGCGCTCAAAATTAATCAAAAATATAGCATTGATAAGATTCATTAACGTTTTACTGACAGTCCTTATTTTCTCATGTCAATTTGCTTCTGCTAATTCTGTTAGTGATACCCCATACCGGATAAAAACTATTGTTGTTGATGCGGGGCATGGTGGTCATGATGGTGCAACTAAGGGTCTCTTTTCCAGGGAAAAAGATATCGCATTGCAGGTAGCACTTCGTTTGGGAAAAGCAATTGAAGAGAATTTAAAAGACGTTAAAGTTATATATACGCGTACAACTGATGTTTTTGTTCCCCTTTATGAGCGGATTGGTTTGGCTAATCGAAATAAGGCAGATTTGTTCATTTCCATTCACTGTAACTCAATGCCAATTAAAAAAGTGATTAGCGGGTACCGTAAGGACAGCCGTGGTCGTCGTATTCCTATTTATAAGACAGTACAAAGTACATCCACTAAAGGTGTAGAAACTTTTGTTTCAGGATTTGGACGTCTGGATGAGCAGGATGTTGTTATGCGTGAAAATGAATCCATCCTCCTCGAGAAAGATTATAAGGACAATTATGATGGTTATGACCCGAAAGATCCGGAAAGTATAATTCTATTATCTTTGATGAAAAATGCTTTCAGGGAACAGAGTATAAAGCTGGCATCTTTTATGCAGGATGAATATATTCTGAGTGGCAGAATTGACAGAGGGGTTAAGGAACAAAGTCTGGCAGTGTTAGCCCGGGCTGGAATGCCGGCCGTTCTTACAGAGATTGGTTTTGTTTCAAATCCTGAGGAGGAAGAGTACATGAATTCTGAATTGGGACAAAATGAAATTGTTGGCAACTTATTGAAAGCAATTCAGACATATAAAAAACAAGCCGAGCTTGAATAATCAATTTGTTAAAATCAGATATATTCAAATGGTGGTCATCTGAATATTATTACATATCCTGATAAGACTTGAGCAGGATAAAACGATAAAAGATTAATGAAAATAACAAACGAAACCAAAGTAGGTGTATTGGCGGCAGTAGCCATAACCGTATTAATTGTAGGTTATAGCTTCCTGAAAGGTAATGACGTATTTTCACGTGAGAATGAATTTTATGCCATTTACACCCGAGTTGACGGATTGACAGTATCAAAGCCTGTATTGGTGAATGGATATCAGATTGGTCGGGTTTCAAGTTTGACATTGCAGCCTGACGGGAGAATACTCGTTCAATTTAAAGTCGACCCGGAATACGCAATCCCCAAAAATACAATAGCGAAATTAGAGAGTACGGATCTTCTTGGAGGAAAAGCAATTGTTTTTGAACTGGGAAGCGGTAGTGATTTTGCTGCAGATGGAGATACGCTAAACGCCAATGTTAAAAAGGATCTAATGGATCAGGTTGAACCGGTACAGAAGAAAGCAGAACAGATCATTGCCAGAATGGATTCGGTACTAACTTCAGTTAACAATACTCTAAATCCTGAATTTCAAAGGAATTTTGACCGTAGTTTTGCAAGTATAGCCAGGACACTGGAAACACTAGAGAAAACCACACGTACGGTAGATGGTCTTGTAACTAATCAGAGTTCAAAAATATCCGGCATTATGACTAATCTGGAGTCTATTTCTGCCAACTTCAAGAACAACAACTCAACTATTACTAAAATTGTTGATAATTTTGAAAAGATTTCAGATGATGTTGCCAAGGCTAATTTCGCCCAAACTATCACTGAAGCGAATAAAGCGGTTGCTGATCTTCAAACTGTCATAAATAAAGTAAATTCTGGAAACGGTACATTAGGTCAGCTAATTAATGATGAGCGTATGTATAATAATCTGAACAATGCCGCTGCAAATCTGGATAAATTAATGATCGACCTGAAAGCGAATCCAAAGCGTTATGTAAGTTTCTCGGTTTTCGGCGGTAAGAAAGATTAATTAAGAATTAAATCTGAAAGGTTTGTCCTTCAACTGCGAGTAAAGTTTCAGGAAATATACTTTTTGCTTCTTCCAGCAAGGGTTCCAGTTCGCGATACCGTGCCGAAAAATGACCGACTAGCAGTTTTTTTACATTTGCTTTTAACGCAACTTCACCAGCCTGAAGTGCCGTTGTGTGAAATGTTTCCTCTGCTCTCTCGAGCATATCATTCATAAAAGTCGCTTCGTGATATAACATATCTACCTTGGAAATATAATCCAAATATTTCCAGCTGCAAATTGTATCAGAGCAATAAGCATAGGTTTTAGGCTGATCAGCTTCCGTAGTTAATTCTTCTGCAGAGTATACTTTTCCCTTCTTGTCTGTAAAACTCTGGCCCTTTTTAATCAGGGGTATCATTTCCGGGGGAATTGACAAATCATCGATCTTTGATTTGATCATCTTTCTGAGTCTTTGCTTTTCAGCAAATAAAAATCCGGTACATGGTATACGATGATCTAATGGAAAGCTGTCTACTACAACATCATAACTTTCAAATATTCTGTATCGCTTGTCATCAGCAGTTGGCCGGAAGTTTATGGGGTATCTGAGGGTTGTTTGAGAATGTTTGAATTGCAGATCAATAATTTCCTTTAATTCTGCAGGTCCGAAAATATCCATAGGCTTGGTACGCCCGTTTAAATGCAGAGACGATAAAAGTCCTACCAGGCCTAGGTAATGATCACCATGTAAATGGCTGATGAAAATCTGGTCGATCCGGTTTGCCTTCAGACCAAAGTTCAGTAATTGATTTTGTGTGGCTTCTCCGCAATCGATGAGAATATACTTCTCATTAACATTTAATAACTGGGCAGATGGGTTACGATTGAATATCGGAGTTGAAGAACTGCTGCCCAAAATAGTGACTTCAAATTTCATGAGCAGTTTTATTGGTAGTATTCTTTCAGTTCCTCTTTAATTCTTTTTCAATCTCTTCCATAAAAATAAGATCAATACCTTCATCTACAGATCCAACAATATTCAGAATATTCTCAAGCTGTGAAATAGCAATTAATCTGGAGATATTTTCATTGATTCCTGTCAGAATAAAAATACCATCTGAGTTTTTACAAATTCTATGTCCAACCAGCAAGCTGCTCAAACCAGAAGAATCAGAGTATTTGACATTTGAAAGATCCAGAATGATATTTCGCTGACCTTCTGTGTTGCTGAGAATAAGCTCAGATTTAAGCTGAGGCGAAATTAAACTGTTTAATTTATTCTCATTCAGCTTGATTAAAACGTATTTTTCGTGTTTATCGACAGTGAATTTCATAATCTTAAAGTTAATTAAACAATAGCTATTTACAATAAAATAATTAACTCAACCTATTGATAGCTTCAATTATGTTGTTCTCAACTCTTTTAAGCGCATTTGAATGATCGTGTTTAATGAATTTATCCCCGGTAATTTGTTCGTATAACTCGATATATCTATCCGAGATAGATTTAACAAATTCTGGTGTCATTTCTGGGATTAATTGATCTTCTTTACCTTGAAATCCATTATCAATCAGCCATTTACGTACAAATTCCTTTGATAACTGCTTTTGCTGTTCATTGTTTTTCTGACGTTCTTCGTAACCTTCTCTATAAAAATAACGGGAAGAATCGGGAGTATGAATTTCATCAATAAGGTGAATTTTGCCATCGGCTTTTCCGAATTCATACTTTGTATCAACCAGTATTAATCCCTGATCTGCAGCCATCTCGGTTCCTCTCTGGAACAATGCACGGGTATATTTCTCGAGCTGAATATAGTCCTCCTCTGATACAATATTTCTACTAAGGATTTCCTCTCTTGAAATATCCTCATCATGTCCTACTGAAGCTTTAGTAGTGGGCGTAATAATTGGTGCGGGCAATTTATCATTTTCTTTAAGTCCCTCAGGAAGGCTTACCCCGCAAACAGAACGTTTGCCTGATTGGTATTCACGCCATGCATGCCCGGCAAGATAGCCTCTTATCACCATTTCTACTTTAAAAGGGTCGCATATTTTGCCAATTGTTACATTTGGATCGGGCACATCCAGAACCCAGTTGGGAACAATATCCTGAGTAGCAGCCAGAAATTTAGCTGCAATTTGATTCAGAACCTGTCCTTTGAAAGGAATAGGTTCAGGTAGCACCACATCGAATGCAGAAATCCTGTCGGTTACCACCATTACCAGGAACTTATCTTCAATTGTATAAACATCACGGACTTTACCTTTATAAAATTTGCTTTGCTTAGGCAAATTAAAGTGTGTTTCTTTGATAGCACTCATTTTTTAGCTTGTTTGATTTTGATTGTAAAAATCTGAAAAATGGAACTAATCCACTAAAATTATTACTGGATATCCCCGTAGGCTCTCAGAATGTTTTTAACGAGTTTATGCCTTACCACATCATCTCCATTAAGATAGATAATTTCTATACCCTTTATCTCTCCGAGAATCCTCAATGCGGTGTTCAAACCTGATTGCTGCTTTCTGGGCAAATCAATCTGAGTTACATCACCCGTGACTATGAATTTAGCGGTTGGACCCATACGGGTCAGGAACATTTTTAATTGCAGATCAGTTGCATTTTGAGCTTCATCAAGAATCACAAAGCAATTATCCAGTGTTCGACCACGCATAAATGCAAGCGGGGCAATCTCAATAGTCCTGTTTTCGAGAAAAACTTTTAGTTTATCAGCCGGTATCATATCATCCAGAGCATCATAAAGCGGACGCAGGTATGGATCAATCTTTTCTTTCAGATCTCCCGGAAGAAAACCAAGGTTCTCCCCTGCTTCAACTGCAGGTCTTGTTAATATAATTCGCTTTATCTCCTTGTTTTTCAATGCTCTAACAGCTAAGGCTACTGCCGTATAGGTCTTGCCTGTTCCAGCTGGTCCGATTGCAAAAATTATATCATTTTTACTGATACTGTCAACCATTTTACGCTGATTGGCAGTTCTTGCTTTAACTACAATACCATTCGGACCAAATACAATAGCCTCTGCACCAGCACCGCTTTTTGCTGCTGCATTTTCTGAATCTGAAATGACCTGAATACTGGTTCCTAAAAGCTGTTCAAGATTACTTATCGTCAGGGTCTGGAATTTATCAATATGATTAATTATATCCTGAAATTTCTGAGAAAAAAGATTCAACTCTTTGTCGTCACCAAGTACTTTGACCTCATTACCTCTTGCTACAATCTTTATTTTGGGGAAATGCTTTTTGAATATTTCAAAATACTCATTATTTGCTCCCCATATAACAACAGGGTCCACATTTTCGATGCTCAGATTCAGTTCGTTCAAGTTGTGCTTATTTTTAGTACAGGGGGTGATTATTTGAGATTAAAATTCAATATTTGTACCGTTATAATCTATCGCAAGAATAACAATAAATATTCACATTTTAAATGGCAATAATTACTTTAACTACCGATTTAGGGTATAAAGATTTTTATCAGGCTGCTCTTAAAGGAAGTATACTTAGCCAGTTTGCAACAGCCAATATTGTGGATATCAGCCATGACATTTCAGCCTTCAATATTCCTCAGGCTGCCTTCATATTAAAGAATTCATTTCACTATTTTCCAAAGGGGACGGTACATCTGATTGGTATAGATTCGGTATTTAACGAAAAGACAAAATATCTCGCTTTAAAATACAGGGATCATTATTTTGTAGGTTCTGATAATGGTATATTTTCATTGCTGTTCGATGAGGAGCCTTCAGAAATTGTGGAACTAAATATTATGCAGGACCTAAAGTACCTGCATTTTCCGCTTTCAGATATTTTTCCGAAGGCAGCAAGTCATCTGGCAAAAGGCGGCAAATTGCAGGATATTGGAATTCCAGTGTCAGGTATTGAAGAAAAGATGACTCTCCAACCTGTGATTGAAAGGGATATCATTCGGGGAAGTGTAATCTATATCGACTCTTTTCAGAATATTATTACTAATATCACAAAGGAAGTATTTACCCGGGTTCAGCAAAATCGTAGTTTTACGCTTTATTTTAAAAGAAATGAGTCAATTACTCAATTAAGCTGGCACTATAACGAAGTTCCGGAAGGTGAAAAGCTTTGTCTTTTCGGAATAAGCAACCATCTTGAAATAGCTATCAATAAGGGGAATGCCAGCGGCTTGCTTGGACTGAATCTGAATGATATAGTCAGAATCGAATTCAAATCATGATTACCAGAGTAGTAAAAATGACCTTTAAACCTGAAAGTATACAGGCTTTTAAAGAGATTTTCTATGCTTCTCAAAAACTAATAGGTTCGTTTGAGGGATGTAATCGGGTTGATTTAATGAGGGACATGAATAATGAATGTGTGTTTTTCACGTTGAGCTACTGGGACAGTGAGGAAGATCTGAATTCATACAGACAATCTTATCTGTTTAAGAATACCTGGTCTAAAGTAAAACCTCTGTTTTCTGAAAAAGCGGAAGCCTGGAGTTTAATTTCCAGCTAATATTAATCATTATGAAGTTTATTTGGATCATCTCAATTATTCTGGCTGCAGGAATTACTCAGGCTTCGGCTCAGAGTGATAGTTCAGCGTATGAAACACAGAGAAAAAAAATTAATAAACTTCTTGACGAGCGAAGCAGCAGGTTTGGACAATACGAAAGCAGTCTGGGAAAACGAAGCGGAATATTCGGGTTAAAAACCAAGAAGGATATGCAGTTTTCAAATGACATCCTTCGGCAAATAGTATTGACAGATAATGATATTTTTTCTGAGCTCAAGATACTCCTTGATTATAAGGATTTTGAAAAGCAGCAGGTTGAGACAAGGGCTGAAACAGTTGAGGGACGTATAGACAGATTTCAAACAACAATTACACGTCTTCAGCATGAAAATGAAAAATTAAGAGCCGAGGCAGAGAAAAATATTGCCGATTATGAGAAGCAAACCATTTATTTGTTATTACTTATTACCTTACTATTTGCGTCAATATGGTATATTTTCAAACTAAAAAAATTACCTAAGATTGATATGCACGGCAAAAATAATGCTTAAATAAAGCTAATTTTGCGAATCCCCGTTAAGGAGAAAATTACTATTACGAAAAGATGGCACGTGCTCGATTAAACAGCGGAAACGCTCAGGCTGAAGAACTCCCCAAGGCAAAAATCAATAAAGAAAGTATTAAACAGGTAATGAGATTATTAAGTTATCTCAAACCTTATCGTACAAAATTTTTTCTTGGCTTAATATGCCTGATACTTTCGAGTGCCAGTTCATTTTTGTTTCCACTATTAATGGGAAGATTGATTGGGACTGGTGCCCAGACAGAACAGGGTGGAAAGATGGTTCCAAGTGAGATTCTGGATGTTTTTCCAACTGATATTAATACAGTAGCCCTTACCCTACTGGCAGTATTGTTTATTCAGGCGATCTTTTCATATTTCAGGATTAACTGGTTTGTTGAAGTAGCAGAAAAAGGTCTTGCGGATATTCGTCGTGATACCTATCATAAGCTCATCACCCTACCTATGAATTTTTTCTCCCAGAGGCGTGTTGGAGAGTTGAATAGCCGTCTTTCAGCTGATCTTTCGCAGATACAAGACGCCATAACTACTACTCTGGCTGAAATGATCAGACAAATCATCATTTTTATCGGCGGAATTACTTTTCTGATTCTGGTATCCGGTAAACTGACTCTTATGCTTTTAGCGGTACTACCAATTCTGGTAGTTGTTGCAGTTACCTTTGGGAAGTTCATTCGGAAAATCTCGAGACAGGCACAGGATAAACTGGCTGAATCAAATACCATTGTCGAAGAAACACTCCAGGGGATTACTAATGTAAAGGCATTTGTAAATGAATCATTTGAAGTCGGCAGATATAATAAAAGTGTACGTGAGGTTGTTAAGATCGCTATGCGTGGTGCAAAATTCAGAGGTATATTTGCTTCATTTATAGTTTTTTGTCTGTTTGGAACCATTGTTTCAGTGGTTTGGTATGGGTCACACCTTGTTCAAACCGGCGAGATCAGCATCGCCAGTATGTTCACTTTTATTTTGCTTTCAACTTTTGTGGGGGCAGCGATGGGAAGTTTCCCTGAATTATACGCTACGATGCAAAAAGCCTTTGGAGCAAGTGAGCGAGTTTTAGAAATACTTGCTGAAGAGAATGAGCCAATCTCAATGGATCAGGAAAAGAATGCTATTCATCAAAGGATACATGGAAATTTAGATTTTCAGGATGTAGTATTTTCCTACCCTTCCAGAAAGGAAATTACTGTATTAAATGGAGTATCTTTTGAGGCAAAAAAAGGAGAAAAAGTGGCAATTATAGGACCCAGTGGTGCTGGAAAATCTACCATCGCAGGATTAATTCTTCGCTTTTATGAAACTCAGTCGGGTTCATTACTGTTTGATGGTATTCCTTCGACTGAATTTTCCCTGACGGACATTCGGAATCAGGTAGCTATTGTACCTCAGGATGTCTTATTATTTGGTGGTACCATTCGTGAAAATATTGCTTATGGCCGATTAAATGCTAGTGAAGAAGATATACTCATGGCCGCAAAGCGGGCAAATGCCCATGAATTTATAAGCGGTTTCCCTGAAGGATATGGTACGCTTGTTGGTGAACGCGGGGTTAAACTTTCTGGCGGGCAACGTCAGCGAATTGCAATAGCACGGGCTCTTTTGAAAGATCCGGCATTGCTGATACTTGATGAAGCTACTTCATCTCTGGATTCCGAGTCAGAACGTCTGGTACAGGAAGCATTGGAAGAGTTAATGAAGAACCGTACTTCCATCATCATTGCCCATCGGCTTTCAACTATACGCGAAGCTGATAAAATTATAGTTCTGGAGAAGGGCAAGGTTATAGAGAGCGGCAAACATTCTGAATTGATGAAAAATGAAGGTGGATTATACCGTTACCTGAGTCAGTTACAACTCGAAATTCAGGAACCTGAAGAAAAAAATATTATTTAAGCTGCATTCTATTTCAATTGCCAGCCTTTTAGAGATTTATGAAATTAACTATATGGGGTGCTGCCCGTCAAGTAACCGGAAGTATGCACCTGCTTCAAACCGACAACTATAATATTCTTATAGACTGCGGCTTAGATTATGAACGGGATACCTGGCTTGAAGAGAATGAGGCTTTCCCATTCTCCCCTTCTGATATAGATCTTGTCATTCTCACTCATGCACATATTGATCATTCCGGCAATTTGCCAACCCTGATCCGTTTTGGTTTTGAGGGACAAATATTATGTACTCCTGCTACTGCCGACCTCACGGAATTACTCTTGTTAGATTCAGTCAATATTTTTCTGAGCAAACAGCGAAAAAAGCGCAGAGGGAAACGTGGATTTTCTGAAGGGCCAAAGCCTCTTTATCTTCAGAAACATGTAATGGAGACTGTTGATCGTTTTGTGACCATTGGATTTAATAAATCTTTTCGAATTAATGGGCAGATAAGCCTCACTTTTATTCCTGTTGGTCATCTTTTAGGTGCTGCTGCTGCAGTATTGAGAATTGAAGAACATGGAATCACAAAAACTATTGCCTTTAGCGGAGATATCGGTAGAAAAAACTATCCGGTTTTACAAGATCCTGAGTCCCTTCCGGAAGTGGATTATCTGGTTTGTGAATCAACATACGGGGGACGTAATCATAAATCAACACAGACCGTCGAAGAATTATTAACCGAAACTGTTAATGAAGCTTGTATTAAATCTCCGGGCAGACTGATTATACCCGCCTTCAGCGTAGGAAGAACCCAGGCTCTTGTATATTCCCTAAACAGGATATTCAGTAAGGGGCTGCTTCCACGAATAAAGGTATTTGTAGATAGTCCGCTTGCCGGATATGCAACTGATATTTTCAGAAAGCATCATGCCTTGCTAAATGGTGAAGCCCAGGACTTTTATAATCAGCTTGGGGATGAGTTTGAATTTGAAAACCTCGATTATATTCAGGATATGAATGCCAGCAAGGCAATATCCAATTATTATGAGCCCTGTATTATTATTTCTTCTGCCGGAATGCTGGAAGGTGGCCGTATTCAGGATCATTTATATTATAATATTTCAAATTACTACTGTACCATACTCTTTATTGGATATTGTGCAAAAGGCACATTAGGCCATCGTCTTCTTCGTGGTGACCCAGTTATTAATTTAAGGCACCGAGAACTTTCAGTATTTGCAACGATTAAGCAAACCGATCTTTTCAGTGGTCATGGAGACCATACGGATCTTATCAATTTTGTAAAACAGCAAAATCCTCAGCAAATTAAAAAGGTATTTCTTGTTCACGGAGAAACTACCGCAATGGAAGCTTTTAAAACGGCCTTGTGCGAAGAAAGCTATGCTGTAGAGATCGCTGAAAAAGGAAAAACATATCAGCTGGATTAAATATCAGCTGATATGGTGTATTAATAGTCCAACATCAAATTTAGGCTCAAACCAGGTTGATTTAGGTGGCATTACCTCTCCTTCGTCAGCAACCCTGATCAGTTGATCAATGCTTGTTGGAAACAAAGTAAATGCAAGTGCAAATTCCTTCTGATCAACCTTATGTATCAGATCTCTAATTGGTAAGGGGCCTGGCATAAAATCAATTGCAGGATCAGTGCGAGGGTCTGAGATATTTAGTA
The DNA here is from genome assembly GCF_036405355.1 of Daejeonella sp. Taxonomy (GTDB): domain Bacteria; phylum Bacteroidota; class Bacteroidia; order Sphingobacteriales; family Sphingobacteriaceae; genus Daejeonella. The sequence continues at coordinate 37,629 of NZ_DASWXT010000075.1, forward strand.
TCCCTGAAAATATATAATTCTGGAGTATACTGACATCAAGTTCTTCTAAAGGACTTTTGATGTTTAATTCATGCTTAAACTCTAACAGAAACCATTTTTTGTCCAGATACATGCCAAATGCATGCATTTCAGTGGGAAGAACAACTTTGTCAGAATCAGTGATGTTAAAATCTGTTTTCAGTTTTTCGAGAAATTCGGATACCGAATGCCCTTTCAAATCTTTAACCAGGCGGTTAAACCCATAGATCTTTAATTGATCTGTGCTCATATAAACCGAGGTAAAGAAATTATATTCTTCATCTCCCTTATGCTTCAGATTCAATTTTCGCCGCTGTATTCCATATAATGAGGCAGCTGCGGCTCTGTGATGTCCGTCAGCAATATAGGATGAAGGAAGGCTTGCGAAAGCCTTGATTAAAGACATAATAACAGCTTTCTGATCAATAATCCATAATTTATGATCAGAATTTTCTTTAGTATAGGTAATATCTGGTTCTTTCAGGATTGTCTCCTGTAATATTCTTTCAATTTCAGGTACATATTTATAGGTAATTAATACCGGATTGGCATCAATACCTGTTTGCTGTAAATAATCAATCAGTGATTGTTCCCTGTCGGCCCTGGTGAGTTCATGTTTTCGAACCACATTATTCAGGTAATCATCTATTGAAGTAGTTGTCCAGATACCAACTTGAGAATGGCCTTCACGATTGATTTGATAGACATAGATTGAAGGTAATGGATCTTTTACAAGAATACCTTCGTCTAAAAATTCTTCAAAATTTTCGTTGATCTTTTTAAAGGTAAGTTCATTTCTGGAACCTAATAAGAAAAAGTTATCCAGCTTTGGAACAAGCATATTCACATAGGAATATGGATTTTCCTGCCGGATAAGCTTTGCTTCGCTAAGACTTAAATTTTCCAGATTAAGCACAACCTTTCCGGCAAAATTTTTACCCGGATGTATTCCTCTGAATGGTTTGATTTTTGGCATTTAATTTAAATATCAGAGGCATCAAACCTGAATTTGATTCTTATCAGACTGTTTTAAAAAAGTCAATAATAAGGTTTGCCAGCTCCGTGCCAATACGCTCCTGAGCTTCATTTGTGGAAGCACCGATATGCGGGGTCAAAGAAACTTTTGGATGAGTTAAAAGATCCTGACGAGGTGTTGGTTCATTATCAAATACATCTAAACCTGCAAACGCCACCTTCCCTGAATTTAAAGCCTCAATAAGTGCATCCTCATCAATTGTACCGCCACGTGAACAGTTAACTACACCTACCCCATTTTTCATGGACTCAAACTCCTCTTTACCTAAAACAGGTTTTTCAGAAAATGGAACATGAAGACTGATAAAATCTGACTCTTTAATTAGTTGCTCAACTGTTACAACTTTAATCGGGCAGTTTACCCTGATATTAGTTCCAATTACAACTTCCAGCTCATTAGGTATATCAAAAAGATCATAGGCAAGAACTTCCATTCCAAGTCCCAGAGCTACTTTAGCAGTCTCACGACCGATCCGGCCAAATCCGATGATTCCAATCTTCTTTCCACGGAGTTCAATGCCTTTGGCATATGCCTTTTTAAGATCGTTGAATCTAGTATTTCCTTCAACAGGCATTTTACGATTGGAATCCTGAAGAAAGCGAATTCCAGTAAATAAATGTGCAAAAACAAGTTCAGCGACAGAAAGAGAAGATGCTGCAGGAGTATTTACAACAGCAAGTCCCTTACTTCTGGCATAATCAACATCAATATTATCCATTCCCACTCCACCACGACCAATCAGTTTAATATTCGGGCATGCATCGATCAAATCCTTTCTAACCTTTGTTGCACTGCGAACGGTTATGCCATCATAATTTTTTAAGCCTTCAGAAAGCTGATCCTGTGGGATATGTGTAGTATCTACCTGAAATCCTGCTTTTTCTAATAATTCTTTACCTATTGGGTCAATGCCATCGTTGGCGAGTATACGAAACATAAAATCTATAATTTATAAGATGCTTATTTTTTAATATTAAAATTGATCGTAACCTGCCCATCAGGATACATATCAAAGTTTTAGCGATGCTTTTCGGCGAAATCCTGCATAGCATCGATCAGTACATGAACACTTGTTATCGGCAAACCATTATACATTGAAGCACGGAAACCACCCACACTTCTATGCCCCTTAATTCCGATGATGTCGCGATCTTCAGCAAACTTCAGGAAAGGCTTTTCTAGTTCGGGATTTTCCATCACGAAGCATACATTCATTCTGGAACGGTCTTCCGGCTTGCAGGTTCCTTTAAACAGCGGATTACGATCAATTTCCTTATACAGTGCTTCTGATTTGGAGATATTTTCCTTTTCAATTTCAGCAACTCCTCCTTTGGATTTTAACCAGCGAAGGTTTAACATAGAAACATAAATTGCGAAAACAGGTGGAGTATTATACATAGATCCGCCATCGATCTGAACCTTATAATCAAGCATTGATGGAATTTTACGGTCAACTTTACCTAAAATGCTATCCTTAACAATTGCTACAGTAACACCAGCAGGCCCCATGTTTTTCTGTGCACCGGCATAGATCAAATCGAAATCTGCAACATTTATAACTCTGCTTAAAATATCAGAAGACATATCACAAACTACAGGAACCTTTGTTTTTGGAACCTCCAGTAATTCAGTACCATAAATGGTATTGTTAGAGGTAAAATGGAAATATGCTGAATCCTCAGGAATCACAATGTCCTTTGGTATATAAGTATAATTCTGGTCTTTGGATGATGCAACAACATTTACATTTCCGAAGATCTTGGCTTCTTTGAGCGCCTTTGAAGCCCATACCCCTGTATCCAGGTATGCAGCTGTCTGACTTTCACCAAGCAGGTTCATTGGAACCATTGAAAATTGTAAACTGGCCCCACCCTGCAACAAAACAACCGAGTAACCTTCAGGTACATTTAATAATTCCTTAATTAAACGAACGGTTTCATCAACAACAGCCTCAAACTCAGGGGTACGGTGAGATATCTCTAAAATTGATAAACCGGTACCGTTAAATTCGAGAACTGCCTGTGATGCTTGCTTAAAAACTTCCTGAGGCAGGATGCAGGGACCTGCACCAAAATTGTGTATCATAATCTTTAAATTTATTGCCCAAAAATAAGACAATAATTTGAGACACGGGAGGATTTTAAGACCTTATTGATAATTGATTTGAATACTTTATCTGCTTTTCAGTTTAGCAATAACTCTAAAGTTAAGTTTTCTGAAGGTCAAATAGTTAGGTACAGCATATTGATTTGCATTTTTGTCGTTTAACCAAAGGTAAGATGCTGTGTTCTTAAAATTTAAAAGATTAAAAAGTTCAGCATGAAGACTTAGCGATTGAAAATATTTTTTTACAAAAACAGATGCCTTCTTACTCTCCCTGTCAGCCAGATCTTTTGAAAACCCAATATCAACACGCTTGTATGCAGGTATTTTAAATAAATCGGTATATCTATTTGGACCAGGAGGACCTATAGGAAGTGAAGAAGAATAAATCAGATTAAGGTGTACCTTATAGGTGGGATTTTGCATAAGTCGGTCCTGGAACATCATACCTATATTAAATAGCTGATCGGATGGACGTTTCAAATAGCCAGGATAAATTGTTACCTGCTTTCCGGTATTGTCTGTGGTCTGATAAAAGTCATTTTTAATATCTTCCTTCGTTTGCATAACAGAAAACCTGAAAGTTGATAAAAGATCTCCCGCAAAATTCCCGCTCAAACTAAAGTCTGCGCCAGCAGCATAACCCTTAGCAGTACTTTCAGACAGATATCTGATCTTTAGATCCTCTATTTTATAAGGAGTGATTCTGCTTAATATTTTATAATAAAGTTCAGAACTGAACTTTAATCTGGTACCCAAACCGTTAAAATCGTAATCGGTTCCTGCTATAAAATGATATGATTGCTGGGAACGTGCATCCGGATTGATACTACCATTATATCTCTTAATCTCCCTGTAAAATGGAGACTGAGAATAGGCGCCAACGGAAAATCGGAAAAGGAAATTGTCATCATAACCCGGTGAATACATCAGTGAAACACGCGGACTGATCAGGTTTTCTTTGGAATAAGAATTATAGTTGGCCCTGATTCCTGCTGCAATTGTCAGATTATGCCTTAAATTGAAAGTATTTTGAATAAATCCGCTTACTCGTCCGATTTCCTGCATATGCTGCTGGTTTATGATCTCCGAATAATTCCATCCTCCGGAATTACGGAGTGAATATCCAGTAGTATCTATCCCATTAAATTCATCAATTCTGTCCTTTATTTTGTCTGCCTGAAAACGAATACCCGTTTCAATAAATGAGTTCCTTACCTGCTTATACATTCTTAATTCGGTATTCAGGATCATCGTATTCAAAAAATTATCTCTGTAGGCAAGATTGGAGCCCGTTCCAAGAAGTGAACCAACGTTTTTGGGATCAAGGCCTCCATTTTTTTCATTGAAGGCATACCATCCCAGGAGATCTTTATTCTCTTGCTCGTTGATACTTGAAAAGGAACTAATCCATTTGAAATTTAAGGAATTAGAAGCATTGTAAGCCAGAGTTAGCGCCGCCATAAGAGATTCATAGTTACTGCTTTCCTCCCCATCATAATTTACATTAAGCCTCAATACTTCATCAGAAGTTCCAAATTCAGTCAGTCGCCTGTTAGGGCTGATGTTCAAATCACCCCTGTTGTAATTTCCAAAAACAGATAAATTCAATTTAGAGCCCAGGTCATGCCTGAATAAAAACTGATAATCAGAGAAGCCTGAAATATAGTCGCCTTCAAGATTTTGAGTTCCCAATAAGCTTTGATTTTTCTTATTTCTGATCCCCGCAAGGAAATAACTATTCTTAAATGGAACCTTTAGAGCGGCTGAACTCGAAAGGAAACCAATTTGAGCATCCAGAGATAATGAATCAGGTTTACTATATCTGACATCCAAAATTGAAGACATCTTATCGCCATATCTGGCTTCAAAACCACCTGCAGAAAATCTGGTACTACTTGCCAGATCCGGATTGATAAAACCCAAGCCTTCCTGCTGACCCGAATAGATTTGCATGGGCCTGTAAATTTCTATATCATTTAAATAAATCAGGTTTTCATCGAAATTCCCCCCTCTCACCGAATACTGAGAACTCAGTTCATTATTTCCGGAAACCCCAGGCATAGTTTTTAGAAAACTTTCAAAGCTACCGGATGTCTGAGGATAGATATTAAAAGCCGCTGCATCGATAGTTTTTAAATTACTGGCATTATATCTTTCTGTTATATGAACCTCATCAAGTGCCTGTATATCAGAAATTAATATAATGTTTTGAGTGTTTTCTCTGTCTGCAATAAGACCCAGATCCAATTGAAGATCTTTGAAACCAAGACGGCTGAATAAAAGTGTAGCAGAAACCGGAACCTTGCTCAGGTAGAACTCACCTTCCCTGTTAGTTTGGGTAATTAAGCGGGTACTTTTTACCTGCACAGTTACGCCACTAAGTAATTCTCCTTTCTCAGATGTGATTATACCCTTAATACTACCAAAATCCTGGGCATAAAGTGAAAAAGGAATAAATAACATGATAAAAATGCAAAATACAGAAAGAGAATAATTCCATCTCCTATGCGATTTGATAGCGAAGAATTTAGCTGGGGATAGATTTTCTTGCTTCACATTAACATGATAGTCATGAACCTATTAATTCCGGATTAAGATTTTTAAGTCCGGAGATCTCTGAAATCGGATCAGTGGCAGAAAATACAGCATTACCAGCCACCAGCACATCAGCCCCTGCCTGAATTAATTTCAGGGCGTTCTGATTAGAGACCCCGCCATCAATTTCAATTAATAAGCCATCATTTCTTCCAGATGCCATTGCACGGAGTGTACGTATCTTTTTATAGGTATTTTCGATGAATTTTTGTCCGCCAAAACCAGGGTTAACCGACATCAGACAAACCAGGTCAATATCTTCAATGATATCCTCAAGTAATGCTACAGGGGTATGCGGGTTGACAGCGACTCCGGCCCTGCAGCCCAAATCTTTGATTGCATGAAGGGTTCTGTGTAAATGGGTACAGGCTTCAATATGGACTGTAATATTCTCTGCTCCTGCCTGTTTAAATTCCTGAAGATAACGATCAGGGTCAACAATCATTAAATGTACATCCAGGGGTTTGCTTGCATGCTTCTGAATAGCTTTCATGACCGGAAAGCCAAAAGAAATATTTGGAACAAATACACCATCCATTATATCTATATGAAACCAATCAGCCTGACTACGATTAATCATTTCAATATCATTCTGCAGGTTCGCAAAATCAGCAGATAAAACGGATGGAGCTATAAGATGTTTCATATTACAAAATTACAAATTGTATTGCAATATTCAGTTTTAATGGCAGCTATATGATTATTGTTTGGAGTCTTCTTCCTCAATGATTTTCTTAATTCTTTCAAGTTCAATCAGATCCAATTGATCCTTAGGCCTATTAGCTGCTTTCTTTGTTAATATCAATGCATTTAGATGCAGAAATGGTATATCGACTCCATATATCGTTGCAATGGATGCAGATTTTAATAATGAATCAAAATTTGAATTATCAAGGCCTTTCACCGAAGTCATTATATCCAATCTAAGACCATTGTCAAGATGAAAATAAGTCCAGCCGGGAATGAATTGCATATCTGCTAATGTCTTAAAGTCTCCCATTCCATATTCATGGAATACTTTTCTTAAAACTTCTTTATTTACTTTAGTATCTTCAATCCAAAGGTCAATATCTTCAGTTGTACGCTGGTAGCCATGCAGATTTGTTGCAACACCACCTATCATAATATATTTAAGTTGAAACTGACCTGCAATTTTCCAAAAACGAAGCAGCTCTTCGTCAAACACATCCATAATAAATTAATGGGAAGGTTTATGCTTTATCTGAGCTTGTCTGAACATGATATTCATCTTCATAAGTTTGGTCATGGTATGAAACCGTTCCGTATATGACCTTTTTAAGGCTGTTTTAAGCAAATCAAACTCAGCTTTTTCATAATCTGATGAAGGTTCCTGAATAATATGTTTTTCTTGCTTTTTCATATTCTGAATGAGCAATTTAAGAAAAAGGTAGTAAATAACAAAACCTGTCAATGCTATGATGCACGACAGGTTTTGCATATATAAAATTCAAAGAATTATTCAGCTGCTGGTTTTGCATCCTCAGGACGCGGAGGCCTTGGCAATAAAGCTTTACGTGAAAGTTTTAATTTACCCTGCTTATCCACTTCAAGAAGTTTAACCTGAACGATATCTCCAACATTCAATACGCCGTCCATTGTTTCATAACGCTTCCAGTCAATTTCTGAAATATGTAAGAGTCCGTCTTTACCAGGCATAATCTCAACAAATGCACCAAAAGGCATAATTGTTTTTACTTTACCTTCATAAATCTCGCCAACTTCAGGCTTTGAAGCGATTGCTTTGATACGGCTAACAGCCTTATCAATAGCTTCTTTATTGTCAGCAAAGATCTGAACAATACCTAAGTTATCCTTCTCTTCAATAGCGATGGTTGCACCGGTTTCACGTTGCATTTCCTGAATGATCTTACCACCAGGGCCGATTACCGCACCAATGAATTCTTTATCAATCTTCAATGTAACAATACGTGGAGCGTGTGGCTTATAATCCTCACGTGGAGCAGCAATGGTCTTCTTCATCTCATTTAAGATATGAAGACGTGCTTCATTAGCCTGTTTTAAAGCAGCAGTCAATACTTCCCACTTTAATCCATTGATTTTTAAGTCCATCTGACAAGCAACAATACCTTTTTCGGTACCGGTTACTTTAAAGTCCATATCTCCCAAATGATCCTCATCACCCAGAATATCTGTTAAAATTGCGTATTTGCCTGTTTTCTCGTCAGAGATCAATCCCATAGCAATACCTGAAACCGGTGATTTAATCTTAATACCGGCATCCATCAGTGCAAGTGTACCTGCACAAACTGTAGCCATAGAAGATGAACCATTTGATTCCAGAATATCTGAAACAACACGGATAGTGTAAGGATTATCATCCCCAGGTAATACCTTTTTCAAAGAACGCATTGCCAGATTTCCGTGTCCGATTTCACGACGACCGGTACCACGGTTAGGACGAGCCTCACCTGTTGAGAAAGCCGGGAAATTATAGTGTAATAAGAATTTCTGATATCCGTTAAAGAAAGCACCATCAATCAGTTGTTCATCAGATTTAGCACCCAGGGTTACTGTTGTCAGAGACTGTGTTTCACCACGGGTGAAAATAGAAGAACCATGAGCAGTTGGTAAATAACCAACTTCCGACCAGATTGGACGTACTGTGCGAGAATCACGACCATCTAAACGAATTCCTTCATCTAAAATCAGGTTACGGATTGCATCATATTGTACATCATGAAAGTATTTTTTTGCAAGGGAAATTGTGATTTCTTCAAGTCCCTCACCCAATTCAAGTATAAAATCATTGATTACCTCAGAAAATTTATCGCTGCGCTCGTGCTTTGAAGATTTTGATTTGGCAATAGCATATACCTTATCGTAGGTTGCTGCAAAAACTTTTTCCTTAAGATCAAGATCATGAGTTTCATGGCTATAAACACGCTTTTCAGTTTTACCAACCAGAATAGCAAGTTCCTTTTGAGCCTGAACCTGAATAATAATGGCTTTGTGTGCAAACTCAATTGCTTCAACCATTTCCTCTTCAGAAATTTCATCTCCTTCACCTTCAACCATCACAATATCATTCTCAGTACCGGCAACCAAAAGATCAATAGTTGCACGTTCAAGATCACTCAGATAAGGATTGATAACAAGTTTACCATCAATTTTAGCTACACGAACTTCAGAGATCGGACCGTTGAAAGGAATATCAGAAACAGCAATTGCCGCAGATGCTGCAAGACCTGCAAGGCAATCAGGCATAATATTTTTGTCGGCAGAGATCAATGAAATCATCACCTGTACATCAGCATGATAATCTTCAGGGAACATCGGACGTAATGCACGATCTACCAGACGCGAGATAAGCACCTCATAATCTGATAATCTGGCCTCCCGACGTAAAAATCCACCCGGGATACGTCCCGTAGCAGCATATTTCTCCTGATAATCAACTGATAATGGTAAAAAATCAGTTCCAGGTTTTGCACCTACTGTTGATACCACAGTAGCCAGAAGCATGGTATCACCCATTCTCACGACAACAGATCCATCCGCTTGTTTAGCCAGTTTCCCGGTTTCGATTTCGATCATACGGCCATCGCCAAGATCGAATGTTTTTTTAATTGCGTTATAACTCATTTGTTTTAATGGCGATGTACTTTTCCTCTTTTGAGCACATCTTCTTTTATATTGATTTTATTTTTTTACAAAGTAAAAAAGCCATCCTGCAAATAAGAGGATGGCTTCGCAAATTTTTGCTAAGATTATTTTATAATATCTCTTAACTCTAATGCTTTGATAATTGCACGATACCTGTTGATATCCTTCTTGTAAAGATATGCAAGCAGGGCACGACGCTTACCTACTAATTTCTGAAGAGATAGTTGTGTAGAAAAATCCTTCTTGTTTTGTTTCAAATGCCCGGTTAAATGAGCAATACGAGCGGTAAATAATGCTACCTGTCCTTCTGCAGAACCGGTGTCTGTTGCACCTTTTCCGTGTTTGGCAAAAATTTCTGCCTTGTACTCTGTACTTAAATACATTACCTGAATAATATTAAAGCGGTTTATAATTATTTTAATTGGACGCAAAGATAGGGTAATGAAAGTTCAATTGCAAATATGAATTTTGTTGTTGCTTGTTGGTGGATTACAGGTTCATGGGAAATAATTGATCAAGGATTCAATTTGCATATCATTAAGACAATTTAAAAATGTTAAGGCATTAGAAATTATATCCATTATTACTTGATTTCCCCGTTTAGTACAATTTACTAACAACTAACAACCAACCACTAACAACTAAAATAACATCATTTCCTATTCTCATTTAATTGCCCGAATTTCGCATGATGGAATCAAAGCCCAGCTATAGCAGTTTTACATCGGAGTTCAAAGTGAGGCCGGATGATATTGATATGTTTAATCATGTTCATAACAGCACTTATTTTGATTATGTGCTCGCAGCCAGATATGAACAGATGGAAACCTGTTATAAAATGCCTATGGAAGATTTCCTTAAAATGGGTTTGGGATGGGTAGTCAGATCGGCCTTTGTGGATTATAAAAGGCCACTCGGACTTGGTGATACATTTACTGTACAAACCGGTATTGAAACCATCAACTCAAAAGGCTGCCGTGTAAAATTTGAGATCAGAATCAGTAAAACCGGCAAAGTAGCCTGCGACGGCTGGTTTGACTATGTCATGATCAATATTGCCAACGGTAAAAGTGTGAAAGTATCTGATGAAATGATATTAAACTATTCTATCTAGTCTTTGCTTGCCAGGGCCTTTTCAATTAATTCTCCATAAAACTCAGTGATATCCAGTCCGGCAGCTCTAAGCTGCTGCGGAATAAAACTCTGTGCCGTTTGACCCGGAATAGTATTAATCTCAACAAAATAAAAATCCGAACTAAGATCCTGAAGGAAGTAATCAATACGAACCATGCCCTTGCAATTCAGGTTGCGATAAATATCAGAAACGATGCGTTCTACCCTTTCCTTTTCTTCTTCAGACATTCTGCCAGGAGTAATTTCTTCGGTGGCACCTGGCGTATACTTAGCTTCAAAATCAAAAAAGTCATTGGAAGGTATCACTTCAGTACTTGGTAACACCCGAATCCCCTCAAGGCCATTATATACTCCTATCGAAAATTCACGACCCTGGATAAATTCTTCTACCAGTACCTGATTGTCTTCATTAAAGGCTTTTATGAGTGCATCGGGTAATTCATCTGCAGTTTTAACTTTACTCATTCCGATACTGCTGCCACCATTGTTTGGTTTAATGAACAGTGGAAGTACCAATGTATCCAGAAGATGCTGGCTTGCAGCCGAGCTATTATCAAATAACTGAACCGATTTTGCAATGTGCAGGTCTTTGATACCATCAACAATGGCTTTCGAATAACCTTTATTCATCGTTAATGCGGATGTCAGTGTATCACAGCTTGTGTAAGGAATATTCAGCAAGTCAAAATATCCCTGAAGTTTGCCGTCTTCGCCCGGAGCGCCATGGAGCATAATAAAAGCAACATCAAAAACTATTTTTGTTCCACTTAAGGTAATAGAAAAATCATTCTTATCTACCTGGTGTTTTACTGAGCCTGAATCGGAATAATACCATTCATTCTTTAGTATAACTATCTTAAAAACATCGTATTTATTTCTGTCAATCTTGCTTTCAACGAAGTCTGCGCTTTTAAAAGATACTACAGATTCACCTGTAAATCCACCTGTTACCAGTGCTATTGTTTTTTTCATCTTAATTGGTATGCTAAGTAAGAAACATGATTTTCTGTGAATCAATATTCCCATTATAACCCAAATCGCTCATTCAAACATTTCAATCTGTTCAAACCAGAATCGGGTAATTTTATTGCTCCAAAGATAAATTTTAAAACAATTGAATGATAGCAATGCTAATATTTATCTTCGTTAATGCCGAACTAATAATTATTTTTGAGGATAATTGCAATTAACCAATCTGAGAAATCCTAGGAATAAATAATTATATTCTTGTGTTTCTGACATTTATCCTGTAATTAAAACAAAGAAGATCATAATGAGCAAATTTATAGACTATTTACAGACTAAAACCTTTCGTAAAAACCTCATTATAGCCACCGGATCTATTTTACTTTTCCTGATCGTCATATTTTACAGTCTGGGATTTTATACACACCATGGCGAAGGGATGCCTGTACCGAAACTCAAGGGTTTAAGCATTGAAAAAGCTGTAGAACTACTGGAGGGAAAGGGTTTAAGATATCAGATAAATGATTCCATTTACCTGATAGACAAGCCCCCTGGCTTAGTTGTAGAACAGGATCCTGACCCGAACACAAATGTAAAATCAAACCGGACCATTTATCTGATCATCACCCGAGATGCTCCAAATATTAAATTCCCTGATATTCAGGGCAGGACATTTCTTGAAGTTAGATCAATACTTAATAATTATCAGTTAAAGGTCGGTGATACTACCTATAAATCGGATGTTGCCAAAGATGTAATTCTGGAAGCCCTGTTTGGAGGTAATATAATTTCAAAAGGACAGTCAATCCCAAAGGGATCCAGCATTAACCTTGTTTTAGGGGATGGCCTGGGTGCCAGTGAAGTCGATATACCTAATTTACTGGGTTTAGACCTCAGTGAAGCCAGAATGGCACTCTTAGGCTCTTCATTAACTTTAGGTACGGTTAGCTTTGAAGGTATCCAGGATACCGCAAATGCAAGGGTTATAAAACAATTCCCTGCCATTAGTGATACTTTAAGTAAAGTTAGTATTGGTACACCTATTGATGTTGTTTTGGGTGGCGGAAATTAAAACAACAGATATTAGTCCGGCTGAGTTCATGGAGCGCAATCGTGAGCCCATTACCTTTGTGATCATTGATGTTAGGGAACGAATTGAATTTCAGACATTTAATATCGGGGGGCAAAATATACCATTAGGTATTTTATTAAAAGATCCGGAAGAGCTGGAAGATTTGAAGAATAAGGAAGTGATTGTAATTTGTCAGCATGGGCTGCGCAGTGAAACTGCCAGAAGATTTTTATTTATGAATGGGTATAAGAATGTCAGAAATCTGCATGGCGGGATCATGGCCTTGAGAAAATTGAATTATTGAAAATTGAATACATTTTAGAATGGTAGCAAAAAAGTCGAAAAAAATAAGTTTTAAGGCGAAGGTTTTCTTCGCGATGCTTGCTCTGGTGCTTATTGTACTCGCAGGTACAGGCATTAATTATTATCTCAAATATTTTAAGCCAAACGTTACAGGAAACAAAGATTACCTCTTTATACCAACCGGATCTGATTTTAAAGATGTTTATTCCATCATCAGTTCAGAAAAAATGGTAAAAGACACCCTTTCATTTCTGAATGCTGCCCAGAACATGGATTACCCGGTTAAAGTTAAGGCTGGAAGGTACCGTCTGACAAAGGATATGAGTAACCGCAGCCTTATCAATATGTTAAAAGCTGGGAATCAGGAACCGGTGAAGATATCCTTTCAAAATGTAAGGCTAAAGCATACTCTGGCTGGAATGATTTCTAAAAAAATTGAAAGTGACTCTGCTTCAATTTCCCAGCTGCTTGATTCAGCTGCCTTTGTGGAAAAGTATGGTTTCAATACAGAAAATGTGTATACCATGTTCATTCCTAATTCCTACGAAATCTACTGGAATTCGAACCCTGAGAAATTCTTCCTTCGAATGCACGCTGAATATCTTAAATTCTGGAATGCCGAACGTAAGGCTAAAGCAGCTGCAATTAATCTCAGCCAACCTGAGGTGAGTATACTTGCTTCTATTGTTGATTCTGAAGCCTTGAATGATTCAGAAATGCCACGAATTGCGGGTTTGTATATGAACAGGCTACACAAAGGCATGCGTCTGGAAGCAGATCCTACAGTTATTTTCGCTGCCAATGACTTTACTATCCGGCGTGTTTTAAACAAGCATTTGAGGATTAACTCTCCATACAATACGTATTTAAACACTGGTTTGCCTCCAGGACCAATTACAATGCCGAGTATCAATGCAATTGATGCCGTTTTAAATTATGAAAAGCATGATTATATCTATATGTGTGCTAAGGAAGATTTTTCTGGTTACCATAATTATGCATCAAACTTAACTCAGCATCTTCAGAACGCAAGGAAATTCCAGGAAGCGCTGAATCAGCGAAATATTAAGAAATAATGTTTAGCCACAGCACTAAAATTCGGGTACGATATGCTGATACAGACCAGATGGGCTTCATGTATTATGGCAATTATGCTACATTTTATGAAGTGGGCCGTGTAGAAATGCTCAGAAGTCTTGGCTTGACTTATAAATCAATGGAAGAATCGGGTATAATTATGCCTGTTACCGATCTGAAATGTAAGTATATACTACCTGCTTTATACGATGAAGAGATAACCGTAAAGGTTTTTATTGATAAAATGCCTTCCCTGAGAATTCATTTCAGATATGAACTCTTTAATGAAAATGATGAGCTGATCAATATGGGTGAAACCACTCTCGTTTTTATAGATCAGCAAAAGAAAAAAGCCTGTTTACCTTCAAAAGAATTTATGGAGAAACTCAGTGTATATTTTGATTAAGTTTATTAAATGATCTGGCTGCACCAAATTCTACTGAGATTCAAACCATATTTTATGATGGTTGAGCGGACAAAAACAATCATTCTGCCCGGATTTAGTCCCCTGCCATTGTATACTGTAGCCTCATTTTTCTTTCAGGAGATAGGAAAAGATGAACTCATTAATAAAGCATCTTCACTAGCTTACAGCTTTATGCTGGCAATTTTTCCTGCCATTATCTTCCTTTTTACGCTTATCCCCTATGTACCGATAGATAATTTCCAGGAGCAGTTAATGAGTTTGATAGCCCTTATTCTGCCTATTGAGGCTTATACTGCTGTACAGTCAACCCTAATTGATATTGTAAAAAACCAAAATTCAAAACTTTTGTCATTTGGTTTTGTATTTGCACTTATCTTCTCAACAAACGGAGTTCATAACCTGATGGAAGCATTTAACAAGTCTTCCCTGATTATTGAAACCAGATCATGGTTAAAACAAAGGCTTGTGGCACTTTACCTAACCCTAATGGTTTTATTTGCATTGATATTTGCCCTGGTTGTAATGACCATCGGAGAATATATATTAAACATATTAAAATCAGAACTGGGTTTCAGGGATTCTTTCTGGCTTTATGTACTTAATTTGGCAAGGTGGTCAATTATAATTGTACTTTATTTCGTAACAATTGCGCTTTTGTATCGCTACGGACCTGCCCATGCAAAGAAATGGAAGTTCTTTAGTGCAGGTTCATGGATGTCTACTATTCTGGCGATACTAACCTTCTGGGGATTCTCTTTCTATATAAACAATTTCGGAAACTATAATAAACTGTATGGATCGATTGGTACACTCATCGTTCTCATGATCTGGTTATATTTAAATTCCCTGATCATTCTGATTGGGTTTGAACTAAATGCCAGTATAGATCTTTCGAAGCGCAGTATTAAAATAGTTAAGCCGGTTTATAACCGGTTTAAGAACCAGCCTGCTGAAGAAAAGCTCGAAAAGAAGATAGAATAAACTGGATTTTAACACTCTTTCTTACTCACTTACTGTGAGTTATCTCTAATAATTCAAAAAAGCTAATTTTTGTTTGCAGATTAAGCACGGTTTTGTACTTTTGCGCCGGAGAGTTGGCAGAGTGGTCGATTGCGGCAGTCTTGAAAACTGTTGACCTGTTACAGGGTCCTGGGGTTCGAATCCCTAACTCTCCGCCAGACAAAATGCTGTCCGCCACAGGCGGACGGCATTTTTTTGTTTTAGTGCGACCGGAATGTATTCCGGAGAGCGTAAAAACAAAAAAATGACAGGAGCGATAGCGACAGCATTTTGACTGTAGCCTTCCCCCACCGGGGATCAGCGCAGCTAATCCCTTATCGCAAATATTATTTCAATATGATTGTTTGTTTTAGAGCGACCGGAATGTATTCCGGGGAGCGCAAAACCAAAAAAATGCCAGGAGCGATAGCGACAGCATTTTGGCTGCAGCCTCCCCCCACCAGGGATCAGCGCAGCTAATCCCTTATCTCAAATATTATTTCAATAAGCAGTTTGTTTTAGTGCGACCGGAATGTATTCCGGGGAGCGCAAAAACAAAAAAATGCCAGAAGCGATAGCGACAGCATTTTGGCTGTAGCCTCCCCCTAACAGGGATCAGCGCAGCTAATCCCTTATCTCAAATATTATTTCAATAAGCTGTTTGTTTTAGAGCGACAGGAATGCCCCATCCAGGATCAGCCTAATTAATCCCGCCAGATCTAATATTCCACTCATAAACCCTTTTAACAGAAGGCATCTTCTTCAATTGCTCCACTCCTGCTTTACTCATACCCGTTTCATTTAAATTAACTGCTTCAAGGTGCTTTAAAGCAGAAATAAGCGGAATACTTTTATCAGTAACTGGATTTTTATCAAGCCGAAGCTTTTCAAGATTGATTATTAAAGGCAAAAAATCAAGGTCTTTATCGGTCAAATTATTTGCTGATAAATTCAGCCATATCACATTCTTTGCAATTGTTTTAAGTCCGGGTTTGATTGACTGGATTAGTATGCCTTTCCCTTCAGGCAAGGTAATATCCAGCATTAGCGGCTGATGCTGCATTACTCTGATATTCAAGCCCAGGTTTCGAAGGCTATCCAGTAATTTTAGATTAGTGAAATCTGGAATGTCAGGATTGGAAACAGGATAATCCGGATCTGCAGATTCAACATTGTTGCCAGCTCCACCTATTTTTAAATAGGATGCAATTAGAGGGCTAATAGATTGGGTATTTTTCAATTCAGACATCTTTTTACCATTAACCGCCATCCCCTTCTCTATCCACCATTGAATGATCTCTACTTCTGATTTTGTCAAAGGCGTTTTTCCATCAGAAGGCATATAATCCTCATGTTCGGGATCAAGGGTGATCCTTTTATACAATTCACTCTCATTTAATGAACCCGCGACAATTGCTGCACCATTTTTTCCTCCTTTTTGCAAATCAGCCAATGTTTTCATAGAAAGCTCCCCTTTCATTTTATCGGGTCTATGGCATTGCGAACAGCGCTGGATCAATATCGGATGTACTACATCTTCAAAAATCATCGCCTGTTCTACACTTGCAGGTTTAACTCTTTCCTGCTGGGTAAGTACATCCAACGACAGATATTCTGCACCATGCGTCAATAAACCTCCCTGATGCCCGGTATAACCCATTAGAGCCATGGTTAAAACACAGAGAGGGGTAAAGACAGAGCGCTTAATTGCCGGTAACTTTCTAAACGTTCTGTTGCTGATCAGAAACAATAATCCTGAAACCAGGGCCAGGGCAATACCTGAAATTTTATGATCATTAAGTGCAGCATTTTCGTAATCTCCACTTAATGATAAGATATAGCCAAAAATACAGGCCAATACCGCAGAAATGAAGCCCAGCAGCAATGTGAACGATACCGAAGCTTTCAGGTGCTCAAATTTCTTTGAATAAGAGAATAATTCAAACAAAGTTGCCAGCAAGAGAAAGCCAATTGGTAAATGAACGACCAGTGGGTGCAGTCTGCCTGAAAATATGGCCAGATCTAAAAGCATGGATTAAACCCGGGTTAACTTTACAGGGGCCGTATTATTTGCATTCCACTGACATACATAAATGTTCTTATCCTCATCTATACATACATCATGACAGTGCTGAAACATCTGACCAGGTGCCTGGAGGGTAGCCTGGAGGATATTGTTCTTATAAACGGGCGCATTTCCTCCCGGATTGGAAATCACTTTATTTGATGAATCTAAAATGGTAACAAAACCACTGTTGCCTCCAATCATTTTACCGGCTTCATCATTTGACCAGCAAACACCCGCATACAAATTTTCTCCATCCAGTACAGGCCGGCAAACATGCATTCCAGGCATATCAATGCGACGCAGGAATTTGCCATCCAGCGTAAATACTTTAAAGCAATTTTCCTCTCTGGAAGTACAAATTAAGGTTGGATTATTTTTGTTTCTATAATCTATTGCAACACCATGAGCACAACGCAGGTTCCAATCAGGGTTAGCATTTTTTCGGCCGCCAAAATGCCTGATATATTGCCCCTTGCTGTTGTATTGGATGATATAGTCAGAACCATACCCATCAGCTACATAAATATCCCCATTAGCTCCTATGGCTGTTTCGGTTGGCATAAATTTTTCATCGTCCTTGTAAACACCAATTGTTTTTGGGTGTCCGATTGAGAAAATTATTCTGCCACTTAAATCAGTTTTTATAACCTGTCCGGCCTGAGCATTCCATACCCCGGACTTATTTTGATACCAACCGCAGTCAACAATCATTAGAAAATCTTCGCCACCTTCCTTGCTGATAGATAAACCATGTCCACCGGGCCAGGCAGTTCCCCAACTATCCAACAGTTTCCCTGATTTGTCAAATATTAAAATATTATTTTGGGTGTGATCTCCAAGCATAATGAGCCGGCCTTTGCTATCCTGGACCATTTCATGACAATTAAAAAGCGGATTGCTGTTTACACTTATTTTTGCCCAGGCTTTATCAACCTTGTATTTGAATTCACCATGACCTATTATTTCGTCAGCGAATTGATTATTAGCGAATGGGTGTGAAAATGCGGCAAGCGGTCCGGCCATGCTCAATGCAGTTGCCATTCCTGTATTCTTAAGAAAATTTCTTCTGGAAATCATGATCTATTTATATCTGTTTATGTTCAATTATTCAAACTGTCTGGAAACATCATTCGACTAACTTAAAATATCTTTAACCACTTTACCTTCCACATCAGTCAAGCGGAAACGTCTGCCTTGAAATTTATAGGTTAACCTTTCATGATCTATTCCCATAATGTGCATCAGAGTCGCATGGAAATCATGTACATGAACCGGATCTTTTACGATATTATAACTAAAATCATCGGTTTCACCATAACTGATCCCGGCTTTAACACCTGCACCTGCCATCCACATTGTAAAGCAGCGGGGATGATGATCCCGGCCATAATTATTTGGGAATAACTTTCCCTGAGAATAAACTGTACGCCCAAATTCACCACCCCAAATTACAAGGGTATCTTCCAGTAATCCCCGTCTCTTAAGGTCTTTAATAAATGCTGCCGTTGCCTGATCAGTATCCTTACATTGTTTAACCATGTTTTCAGGCAGATTGCCGTGATGATCCCATCCCTGATGATAGAGTTGTACAAACTTTACATCCTTTTCCAGTAATTTTCTGGCGAGGATACAGTTTGCAGCATAAGTTCCCGGGTCGCGGCTATCAGGGCCATAAAGTTCAAAGACCTCATCTGTTTCATCTGCTGTAGACATGACATCAGGTATAGATGTCTGCATCCGGTAAGCCATTTCATACTGAGCAATACGGGCATCAACCTCAGGATCACCGTAAGCATCATTCTGAAGCTGATTTAATTTGCTAAGATAGCCTAGCATTTCCTTTCTGTCTTTTCCCTCATATCCCTCCGGATTGTCCAGAAACAGAACCGGGTCCTTACCCGCTCTGAACTGAACTCCCTGATGTTCGGAAGGCAGAAAACCATTGCCCCATAGTCGGGCATAAAGTGGCTGATCTTTTGCAGCATTTTTTGAAACAAGTACTATAAAGGTCGGAAGATTACTATTATCTGATCCCAATCCATAGCTAATCCAGGATCCGATTGAAGCTCTTCCCGGCAATTGATTCCCGGTTTGAAAAAAGGTTAAGGCGGGATCGTGGTTTATGGCTTCTGAATGAATGGATTTTATGATGCATAAATCATCCACAACCCGGGCTGTATGGGGTAATAGTTCACTTACCCAGGTTCTGGATTCGCCATGCTGATTAAATTTAAATATGGAAGGAACAACCGGCAATGTGCTCTGACTGCCACTCATCCCGGTTAATCGCTGTCCCTGACGTATAGAATCAGGAAGCTCCTGCCCAAACAAATCGACAAGTTTTGGTTTGTAATCAAAAGTTTCAAACTGTGATGGCCCACCACTCATAAATAAGTATACAACCCTTTTCGCTTTGGGAGCGAAATGAGGCAAAGCTTTTAGGATTTCCTGCTCCAGTGAAGCGGATGAGCTTTCATTTGCAAGGGTATTAGCCAATTCACCCAATACCGATTTTCCAATCAATGAGCTCAAGGCTAATGCCCCTATACCCAGAGACGTTTTTGTCAGAAAATTACGCCTGTCCCAACCTTTATTTAAACGATTAAATTCAGGCGTATTCAATTTGAAAGGCTCTTTATGATGATGATCACACATACTTATCGCTTGGTTAAGGTTGCATCTGAATTTAAAATAACACTTGCAACAACTGCATTGGCGGCCAGCATCGCAGGTTCAAGATCTTTATTAACCCTAAATTGTCCGGCTGCCAGCCAACCTTTAGTTCTTTTTATATCTGCTCTGAATTTTTTTAGTTCCTCACTTTGAAGAGATTGTAATAATTTAAGTTCTGCTTTGCCCGGTTTAATGCCGGTAAGTTTTCTATAGATATCTGTAATTGCTTTAGTTTGGTTATCTGAGGAAGTAATTTGTTGCCCCAATACTTTTGATGCCTCAACAAAAGTGGGATCATTTAACAATACAAGTGCCTGAAGCGGAGTATTTGTACTCTGCCTTCGTACCACACAATAACTCCTTTCTGTTGCATCAAAGGTATTTAAAGTCGGATTTGGTACAGTACGTTTAACCAGTACATACAAACTGCGCCTGTAAACTGCACTGCCTGTATCTGCAGTATAAGTGGTATTATTAATCTCCCATAATCCTTCGGGCTGATAAGGTTTAACACTTTTACCACCAATTTTATTATTTAGTAAGCCACTGGCCATCAAAGCATTATCACGTATCATTTCAGCGTCTAAACGACGTGAAGGACCGCGAGAAAGGAATCTGTTTTCAGGATCTTTTAATTTCGAATCTGAACTGGCTCGGGAATCCTGCCGGTACGTGGCCGACATCACCATCAGTTTGCATATTTTTTTGGTATCCCAGGCACTCTCTTTAAAAGTATGTGCCAGCCAGTCCAGTAATTCAGGATGACTTGGCAGCTCTCCCTGATTTCCAAAATCTTCTGATGTTTTAACAAGGCCGGTGCCAAAGAAATTCTGCCAATATCTGTTCACTGCTACTCTTGCAGTAAGCGGATGCTTATCGTCGGTTAACCATAGTGCCAAACCATATCTGTTTTTGGGGAGCTTATCAGGGAAAGGAAGAATAGATGGCGGTGTGTTCGGAAAAACCTCTTCTCCCGGACTATCATAATTGCCCCTGTTTAAGATGAAGGTCTTTTTTGGCTGAGGCGCATCCTGCATGACCATCAATTCCCTGACTTTATTCACAGAATCGGCCAGTTCAGTTCGAATGTATTGCAATTTCTTTGCCTCTGCCCTCACTGCTGGATCCAGAACAGATGTATAGTATTTGTTCAGTAAGTCTAAATCAGTTTTAGTTAATTGCGTTGGTTCTTTTTGAACCAGGGATGTCCATGTAGCTGTTTTACCAATGACCTTGATTTCATAATCTGTTAATTCCCGGTTATAAACCAGGATGTCATCAACCTGCCCGCCTTTAAATCCAAGTCCGCGGTCCCATGCCCCAATCTGCAAACCGGGCTGATCTTTAGAATACATCAGAATGTCTTTTGTAAGCTGATCCATGGTTGTGATAAGCTTCTGCTCTGCACCATTTACAAATAATTTCAATCCATTAGCCTTCGAAGATCCATCATAAGTCATGGTGAGTTGTACCCATTGATTACGGATAACAGGTTTCTGTGTAATTCTGGAAATGGCATTGGAAGGTGCTGCATGCGACATATTAACCGTCAAGCGGTCATCCTTCAGATACAGATGATAGCCCCTGAAATTATACAGGCGTTCTGAAACACATTTATGAAACAAGACACCTTCTTTAAAGTCTTTGGGGATAAACACACTGATATTTATACTAAAGGGATCTGATTTTCTGAATACCCCTACCTTCTTCAACTCATACCACTGGTCTCCATTCAAAACTAATGCCTTACCATTTTCTCTGTTTGCAAAGACAGGTTTATCAATCGATGAGCTAATCAAAGTGTTTCCCGCAGTTTCCGGATAAAAACCTTTCAGTGAAGCATTTGAAAAATTATAATGCGCCTGCAAGCCTTCCATTGGAATCACTTCTCTGGCTAAGGCTTTATACTTTTTGCCTTTAATCCAATCCTGAAATGCAATTCGCGAATCGGCTTTTGTTTTAGTCAATGTTTTCTCTTGAGTAGAAATCTTTCCTTTTATATAATTCAGGATCTTTTCCTGCTGATCAGTTGGCAGTAACATCGTTGGAGATGGCATAGCATCATCCCACGAAATTTGACCGGCTTCTTTTACCCTGTTAAAGAAACCATATAATTCAAAATAGTTTTTTTGTGAGATAGGATCATATTTATGGTCATGACATCTTGCACAGCCCAATGGAAGACCCATTACCGCTACTCCGGTTGTATTCACCCTGTCTATAACATATTCTGTCTGAAATTCTTCCTCGATAATTCCGCCTTCCATGTTTTGCTGATGAATTCTGTTAAATGCAGTTGCAATCCGCATATCCTTATTGGCATTTGGCATTAAATCGCCCGCCAACTGCCATTGTATAAATTTATCATAGGGTAGATTCTGATTATAGGCCTTAATAACCCAATCGCGATACGGTGACATATCAATGAGTCTGTCGACAGTATAGCCGTGGGAATCTGAAAAACGTGCAAGGTCAAGCCAGTTCAAAGCCATTTTTTCGCCATAATGAGGTGATTTCAGCAATCTGTCCACCTGCTTTTCGTAGGCATTTGGGGAACTATCCTTTAGGAAGGCATTTATTTCAGCAAGTGTTGGCGGGAGTCCGGTTAGGTCAAGAGAAAGCCTTCTCAGCAATATCTCCTTTTTTGCCTGGTCAGAAGGCTTTAATTTTTCAAGTTCAAGCTTTCTGCCAATGAAATTATCGATTGGATTAATTATCCATTTATCATCTTTAACATCAGGAACATCGGGCTTTTCAGGATTTACAAAAGCCCAGTGAGGTTTATACTCCGCTCCTTCCCTGATCCATTTTATTAAGATTGCTTTTTCTTTTGGAGAAAGACTCAGATTTGACTTTTTATTTGGCATCCTGTATTCAGGATCATCTGATAAGATTCTATGAAAAAGCTCACTTCCATTCAGGTCACCAGGATCAATGGCGACTTTTCCGGGACTTTCGGGAAGATCATCAAATGCAAAAGAAGCAATATCCAATCGCAGCCCAGCTTCCTGTTTGGCTTTATCCGGTCCATGGCAAGAGAAACATTTATCAGAAAGTATTGGTTTTACATGAATGTTATAATCTATTTCTTCAGGAAGGCTGGTATACGCCGATTCAACATCCTCTGGTAAGTCGGGAGAGCATGATACCATGAAGAAAATGATAAGCTGTATGGCAGTAAAAAAAGATAATCTCTTCAAATGATTCATTACAGGATCTGATTAACAAGGTATTAAAATCCTGTCGCCTTTCAAAGGCAAAAATCATTTCAGGACTCTGACTAATAAATTTAAATCAAAATATTCTTTTCCCACCAGCTCAATTTCATTCATTTTAAAAACAATTCAAACTATCAAAATTTTTATATTTTTAGTTCTTTGAACATTAAAGATCCTGACACAGTAAAATTTAGAAACAATCAAAAAACAAATACATGAACATGCAAAAACTATTACAGTCCTTACTATGGCTTTCCTTATTAACCCTTTTGGGTGTTATAGTACTTTTTCAGTTAAACTTTGAACTAGAAGCCAAAGTATTGACCTGCATTTTCTTTGTTTTTCTTCTGGCGGGAATTAATGCTTCAGAATTTATGAAGGGCTTTGCTTTTACAATTTGGGTAATCGCAGCAGCGACCTTAAGTATGATGTTTCCTTCCTACGTGACGGATATAGGAGGATTCAAAACCGAATTACTGATTGTACCTCTGATACAGCTCATAATGTTTGGAATGGGAACCACAATGGGAATAAAAGACTTTATAGGCGTATTAAAAATGCCCAAAGGAGTTTTTATTGGTCTGTTTCTACAGTTTACAATAATGCCGCTAATTGCATATAGTTTAACTATCATATTTAGCTTCCCTCCTGAAATTGCTGCAGGTGTAATTTTAATTGGTTGTGTTCCTTGCGGAGTTTCTTCAAATATTTTAAATTTTCTCTCTAAGGGAAATCTTGCATTGTCTATTACTTTAACATCCTTCGCAACCTTAATGGCACCATTCGTAACGCCGATATTAATGGAGCAGTTAGCCGGGCAATTGATACCGATTGATGTAGTTGCGATGATCATCAGTATTAGCAAAATGATCTTTGCACCACTGATTGCCGGAATTATATTTAACAGAATATTTGGTAACCGCGTTGCCTGGTTAAATGCAGCAATGCCATTGGTAGCAATGGCAGCAAATGTATTTATTATCGCTGTAATTGTCGCAGCAGGTAGAGACAGTTTATTAACCATTGGATTTTTACTATTCCTGGCCGCAGCAATACACAATGCCATGGGATTCCTTTTAGGATACTGGGGCAGCCGGCTATTCAAAATGAATAAACGTGACAGCCGTACTGTGGCAATTGAAGTTGGACTCCAGAACGGTGGAATGGCGGCGGGGATAGCCTTTGAACTGGGCAGAGCTGCAACAATGGGTCTCTACCCAGCCATATTTGGAACCTGGATGGATATATCCGGTAGTTTCCTTGCTAACTGGTGGAGGAAGACACCGGTGGACGACGAAAAATTAGTTGAGAATGGACAGTTGACAATTGACAGTTAGGAAGAGTGAAATAGGATTTAGATAGCTTGGCAAAACGAAAAAATCCCTGATGATTTTAAATCATTCAGGGATTTTTTTTATTGAAGATTGTCATGCCGGCGAAAGCCCAATTTCATTATTTAATTGTTGGGAGGTTCTATCTTTGGATGGATCTGATTTTATTGGATGATAAGTTGGAGGTTCCCACTTTCGTGGGAATGACAAATCAGGTGAGATAGATAGGGAGATTCCAGCCTTCGCTGGAATCGCAAGAAGGAATGGTGTAAAAAATGATGTAGTGCTTTTACTCATTTTTTGTCTTTATATATTTTGGGAATGAGGAGTGATCTGAACCGATTCCAGCGAAGGCTGGAATCTCCCCCATCTCCCCCAAGCAATGTTGTCATTCCAGCGAAAGCTGGAACCTTATTTTGTTTATCCTATCATTTTGACAAAAAAACGGGGGCATACTTTTAGAAACGTTAATAAATTCCCGTTTTAATGTATAGCTGGTGCATTTGACTAGAAGTTTATTTTTTGCCGGACACTAGTGATTGACAGTTGACAACGATAACTATTGGGTTGAGAATAGGTAATAGTTAATGTATAAAAACGAAAAAATCCCTGATGATTTTAAATCATTCAGGGATTTTTTATTGTTTAATTGAAGATTGTCATACCGGCGAAAGCCGGTACGGTATTACTTCTTAGATTTTTCAATCCCAAATAAACCTTCACGAATATTATAATACTTGAACCATTCAGGATTAATAGCAGTTGCTCCCGGACTGTCGACAGAGATCAGTTTAGAAGCAAATGGCTCATAAGCAACACGGGGGGCGATTGCACCTTTTACTACCAGGATTTTCTGACGCTCAACATAAACTCCATTCGATATGAAGATATGCGCACTATTAGGGCTTGCAGGTTTGGTAGTGATTAAAAGCAGATTTGGTTCATCCAAAGTAGAACCTTCCACCTGAATAACTGCCGTATTCCCCATATTCCAGTATCTTCCACCACCGTGACGAACTTCAGTCTCCAGGTAGCGTCCAACATTCAGTGAACGAACCTCCCCTTTTATACGCACTGGTTTTCCATGCATATTATCCATCTTACCACCAACGGCGAAATCAAATGCTTTTCCTACACCGGCACGTTCTGCAGTTTTATATCCTTCAGGATCATAAATTACCATAGCCCATCCCTGAGCCCCCTGCTTGATTAACTCTTCCAGCATGAATGAACTGTCACCAGTTGAACCACCACCAATATTATCGCCCATATCAATCAATACAACCGGACGTCCGGGATGTTCCATGGCCTGCTTCACAGCTTCAGCTGGTTTAGGGTTATTAATTCTGGTTTTTTCGCGTGTATCCCAAAGCATTTGCGAAAGCCTGTTAGCTTCTTTATCAGCCAGGGCCTTATTGTTATCTGTCACTACAACAACAGATGGACCCATTGAAGGGACATCAGCATATTGATAGCCACCCGAAACACTAACAGCCAATATTCCGGACTGCTTTTCAAGATTTTTGCTTTCAGTAGTAATCGGTAATAATGGTTCAGAGTAGGTACTTTGAAAGGCAATATTATAAACCATCGGAGCTTTTACGATACTTTGAACAGGTTTAACCTTTCCGCTAACAATTTTGGCCATAATATCAGCCGCCTGATAACCACGATCGTAGGTATCAAGGTGTGGGTTTTCCTTAAAAGTGATCAGCACATTACACAATTCGACCATTTTTGGGGTAATATTGGCATGGAAGTCATGAGTAACTACAATTGGCATTGCTGCACCAAAGGCATTTCTTACTCTTCTTACAATCTCCTCATCACCGCTCGGATAACTTTCAACCACCATTGCACCATGCAGATTTAAAAGTATTCCCTGAAGTTTCGGCCCTGCTTTTAATCCTGTAATAATCTCATTCATCATCGCATTGAATGCCCGGTCGGTAACAGGTCCCCGGGGTGTTGCAGAAGTAACCAGTGTAGGATATAGTTCGAGACCAAATTGTTTAGCACCTGCAATGTAACCGGCACTGGTCGTTTTTGCCGTAGAGCCGGCAAAAAATCGTTTGGCTCTCTCCTGCTGGCTTTCACCTATGGTAACACTAAAGTCCTCAAGATCAGTTTTTTTTATGTTGAAGCTGTTAGATTCGTGTGAAATACCGGCAACTCCAATAATTGGTTTATTCTGAGAAAACCCGGAGGATAGATTGAATACTGATACGGCAAATAGTAGGAGAAGTTTCTTTAAAAAGTTGTTAATCATGTTTTTACCTGTTTTAATGAAATGATACATAAAACTATATAAAATATTGAATTAACAATATCGGGGCATTAAAATTCAATGAAATTTAAATGAACAATAATAATTTGAAATGAACAGGATGCTGAGTAAGAAGTTTCTGAAACTCTTGCTGATAATGAATCAGAATATCTGAATTAAAAAAGGCTTCCCGAATAATCGGAAAGCCTTTTTTAATTCAGTACGCCCATTAGGATTCGAACCTAAGACCTACGGTTTAGAAAACCGTTGCTCTATCCAGCTGAGCTATGGGCGCATTCTGCGACAAAAGTATGAAAACCTATCAAAAACTCAAACTAAAGAGAATAATTTGTGATTTTTTATTGAAGATATGAGCTTAGTTCCTGTATCAGAATCTATTAATCATTTGGCTTCATTTGAGCCATCTCACTTAATTTGCTAAATTTGAGCTCAAAATCAGAACATTGGCAAGAATTAAGAAAAAACTGCACCTCATTTTATATCGCAAATACGGTTCAAGCCTGAAGTTTGTGATGATGGCTTTATGCGTGTTTTTTGTCACGCTTTTCCTTCCAAAACAAGCCAGATTCAGGTTTGAATACGAGAAGGGTAAAACCTGGATGCAAAAAGATCTTTATTCTCCTTATAATTTTGCTATTCAAAAGACCAATGAAGAGATTGAGGAAGATAAGAATGAGGTTCTCAATTCAGTATTGCCAGTTTACCAGAATGATACTGAGATTGCCGAGAACTCAATAGAAGCATTTAACTCTGAATTTGAATCAAAATGGAATGGTTCAGGTATAGACGATAATCTGAAGGAACGATATAAGTCGCTGGGAAATAAACTACTCCAGACCATTTATAAGAGGGGAATGGTTAACCCTGTATTAAAATACCAGCGCAATGGTACTAACTATAATTTCAGTCTGCTTAATAATAATGTTGCAGTTCAATTAAACACTGCTGACGCTTACAATACAACGACTGCATTAAAATATATAAAGGAACAAATTCAGAATGATCCACAAATTAAGAGTTCCGACTGGCTGTTAAGACTGGTTACCAATCATCTCAAGTCAAATTACGTTTACAATGATATTCTGACTGAGAAACTCGAGGAAAATGCGTTGAACAGCATTTCAACAACCAGAGGAATGGTTCAAAAAGGTGAACTGGTTGTTGCGAAAGGAACTATGGTTAATGCCGGAATCTATCAGAAACTGGAATCTTTGAGAGCAGCTTATGAAGAGGATGCGAAAGTTGCAGGTGACAGAAGACTGGTGTTATTTGGCCAGTTATTATTGGCTGGTCTGATCATTTCATTGCTGATGGTATTTCTTTATCTGTTCAGGAAAGACATTTATGCTGATAACCGGCAAATCTCGCTGATCTTACTGGTCATTACCGGAATGCTCGTAACCCTGTCATGGGCTATCAGAATCAAAGCCCCCAGTGTTTATTATATTCCATTCTGTATCGTACCAATCATCATCAGGATTCTGTTTGATACCCGTCTGGCATTAAACATACATTTACTGGTTGTATTGATTGCCGGATTCTTTGTACCGAATAGTTTTGAGTTTGCATTCTTGCAGATTTCTGCCGGTATGGTTGCTATTTACAGCATTAAAAACCTGATTAAAAGGGAACAATTTCTGATATCGGCTTTATTGATCCTGCTGAACTATTTCATTGCTTTCCTTGGTATTTCATTGATCAGGGATGGTTCCTTTACTGATATTGAATGGCTGAACTTTGTTCCCTTTATATTCAGTGTTTTATTATCACTGCTTGCCTATCCATTGATTTATGCTTTCGAACGAATGTTTGGAATAACTTCGGATGTTACATTGATGGAACTGACCAATACCAATTCCAAACTATTGAGGGATCTGGCATTTAAAGCACCCGGTACTTTTCAGCATTCCCTGCAGGTAGCTAATCTGGCTGAAGCAGCAATTTTTAAAATTGGCGGAAATGCTTTGCTGGTAAGAGCCGGTGCCTTGTATCATGATATCGGGAAAATCGTAAATCCTCAGTTCTTCATTGAAAACCAGGTCAGAGGTATTAATCCTCACGATTCCATTTCGTATGAACAAAGTGCCCAGATTATCATCCAGCACGTTAATCAGGGAGTTGAGATTGCAAGAAAGCATCAGATCCCTGAAATGCTGATCGATTTCATCAGGACTCATCATGGAAATACCAGGGTTGATTATTTCTATCAGTCATTTTTGAAGAATTTCCCTGAGAAGTTTGTGGATGAAAATATTTTCAGGTACCCGGGACCTATCCCCTTTTCAAAGGAAACAGCAGTACTAATGCTGGCCGATTCGGTTGAAGCAGCATCCAGAAGTCTGAAAGAGCCTGATGCACTCAGCATCAGTGATCTTGTGGAGCGTATCATCGATTATAAACTAACTCAGGATCAGCTAAACGACAGCGACATCACTCTAAAGGATATTGACACGATAAAAATGATCTTCAAGACCATGCTCATGGGTATTTACCATGTGAGGATCGAATATGTTTTAGATAATTAATTCTGCATTTGCCTGCATTTCAAAGCTTTATAAGGCAGAATATGTATACATGTGTAAAATCAATAAATAAATAGCAGATTCATTGAAAATATTTTTTGACAGCCTGTGTGAATTACTATATTTGCAGTCCTCGAAAGAGGGTTTTTTATTTTAACGGAGAGATGCCTGAGTGGCCGAAAGGAACAGTTTGCTAAACTGTCGTACTGGCAACGGTACCGAGGGTTCGAATCCCTCTCTCTCCGCCATCGCCCGCCGAAGCGGGCTACGGCGGACGAAGTCCGCTGGAGCCCATGCGAAGGAGGGCTTCGCAAATGCTTCGGCCTCTGAAAGAGGGCATCGCCCCTAACCCTGGCAATCCAACTACGCCCATCATAGCTTTACTATGGTGGGTTTTTTTTATTAAATAAACTTTTTTAAAGTCCTGGATTAGAATATAAAAACCATATCAGATAATTACCGTTTTGACTCTGGCGAGTATACAAACCACGCTGCATCTAGACAAGGTCGCCTTTGCAAATGCTTCGGCGTCTAAAAAAAAAGCCGATTATTTATTCATAGCCACCATTCACTAAAAATAACTCTCCATTATTTCCCCATGTAACAAAGGATCTTATTTTAGGTAAATGTGGTTCTACGTTTATATCCTTAAGCTTAATAATGGTAAACACTATGTAGGCTGTACAGCAAATCTTAAAGAAAGATATTCACGTCATTCAAAAGGTCATGTTCCGGCAACCAAAGCCCACCTTCCGCTTAAACTAATTTGGTGCTGTTCATTTCCCGACAGATATATAGCTTATGAATTCGAACGATATCTCAAATCCGGATCAGGAAGAGCTTTTACAGCAAAACATCTTTTCAAGGCTTCTTAAATAAATTAATGATGGTTTTAGAGGTTAAAATATGAAAGAAAAGAACTCATCAATTATTCCTGATGAATTAGTGATAAACAAAATCTACTATATCCGGGAGCAAAATGTAATGTTAGACAGTGATTTAGCTGAACTTTATGGTGTCGAAACAAAGGTGTTAAACCAAGCCATTAGTAGAAATTTCGAAAGGTTTCCATCTGATTTCATGCCTGCCTGACGGTAGGCAGGTTTCAATTAGATGAGCAGGAATGGTCCAACTTGAAGTCACAATTTGTGACTTCATTTGGGGAGGCAGAAGAAAGATGCCAAAGGCATTTACAGAACAAGGAGTAGCCATGTTATCTAGTGTATTGAACAGCAGTCGGGCAATTAATGTTAACATTCAGATCATCCGGATATTTACCCGAATCCGCCAAATGCTGATGGATAATACAAACTTACGATTAGAGATCGAAAAGATCAAAACCAAACTGTATAGCCAGGGTAAAAACATGGAGCTTGTTTTCCGCTGTCTCGACGAGCTGATTGAGCGAAAAACAGAGTCCTTACCAAGAAAACGAATCGGTTATAAACCTGATGATTTATGAGGTAAACTTGTTTCTTTATTCTAACCAA
>NZ_DASWXT010000076.1:0-3945 GCF_036405355.1 Daejeonella sp.
AAGACATCCAACAATTGAAGACCGGGTGGTAGTTTACTCGGGTGCAACTATATTA
Source organism: Daejeonella sp. (assembly GCF_036405355.1). Taxonomy (GTDB): domain Bacteria; phylum Bacteroidota; class Bacteroidia; order Sphingobacteriales; family Sphingobacteriaceae; genus Daejeonella. The sequence continues at coordinate 56 of NZ_DASWXT010000076.1, forward strand.
GGAGGTGAAACCGTTATTGGTCATGATAGTATAATCGGTGGGAATGTTTGGCTAACTAAAAGCATACCTCCGGGTTCATCAGTTTATAATACATCTGAGGTAGTAATATCCAGCGAAAAAAGCAATAAAAAATAATAAAATGGCAGGAATAATTGATCTCGTCGGAAATACGCCATTAGTTGAAATTAAAAAACTAAATCCAAATCCAAAAGTTCAGATCTACGCGAAACTTGAGGGAAATAACCCTGGAGGAAGTGTAAAGGACCGGGCAGCACTCAATATGATCAGAAGTGCATTGGAGCGTGGAGACATTAGTAAAGGATCCCGTCTGATTGAAGCAACCAGCGGAAACACAGGCATAGCCCTGGCGATGATTGCACGATTATATAATCTTGAAATTGAGCTTGTTATGCCATCGAATTCGACCCGTGAGCGTACTTTAACAATGGAAGCTTTCGGAGCAAAAGTAACCTTGCTCGAAGGAATAGAATTATGCCGCGATTATGCTGAAGAAAAAGCAGCAAGAGGCGAAAGTTTTTTACTTAACCAATTCGCAAATCCTGACAATTCCCTTGCTCATTACAAAAGTACCGGACCAGAGTTATGGAGGGATACCAATCAAAAAATCACTCATTTTGTTAGTTCAATGGGTACAACCGGCACTATTATGGGTTGCTCAAGGTATCTCAAAGAAAAAAATTCTGAGATACAGATCATAGGATGTCAGCCTACTGAAGATTCATCCATACCCGGAATCCGCCGCTGGCCTGTTGAATACTTACCTAAGATATTTGAGCCTGAGCGAGTTGATCGTATAATGGATATTTCAGAAGCTGAAGCAACAGAAATGGCCAGAAAACTTGCAAAGGTTGAAGGAATATTCGCAGGGATGAGCAGTGGTGGTGCTGCATCAGCAGCTGTAAGGCTGGCCTCTGAACTCGATGAAGGCCTGATCGTCTTTATAGCCTGCGATCGCGGAGACAGATATCTCAGCAGTACGCTTTTCGGTTAAGTATAAACGCAAATTTTATGGCAAAGAAAAAAACAGGTAAGATTATGTGGCATGATCTTACCGTCAATGATGCGGTACAAATCAGCGATTTTTATCAGCAGGTTACTGGCTGGGAAAAAGAAGGATTGAGTATGGGGGAATATGAGGATTTCATAATCAAGAGCCCGGGAGATGCTGAAGTTGTTGCAGGTATATGCCACGCCAGAGGAGTAAACAAGGATATTCCTGCACAATGGCTCATGTATATTTCGGTTGAAAATCTGGATGAAAGTCTTGAGACCTGCAAAAAACTTGGAGGTAAAGTATTAGGTAAGAAACGAAAAATGGGTGAGGGCTATTATTGTTTGATACAGGATCCTGCCGGCGCTTATGTAATGCTTAGTGAGTAATCTGTAAATTCAGAATCTTAAACTGGTGTTAACCTGATTTACGGATATCCCTGATCATAGCAATACTGCAATGTTTTTCAATGATCTGATCAATGATCCCCTGAGTCCTGTCAGGGTAATCTACTTCAATAATTCTTTTTGATTCAATCCAGTTATTGATCACTATATCAAACCGCTCGTTTAAATTTCTGATTACCGGAACTCCCATCTGACTTAAAGCCGCTGCATTCAATTGCTGCTCATATTGATTTTTCATTGGAACAACCAAAAGCTTCTTTTTCATGTATAATGCTTCGGCAGGTGTTTCAAAACCGGCTCCACAAAGTATCCCTTCAGAACCTGCCATACTCCTGATAAACCGTTCATTATGAATTGGCTGAACAGACACATTTTTGGTTCTGTAGGGCTTGTGGTTATGCTTTGAGAACACATCCCAATTCACATTCTTGAACTTAGTAAGTGTAGCGATCAAACGAGGATCATCATAAGCCGGCAGATAGACCGTATAATGTCCAAGATTCTGAACCGCCTCATCCCTAACCTGCTTTCTGATTACCGGTGTGAATATATTTTCAGCATAAGCTTTGAAATGAAAGCCATACTGGGCGGTATTGGGCGCATAATTTTTGAGAATAAGCTTTCCGACTACGTCATTATTATCTGTTTTCGGCGCCTCTTCAGCAAGTACCGCCGACTGATGACTTAAACCAATGCATGGAACATTCTTAGCATAACATGCCCAGGCAGAAACAGGTTCAAAATCATTGATTACTAGATCATAGTCTTCAACAGGAAGAGAGTTAATCTCTTTTACAAGCTTTCTGACATTTGATTTTATACATGTCTTCCAAATATCAACCCCTCCCGACTTACCAAAAATAAAACTAAGTCCTCGGAATTTATAGCTAAGCTGATAAGGCAGAACAAGATCTCCCTGAATACCACTGACAAGAATATGAACATCAGCATGTTTCATGAGGCATGGAATTATATCCATAGCCCTGCTTAAATGCCCATTTCCTGTGCCCTGAATAGCATACAGTATCCTCATTTACCTTAATATTTACAAACGCTAAATTGCGAAAAAACTATGAGAAAGCCGATGATTGCTTTGAGATTGGAAGGTATGATAAATGGCCTGAACATATCTCAATTATAAAACATTGGTTTGTAGCCGATTTGATTTAATGAAAGCAGGAGACAAGATATTTTTTTAAATTCGCGGGCAAACAATACATTTTATGATAACAGTAAGCGAATATTTTGAAGGTTCAGTAAAATCTCTTGGGTATCAGTCTGCCGAAGGAAAATCAACAGTTGGTGTCATTGAAAGTGGCGAATATGAATTCGGGACATCCATGCATGAAACCATGCTAATTATAGAAGGTGAACTGGAGGCTAAATTACCCGGAAATAGCCACTGGGAAACTTTTCGAAAAGGAGATGCATTTGAAATTGATGCAAACCAATCATTTACAGTTCGTACCTCGTCTCAAACCTCTTATTTGTGTAAATACAAATAGCTGAGCTAGCTTTGAAAAATAAAAAAGCTGCCTTATTAAAAAGCAGCTTTTTCGTTTTTCACAGGTTTATAGAATCAGTAGCAATACGGATTATAAAATCAGTATCAATACTAAAAGGATAATGATAATAGCGCCTACAGAAAGGTAAACACCACCGTTCATCGCCTTTGCTTCTTTTTTCATCTCAAGCAATTCATTACGTAATGCCTTACGCTCTACACGACTTAGTTCAGATCTATCCATGTTTTTGATCTCTTCAACTCTGCGGGTAATTTCACTGGCACGTGCAATCTGATTTTCTGTTAATGCAGGCTTTGATTTTACATCATTTGCCATGACTGAACTTGATGCTAAAAGGATAGCAGTTAGTAAAAGGTAGATTTGCTTTTTCATTTTGATTTGATTTAAGTTTCTTTAAGTTAAGGATTAAAATATCAAAAATGCTCCCATTTTTATACATTAACCTTAAGGCAATTATTGTTCCATAAAGTTTATATACATTTTGATACTGATATAAATGATATTTTGAAATTAAACTGTCCCAAAATCAGGAATCAGTGTAGTTTAATTCACATAAATATCTCTTACTTTATGCGGAAAACGGAGTGCTGCATTCAAAATCATATTTCGGATATAGTCATTTTCAGGGTAAGGTGTTAAATGTTTTTTTAGTAAACTGATATCAGCCTGAGCTAAATCAGAAGCAATATAGCCCATCCCAAAAAACTGGCCATTCTCTATCAATAAACAACTTTTTTCCTCAAATGTACGGCCCTCATCAATCAGCAAAAAGCCCGGAAGCACCGCACTCAGGCTATTTAGTGCCATAGTTACCCGTTCATTATACAAGTCTGCTGATTCGAGCTGTTCGCAAGCTCCTTTACAGGCCTCCTCTCCTATTGGGATGCAGGGATCATTATTACGCTGAACAAAACAAAGTTTAGGACAGAGGTTAAATCCGGCAAT
>NZ_DASWXT010000077.1:0-18023 GCF_036405355.1 Daejeonella sp.
CCATACTTTTCGTTTACGATTCGGTATCCGATGAATGCACCAATCAGGGCATATATACCTGCCATAACTCCCGATAATCCGCTGAGGGAAAGGAATTTGGATGAACGTTCCATCAGGGATCTGATAGAAGACAGCTCAGAATGTATATCTTTTTCTTCCATTTAAAAGTACTTTGATTTTCAAAGTAATTAATAATAATTGATAAATGCAATAGCGCTTTGATTTTTTAACAACATAGAAAACATAAGAATCGCATGTGCGGTAAAGACATCAGGAGGTTCTGCCTGATAATTGTTGGGAAGGTATCGCAATTTGCGATACCATATTCTCAACCTCCTCCTCAGATAGTTGAAACATGAAGTTTGCCAGGAATCGTGTTTTTTTACCCCAGTTGATTCGAGTCAGTAATTCACCGGTTTTCAAATTGCATTAAATTTTACTGCATGTTGTACAACACCAACAAGACCCTACTAATTCCCGTTATAACTACTCCCTTTTTCTTATATTTAAACTTAATTCCTTATAACCAATTTCCCCATTTGAAGAAATAGCTTCTACCAGCACCTGCATCGTGCCGGTATTATCTGCATTATAAAAAGAAGCAGACGCTTTTCCCATGCTATCCGCTTTTAACTTCGGTTCCCAGTGCACCAGTGTTCTCAAATCAGGCTTAAGCCAGTCTGCCGTTTTGAGCTGTTCATATTTGGGAGCATAAAATTCCCGGGGAGTTGAAAATACGGGAACAGATGATTTCCCTATGCCTACCGGCGGTTTCACTCCAAAAATTCCTTTCCCACCATAAGTGTAAATAGCAATAACATTCCCTACAGTTGGCGAATCCATACCACATGCTTCTGGAATCGCTTCACAAAAAAGACCTCTAAAATTTTTTGCATACGGGATCAACTCAAAGCTCTTCACTTCGCTTGGGGGAATGTCTGGGATCAAGTTGTAATTATAACCCATGACGGGGATCCCGTCAATTACTACTAGTGTTAGTTCACTATTATAAAGGCTCGCATACAACATATTGCCATAACTTTGAACCTTCACTTTATCGGGAAAATTGAACATCAGTACACTATATAAGCCATAGGACCACTTTTGCTCCCTTTTCCTGATGTCATCTCCTTCGATCACAACTTTAGGCGTGCCGTATTTTTCCTCCACCAGTTTCCTTTCAGGAGTCATCAGGCGCGCTTTGACAACTACTTCTTCGAGGATTATTCCTTCGGTAGACCTGATGAAAGCATCCTCTGTTTTTTTATTCGCGATACTTTTACTGACATAGGCCTGGACAATACTGTCCGGCTTTTCAACAGCCCTGATATGATCAAAAGAAATACCCGGAGATTCCTTTGAATCGAGGTTAATGGTATAAGCTCTCTGCTTGCCTGATTTATTTGTACTTTGGATTAAAACCTCCAGGTTTTTTCCATATTCTTCATTTATAATAAAACTGAATCTGCCCAAACTGTCGGTGGTTTGGGTTTGAAAGCTATGTTCCTCTCCGAAGGTCATCATTGTTAAATCTATTCCGGCTTTTTCTTTATTTTGAGAAAATGTTCCTCCAACATAACCTGATACAGTTAGATTATTCTCGGCTTGAAATAGTATCCTGCCCTCAGGCTTGGTGTACTTGTACTTACGCCATCCCTGGGTCAGTAGGAGAACATCCAGGTCGCGATACCTGCTCCCTTCATTTGTAAAATAAAATCCCGGATCTTCAATTTGGCCTCTTAAGTCGGAACTCAACAAGAAATAAGACAATATATTCTCACGGGTGTCCTGCATGTGCCCCAGTTCTATTTTATTGATTACCATCACTGATAAACTGGCATCTATAGGAGCTCCGTCTTTATCTTTTGTCTCAACAGATAATTTGGTTAGTTCTCGCTGGACATAAGATTGTTTATCGGCAACAAGTGAAATCTGTATCCTGCCCTCTGGCCGTTCGTTAAAATAAAGCCTTTCAGCCACCGGGTTCATTGCGGAGGTCATCATAGTGAAAGCAATTATGCCTTCGGGAAGCATATTAGCCTTTAATGAAAACTCCAGATTCCCTTCCTGTAAGGGACCTTTAATGTCAAAATAGGCTTTCCCCCTGCAGGAGGCCCGCACGACTATACTATCGCGAACCAGATAATTTGAACTGGCTTTCAGGTGTATCTTATCTCCAATTTTTTTGACCGACAACACGTTTCCCCTGGAAGTGATTGTCGGCAGGGGATACGTTTTTTGAGCCCCTTCCTGCACAGGTGACAGAATTCGTGCTACATATTTTTCCGTGCTATCTACATTAAACAACATTACTGATCCCATACCAAGTGAGTTACTTTTAAAAGAAGCAATCACTTGCCTTTTACCATTCAGTATTTCTCCTTCTACCGGTTTGCCCTTACCGACACTATCCAGGGCTTTGAATCCTAACAAATTCGGTACACCATGCACCAGTTCTCCGCTTTCAGGAAAAAACTGTAAATCCAGATAATCTTTATCCAGAATAATGGTCCTTGAATAAGTTAAATTGTTCTTAGTATGAACTTGTAGTGTAAGGAAATGAGAATTTCCGGGAACTGGGTAGTCAAGCAGGTAGCTGGTTTTTCCACTCTTTTTAATTGAAACGGTATCCTTCTTATCATCAACTAATATGTAAAGAGTAAGATCTTTTGAATGAAGGCTGTCAATAGTCAGAGGGTCAAACGTTGCCCTTATCCTGTGTTCATTATTTTGTCCCTCGACCAGGGTGAGATTCTGGATGGGGTTAATTTCCACATTTGAAGCAGTAGCATAAACCTGTATATATTCTTTAAAGAAAAAATCCGAATCGAAATTTCTATTCCATTCGGTGTACGCCCTGATCAAATAATGCCCTTCTGTGTAATTTCGACTCAACTGGAAAAACCCGTTTCCGAGGCCATCTTCAATTCTAATCAGTTTTTTTTCGACTACCTGTTCATTTGGGTCAATAAGATCCACATGCAACACAGCACTTACTTTAGTGGGGGTATGATCCATCGCATTCGTAACAATCGCCTTGAACCAGATGGTTTTGTCGGTAGTATAAACTTTGCTGTCTAACTGAAGATATATTTTCTCTGCCCATGAGGCAAAGGAGTAAAGATTGTTTGATACCGGGATACTATCTGAATGGTCTCCCTGATCTGGCCATACTTCGGCTTTAATAAACACACTTGGGGGAATATTCTGGGCCATGCCTGAAAAGATGTTCATATAGAACAGCAGCGCAGCAGTAAAATAAATTTTAAGTCTCAAGGTGAATTTTTAAGTCACTTATTTAATCATGTAAGAATTGCTGGTATAAACCTTCAGCATTTAGTCCCCTATGTTAAAATTATAACCGTAATAAAGGATTTTGTTATTTAAATATATAAAATATCTACTTGAGATATTAAGAAAACTAGATTGTGATAAAGCTATTTCATGCGCTTTACAAAGTATAAAAATGATGATAGACAATAACAAAACCACTATTCGCTTTTTAACAAGCGTTTGGATTATTTTGCTTTGATGGGATTAGGTTTGTAGGATATCTGACCATTCAATTAGCTATCTTTACTAAAAAATATATCCAATAAATCGATCTTAAATAGCTTGTTTCCTTACTGCACAAATTACATACAGTTAGGAGGATGGCAATACTATAAATGTCTATTAAGTAATCTTAAAGTATGGAAATAGTTGAAGTACTCTTAAACGGTCAGAAAGTATGCAGCGCTGGGATTTCGTCAAAACAAAGCTCATATGGTGTTATTGTTAATTTAGCCGCAAGCGAAGGGAGAACCACCCTTATCAATCTCGATGTTTCAGGGCTAAATATCGAGAAGGCTGAACACTTACGTTGGCTTAATTCCAATTTGGAGGTGAATGACGAGGTAATCATAAGAATAATTGATTCCTCATTTGCAGACGAACCCAAGAAAAGATTTTCTATAGATGAAGGAAAACAACACGATTTGGAGAACAAATTACAAAGGTTCTATAAGCTTCGTGAAGAATTAAAAGATCACATTAAAGATTGATTAAGATCAATTTCAGGTTGTTGCCGGCTTTAAGCTTTTACCCCCATCACCCCGCCCATCCCTCCCGGTCCAAACTTCTATAATGTATCGCTTCAGCCAGATGCTCCAGTTGAATCTCTTCACTTCCGGCCAGGTCTGCAATAGTTCTAGAGACCTTCAGAATGCGGTCGTAAGCTCTGGCAGAAAGACCAAGTTTTTCCATCGCCTGTTTCAATAATACCTGTCCGTTTTCATTGATCCTGCAAATATTTCTGACCATATTCGGGCTCATTTGGGCATTGCAAAACACATCTGCTTTTTCTTCAAACCGTTTGAGCTGTATGTTTCTGGCTTCGGTAACCCGTTCGCGGATAGATTCGCTTTTTTCGCTGAGCCGCTCAGAGGAGAGTTCATTGAAATTTACCGGGGTGACTTCCACATGGAGGTCGATGCGGTCAAGCAGCGGACCAGAGATCTTGCTTAAATATTTCTGAACCACTCCCGGGGCGCAGATGCATTCCTTTTCAGGGTGATTGTAGAAACCGCAGGGGCAGGGATTCATCGAAGCCACAAGCATAAAACTTGCCGGGTAATTAACACTTAGCTTAGCTCTTGAGATGGTTACCCTCCGTTCTTCGAGGGGTTGCCGCATCACTTCCAAAACGGTGCGTTTGAATTCGGGCAATTCATCCAGAAAAAGTACGCCGTTATGGGCGAGTGAAATCTCTCCGGGTTGAGGGTTGGTACCTCCTCCAACCAGGGCTACATCACTGATCGTGTGATGGGGAGAACGGAAGGGCCTGACAGTCATCAGGGAATCGGATGCGGAGAGCTTTCCGGCTACTGAATGGATCTTGGTAGTATCAAGCGCCTCATACAGATCGAGAGGAGGAAGAATGGTGGGCAGGCGTTTGGCAAGCATGGTCTTGCCGGCTCCCGGCGGACCGATCAGGATCACATTATGCCCCCCTGATGCGGCAATTTCCAGCGCCCGTTTTATGTTTTCCTGCCCCCTGACATCCGAGAAATCGCTGTCATAATTATTGATATTATATTTAAACTCTTCCCGCGTATTGACTATGGTTCTTTGCAGTTCTAGGCTGTTATCAAAAAATCCAATCACTTCCGAGAGCTGGCTTACTCCATAAACCTCAAAATCATCTACAATGGCAGCTTCCCGGGCATTTTCTTTTGGCAGCAACAGCCCTTTAAATCCATCCCGTTTACCCTGAATAGCAATCGGAAGAGCTCCCTTGATTGCCTGGATGCCTCCATCAAGGGATAGCTCACCAAGAATAAGATATTTATCAAGTTTTGTGCTAAAAATCTGTCCGGAAGCATCCAGAATACCAATGGCAATAGGCAGATCATAAGCTGAACCCTCTTTCCGGATATCAGCGGGTGCCAGATTTACAATAATCCTTTGCCTGGGCATATGAAAGACCGAATTATTCAGGGCGCTTTCTATCCGCAGCATACTCTCCTTTACCGCATTATCGGGAAGACCGACAACGAAATAATTGAGTCCGCCGCTGATATTAACCTCAATAGTTATTGTGATCGCTTCAATTCCAAAAACGGCACTTCCAAAGGTTTTTGCTGGCATGGTTACATAAGTTATGGAACCATTTGATAGCCTGGACTCATGTATTTAGTAAAAGGTGGGAAGGAATGAGGGAACGGTATTATAGTTGGTTTGGTGATAAAACCAAGCATAGGGAAATACTAACCTTGTTTTATAATTCCTTTCAAAGTTCCGAGTCAAAGGATCGTATCAGCGAATCCAGTGATGAGCTTTTATAATACTTTAGACAATCAACTATGATTGGGCGCTTATTATTGTAATCAGCTACCCCTGACCCTTTTATATTGCCCGCATATGTCTTGGATTTCTCTTTGATTAAATCTGTAACGAAACTCGAATATAACATCTGGTTTAAGAGGATTGGTGTGCTAATATCGTTGTATACCTCTGTATCCTTATATCCGAATCGTAAGCAGGCGCACAATGCATAATCCCTTAACAATTCACGTTGCAAACTAAGTTTCTTTCCTATTATTGATTCAGAATCATTCGATTTTATATTCACGTGTGGTGAACATGAGCAAATAAACAAAGTTACTATGACGAATCGCCAATATCTCATTTTAAAATGCATAATTTAATTGTTTAACCCAATCTATTCATTAAATTAATATGTTCTTTTACCATTTCCCTCTACTTGGTGTTAACAACAAGCATTGTTAAAACATTTGCATTCTTCCGGCTGTATTGTGTGCTACCTGTTGCTATTTAGTAAAACTATATCCAAAAGAAACACCTGCAAAGTATGGGTTAAGACTGCCTTCTCTACCAATTACGGGAGTCCAGCCCATACGCATTATAAAACCTTTTTTAACAGGTTGAAAGCGGTAAAGAACATTAAGGTTTCCCCAGGCATTCATTCTCTGATCATCCCGGGGTTTACTGACAGCATATTCCGGAGTAATTCCAATGCCGGTTTCCAGCCCGTTACGGCCACTGCCAAAGATGTAGTTGACCATTATGGGTACACTAACACGTCTTTTAAATTCATCCTCATTGATTTCATAACCTGTGCCAAGTCCGAGTCCTACCCGTACTCCAAATCCGTCATTACCGGATTTTAATCTCCTATCGTAGTTTAAGGAAAATAGGCCTCCACTGCCGAGAGCTTCTAAAAAAATTGCCTGACGAATCAGCCCGTCTGATGGTTCAATGGTTTTTTCATTCTTCCTGACATTGTAACCATATTGGATACGGATGCCGGTAAAGTCTGTTACAGGTTTGAAATTGGTCTGGAACGTATTCCCATTATTTGCCGTAGCAGTAAACTGGCCACCCCCGGGTTTAGATAGACCTAGATTGCTAATCACGCTGATACCAATGCGATTTTTTGAGTTTATCGACTTTATATAGCTTATTCCGCCGTAGATATTTGACTGGAATTTATTTTGGTATGGCGGAACACTGATTTCAAAAGTTGAAAATTCTGATGGGATGGTCGACTGATAATGATAGCCATAGCTGGTATATCCGTTGCTATGAAAATAACGCAGATCAGCACCTCCAAAGAATTCAAATTCTGATCTGACCCACTTGAATCTGTAAACCGGTTCGATACTTAAACTGTTATACATCACAACAGAACCAAGTAATTGGTCGCTTAAACCATTACCCGGATTACGATTAACAATTAATTTTGGTCTGAAATAACCGAGGTTAAACCCTGCCCTTAAGCCAAGCCCTGAGTTTGTAAAGTGAGCGTAACTTAGTCCTCCAAGACCAGCAAACTGATCTTTTCCCTGGGCTATTTGACTGGGTTCATCTAACTTAAGCGATGAAAGCCAATGAGGAGTGAGTTGAAAGCTTAATTCATTGTGCTGAGCTAATACTGAGGAACCTGGCAAAATCGCATAGCCGAAAAATGCCAGGAACACTAGTTTTTTCAGATTCATAAATTCATAGGTTAGGTTACCTAACTTACAAATAATATTAATTCAAAAATGTTAAGCTTTGTTAAAATGGGTGGTTAATCCTAAACCCCTTTCCCTAAGGTTGGTGTTATCACCAACCTTTAATTACTTTCCAAACGGCATTTTAGGCATGCCTTTCATCATCTTAGCCGCCGCCGCAGGGTTAGAAAATTGCTTCATAACCTTACGCATATCTTCAAACTGCTTGATCAGCTTATTCACTTCTGTAATATTGGTGCCTGAACCTTTGGCAATCCTGGTTCTGCGATTTTGATTGATAGAATCCGGATTTTCACGTTCAAAAGGAGTCATTGAACGGATGATGGCTTCAATTGGTGTAAAGGCATTATCATCAATTTCCACATCCTTTATCGCTTTTCCAACACCCGGAATCATACCCATCAGATCCTTCATATTACCCATCTTCTTGATCTGCTGAATCTGGCTCAGGAAGTCATTGAAATCGAATTTATTTTTGCGGATCTTTTTCTGTAGTTCGGCAGCTTCTTTCTCATCAAACTGCATTTGTGCCCGTTCAACAAGGGAAACCACATCACCCATCCCGAGAATACGGCTGGCCATCCTGTCTGGATAGAACACATCCAGGGCTTCCATCTTCTCACCTGTACCAATGAATTTGATGGGTTTGTTTACGACTGATTTGATAGAAAGTGCAGCACCACCACGGGTATCACCGTCCAGTTTAGTCAGCACTACCCCTGTAAAGTCAAGACGGTCGTTAAAGGCTTTTGCGGTATTTACAGCATCCTGCCCGGTCATGGAATCGACCACAAACAGAATTTCATGCGGATTGGTTTGTGCCTTTACTTCGGCAATCTCTTTCATTAAACCCTCATCGATTGCCAGGCGACCGGCAGTATCGATGATCACCACATTTTGACCGTTCTTTTTTGCCTCCGCAATCGCAGCTTTGGCAATGCCAACCGGATCTTTTGATTCACGATCTGTAAATACCGGAACCCCGATCTGTCCGCCAAGTACTTCCAGCTGATCGATCGCCGCCGGACGGTAAACGTCACCGGCTACCAGTAATGGTTTTTTATTCTTTTTTGTAACCAGATAATTGGCAAGCTTACCTGAGAAAGTAGTTTTACCGGCACCGTTCAATCCGGCGATAAGAATGATCGTAGGATTTGCAGAAATATTCAATTCCTCAGCCGTGCCACCCATCAGGGCAGCCAGCTCATCATTCATAAGCTTGGTTAATAGCTGTCCCGGAGAAATTGAGGTCAGTACATTCAGTCCGAGTGCTTTTTCTTTTACATCATCAGTAAAAGCTTTTGCAGTTTTATAGTTAACATCGGCATCCAGAAGAGCTTTACGTATCTCTTTCATGGTTTCAGCCACGTTTATTTCTGTTATACTTCCCTGACCCTTAAGAACCTTAAATGCTCTGTCGAGTTTATCCTGTAAATTTTCAAACATCTTATTTATCAGCTTTTAGCAGGTGCAAAGGTATGATTTCTAGCTTACAGGACTAAAATAATTGTTTATTCCGATGAGAAAGAGATCAAAACCAAGAAATTTTCATAATAAGAGTAACATTCCCATTGCTTAGTCTTAAAGTATCCAACATTTTAATTTCTTTGCATCCTTGAAATTGACGAATGAGGTTTAGAATTATTATTGCTGGCTTTTTCTGGATGTTTGGAGGTATTTGTGAAGCTCAGGAGCTCAGAAAATTCAATGCGGTACGGACGGATCATTCCCCAAAAATAGATGGTGAATTAGATGACAGGGTTTGGAAGGAGACTAAGCCCGCCAGTAATTTCATTGAGTTTAAGCCTCTTCCCGGACGTGTAGAGACAGAAGACAGAAGAACCGAAGTAAAAATAGTCTATGATAATACAGCCATTTACATTGGGGCCAGAATGTATGATGAGCCCGACAGTGTTTTCAGGGAGGTAATGCCCCGGGATAATCTGGCTAATTCTGATTTTTTAGGAATTGTATTTGATACCTATCTCGACAGAATTAATGCCTTTGGTTTTTATGTGAGTTCAACCGGTACTCAGTTTGATGCCAAATATTCCAATTCGGGAAATGAGGACAATAACTGGGATGCTGTATGGGATAGTCAGGTGAAAATCGACAGTCTGGGCTGGACAGCCGAATTGAAGATCCCTTATTCTGCGCTCAGGTTTGGTTCCAGTGAAATTCAGGAGTGGGGATTAAATATGACCCGCCGGCGGCACATGAATAATCAGCAGACCAGCTGGAGTTATATTGATCCAAAGATCAGCGGATTTATTAATCAGGAAGGTGAATTAAGTGGAATAAAGGGGATTAAATCACCCATAAGATTGTCATTCTCGCCCTACATCTCCTCGACAGTAAATAACTATCCCTATAATCTGGCCGGGCAGAATAATACAACGGGTAGTTTTAATGGTGGAATGGATATAAAATATGGCATAAGTCAGAGTTTCACTTTGGATATGACCCTTGTTCCTGACTTTGGCCAGATTCGTTCAGATAATCAGGTTCTGAATTTAAGTCCCTTTGAAGTAAGATTTAATGAAAACAGGCAGTTCTTTACCGAAGGAACTGAATTGTTCAACAAGGGAAATCTTTTTTATTCAAGAAGGATCGGTTCAAATCCTGCTTATATAGCAAATGTAAATTCAAAGCTCCTGCCCGGTGAAACTATCCGGGAGAATCCTGCTGAAAGTAAATTACTCAATGCAACAAAAATTTCAGGCCGTTCAGCAAATGGTTTAGGTATAGGTTTCTTTAATGCTGTCACTAAACGTGGATTTGCACGGGTTGAAAACAATTTGGGAGAGGAACGTCTGATTGAAGCTCATCCTTTAAGTAATTATAATATTATGGTACTGGATCAGTCATTAAAAAACAATAGTTCTGTCACTTTCCTGAATACCAATGTTATACGCCAGGGTTCGGCATACGATGCGAATGTGAGCTCATTTTTGGCAAATCTGAATGATCGTAATAATAAGTATTATGTATCAGGGGCTGGCAAGTTTAGTTATGTAGGTGCAGAAATTCCAGGTGGTTCAAACAATTCAGGCTTTAATTACGAGCTTGGGGCAGGAAAGAAAAGTGGAAATTTTACCTGGGGATATGGTTTTGATCTGTCTGACAATAAGTTTGATCCTACCGATCTTGGATATTTTAACAATAATAACTTCATAAGTCATTCCTTTGATATAGGCTATAATATTTATACTCCCTGGAAGATATTTAATCGTTTCAATACTTATATGGGGATCTTTCGGACCCATCGGTATCTGCCTCGTGCTTTTCAGTCGTCCAGGGCATCCACAGGCGGATATTTCGAGTTTAAAAATTTCTGGACCCTCAATCTGGACTTTTACAGACAATTTATGGGTAAGGATTTTTATGAACCGAGGGTAGCCGGAAAGGAATTCAACACTCCGGCCAGCACCTATGCTAATTTCAGATTGAGGTCAAACCCAATCAGGAAATATAATGCGGGCGTATTTTTTTCTGCCAGACTCAGGGAACAGTTTCATGGTGTAGGATATGTGACAGGGTTTTACCAGAATTTCAGGGTAAAGAACAGGCTTTCGCTGGGAGTTGATTTCAGTACACAACCTCAGTATGATTATTCTGCATGGTTAGGAATCAGTAAAGCAAAGGAAATTATTTTTTCCAGATTCGACAGGAATACGATTGAGAGTATGTTTGATGCTACTTATACCTTTAATAGCAATATGGGGATAATGGTTAGGGGAAGACATTACTGGTCGAACCGAAACAATAAAGCTTTTTATTTTCTGAGGGATGACGGGGAACTGCAAGATCATGATGGTGCCGAGTTCAAGGGTACCCACACAAATTATAATGTGTTCAATATTGATCTGGTTTATTCATGGCGTTTTGCGCCGGGAAGTGAGTTAAGTGTATCTTATAAAAACCTTTCGGAAGATATGGAAGCTGAGAACAGGCCGGGCTATTTCCGGAACTTTGACAGGGTTACTGCTATCCCACAGAATAACAATATTTCATTGAAAATCCTTTATTATGTTGATTATCTGCAGCTTATAAAGAAGTAACATAGATTATTATTACCTGTTATTTTTCAAAGGCAGGTTTCTGATTCTTAATTCGCAAATTTATAAACGAGCCCGAATGCCATAGCCTGGCTCGCCTGAATTTTGTTTGCCGTATCATCATCATAAAGAATGATTCCAGCCAGGGATACATTTATCAGGCGATTTACATTCGCAGTTAATGTAAGATCGAGCCTGTTATCTATACTTGAAAGTTTTTCGTAGTTGGCAAACATACTGTAGCGACCTTTCAGATTCAGATTTTTTGCAACATCCTTATCATAGGAGCCAACTAATTGAAATGCCAGCTCATTTCTGAAAGTTTTACCGGGCACAACCCCAAAATTCTTTGGATTAGTCAGATAAAGATCCCTGTCAAGTACAAAAGTCTGACGGGCTGTTCCGGTACCGATACGAAGGTAAAAGTGCTTGACCGGCTTATACTCAAATCCAAAAGATTCGGTCAGGTATCCTGGCGCCATAAATTTCGATAATAGAGTTCGCTTTTCATTCCCCTGAGCATCCTTGGAAAAGGCATAACCCATATCAAACTGCGATTCAAAGTTAATGGAGCCGAAAAAATACCAGCTTTTTGACAATTTTAACGCAACCTTATTATCCCAGAAAATCCTGTCAACGGTTTTCCTTGCCAGCTGACCCTTATTGTTTAATTTACCGTATTGCAGGATAAGTTCTGAAGCAAAGTTTTTATCTTCTTTGGTATAATCGGTTTTATATGAAAACTGTCCGCCCAATGCCAGAGAGTTCACTCCCCCTGCACCCCAATTCTCACTGAAAGCTGCCTGATTGATATTTAATCCAAAAGAGGTGAGGTTACGCCAGTAATTTACTTTTAAATCCAAATCAGCTGCAGCGCTTAAAACTACTGTTTCAGGAAAGAGTACAGGCCTGCGTACCGGGAGCGTATTTCTTCGGGGATATTGCTTTAAACCCTTTAAAATAAGCGTATCAGTCTCATTATTAGTATTCTGTGAATAAGCTAAGGAGGCAGATCCAAATATTAAAAAAGCAATTGTTATAAATCTGAAAAGCATTCAGCAAATAAAAACAAAAATGCCCTCTTTTTGATATGTTTTTTGATTTTCGCTATATCCTTCAAAGATATGCAACCCAGGATGCAAAGCTGCGCCCGGACAAATAGGATAGATTGGCATCGTTTTCATAGGCCTCTTTTTCAAATATGATATTTCTGTATGCCTCTTTGTGGTTTTTAAAGTGGAAGAGGTTTATCAGGTAATTTAGAAGGTAAAGAATATAGAATGGGATGAACAGTAGCTCTATTTGTTGTCTGAAATGAATGAATTCATGATTCATGAGCTGTTTATTCAGGCTGTATTTCTTATCCCTTAAAAGTAAAAATGGAAATAGTGCCATACCCCCGACTGGGAGATAGGATAGCTGTATGATTTTAAAATACTTCAATCTAGTTTCCTTTTAGAGGCTCAAGTCTGTATGCAGCCGGATTTTCAAGATAGCTTTGATAGGATTTTCTGATGTATTCAATCAAATCATAATCGTTGGCTTCCAGGATAAAGTAATATCCGGGTTTATATTGTTGCTTATAATCTCTGAGCTTATCACCATTCAGTCCGGTTACCCGGTTAATCAGAGTATTGGTGAAACGATAGTCGATCATCGCATCCCTGTAATCTCTTTCTATAATCTTTTGAAGCAGTCTTGCATTTCTTCCCTCCCTGCTTAGAAGGGTATATAATGCATTGATACTCAATCCGGCTCCACCGCCTCCATTACTTCCGCCGGTTGTCAGAACATCCTTCACAGTACCTTTACTATAAGCAGTATTAAACTCTTCCTGCTTTGCTTTGAGCTGGTCGGCGGGCGTTTGTACAGAATCTCTTACCACAACTTCCTGTAATTGTATACTGTTTCTTTTGAGATAAAAAAGTACGGTGCTTTCTGAACGAATACTAATAGTATCCACTCCATAACCTTGCAGGGCAGCAACGAGCACATCTCCTTCCCGGGCATTGGTTTTGAATTCTCCTTTAGTTGTATTGTAGAATCCATCTCCCGTCCGTGTATTGTAAATATATACCCGCGTAAGACGCTGTTTGCTGTTCATATCAAAAACGATTCCCTGAACCGTTTTATCCTGTGCATGCAGACCGCTACCAGCAATGAAGAGCAACAGAGAGATATAGATGATTTTTTTCAAGTTGATAAAACTAAGCGTTTCGAAGAAAAGAATAATGCATTTTAACAATTTTAACTTATTTAGACACGACAAGGAGTTGTCCGGGTTTCAAATTGCTATCTTCAAGGCCATTGAGCAGTTTGACCTCATCCACACTTAGTCCGAATAACTTTGATATTGAAGCCAGAGTATCTCCCGATTTTACTTCATGAATTTTCATTGCTACCCTTGGAAGGGAAACTTCTTCCTTTTTTTCCAGCGGAATATTTTTGGCAATTTCTGTAAGTACTTTATCCTCCCTAATGATTTTCTCTGTCTCGGTTTCCATTCGGTCAAAACGATTGAGATTATAACGCTCAATCAGACTGATTAACAGCTCGGGGTAACGGGGATTTGTTGCATAACCTGCTGCCTTCAAACCTGCTGCCCATCCGCGATAATCATTTTTATCAAGTTCGAAAAGAGGGGCATACCGCTTTCTTTTCAGAAACTCAGTATGATCTTTAAATGACTCTTCAGGTGAAGTATATACCCTGAAACAATCATCTTTCTGATCGTCATCTTTTAGCATAGTTTTTCCTTTCCATTCCGGGGTACATTTAATACCAAAATGATTATTTCCTTTAAGTGCAAGTTCACTGTTTCCATTGCCCGATTCCAAAATTCCCTGAGCAAGTGTGATACTAGCAGGAATTCCTGAATTATTCATTTCGCGAATCGCGATTTTTTTAAATCGCTCGATATAGGATATCGCAGTATAATTTTTAATTTCAGGTATCTGGTTTTCTCTGTCTTTTGCTGATTCTGCCTGTCTGGTCTTGGGAACTGGTGCCGGGGTCTGAACCTGCGGGCCTGACCGCTGCTTTTTTAAAATTCCGCATGAACCCATCAGTAATGTTATGCAGGGTAAAAGGAACAGAACAGATTTTATATTAATGTTTCGCATCTGAAATTATTTTTTTCTGATAATAAAAATGCCGTCGCGTACCGGAAGGATCAGCTTCTCAACTCTCTGATCAGCACTCACCATCTCGTTAAAATTACTGATTAATGTAGTGGCCGAATCTGTTTTCTTTTCAGCTATCACCTTCCCACTCCAGAGCACATTATCCACAATGATCAGTCCGCCGCTTCTCAGTTTATCGATGGTTAAATTATAATAGCTTTCATTATTTTTTTTGTCGGCATCAATGAATATAAGATCAAAAGTCTCATTCAGATTTGGGATGATTTCAAGTGCATTACCAATATGATACTTAATCTTAAGTCCCAGATCTGATTTAGCGAAGCTGGCCCGCACCATGTCTTCAAGCTCGGCATTGATGTCTATAGTATGCAGAATACCATCCTCACTCAAGCCTTCCGCAAGACATAAGGTAGCATATCCGGTAAAGGTTCCGACCTCCAGAATTCTACGCGGACAAATCATTTTACTGAGCATACTGAGTACCCGTCCCTGGTAATGTCCTGAAAGCATCCGCGGTAAGGGAACTTTTAGATGAGTCTCACGGTCTATCTGTTTGAGCAGATCACTTTCAGGATCGCAGGAGCTTTCCAGGTAGCTTTTAAGTTCATCGCTGAGTAAATCCATGCTGTAAAGATAAGAAATTGGTTTTAGCCTTAGGAGCAGGCAACTTAGCCCAGGCTTTTCTTTTCGAGATAAGTCTGGAGGATAATTGTTGCTGAAATCGTATCCAGACGCTCCTTATTCTGCCGGTCTGTTTTTTTAAACCCACTTTGAGCCACCACGGCCGATGCCATTTTTGAGGTAAAGCGTTCATCGATCCGCTCGACTGGAATTTCCGGAAAATGCTTTTTAAGTATAGTAATGAAGCCTTTGATATGAGGCGTTGATTGCGAAGGGCTTCCATCCATTTGCCTGGGCTCACCTACCACAAAAAGTTCTACCTGCTCTGTTGAGAGGTATTTTTTCAGATAATCAATAATGTCTTTGGGATGTATTGTATCAAGTCCGGTAGCTATAATCTGCAGCGGATCGGTTACAGCAATACCAATGCGTTTAGTACCGTAATCAAAAGCAAGTATGCGCATAGGTCGTTTAAATTGTATCAAATAAATATAGGAGATTTAAATTGTCTCAGGAGTAGATTGCTGCTTATTCCAAAGCAAATTTCTCACAAAGTACTATCGTACTTTTAACATCCTCAAGTGTGGTTCTGGGGTTTATCAAACACATTCTCAAAACAACCTGCCCAAGGAGGATGGTAGTTACCAATAGTGCTTCTCCGGAAGCCATCATTTTTGCGGCTATTTTCTGATTGACCTGATCTATTTTCTTTTCAGACAGGTTCTCCTTTACCGGATTATATCTGAAATTGATGATGGCCAGCGTTGCAGGAGAAACGATCTCCCATTTATCACTCTTTCTGAGTTCAGCCTCTACCTGTTCTGCAAGATTGATATTATAGTCAATGGCTTCCCTGAAAGCTTTGAGTCCGAAGGTTTTGATCGACATGTAAAACTTCAATGCCCTGAAGTGCCGGGTTAGTTCAATACCATGATCATAAAAGTTGATCTCCGATTCATTCCCTTCAATATCCCTCAGGTATACCGGTTTCTCGGTAAAAGTGCCACTTAAGCTTTTATGATCGCGAACCAGCAGACAACCGATTTCATAAGGCTGGAAAAGCCATTTATGAGGATCTATTGTCAATGAATCAGCTTTATCAATACCCTTAAGAAGCTTCTTGCCATTTTTTGATAAAATAACAGCTGCACCGAAGGCACCATCTACATGAAGCCAGATGTTTTCCTTTTTGCAGATAGCTGCGAGTTCTTCCAGCGGATCTACTGTTCCGGTATTGGTTGTGCCCGAAGAGGCGATCAGGCAGAATGGTTTTAATCCTTCTATTTTATCCCGGGCTATCGCATTTTTCAATTTATTAATCGAAAACTTAAATTCCATATCTGTTGGAATTATACGGATCTGTTCCTTTTTAAAACCCAGTATATTGATCGCTTTAATATTTGAGGAATGTGCCTGATCGGATAAATAGATAATTGCTTTCGAAAAATCCTCACCACATTTTACTCTTCTTGCAGTTGCCAGGGCCGTTAAATTTGCCATCGAACCCCCACTGGTAAAGATACCTCCACCCTTTTTTACCGGGAAATTAAAGAGTTTCAGCATCCAGTTCAGTGTGCTGATCTCAAGTCCGGCAGCTCCTGCAGAACCTACCCATCCTCCAGCGAAAATATTAAAACCTGTTGCCAGGGTATCAGACATCACACTGATGTAATTACTCGGACCGGGAACAAAAGCATAGGTTTTGGGATGGGTCATTATATTACTTTGTGTCATTACATTTTTAAGAACAAAGTTCAAAACCTCTGTTGCCGGCATTGGATTTTCAGGTGCATCTTCAGAGAAAAGTTTGTCCATCTCTACTCTGGTAGCATTTGATACAGGCAGCTTTTTATCCTGTGTTTCAAAATGCTCGATAACGGCATCAACAACCTTGTATCCAAAGTCCTGCATGGCTTCTTTTGAAAGCCTTAATCCCTGATTTTTAATAGATTTCAACGAGATATTATAATTAGTTGGGGGCAAAATTATGTATTTTGAAGCATGTTAATGATATATAATTTCCAGTCTCCCCGGTATTCTGACCATTTCACCACCATCCTTCCTGAATTACCTGCGTCTAAAACGTAATTTTTCTTATTTTGCACCATGCTGTTTCAGGAAGTTATTGGTCAGAATGCGATAAAGGAACAACTGATTCAATCAGTTTTTGAGAATAGGGTAAGTCATGCGCAATTGTTTCTTGGACCTGAAGGCTCCGGAAGTTTCGCCCTTGCCCTTGCCTATGCACAATTCATTTCATGTACTGAAAGAACTGAGTCAGACAGTTGCGGAAATTGTGCTTCCTGCAGAAAATATAACAAGCTGATACATCCTGATCTGCATTTTTCCTATCCATTTTTCAGAGGGGGTGAGAAGGAAGATTCAATGGCCGACCTTGGCGAGTGGCGTGATCTGGTCTTGAGTAATCCGTATTTTAATATCGATGAATGGCGGCTTCGGTTAGATGCACAAAATAAACAGCCCAATATTAACAAGGCCGAATGTCTGAATATTTTGCACCGGCTTTCATTAAAAGCATTTGAATCGGAGTATAAGACGATGATCATCTGGCTTCCTGAATATCTCAAAAATGAAGGGAACCGGCTTTTAAAAACATTGGAGGAACCGGCTAATAAAACCCTGATTATTTTGGTGGCACAAAATCAGGATCAGATATTAAATAC
>NZ_DASWXT010000078.1:0-40028 GCF_036405355.1 Daejeonella sp.
GCATTTACTTATTGAATAATGGGAAACTGCATTTAACAGACTCCATTCTTGATCTTGAAGTTCTGGGATATGCCAGATTTTGATTTTCAAATACTTACTCACAGCTGTTCAAAACGTTTGGTTTGATTTTGTTTTCAATAGGATGAAATTAGAATAGGTATAAATATTATTAAAACATTTTCTTAGGGACTTTTATTAAATACTCTGTTTGTCAATCCATTAAAAGCAAAATGATTAAATGAGTTAGTTTTAAATAATTATTAAATGAAATCAACAACAAAAAAATTTGAAATCTCACGTCGCACTGCAATCCAATCGGTTTTAGGCGTTGCAGGGATGGGGATTATGTCATTACCTGAATCTTCCTATGCATTTGGCGCCGGAAATAAAGTACAGCCATCCGTAATGGAGCAAATTAAAGGTAACGGAGAAGTTAAAATCACCAAACTTGAAACTTTTTTGGTAAAGCCACGCTGGATTTTTCTAAAAATTCATACTGATTCAGGAGTATTTGGCCTGGGTGAACCTTTGCTAGAAGGTCGTGCACTGACAATTCAAACAGCTATAAAAGAGATAGAGCCATATTTAATTGGAAAAGACCCCAGAAATGTTGTGCACCATTGGCAGGCAATATACAGGCATGCATTCTATCGTGGTGGTCCAATTCTAACTAGTGCTTTAAGTGGAATTGATCAGGCCTTGTGGGATATCAAGGGAAAGCTTTTGAATGTTCCGGTCTATGAATTATTGGGTGGTCCCACACGTGACCGGGTTAGGGTATATGGACGTGCAAGTACCCCAGAGCAAATGAAACAGCAAAAGGCTGCAGGCTTTACTGTGATTAAAACGGGTGTTGCAAAAAAAGCTCATGCAAATATTGTCGAAAACCCAAGATTTATTAAATACGCTATAGATAATTTTGCTTCTCTAAGAGACGCTGGCGGTGATGATATGGACATAGGAATAGATTTTCATGGCAGTATTTCTCCTCAAACGGCGAAAATTCTGATTAAAGAACTGGAAGTTTACCAGCCTATGTTTATTGAAGAGCCTTGCCAATGTCAGAACGTAGATACCATGGTTGACATTGCCAGGGGAACCCATATTCCAATAGCAACAGGAGAAAGAATTTTTACAAAATGGGGTTTTCGGGAAATACTTGAAAAGGGAGCTGCCAGTATTATTCAACCAGATCTTTGTCATGCAGGAGGTATTACCGAGGGCAGGATTATAGCAGGTATGGCAGAGGCTTATTATGTTCCAATTGCACCTCATAATCCAATGGGGCCTATATCCTTAGCTGTGGGCTTACAATTAGCTGCTAGCATTCCTAATTTTTTGGTACAGGAACAAGTTTCATTAGGTGAGGGATATTTAAAAAATCCTTTTAAATTACAAAAGGATGGGACTGTTTTAGTTCCAAAAGGACCAGGATTAGGAATTGAATTGGATGAAGCCTTAATGGCTGATAAAATAGGTCATGATTGGAAAAATCCGGAAACATATAATCCTCTTGATGGCTCAGTAGTAGACTGGTAAATCGCATTATTAACAGGATACCTTTTGGGATATGCTCTGAGGCGTCGGATAATTTGTGCGATTTATATACTAAATTATCTGCTCAGAGCTAATTCTATGCCGGTATGCGTCACAGGTGTGTTGCTGTCATATTGCTAACCTGGTCTATCCCTGAAAAGCGTATGTCAGAACTAAATTATTTTTTTATTATCCACACCTGTGCAAAAGGTTTGATTTGATTGTGGTCTCAATAAGGTGAAATTAGATTATGCGTAAATCATTAAGTAAAATATTTTTCCTGGGGCTTCTATTAACTACTCTGTTTGTCACTTCCTGTAAAAGCAAAAAGATCATAACTGATGCTTCAAAATCAAAAGCGATATCTTCAGGAAGTATAAAGGAGCGTTATGCATACCTCTTAAATGTAAAGGAAAAGGAGCTTGATAATGAGAAACTATATCGTTTTATTGATAGCTGGATAGGAGTACCTCACCGTTCAGGTGGAATGGATAGAAAGGGTGTGGATTGCTCAGGATTTACTTTCCTGCTCGAAAAGGAGGTTTATGACAAAGATTTGCCCCGTACCGCCCGTACCATGGCAGATAAAGTGAAGCGAAAATATGAGCAGGATCTGGAGGAGGGTGATCTGGTTTTCTTTGATTTCGATGGTCAAAAGTTCAGTCATGTTGGGGTTTATCTTCACAATAATAAATTTGTTCATGCTTCTACCTCGAAAGGGGTAATAATCAGTGATTTAAAAGATCCATGGTATTATAAATACTTTACAAGGGCAGGAAGTGTCAAACCATAAGCTCAATTCTTTTATTGATTATCTGTTTTAATCAGTAATTTTGATTAATAATAATCCCTGACATATTTATGAGCACAGAAAAAGGCGACTATACATTCTGGAAGAAATATAAGCGCTTTGCTACTACAGAGATTCTGATGTACCTGATAATGGTTCTGGGTATTCTGGCAGGCATCATAATCTTTAGTTAAACACATGAAATTAAACCTCAAACGTCCGCTTGCCTTTTTTGATCTTGAAACAACCGGCGTAAATGTTGCTTCCGACCGCATTGTTGAAATTTCCATTCTTAAGGCAATGCCTGACGGAACCGAAGATGTAAAAACTCTGCGTATTAATCCTGGAATTCCTATTCCTCTTGAGTCGTCACTGATTCATGGCATTTATGATGAGGATATCCGTCATGAGCGTACATTTAAGCAGGCTGGAGAGGAACTGGCCCGTTTTCTGGATGATTGCGACCTTGCAGGTTATAATTCCAACCGCTTTGATATTCCAGTATTAATGGAGGAGTTTTTACGTGCCGGTATTGATTTTGACATTGAAAACAGGCACTTTGTTGATGTCCAGAATATATTTCATCAAATGGAGCAGCGTACTTTAAAGGCCGCTTATCAGTTCTATTGTGGTAAGGATATTGAAAATGCACATTCAGCCGAAGCAGATATAAAAGCAACCTATGAAGTTCTGAAAGCCCAGATCGCAAGGTATGAAAATCAAAGCTGGGAGGATAAAAAGGGAGTAGTTTCAAAACCGGTTCAAAACAATATCGAAGCACTTCATGCATTCACAAATCTGAACAAACCGGTAGATTTCGCTGCCAGAATGGTTTATAATGAAGATGGGGTGGAGGTAATTAATTTTGGGAAGCATAAAGGCCGGCCTGTTGAAGATGTATTTCAATCAGAACCAAGTTACTATAACTGGATGATGAATGGCGATTTTCCATTGTATACCAAGCGTTGCCTCGAAAAAATTTGGAACCGTTTTAATGCAAAAAAAGAACAGTTAAGAACTGACCGGCAGACTTCAGCGGCGGCCCCAAAGGCCGAACAGATTACTCCCAAAAATCCTAAAGAAGAAGCTAAACCAATCACAAATGATCATTTGGAGCAGTTGAAGATGAAATTCGGGAAATAGGGAATAGGGAATAGTAACAGGTATCAGCTACTCCAAAGGGTAATACGCCGTTCTGATCATTCCTTCATCGCTAAGCAGGGGATGCAGACTTTGTGATTCAAGTATAGCACGAACTGTAGATTTCTTTCCATTAAGCCATAACTTGTTCTGAATAAGTCGTATGCCGTGGCTGTAATCCACATGATCTGTTGTATGTCCGTTATGAAGTGGTTGAATGGCTTTGCCATCGGGTTTATGCCAGCCATAAATTGTAACTCTGAGTTGATTTTTGGTATTGAAAATCATATTTGAGATTACAACATCTTTCTTATTTCCGGCTACCAGACTTCCCAATGGATATTGCCTGATAGATTGTTCCCTTTGCTGATGCACCATCCTTGTATGCCTTTCAAATACCGGAACAGTGATCATTGCTTTGGATGGAGGAATTGGCTGGGGCATCATTTTTACCTTTGCAGTATAGTAAATTCTGTCGGAGATCTTTCTTGTTGGCAGGCTGCAGTCGAGTAAATCTGCAACTTTCTGAGCTAACTGAGGGCGCATTGGACAATAAAAATAATCAGAATCAGAGCCAATCGCCAGATAATCAGGCAGAACATAATACCTGATCGTTTGTAATTGTCCCATAATCATTGCTGTATCCCTGATTACCGCTAGTTTTCTGTAAAAATGGGGAATATTACCGGATTGGATCTCATTAAAGATAATTTCTTCCCGTTTCTCAAGACTTAAGGAGCTATCCCTGATACTCTTTGAGAATTCAGAGCCACTTAATGCATTAGCTGCACGCTTTTTTAATTTCAGATGCTGTGAATGGCAGTCAACAACTAAAATGGAAAAAAACAAGAGCAGGACATATTTCATATCATAAATCTAAGCAAAGCCTCACCTCTTATCCAAACCATTCAGATTTGTCATATACGATTCACTTACAGGGATTTGAATGTCATTTATATGGACCTGATGCCTTTCGATCCTGTTTATTGCAGCAACTGCGGCCATATAAGAGCGATGGATTCTGATAAATTTATTCTTTGGCAGGATCACCTCAAGTTCGGCGAAGGTCATCCGCGAAAGCAGGCTTTTATTTTTAAGGACAAAGTTAACATAGTTTCCTGCTGCTTCAAGATAGAGTATGTCGTCAAAATGTACTTTTTCCTGCTCGTAGCCTGTTTTAAGAAAAATGAAATCAGCGCTGCCACTTTTATTTCTCAATTGGAACAGTTCATAAGCTTTATTACATCCTTTAACAAAACGGCTCAATGAAAAAGGCTTAAGCAGGTAATCGATTGCATCCAGTTCAAAGCTGGTAACCGCGTGTTCAGAATATGCGGTTGTGAAAATTACCATTGGCTTTTTATTAAGACTGTTCATGAAATCGATACCAGAAATATCGGGCATTTTAATATCCAGAAATATCAGGTCAATATTTTCCTTCTGAATATACTCCATAGCTTTAAAAGCATCGGTAAATTCGGCTTTCAGGTTCAGAAAGGGTACTTTTGAAGCATGACTACGCACTACTTCAAGTGCTAATGGTTCATCGTCAAGTGCAATGGCATTCATGGTATAAATGTATCATTAAAAAGAGTTTTTTCATTGATACTGCTGATTCCTGATTCCAATGAAATATGATTTTTCAGGAAATGACCAATGCTTTTTCGATTTAGCCATTCATCCAATAAATGACAGTTGCTTTCTGTTATAGTATGTTTTTTATTAGGCTGATAATCAGCTACTTTGTAATTTTTTGCTTTGTTGATTTCCTCTGAATAAGGTTCATCGCATAAACTTTCGCCGCAGGCATTGAATATGATGCTAATTAGTAATATGCACAATAAACTTTTCATTTTTTACTGAATTAGTCCAGTTGAATAGTCAGGTGAACAAAAAATTCTTTGCCGCTTTCGCGGATAGATAGCTCATGCTTACCCGGATATAAAAGTCTTAGCCTTTGCTGCACATTATTCAGACCTATGCCATTATTGTCCTTTTCAGGATCATTCAGAGATTTAGGATGAATGCTGTTAGAAATATCGAAATAGAGGGTCTTTTCTTTACAAACCAGACTGATACGAATGTTTGAGGGCTCTTTCAGACTTATGCCATGTTTAAATGCATTTTCAATGAATGGGATGAGCAGCATGGGTGCAATCTGCAGTATACCAGTATGCTCTTCGATTTCTGTATGAATCTGAATATCAGGTGATGACTGGGTACGCAGTGTCTGAAGTCCGATATAATTATTCAGGTATTCTATTTCCCTTGTCAGAGAAATTTTCTCCTGGAGGTTTTCCCTCAGCATAAAGCGCATCATATCACCAAGTTTCTGAATACCTTCAGAAGTTCGTTCTGCATTTTCCTGAAGTGCAGTGCCATAGAGGGTATTCAACACATTAAACAGGAAATGAGGATTGATCTGGGAACGAAGGAAGTTTAGGTCGGCTGTTGAACGCCCTAATGCGGTCTGTAGTCCTTTAATTTCATAATCTACCGTTGTTCTGTGTTTGTAAACATACCAGGTCAGAGGTGCTGTAAATAAAAGTTGAAATCCAATATTAAATAATGAAGCAACAAAAGCTATTTCACTATCATGACGCGGAATCAAAAACAGAAGTATTGTGAACAGGGGTATAGTGCTAAGTAAAACTAACAGAAAAATTTTCTTCAGGTAAGTTTTAAATGGCCTGGATTTCTTATAGATTTCCGGTAATACGGCATACATAGAATAGCAGTATAAAAATATTCCTGCGAGAGAACATGTTCCGACAATCATCACCACATCTGCATCACTCTGACCAATCAATAAAAGGAAAAGTGCAATCATCCAGAAGATGAATGCAAATATTCCGTCGCGGGTAATCACCCTGTATTTTGATTGGATCAGATCTGAATTTTCGAGCAGGTAGATTGCAAGGAACTTTATGATATTATATAGCGCGAACATCATCAATAGCCAGAAAGAATAGATGGCTGCTTCCTGAAAGAGCTTTGAATAAAGCTCATCTTCTGAATATTTATCGAAAAGATATCCCTGGGTCCAGGTATCGGTAATGCCAAGTACCACACTTATCAGGTAAAATATAATCAATGTGAAGATAACATTGAGCGTGATGTTTTCTTTTCTGCTGAGGGGTGGTATGATTACAAATGTAAGCAGGCAATAGCTGGAATAAAAGCTAATATATCTGCATAACATTGGTAAAAAATGGTTGTTGAAGTATGAATAATGCTGATGAGCCTCATCGAATTCATACTTTCCAGGCTCCCAGTTATTGTTTATAGCTCCTGAAACAAGAAAGAATATGGAGAATACAAACATAGTAGTTGCAGCCCAGAATTCTATTCTGTTAATATCTGAAGGGTTTTTTATAAAATTTTTCATGTTTTTCTTAAGTTTACTATTGTGCAGAATTGTTAGAAACATCATCATTTCTGATGCCTCGTGTATTCTTTTTTATAGCTGATTTCAATTTTCCAAAACGGTAGTTAAGGCTTGTATTGAATGATCTGTAAAAGTTTTGAAAATTACTGGTCTGGAAGAAATCCGGCCCAAAAGATTCACGAATATTTGTCCTGTATTTTCTGAAAGGATTGTTTGCCGCTGCGGAAAAGGACAGTTTATCTTTAATAAGGTCCTTATTGATACTGAATGAACTTCCAATATAAGAATTACTTGTTCCCTGTAATGATAAATTTGGTCCATTCACATTAACACTTGCATTCAGGCGCCAGCCTTTTTCAAAACGGTAAGAACCTGATGATGAGAAATTATACATAAATCCTTCATTTTTTACAAGGGTGTTATTTACAATGCCCTGTACCCGTCCATGTGCCAGGCCGCCATTAAAGCTGAAATTCAACTTTTTTGTAAAGGGGTAGTTTAGGTTAAGATTAGCTGTGAAAAGTCTTGCCCTGCCCGTATTATCATAAGAATTGTAGGTGATGAACGTAATCGGATCAAAAACTGAAACCGGCATAATCAAATCCTCAAAGCCCTGGTATCCCAATAAGAAATTAAAGGATCCCTTTTTAGATTTACTGTAACCTAAGGAAAGATTGCTTCCGATTGTAGGATGTAAATCAGGGTTTCCTGTTGATTCAAAGTTTGGATTTGAGCGGTCTACAAAAGGATTCAACTGATAAATGCCGGGACGTTGGATTCGTTGTGAAAATGCCAGATTTAAATTACTCATATCTTTAAATTTCCTGTTCAGGCTTAATGATGGTATTAAATTAAGATATTCCTGCCTGACCTGTGTCTGCCCGGAGATAAAGTCTGCATCAATTACTGTGCGTTCGAGTCGGAAACCACCTTTAAGACCCCAGTTTTTTAAATTATACTGATAGGTATTATAGGCACCGAGAACCTCTTGAGTGTTATCAAATACATTGGTTTTTAAGGGATCTGTCTCATACTGACCTGTGTTTTCATCTAAGTATCTGAACCGGAAGTCGCTATCGTTTTTTCTTTGGATACCCTTTATTCCAGCCTCAATTGTCAGTTTTTTTACCGGTTGAATATAATCTATCTGGAAAGTTTGTTCGGCAGTCCCTCCGTTATTGAATTGATTGTAGTCAGGTAAATTATAATGAACAGGATTGGTAGTTAAAAGCTCATTATTTTGCTGATTGCGGTAAGAATAGATCCGGTATGAAAATGTGAGAAGCTGTTGTTTATTTTTTTTGAAACCAAGCTGATAATTTAAAGCGGCGTCCATACCATGCCCATTGCCCTCATTATTTCCATCAAGATTATAACTTTGAATTACATCAGTTTGCCCATTTAGTAAAGACTGCTGATAGTTTCTGTTTTCGTTAGAGTTTCCATTTATATTCAACTGCCCGGATATCAGGTTCAAACTATCAATCTCAAAACTTAATTCACTGCCAAAATATCCATTCCGGCTATTTGTTTCCCTGCTGTTGATCTGCGAAAGATTGGTATTACTATTCCCAGTGCTTGTTCTTGAAATGGTATTGGATATCAATGGAGTTTGGGAAGTACTGGCACCTCCATAAGCTGAAATCCCAAGTTTTCCCTGTTTAAACGTTGCAGAACCACCAGTTCCAGGGCCACCTGCAGGAAATCTGTGACTCATATTTACGGAGCCATTATAACCGTTGTCTACCTTTTTATTGGTTATGATGTTAATGATTCCTGCAATTCCTTCGGCATCATATTTTGCGGGTGGGTTTGTAATAACTTCTATGTTCTGGATACTTGAAGCAGGCATGCTTTTTAAAATATCCCTGGCATTTCTTTCCATCATGCTGGAGGGCTTTCCATTAATCAGGATTTTATAGTTTGCGTCACCTTTAAGCATGATATTATCATCACCATCAACAGAAATTAGCGGAACTTTTCTCATTATTTCCATCACATTGCTGGTTTTGCTTTCAGGATCAGCCTGAAGATCGTATGAGATCCGGTCGACTTCCTGTTTTATTATAGGTTTATCGGCCAGAACGATTACTTCTTTTAGCTGATTCGTTTTTGTGCTCATCAGGATCATGCCCAGGTCCATGGTTTTATCCCCTTCATTGATTCCCAGTTTTATTGTTTTTACCTGATATCCGACAGATATCAGAGTCAGTAAATAATTTCCTGACTTAATGCCAGAAATGAGAAATGTTCCGTCAGACTTGCTCAGCGTAGATTTTATTGGGATATTTTTATCTGTTTTTAATCCTATTGTTATATAATCAAGGGGCTCCCTAGTAATCGAATCTGCAGTGATCCCCTTTACAGCAAAAATTGCTTCTGAACCTGTTTGCGCTTTAAGGCAGACACTCAGACAACAAAGGAGTAACAGAAAGTATAGTTTCATTGTTTTCAAATTTTGATGGAATCTTATTCCGTTGATAAATAATTCTGAATTATGAAACAATGATACAGCAGCCGGAACCTTCGTGCTAATAAATGTGACGGGATGGAGGATAAATGTGATGAATTGGCTTATGTTCCAATTTTTTTGACAGGAATAAGTCTTAAAGTGGTTTCAGGAAATTAATATTCCGTTTTAATCCGCTATACTTTGTTCTTTTAACTGCAGAGTTTTTGAATACTTTGTCAAAAGTTTCTTTGGTAAGCTCATGCCATTCTGCCTGTTTAAGTCCGAGAAGGTCTTTATGCGGACTGAAATCATGCTCAGTATTTAGTACAGAAAACTTATTCCAGGGGCAAACATCCTGACAAATATCACATCCGAACATCCAGTTTTCCATTTTTTTACTGAATTCCTTAGGTAATTCACTTTTAAGCTCGATAGTCAGGTAAGAGATACAGCGGCTTCCATCGACCAGGTATGGGGCTACAATTGCTTCAGTAGGACATGCATCTATGCAACGGGTACATGTCCCGCAATGATCCTTTGTTGGAATTACATCGTATTCGAGATCAAGATCAGTAATTAATTCGGCCAGAAAGAAAAATGAGCCAGTATTCTTATTGATCAGGTTACTATGTTTTCCAACCCAGCCAATTCCTGCTTTTTTTGCCCAAACTTTATCCAGAACAGGTGCTGAATCTACAAATGCCCTGCCGTTTACTTCACCAATATTAGCTCTGATAGCTTCCATCAGGAGTTTTAGCTTATCTTTTATCACAAAGTGATAATCTTTGCCATAAGCGTATTTACTGATTTTCGGTGCACTTGAATCTTCCTGCTGTTGATCAGTAAAGTAATTCAGGGAAAGGGAAATAACTGAACGGGCACCATCTACAAGCTTTCGCGGATCCAGGCGCTTATCAAAATGGTTCTCCATATAACTCATTTCGCCGTTGTACCCACTTTTTAGCCAGTTTTCAAGTCTTGGGGCCTCTTCTTCCAGAAATCCGGCTTTAGAAATGCCACAAAATTGAAATCCCAGTTTAAGGGCTTCAGTTTTTATGAATTTTGAGTATTGCGAACTACTGACCATTATTTAGTTCAAAGATAGGAATAAGAATACGTGCTTCCTGGTTCAGAATCGACATATGGCTCTAATAATAGCGATAGTTGACTTTATGGTATAGCATTTGCATTATGGTGTTAAATTAATCATAAATTATGAAAACACATTTTCTAAAACTATCAGCACTGGCACTCAGCTTAATTGTTACTGCCGGAGCAAATGCTCAGGAGAAACCTGAGAGTCCTAAGCTGTTCGCTCCTTCATCAGCATTCAATACATGGTCTTTTGGCATTAGTGGTGGAATACTTGCACCAACTTTAATGACCGGACAGAACGATTTTACAAAATGGAAAGCTGATCTTGGTTATGGCGCAACGTTGAAAAATCAAATTTTACCTGCATTAGGTATTCAAGCCGATTTTGTAGCCGGAAAGCTTAAAGCAGATAATAGTAGAAATTGGGGGAATGGACTGCCACCTGTAAGTCCGTTTGCCTCTTATGAAACCAAATTAGCTTATGCCGCCAGTTTAAGTGCGAATTTGACCCTTGCTAATATTTACTGGATGAATCGTGTAAATGTCATCAGGCCTTACATGACTGCCGGTTATGGTTTTATGGGTTATAAAGTAACTCAAATAGATAATGCCGGAATTGAAACCAAATTTAGAGCTGGTGAAAGTGTTAAGGAAACATATATGCCGGTAGGACTTGGAATTAAATTCGGTATTTCCAATTCTATTAACCTTGATTTGGGATATACCATGAATTTTGTTGATGCTGATAACCTGGATGGATACTATGCAGGGATGCAAAACGATAAATTCTCTTATTCACATATCGGACTTGAATTTAATTTAGGAAGCAAATCAAAAACTCCATTGTCAAGCTATAACCCGGTTGCCGCATTACAGGATGATTATATCACCAGGAATGCAGCACTTCAGGCAAGTCTTGATGCTGACAGAGCTAAACATGCAGCGCATATGGAAGAAATGAATAAAGAAAGAATGCGCTTTTTGAATGATAGCGATAAGGATGGTGTTTCTGATTACTTTGATAAATGCCCGAACACACCGGCAGGAATACAGGTTGATGGTGCAGGTTGTGAAATTAAAGTAACCACAACTGTAGTGAATCCTGTTCGTGTTGTAGTAACAGAAGAAGACAGAAAAGTTGTTGCTGAAGCTATTCGTAATCTTGAATTTGATTTTGGTAAATCAACCCTGCGTTCAAGTTCTTATCCAAGTTTAAACAGAGTTGCAGACTTATTAAAATCGAAAGATTTCAGTCTTAAATTAGCTGGTCATACAGATAATGTAGGCAGTGATGCTGCAAATATGAAATTGTCTAAAGACCGTGCTGAATCTGTTAAATCATACCTGGTAAGTCAGGGAGCCAGTTCTTCACGTATTGAAGCAATAGGTTATGGTGAAAGTCAGCCAATCTCAACTAATAAAACTGCGAAAGGTCGTCAGGATAACAGAAGAGTAGAATTTACTTTATACTAGAATCAATTATAATCCTAAAAAAGGGGCTGTCCATTCGGATCAGCCCTTTTTTTATTTGATTGTTTTGTTGAAAAGTTCTAATGTCCTTCCCCATGCAAGCTTTGCAGCATCAGCATTATAGCGTTCACCACCGGTATCATTATTGAAGGCATGCTGAACTCCATCATATATAAAAATCTGATAATCAACGCCTGATGCTTTTAATGCGGCTTCATAAGCCGGAATTCCTGCATTTACACGTTCATCCATTCCTGCATAATGCAGCATTAATTTTGCCTTTATTTTTGGAACATCTGCTGCATCTGGTTGTCCGCCGTAATAAGCAACAGCTGCATTCAGAGATGCAGAATTTACCGCAAGGAAATTGGCCATTCTGCCACCCCAGCAGAATCCTACACAAGCAGTTTTACCATTACTTTCTTTTCTGGATTTAAGATAGTCCAGTGCGTTCAGGAAATTATTCAGGTTTTTTGATGCATCTATCTTACTGAACATTCCCCTGGCCTCATCGGTGTTTGCAGGTGTTCCGCCGAAAGGGGATAGGGCATCCGGCGCAAGAGCGATAAATCCTGCTTTAGCTACTCGACGTGTTATATCTTTTATATGAGGGTTTAAGCCACGATTTTCATGTATTACTACTACGCTTCCAAATTTCCCCCTGCCTTTAGGACGGGCAAGATAAGCCTTCATAGTACAATCATCACCGGGATAGGAAATATCTTCAAGTATCAGGTCTTCATCCTGCTCAGAAACAGTTTCTGCATTTGCATAGCCCACCTCAAGTACAGAAAGTGCTGTCATAGCCATTGCAGCACTCCCCGTAAGTTTTACAAGGCGGCTCATAAACAACTTGCGGCTCAGGGGTTTATGAGTGTATTCGTCGTAAAGATTAATGATTTTCTGATCCATATTGATTTATTTATTCTTAAATATAAATCAATAAACGTATCAAAACAAGGTGTTGCTGCCTCCTGTTTTTATCCTGCCCAAATGTTTATAGGCTGCCTCTGTGCATTCCCTGCCTCTTGAGGTACGCATGATATAACCTTCCTGGATCAGAAAAGGCTCATATACTTCCTCAATAGTTCCTTCTTCTTCACCAACCGCAGTAGCAATGGTTTTAAGACCAACAGGTCCACCTTTGAACTTATCGATAATAGTGAGCAGGATCTTATTATCCATTTCATCAAGGCCATGCTCATCCACATTCAGAGCATTCAGGGCATATTTTGCAATGTCAGTATCGATATTTCCTGTACCCTTTATTTGTGCGAAATCTCTGGTACGGCGTAATAAGGCATTGGCGATACGGGGTGTACCGCGGCTTCTGCGGGCAATTTCATAAGATCCTTCATCAGAAATTTCTGTTTTGAGAATCTGTGCGGAGCGCTGTACAATAGTAGTTAATAATTTGGCATCATAGTACTCTAAACGGCTGTTAATGCCAAAGCGGGCACGTAAGGGTGCTGTAAGAAGGCCTGAGCGGGTAGTAGCACCAACCAAAGTAAAGGGATTTAATGAAATCTGAACCGAGCGGGCATTGGGGCCGGTTTCGAGCATGATATCGATCTTGAAATCTTCCATGGCCGAATAGAGGTATTCTTCTACGAGCGGACTTAAACGGTGGATTTCATCAATAAACAGGATATCGCCTTCTTCAAGATTGGTTAATAATCCGGCGAGATCGCCCGGTTTATCGAGAACAGGTCCGGAGGTGATGCGGATATTAACCCCCATTTCATTAGCAATGATATGAGACAGGGTAGTTTTTCCTAATCCGGGCGGGCCATGCAGCAATACATGATCCAGAGCTTCACCACGTTGTTTGGCCGCCTGCACGAACACACGAAGGTTTGCCAGAATTTTATGCTGACCTGTGAAATCCTCAAAGACCTGGGGACGCAGAACTTTCTCGATCTCCCGTTCTACAGGTGATAGGTTCTCTTCTCCGGGGTCAAGATGTTCATTCATAGGTTCTGATTATTTATTAGAGTTCTGATGGAATGATTAATATGTAGTAAATATAAATCTTATGTGCTTAATTTCTTAATTTTCAGGTTAAGGCCAGATTATTTATACTTCCTGAAAAAGCTGTTTAATTTGATCTGAATCACGCCTAAAAAGGCTTCCCGGAATATCTTCGTACTCATCTTAGACGTGCCTTCAGTACGATCGGTAAAAATAATCGGGACTTCTACGACATTAAAACCATATTTGATTGCAGTGAATTTCATTTCAATCTGGAAGGCGTAGCCGATAAACTTGATTTTATCCAGAGGAATGGTTGCAAGCACCACACGACGGTAGCATTTAAATCCTGCGGTTGCATCCTGAATATCGATTCTTGTGACCAGCCTGACGTACACAGAGGCAAAATAGGACATGAGTACTCTGCTCATTGGCCAATTTACTACATTCACCCCTCTGATATACCTTGAACCGATTGCCAGGTCGGCCCCTTCAATACATGCAGTTTTTAAACGGATCAGGTCTTCCGGATTGTGCGAAAAATCTGCATCCATTTCAAAAATATACTCGTAATTACGTTCAAGGGCCCATTTAAAGCCGTGAATATAAGCAGTTCCAAGTCCGAGTTTGCCAGACCGCTCTTCTATATGAATCATGCCCTCGTATTCTTCCTGCAGACTTTTAACAATTTCAGCAGTACCATCGGGAGATCCGTCGTCAACAACCAGAATATGAAATACATCAGGCAGTGAAAATACCTTTCGGATGATATTTTCAATATTTTCCTTCTCGTTATAGGTGGGAATTATGACGATGCTGTCTGATAACACGAATACAGATTTGATTTGCGAATATACTGCTTTAAACGAAGAGAGAGATATTTCTGTATCTCTCTCTTCATTTAATTCTTGTAATGGAACTCTATTCTGCTTTAGCTGTGGCCATCGTTTCCTTAGAAAAGTCTTCAGCTCCATGAGCAAGTCTTTTTAATGGCTTAAGAATGGCGATTACAATACCTCCTATAAGTGTGCAGAAAATTGCAATTCCGGTAAATATTTCGAGTTCTCCGGCAGTTTGCGACCATACACCAACCCATCCGGCTACATAATTTCCAAGTCCGGTTGCTGCGAAAAATACTCCCATCATGATTGAGGCATATTTCATAGGCGCTAGTTTGGTGATAAAGGATAAAGCAACTGGGGATGCACTAAGTTCACCGATTGTGTGAAACATGTATGCGAGAACCAGCCAGTACATCGCAGAAGCGCCATCATTTTGATATTGAATTGAAGCTGCTGACATGAATAAAAATCCCCATCCCATGATGATCACTCCAATTGCGATTTTGAAGATGGAGGAAGCTTCCTTACCATTTCTTTTGCGGTTAAACCAGAATGCTGCTATTGGAATGCCCAGAGTAATTATAAAAAATGAGTTTACAGACTGAAACCAGGTTGCCGGGACTGTCCAGTCCAGGAATTCGATCATACGATTGGTTTTCTCTGAGGCATACAGGTTCATTAATCCACCAGCCTGTTCAAATGCACCCCAGAATACGATAATCATCAAAAATGAAAGTAACATCACCTTCACCCGATCTTTTTCAATACTGGTAAGTGGTTTTGAGATAATTGCTTGGTCAGCAGCAGATAATGCTTTAGTTGATTCACCAACTCCCTTAAGATCCTTATGGCCTAACATAAATATAATCAGTCCCAAAGCCATTCCTAATCCTGCAAGTCCGAATCCATAATGCCAGCCCATAGTTTCACCAACATATCCAATAATGATACCTGCTAAAAAGGCTCCGGTATTTATTCCAATATAGAAAATCGTAAATCCCTTGTCACGTCGGTCATCACCTTTTGGGTAAAGTCCACCAACCATGGTCGAAATATTAGGTTTTAAACATCCTACACCGGCAATGATAAGCCCTAATCCTATGTAAAATGTTATTAATGACTGGAATGCGAGGATACTGTGGCCTGCTACCAGCAGCAATCCACCAAGGATTACTGCCTTTTTCTGTCCGATCAATTTATCTGCCAGGATTCCCCCCGGGATTGAGGATAAATAGACAAGGAAAGTATAAATACCGTACAGCTTTAAGGCCTCACTACTGGTCCATCCAAATCCGGGGTTCTCACCATTTACTGATGAAACAAGAAACAGTACGAGCAAGGCTCTCATTCCATAAAAACTGAACCTTTCCCACATTTCGGTAAGAAAAAGTATATATAACCCTCTTGGGTGTCCAAAAAGCTGTTTTTGCTGTATTTCCATACGTTTTAATAAAATAATTGACTGTTTAGAATTTATAATTGGGTAAGGTCTTACTCTTTAATTGGTTAAAAAGGAGTAAAAAGTTCAATTATAATTAAAATTTACTAAAATTGCCGACTTATATTATTTGTTAATAATTATAAATCCCCTCCGATGGTTGAAAAAACTTCATTGATTACGAATGATGCAGTTGTTTTAGGAATTCTTATGAGTATTCTGGGATTTGTTTTTTGGTCTTCCCAGAGCAAGAATATTATCTTTAAAAAGCTATATACATTTGTCCCGCCAATCCTGTTATGTTATTTTCTTCCCGGTTTATTAAACTCAACCGGAGTGATATCTGGTTCTGAATCAGCTCTTTATACGGTAGCTTCGAGATATCTTCTTCCAGCCAGTTTGGTCTTATTTACTCTGAGCCTGGATTTAAGGGAAATTTGGAAATTAAGGAAGAAGGCGGGTTTGATGTTCATTTGTGGATCAATCAGTATAATTATAGGTGGTCCAATCGCTGTGTATTTAGTTTCTTTATTTTCCCCGGATGTTGTAGGTGGTGAAGGCCAGGATGCAGTATGGAGAGGCTTAAGCACACTTGCTGGAGCATGGATTGGGGGAGGACCCAATCAGGCCGCAATGTTCGAGGTT
Organism: Daejeonella sp.; assembly: GCF_036405355.1. Taxonomy (GTDB): domain Bacteria; phylum Bacteroidota; class Bacteroidia; order Sphingobacteriales; family Sphingobacteriaceae; genus Daejeonella. The sequence continues at coordinate 16,768 of NZ_DASWXT010000078.1, forward strand.
TTTAAACCAAGCGCTGACGTTTTTTCAGCTATGGTTGCCCTGGATGTGTTTGTTGGCTATGTTTGGATGGCACTCCTGCTTTTCGCAGCAGGAAAAAACACTGAGATTAATAAATTTTTAAAAGCTGAAGATCAGTCAGTTACGGATATAAAAGAAAAAATTGAGACTTATCAGTTAAGTATAATGAAAATTCCTAAGATGGAAGATCTCATTAAGATTCTGGCTGTTGGATTTGGAATAACAGGAATTGCACATTTCGGAGCTGATATTATCGCACCATGGATAACTAATAATGCCCCTCAGTTGAGTACTTTGAGCCTGACCTCCGGATTTTTCTGGATAATTATCATTGCAACAACATTGGGTATGCTGCTTTCATTTACGAAAGTCAGAAACCTTGAAGGAGTTGGATCTTCCCGTGTGGCAAGTGTTTTTTTATATGTTCTGATTGCTTCTATAGGAATGCAAATGAACATTATGGCAATTTTTAAGAATCCCGGATTATTGCTTGTTGGCTTAATATGGATGTCAGTTCACGCCCTGGTATTAATCCTGATCGCAAAGCTTACAAAGACTCCATTTTTCTTTCTGGCTGTTGGAAGTATGGCAAATGTTGGGGGACCGGCTTCAGCACCAGTTGTGGCCGGTGCCTTTCATCCTTCATTAGCACCTATTGGCGTTTTATTAGCTGTTTTCGGTTATGTAGTTGGGACTTATGGAGCCTATATTTCAGGATTGATGATGCAGGCGGTTTCGCCTTAATTAATCGTTATCAGTATCTGTTGTCAGAGGATCACTCTCCATTCCCTATTTCCCTCTCCCTCAATTCCCTTTCATCTTCTTTGGGTCATTGAAATTATCATCCTGATCTGTTGGTGTATTTTTGAGTTCCAGATCCTGTACAAATTTCCATCTGCCATTTACAAGCCGGTAACCATCGTATGAGAAATCAGGGCCATAAAGTTCAAATCTTCCCTTTAATTTGGGATCAGGTGGGGCGAGATGGTCGAAAACCACTGTACTTATTGATGGTTCGTAGTTTAGTACCATCGATGCTCGACGGTCATACTCAAAGATTGCCCGTTTTTTAAATGGCTGCTCTTTGTCTCCGTCGAATACAGACATCCCGAAATAGGCTTTGCCATCCCTGAAATACAGGATTTCTATTACTTTTTTAGTTGACTTTACTGTATTGCCCTTCCAGCCAAGTAATACATAATAAGGAGTTTGAACATTATTCAGAACTGATATAATGCGGTAATACTGAGCACCATACCACTTGTCAGGTGTAGTGACAGTATCAGCGATGTTCTTTATAGCAGGGGTGTAATCAACAAGCGGAAACATTTGTAACTTACCATCAGGGTTATTCATTTGTATGGTGCCATAATAACGGTAGCTGCCATCGTTATTCATCACATGCCAGCTAAAGATTCTGAATCTTTTGTCGGGTGATGACTGAATTGAAATTGTCTTTAGCGAATCGAAAGAAAAATTGAAAGAATAGGGTGTTTTTAACGTATTAACTAAGGTTTTAATGAATTTGTAGTTGGCATTATAGCGTTCAGGTTCAATGCTGTCATTGATCATTTTATAACTTAAAATCTGCAGACTATCCTGAAGATTTAACATAGTCTGCTTGTTTTTATTACTGTCAGAATGCTGAGCTTCAGCATTTCCAGAAGTAAATATTAACAATCCGAAAATTATAAAAAGATGTCTCATTGTTTTCTATTGCATATTTTCGATTATGATTGCACTTGCTCCACCACCTCCGTTACAGATGCCGGCAACACCAATCTTTCCGTTATTCTGTTGAAGAACATTCAGCAAAGTGACTACAATCCGGGCACCCGATGCACCGAGAGGATGTCCCATTGAAACGGCACCCCCATTTACGTTAACTTTGGCCGGATCAAGTTGAAGAATTCGGTTATTTGCTACTGAAACTACTGAAAATGCTTCATTGATCTCGTAAAAATCTACCTCTGAAGCTCTGATCCCGGCACGATCCAGCGCTTTTGGAATTGCTTTAGATGGGGTTGTTGTAAACCATTCGGGTGCCTGCTGGGCATCTGCATAGGATATGATCCTGGCCAAAGGCTTAAGCCCCAATTCATCGGCCTTTGCTTTACTCATGAGTACCAGAGCTGCCGCACCATCGTTTAAAGTGGAAGCGTTTGCAGCTGTTACGGTACCATCCTTCTTAAAAACAGGTTTCAGCGAAGGGATTTTTTCGAATTTAACGGCATTAATCTCTTCATCATGCTCAATCATGCTTATTTCCCCTTTTCGGTCTTTTATTTCGACGGGTACGATCTCATTTTTAAATTTACCGCTTGCCTCTGCTGATTGTGATCGTTTATAGGATTCTATTGCAAATGCATCCTGATCTTCACGACTGATATTACATTCTGCAGCGCAAAGTTCTGCTGCAGAACCCATGTGATAATCATTGTAAACATCCCATAAGCCGTCCTTTACAAGTCCGTCAATGATCTGTCCATTGCCCAGACGATAGCCATTTCTTGCCTTATCCAGATAATAAGGTACATTGCTCATGCTTTCCATCCCACCAGCAACAACAATCTCATTCTCTCCCAATGCAATACTCTGTGCAGCAATCATAATTGCCTTGGTTCCTGAAGCGCATACTTTGTTGATCGTGGTGGCTGGAATATCAGGTAAGCCTGCAAATTTTGCTGCCTGGGTAGCAGGGGCCTGTCCCAGATTGGCCGATAAAACATTTCCCATAAATACTTCCTGCACCTGATCAGCTTTGATACCAGCATGTTCAACCGCAGCTTTGATTGCGGCAGCACCCAGGGCGCTTGCCGAAAGGCTTGAAAGCGAGCCTCCAAAACTTCCAATAGGAGTTCTTACCGCAGAGATGATATATACTTCATTCATTTTTATCTTGTTTTGGTTAGATGGCGCAAGTTAAGAAATTAAGGTCAACACAGAATGATTGCACCATTATTGATAATGTTCAGATTCTTATTTCCAATTTATTTAAATCCAGTTGATTTTAAGGATCATTTATTATTCTTCTAGTGTTAAGTGATCATTAGTTTTTGCTATGGGCTACGGGCTGTGAGCCATCAAATTTGAGTAATACTCATTATTAGTGATATACAGAGCTGATTGCCCATAGCTGATTGCTCAATCCCATCAACGTCATTTCATTTTTAACATAACACCAGAATAAATTTAACGTAATGATCGTATGAATGTTTTGCTTAGTCATTTTGAATAGAGATATTTAACAAATGAAAAGATCTTTTTATCCCGGACACATATTTGCAATCCTTTTATTGTTAATGATAGCAAGCTGCTCATCGAAATCTTATACATTTTTTCAAATGGCAGATACCCAATTTGGTTTTTTTAATGCCAATAAGGAATTCAGCAGGGAAACTGTAAACATGGAAAAGGCAATAGCTGCGTCAAACCGCTTAAAACCTGCTTTTGTTGTAATCTGCGGTGATTTGGTTAACAAGCCTGGAGATCTTGCACAGATAGCAGAATATAAAAGGATTGCGTCTAAGTTAGATCCCTCTATTAAATTATATAGCGTTTCAGGCAATCATGATGTCGAAAATGTTCCAACACCTGCGAGCCTGGAACTGTATAAGCAGTATTTTGGTGAGGACCGTTATACTTTCCGTTCCGGTAATATGCTTGGAATAATAATTAATTCTTCATTGATCAAAGACCCCTCACTGGCGCCTGCCGAAGCCGCAGCACAGGAAAACTGGTTGAGAACTAATTTAGAAATAGCAAAAAAATCAGGAGCAAAGAACATCATGGTATTTATGCATCATTCATTGTTCCTGAAAGACCAAAATGAACCGGATGAGTATTTCAATATTAATACAGAGCGTCGCAAAATGTATCTTGAATTATTTAAACAATATGGTGTAAAACAGGTTTTTGCGGGCCACTATCATCGTAATTCGTATGGAAAAGCTGGTGATTTGGAAATGATTACTACAGGGCCTGTTGGAAGACCACTGGGAACTGACAGTTCAGGATTCAGGATTGTAAATGTAAAGGGGAATATTGTTGACCATCATTATTATGCGCTCGACTCGCTTCCGGAAAAACTCCGTTTTCAAAAAAAATAATTTTTCTATCGTTTGTTTAATGAAATGTCTGATTGAGGCAACATTTTTGCAGAGTACTTACTCCTGACTTAATACTTTTCTTATTTTGGCATAATAGGAGCGTATTAGATTTACATTTTTTAACCCAGTCTTGAAATGATCTTAGATACTTACCATATTTTAATTGTTTTATGTATCGTAACGATCATATCTTATATTTTCAATATCATTTCAGACCGTTTGAAAGTCCCATCTGTAATATTGTTAATTGTTTGTGGGATGATTTTGAAAGTCGTCGGAGACCAATATCAAATGAACTTTCTGGTTCCAAGGACAGTTCTCGAGTTACTGGGAGTTATTGGATTAATAATGATAGTTCTGGAAGGTGCTCTTGACCTTAAAATTACTCCGGATAAAAAGAAGTTGATAATCAGGTCATTATTAAGTGCAGTATCTGTTCTGTTTATTACAACAATTGCGATAGCTGATATTTTACATTTTGCCTTTGAAATTCCATTTAAACAGGCATTGCCATATTCTGTTGCGATGGGTGTAATCAGCAGTGCGATTGCAATTCCAAGTGTCAATAATCTGAGTGCAGATAAGAGGGAATTTATCATTTATGAATCAACTTTTTCTGATATTCTGGGAATTATGCTGTTTAATTATGTGATTTCAGATAAGCTGTTATCCCTTAATACGGGCCTTGTATTTGTTTGGAATCTGGTTTTAATATGCCTCGTTTCTATAATTTGCACAGTTTTGATTCTGATTTTATTAAAATATTTGAAAGGACACATCAAGGTCTTTCTTATTCTTTCTATTCTGATATTAGTTTATTCACTATCCAAGCAATGGCATTTGCCCTCCCTGTTTTTTATTCTGGTATTTGGTCTGGTTTTAAATAATGCAGAACCCTTTCTTAAGGGCTGGATTACAGGATTTCTGAATCCAGGAAAATTAAACAGTGTGAATCGCGAACTAAAAGGGATGACTGCTGAACTTGCATTTCTTATCCGCACTTTCTTTTTTTTATTGTTTGGCTATAGTATAGATATTTCATTAATAATTTCAGTGCCTGTAATTATCACCGGCAGCATTATTATTATGGTGATTTTGCTGATACGCTATGTATTTCTGCGCTATATCTCAAAGACGAATGTTTTTCCGGAGCTATTCATCGCTCCAAGAGGTTTGATCACTATTATTTTATTTTACAGTATTCCTGTTGAGTTAATGAGTGATAAATTTAATGAAGGTGTCCTGTCTTTTGTGATTTTGATTTCGGGCCTCATCATGATGTTTGGAATTCTCTTTTCAAAACAAAAATTCAAAGTGGAAAATGAACTGCAGGCTTATTAGTTATCAATGCCTCCGGAATTGCTTTGATTTCCGCAGTCTGAGAATCAAGACTTATTCAGAATGATACGTTTATAGGTCATTATATGCCCAAGATGGAGTCCTTCATGAAATGGTAAAAAGTCAAGCGCATCATCAATAGAATTGATTTGTATACCCATACTGGTAGTCCAGGCAGGATAATTATGAAAGGCATTTTTCTCCAGATCTGCTTCAAACTGATCCAGACTGCTGAACAGGAGGGACCTTATCTTTTCAATTTCCTCAGCATGAATCTCACGTTCAGGCCGGGAACCATTCTTGAATGAATTGAAAAATTCCTTTTCTATATTTAATTCGAGCTTTCCGCGAAGGTAAAATATTCCTTCCTGGGCAGCGATCAGATGTCCCAGATTCCAGATAATATTATTGTTGAATCCTTCGGGAATTCTATTCAATTCGGGAATGCTTAGTCCGCTGATAATTTCCAATGCTTTGGACCTTGTTTGTCTGATTAAATCTATTTTTGAATTCATCTATTACGGTTTTGATTTCGAAATTAAGGATTCTTTACAAAATAAGATGATGTATTTATTTAATAATAGATTATCTGATTTTGCATTTGCGAAATGGTAAAATCTGTCTGCTTTTTTACCTCAGCCATCTGTAAATTAAGTTTGAACTGATTCCTCATAATTAGTGTATTATTATGTTTTTTAGTCCAGAATGATGATATTCATCTAAAATGAGACGAGTAAATGTCAGTTCTGAATTTGATGCAATCATTATAGGTTCAGGCCCTAATGGCTTGTCGGCAGCAATTACTTTGCAGCAGGCCGGACTTTCTGTTCTGATCCTGGAGGCAAAGGATACAACAGGAGGAGGATTAAGATCTGCAGAACTCACTTTACCAGGATTTCTGCATGATATCTGTTCTGCGATTCATCCGCTTGCGGCAGGTTCTCCCTTTTTTAATTCCTTACCCCTTGAGCAGCACGGACTTGAATATATTTATCCTGGGTTGGCGGCAGCTCATCCCTTTGATGATGGAACTGCGGCGGCTTTAAGTGGAAGTGTTGAAGAGACTGCTGAAACCCTTGGGATTGACAGAGAATCTTATATCAACCTGTTAAAGCCGTTGGTCAAAAACTGGCCCGGCATGGTGAAAGATTTACTGGGACCTTTACATTTTCCAAAACATCCCATAGATATGGCTGCTTTTGGTCTGAATGCCCTGCGTTCTGCAACATCACTTGCGGGGAAGTTTAATACGAAAGAAGCCAGAGGTCTTTGGGCGGGCATGGCGGCTCATTCAATGCAACCATTAAGTAATTTAGGTACTTCGGCCTTCGGACTGGTCTTAATGGCTACCGGACACCTAAAAGGCTGGCCTGTGCCTAAAGGTGGATCCAAGATAATTGCTAACGCACTTGTTTCCTACTTTCTTTCAATAGGTGGAAAAATAGAAACTGGTATGCCTGTTCGATCAATGAAAGATATTCCAGCATCTAAAGTTGTTCTCTTTGATCTTACTCCAAAGCAGATTCTTGAAATAGCAGGGGAGAGTTTTTCAACCATATATTCCTGGCAGTTAGGTCGATACCGTTATGGAATGGGAGTTTTTAAGATAGACTGGGCTTTGGATGGGCCGATTCCTTTTACTGCTCGGGAATGTCGTAAAGCCGGTACTGTACATCTTGGAAATACTTATGAGGAGATAGCAAAGGGAGAAGGCATGACAAATGCAGGTGTATTACCTGAAAAGCCATTTGTTCTTCTGGCTCAGCAAAGTTTGTTTGATTCCCTGCGTGCCCCTGAAGGTAAACATACGGCATGGGCATATTGCCACGTGCCTAATGGATCTGAAAAGGACATGACTAATGCCATTGAAAACCAGGTGGAGCGTTTTGCACCAGGATTCAAAGATTTGATTCTTGCAAAACATACGATGAATACCCGGGAAATTGAAGCATATAATCCCAATTATATTGGTGGAGATATCAATGGCGGAGTTATAGATATAGGTCAGCTATTTACCCGGCCAGCCCTCAGAATTTCTCCCTACCGTACTTCTGCGAGAGGATTATATATTTGTTCTTCATCAACCCCTCCGGGTGGTGGAGTACATGGGATGTGTGGTTATAATGCTGCTAAACAAGCACTTAAGGATATTTTTAATATCAAAATCACATTATAAATTTTATGTCAGAACAGAAAAAAATTTTAATTCATGAGGACTGGACTGTTGTAATACTGGGTGCTCTGATTATTATCCTTTCAATAGGAGGACTAATTTTAGAAGTCCCGGCTTTCGGCTGGAGCAATTCCGGCGAGCTTTTCGGGAAGGTACTTTCAGCCAGTAATCTGAGTCTCATTTTTATCCAGTTCATATTTGTATTGGCCATAGCTGCAATAGGTGCATTTTTAACAGGAAAGCCATTTAAATATTTTTTATTTGGTTTTCCATTGGTCTATCTGATCACCATCATTGCTTTAATACTTGCAGGGAATAGTCAGGTCAAATCTTTTAATCTGGAGGCAGTTATTTTTAGTTTGGGCTTAGGACTGATCATCAGTAACTTTTTTAAAATGCCTGAATGGCTTCGTTCATCACTTTCGACCGAATTGTTTGTTAAAATCGGGCTGGTGTTACTGGGAACCAGTGTCATCTTCTCTGATGTATTAAAAGCAGGCTCACTCGGACTTATTCAGGCTTTGGCGGTCGTATTATCGGTATGGTATTTTGCTTTCTGGTTGTGTAAGAAGCTGAAAATAGACGATGAACTCACAATGATGATCTCAAGTGCTGTTTCTATCTGTGGTGTTTCGGCTGCTATTGCAACCTCTGGAGCAATAAAAGGAGATTCAAAAAAGCTTTCTTATGTAATTTCAATGGTATTGATCACCGCCATTCCAATGATGATCTTCATGCCCATGGTTGCCAAATATTTTGATTTGTCGCAGGAAGTGACCGGTGCATGGCTTGGGGGTAGTATAGATACCACAGGTGCTGTTGTGGCTTCAGGCTCATTAGTAGGGGAAACCGCATTAAAGATCAGCACCATTGTTAAGTTCTCCCAAAATGTATTGTTGGGTCTGGCCGCTTTTGCAATCTCCGTTTACTGGACTTATACCAAACACCCAAAAGCTAATGATCCTGATGGGAAGCCAGGCCTTAAAGTCATATGGGAGCGTTTCCCGAAATTCGTTTTGGGCTTTTTGGCCGCTTCGTTATTGTTCTCATTTGCATTAAGTCCTGAGGTCAGTTCATCTGTAAAAGGAAGCCTTAAAAACCTGCAGGGTTTATGGTTCGCTCTGGCATTTACCAGCATCGGGCTTGAAACCAATTTTGCTGATCTTTTTAATAAACAGAGTAAGAAACCTTTTTACGCTTTTTTGATTGCTCAGGGTTTTAATGTGATTGTAACCTTAATTATTGCTTTGATTCTTTTTTGATGAGCAGGAATGATTTTGTTAAAATTTAATTTCTTATTTGTTTAATGATATAGATATGGACAAGATTAACGCACATTTAGCTGCAATTCAGGAAGAAATAGGAAAGGAATTCAGCAATAGCCCTTCGCCCTTTAGCCATTGGCTAAAACCGATAGTCAGAAATGCTGAAGCCGGCGCCCTGATCTTTGAATACCTTGTCAGACAGGATATGACTAACCCGATTCGGGTGCTCCATGGTGGGGTTAGTGCAGGTATAATTGATGATATTATTGGAGCGACTGTGTTTACAATGAATTTAAGCCATCATTACACTACGATCAATAATTATATAGACTATTTTGCGCCAGCTCATGAGGGAGATATTATTGAAGCAAGAAGTTCTGTTATTAAACGGGGTAAACAGATAATTAATCTGCAATGTGAACTATGGCTCCCTGTAAAGAACAGATTAATTGCCAGGGGATATTCAAATATGATTCGGCTGGAATAGGTTTAATTATTCTTAATAAACTAGTGTTATGTTAACAATGAAATGACGTTGATGGCATTGAGCAATCAGCCGTGGGCAATCAGCTCTGTATATCACTAATAATGAATCTTACTCAAAGTTGATGGCTCAAAGCTCATAGCCCATAGCAAAAACTAATGACCAATTACACTTAACTTAACACTAGTGTCATGTCATAATTACTTTGAGAAACACATCGGAATACTAAGGAGGCTTAAATAAAATGGCGGTTTACCTGTGACGATGAGAGGATGGAATTATTGAAACTTTGTCCGTCAATTGATGAGTGGCATAGCACTAGCAGATAATAAATTAACCTAAGTTCGATATAAGGAAGGTTAAATTAATATTTTTTTTACTGTTAAATAGTATGTCCAAAAAAGAGGTATGTCAGGAAAATTGCGGCGATAAGTCCAACCAGATCTGCAATAAGTCCGCAGACTAATGCATATCGGGGTTTCTTAATTCCAACCGAACCGAAATATACTGCCAATACATAGAATGTAGTTTCTGAGCTGCCCTGAATCACACTTGCCAGTCTGCCCTGAAAGGAATCTGCTCCATAGGTGGTCATAACATCAACCATTAGTCCTCTGGCACCACCACCACTAAGCGTTTTCATCAAACCTACGGGTAAGGCTGGAACGAATGAAGTGTCCAGTCCCATCGCAGCAACCACTGCACCGATGGCGTTCACCACATAATCCATGCACCCTGTGGTACGAAATGCACTAATAGCAACCAGAATTGCGATCAGAAATGGGATGATCATGATTGAGGTACTGAAACCCTCTTTTGCACCATCAATAAATGCCTCATAAACATTTACTTTTTTAGAGGCCCCATAAACGATGAACAGGGTGATGATTGAAAAAATAATGATACCTCCGAGCAAACCGGCATAAACCTGTATCTGATCGGGTGGGAGAGCTCCAAGCCAGAAATATAATCCAGCCATCAGGGCGATGAATCCTCCAAAAAATACTAAAATTGGAAGCTGTAACAGATTGATCTTTTGGTAGAAAGATACTGCGATCATCCCTGCTAAAAATGAAATAAAAGTACCAATAAGACAGGGAATAAAGACATCTGCAGGGTTTGCAGCACCATTTGCCATTCGCAATGCGATAACCCCTGTGGGTATCAGGGTAATTCCTGCGGTATTCAGCACCAGGAACATGATCTGAGCATTTGTTGCGGTATCCTTTTCAGGATTTAATTCCTGCAATTCCTGCATGGCTTTCAAGCCTACTGGAGTAGCTGCATTATCCAGTCCTAGCATATTGGCAGAAAAGTTCATGATAATTGAACCATTTGCCGGGTGACTTTTAGGTACTCCCGGAAATAATCTGCTAAAAAACGGACTCACACCTTTTGCAAAAAGCGTGATCATACCTGCCCGTTCTCCGATTTTCATGATACCCAGCCAGAAAGTCATAATCCCAATCAATCCTATGGATATTTCTGCACCTGTTTTTGCACTATCGAACATCCCATTAACCACATTATTGAAGATCGCTGTATCTCCAAAGAATATCAGCTTGACCAGGGCCACGAGAAATGCAATTACAAAGAAGCCGATCCAGATGTAGTTTAATGCCATAGGTTTTATAAGTTATCGGTTGCCTGTTATCAGTTATCGGTTGCCTGTTATCAGTTATCGGTTAAATGTTATCTGGTTGTGTATGTCTGATAACAGGTAACAGACAACTTAAAAATATTTATTCTATATTACCATTAGTCAAAACCCCATTCTCAATTGTAAGCAAAATGTTCGTTCCGTCATGAAGAATCAAATCTGCCGGTTCATCAATTTTTATTTTTTTTGTTTCGGTCAATGTGAAAAAATCACAGTTAAATTCTTCATATCCATAGTAATGAGATAAGTCGCCAAGTTCAGTCACCAGATAGGTGTATTTTACTGATCTCAGGTCTTCATTGATCTTCTCTTCAGCGGTCAGGCCAATATCCACTATGTATTGGATATTATTCCTCTGCAGTTTACAATTCCTCAATAATATGTGAAAATGCAGCTTTTTATTCTCAGGAATTGAAAAATAATCTTTGGTTTTAGCTTTATGGTATGATTCATCGGCTATACTGATCAGACCTGAAAGTATAGCTTTGAAATATACTTTGCGGATATATTGTTTCTCAGGATCATTGTGAAAACCACCCGCTTCAATAAGAATGGTGCTGGTTCCTGCAGCCTGAAAATTATCGCCAAATGCCCGGGGTTCATATTCATCATTAAATCGTCCGATTTTGTCCGCTATACTTGTTTGAATAGCTGAATTCATGATGGCAATCACTTTCATCGCCTGTTCCCTTGTTGAATTGATACTCAATACTTCATCGTATGCCGGAGCAAGCAAAGAGATTGTGGCCGGGTTTCCGGTATTTCCAGCCGACCATAAGGTGCTTTGATCATGCAGATTAAAACCAAAATGGGGCTTTATTTCATCCCTTAAATAGCGTAAGATTTTTCCTTCAGGACTTTGCTGCCGATGAACATCCCGGTTAATGTCAATATCCATTGCATTCCGGCGATTGAATACTTCGGCGCCATCCGGATTTACCATTGGTAATATATACAGCGTGCATTTTTCAGCCAGCAAATCATGAATTTGCCGAAACTGGCCTGGCTGTGATAAGAAATTCAATAGATCAGCTATAGACATTGTGGCTGTAGCTTCATCGCCATGCATCTGGCTCCATAGAAATACCCGTTTGGGCCCTTTACCCCATGTAATCAGATTGATGGAAAGTCCATTGGTTGACAGGCCTGCTTCTTTTAAATTAAAAGCAGAATTAGCCTTTAGTTTGTCCAGTATTTTCAGGAGATCAGCATGTTTGAAAAAACGGTCTTTTATTCTCGTTTCTTCAAATGCCTGATAATTTTCCATGAGAATATTTAGCGAATCCATTCGACTAAATTAGTATTTAAGCCCGGGATTTCATTCAATTATAAATTTCAATTGAATAAAAAAAGCATCCTCTCTATAACAGAAAGGATGCTTTTAAAATGGTTGCAATGGATTGCGTTAAATTATCAGATTAAACTGACACTTCTGTTTACAAATTCAGTTAACTCAGCACCGGTTAGCATACCCTGTGATAATAAAGCCAGATCGAAAGCTTGTTTTGCCAATTGTGTTTGTTCTGCTTCGTCCTGTGTTTGAAGGATTTTACCGATAAGCTTATGATTACCATTAATGGCTACATTATAATTATCCGGCAGGTTTCCATAGAAGCCCATTCCTCCACCCATTTTAGACATATCTTTCATACGCCTCATAAATTCATCCATAGTTACAATAACAGGAAGCTCTTCAGGGTTCAGACTTTCAATTTCAATTCTCATGTTTGGCTTAACAATTGCCTTTTCAAAGATTGCTTTAACCCTGGCTTTTTCCTCATCGTTCAGTACATGAACAGTCTGATCTTCTTTACTGATGATCTTATCGGCAACATCAGCATCAACACGCTTAAGGGATGTTTTTTCGAGTTTTTGCTCTAGCTGACTGATGAAATGCGGATCGATAGGAGAGTTCATGTTCAGAACATCATATCCCTTTTTGTTTGCCGACTGTATAAAGGTATCCTGCTTATCGGTATCGGTTGCATACAGATAAACCAGCATATCATTCTTATCAGTTTGTGCTGCTTTTACCTTTTCTTTGTATTCTTCGAGTGTAAAATATTCGTTTTTGGTATTGTTAAGCAGCACGAAATCTTTTCCCTTATCATAGAACTTCTCTTCACTAATCATTCCATATTTTACGAATAAACCGATGTCGCTCCATTTCTCTTCGAAGGCTTTGCGATCATTTTTAAAGAGCGAAGCTAATTTATCTGCTACTTTCTTGGTAATATAACTGTTGATCTTTTTAACAGCGCTATCAGCCTGAAGGAAGCTTCTTGAAACGTTCAGAGGAATATCCGGTGAATCGATTACCCCATGTAGCAGCATTAAAAATTCTGGAACTACATCTTTTACTTCATCGGTAATGAATACCTGGCGTGAGAAAAGCTTAATTTTATTTCGCTGTATTTCAAACTCATTCTTCACTTTCGGGAAGTACAGAACCCCCGTCAGATTAAATGGATAATCTACATTGAGATGGATCCAGAACAGGGGATCTTCTGAGAATGGATAAAGTTCTTTATAAAAGGCCAAATAATCTTCGTCTTTTAATTCAGAAGGCGATTTTGTCCATATCGGACTCGTATTGTTGATGATATTATCAACTTCAACCGATTTAAATTTTGGTTTTCCGTCTTTATCTTCCCCATCGGGCTCTTGCTCTGAACGGGTTCCAAATTGTACAGGAATTGGCAGGAATTTGCAGTACTTTTCAAGAATTTCCTTGATTTTGGCTTTATCTAAAAATTCTTTTGATTCTTTATTTACGTGGAGGATGATATCTGTTCCTCTGCTGGCACGTGTTCCGGCACTGATTTCAAACTCGGTGCTTCCGTCGCAAATCCAGCGCGCAGGTTCTGCACCGTCCTGGTATGAAAGTGTTTGAATTTCAACCTGGTCAGCAACCATAAATGCAGAGTAAAATCCAAGTCCGAATTTTCCAATGATCTCATTAGCATCCTTGGCATCCTTGAATTTCTCAACAAATTCTGTTGCACCCGAGAATGCAATCTGATTGATGTATTTCTTAATTTCTTCGCCCGTCATTCCCAGACCATTGTCGGAAATGGTGATCGTTTTTTTCTTTTCGTCGACAGATACTGAAACTTTTAACTCACCCAGATCCCCTTTATATTCACCCAAAGAGGAGAGGCGTTTGATTTTTTGAGTGGCATCTACTGCATTTGCAACCAGCTCTCTCAGGAAGATCTCGTTATCAGAGTATAAAAATTTCTTAATGATTGGAAAGATATTTTCCGTGTGAATCGAAATGGTTCCTTTTTCTTGCATTTTTCTTTGTTTGATGTAATGTTTTGGATGTTAGGGGAGTAACAAATGATGTTCCAAAGGTTTGGAAGTGTCAATTTGGCACACCTTACCCGCCAATGCTTATCATAGTAAGCAAGGTGATACTTCGATCTCTAATACTTTCTTCCTTAGGCATTTTAGAAGATAATCTTTTTCAATGATTTTGTCTGAATACCCAACCGGGTGGGAGGGTTGCTTTTGGATTTTTTCAGAAAGCAAAAACAGGAGAACTTCGGCTACGTTAGATGCAATCAGATAAATTAAAAAATTTAATTGATGGCTTGGGTAGTGAATCGAGGCTACGGCACATTTGTTGCATTTAAATCCCAATAAAACAAAATATAAACCTTAAGATTTTATATCTGAGAATGAGCTCTATGCAGACAAATAATAGCCAAACCTTGAAAACCAGTGGGTATACTGACGCAAAACGAAATATCGGTACCTATCAATATACCCTAGCAAGTATCCGATCAACAAAAAAATATCTTCTCTTATTGACTGGAATCAGCCTCATCGGATTATTATCCGTTTGCGGTGGTAGTAAAAAGGAAAGGCAGGTGGCCGGTAAACCGCAGCCCATCCTGGACAGTACGTACTATATTAACTACATGAATACTGATCCCTTGTTGAAAGAGCATACAGATTGGGCGAAAAAATTTTATAGGGAACGTGATTTTAAGTTAGGCTGGTTTAAAAATAATGAGATTGTTCCTCAGGCTAAAGCTATGCTGGACATGATCAGCAAAGCTGGTGAAGAAGGTCTTGATCCAAAGAAATATCAATTTAAAGATTTTAACACGCTATTTGCTAACCTCGAATCGGCAAAGCGCGATTCTGCCAAATTTACAGCGATACAGAAGGAGATTGATGTAGCACTTTCATCAACGTATTTTGTTTGGGCATCTGATTATTACCGTGGTGTAATTATTCCACGTGATAACGAAGAAATCGAATGGGATGTTAAAAAGAATAAAATCAAACTACATAAGGCTTTAATAACTGTTCTCAAAGAGCGGGAGAGTAAGTATTCTTATGCAAGTTTTAGTCCGCTGCACCCGGATTATGCAAGACTTAAATCAGCGCTTGCAACTTATCGACAAATCCAGGTTGCCGGAGGCTGGCCTTCAGTAAGCGCTAATCCTAAGTTAAAAGAAGGGCAAAAGGAGCCTGTAGTTGCTGCTTTGAAAAAGCGCCTGGGTTTAAGTTCTGCAGATTCAACTTTCAATACCGAAACCATTAATGCACTCAAGAAATTTCAATCCCAGCAGGGGATGAAACCGGATGGAGTACTGGGTACTGAAACTGCAAGGCTTCTTAATATTCCGATTGAACAGCGGATCAAACAGATTATTCTTAATATGGAACGCTGGAGATGGATTCCG
This sequence comes from Daejeonella sp., assembly GCF_036405355.1. GTDB lineage: Bacteria > Bacteroidota > Bacteroidia > Sphingobacteriales > Sphingobacteriaceae > Daejeonella. The sequence goes on from NZ_DASWXT010000078.1 coordinate 32,515, forward strand.
AAAAGTTTTGAGGAAGATTACCTTATCGTAAATATTCCGGAATACAGGCTACGCGTTTATGAAAAAGGGAAAGAGCAGATCGCAATGAACGTAATCGTTGGTAAAACAATGAACAGCACACCAATATTCAGCGATAAGATGGAAAACGTTGTTCTGGCACCCTACTGGAATATTCCGGCAAGTATAGTTAGAGATGAGCTTGGCCCTAAAATAGCGAGGGATCCGGGGTACCTGGATCGTTCAAATATGGAGCTGATTGATGCAAAAGGTAATCAGGTTAGTCCCTCAAAAATAAACTGGAGTTCTGTTACCCGAGAAAACTGGAAATACATCTTACGCAAAAAACCAGGACCTAAAAATGACCTTGGCGACGTGAAATTCATCTTCCCGAATACAAATGATATCTATCTTCATGATACCCCGCACGACGAATTATTCAGTCAGGCAAAACGTAATTTCAGTCACGGGTGTGTGCGTGTTGAAAGGCCACTTGAACTCGCAGAATATCTGTTAGGTCCTGTTGGATGGGATATGAACAAAATTCAAAGCACTATTGCTCTGGGGCAGGAAAAGCAGGTAAAGCTAAAACAAGTATTACCAGTTTACCTTGTTTACTTCACTGCATGGGCTGATGAAAATGGAAATGTAAACTTCAGGGAGGATATATACGGACACGACAAGACTCTTTCAAAACAGTATTTTAAGGAAGTGAGTGCCGGGCTTATAAAGTCGGATGTTAAAAGGAATTTGTAATTAGTGGGATTGATTTTTCTAATGTGATAAACATTAGAAAAATCTAACTCATCATTTCTCAGATTATTGTCTCTTAAACTCGGAAGTATTGTGAAACTCAACTTCAGGAAAATCACGCTTTGCAAGATTTAATGTCCAATCATTATCTGCCAGAAATACAGGATTTCCATCCTTATCTGTGGCTATATGATGGTGCCTGCGCTGAATTATTTCATTGATATTTTTCTTGTCTTTAGAAGTCATCCAGCTTGATTTTCTGAATGTAAGTGGTCTGAAGGCACATTTTGCACCATATTCATGCTGAAGCCTGAACATAATAACTTCATATTGAAGCTCTCCTACGGTTCCAACAATCTTTCTATTACCCGGCTGCTGTACAAAAAGTTGTGCAACGCCTTCATCTGTAAGCTGTTGCAAGCCTTTTTCAAGCTGCTTTGATTTAAGCGGGTCCCTATTTTCAACTTCTTTGAATATTTCAGGAGAGAAGCTCGGGATTCCTTTAAATTGTAATTGTTCACCCTCAGTTAATGTATCACCGATCTTAAAATTCCCGCTGTCGTACAGGCCTACAACATCACCGGGCCATGCTTCTTCCACCAGACTTTTTTCATTGGCCATGAAATCTACGGGGTTAGAAAATTTCAATTTTTTATTTAGTCGGGTGTGGAAAAAGAATTTATTTCGTTCAAACTTGCCTGAACATATTCTCAAAAACGCAATTCGGTCGCGATGGTTAGGATCGAGGTTTGCATGGATCTTAAAAACAAAACCCGTAAAATTCTTTTCATTCGCCATAACCATCCGCTCGTTGGCTTCCCGGCTTTTCGGACTTGGTGCAATGGCAACGAATGTGTCAAGCAATTCGCGAATCCCGAAATTATTTATAGCACTTCCAAAGAAAACAGGGGCAAGAAGGCCTTCCAGGTAAAGTTCATTATCCAGCTTACCATAAACACCATCAACCAGTTCCAGATCATCCTGTAAGGTTTTAAGCTCTTTCGGCTGCAGAAATTGAGTCAGCAGAGGATCATTAAGATCTTTAACCTGTATTACGGGTTCACTGATTTTAGATTTATCAGGTTTAAACAGATTAAGTTGCTTGTCGAATATATTATATACCCCTTTGAAATTATAACCTTGTCCGATAGGCCATGAGAGCGGACAAACACTGATATTCAGATTATTCTCCAGTTCATCAAGCAGTTCAAAGGTGTCTTTTCCTTCGCGATCAAGTTTGTTTACGAATATAATAACAGGAGTATTGCGCATCCTGCAGACATCCATTAGCTTTTGCGTTTGCTCTTCGACACCTTTCACGCTGTCGACAACCAGAATGACACTATCTACTGCCGATAGGGTACGGTAAGTGTCTTCAGCAAAATCCTTGTGTCCGGGTGTATCAAGTATGTTGATTCGTTTCCCATTATATTCAAAACCCATAACTGAAGTAGCAACAGAAATACCCCGCTGTTTTTCAATTTCCATGAAATCGGATGTACTGCTTTGATTTGCTTTATTTCGTTTTACGGTGCCAGCGGTGTTAATAGCACCACCAAACAAAAGAAATTTTTCTGTCAGGGTTGTTTTTCCAGCATCGGGGTGACTAATAATGGCAAAGGTTTTTCGCTTTTCTATTTCCTGGTTGAGCATAGTATTAAGGGAATGTGACATTAATCACATCAGGGCTTCTTTGTAAAAATGCAAAGCTAATAATTTTTGTTGTTTCATCTGTCTGGATAATCCCATTCCAGGCAGAGGTATTGAGTATACCTTAAGTATACAATCCAGCCTTGAATGATGGAAGTCCGGATTCCTGTTTCCTTTCTCTATTTAAAAAACACTTCGGTAGCACCATACCCAAACCGTTCTTTATGTGCGTCCATAAAGGTTTTAACCTGGGCATGCTTGCTGATGATTTTATGTATTTCAATTCTTAAAGTGCCATTACCGGAGCCATGAATAAAAATAATGGAAGGTATTTTATGAACAATTGCCGCATCAAGAGATTTTCTGAAGTAATTCATCTGGATGTCCAAAATTTCCGAGCTATTCAGGAACTGATAATCATCCCGGAGTTTTTCGATATGCAGGTCTACCTCTTTTCCTGGTTTTTCTATTTCAATTTTTTCTTCATGAGATTTGAAAAAGCTCTCCTTTAGTTTTTCGGGGTCAATGATCGGTTCAGGACTGTCAAGCTGTATTAACCAGGCGGCTTGTTCAAGTAATTCATGTTGCTTTTTTGCCCCCGAAAAATCTTTGGCTTTGAATTTCTCTGAAAATTCAATAGGCTTTTGCATCTCTTCATTGCCCTGGCTGAATAGAAGTGCCTGAATATTAAATTCAGGCCAAAGATCGAGTTCATTCAATGAGCATGAATAAATCTGAACTGCTGACCGAGCCTTTAGAATTCCTGCATATTCACCTTTATGCTGGTTCTTTTTCCTGGTGTATAGGGTAATTAGTAATTGCCACGAACTCGAATTGATTAAGTGGAAATGAACCACCGATGGGCTTCTTTTGTCAGGGCTGATCGCAAGAAATATGCCATTTGCAATGAAATGGGATGTTTTTTGATCGGAATTGGTTTCAACTTTGAGATCAACTGAGCTATCAGTTTTCCCATGCACTCGTGTAACCTGACTTGCCAATACCGGAATTTCAAATCCATCATCATCGGTTACAGCAATGGTGCTTTCATCAATTATCCGTGTGATATAACCCTCTCTTCGTTCATTGACAAAACGAACAAATTCACCTAATTTATACTTCATTTTAATGGATTTTGACAGGCCCTGAAAATGGGCAGCATGTTGCAAATCTATGAAAATAAAAATCAGCTTAATCTACATTCAATTTTAAAGGAATAAATCCAAATTGCTGCCTACATTTGTCTGTATTTTATTAATTATTATGACTTCTGGGCAGCCGAATAATCCGCTTCATGGTAAAACACTTGAAATGATCCTGGTATATCTGGTTGATTATTATGGTTGGGATAAACTTGGTTTATTGATCAGGATCAATTGCTTTAATGAAAATCCGGGAATTCCATCCAGTCTGAAATTTCTCAGGAAAACAGAATGGGCCCGTAAAAAGGTTGAAGAGCTTTATATCAGGACTCTCTCCCAGTAAGATCCCGACCTCTGGTTAACTAAAAAATTCTAAAATATCTCCTCTTGTTGTTAAAATCATAACCTTTTCAGGTTTTTAGCGTAGAAATAATCACCTACTGTGATTAACATAAGATGAGAACTGTATCAAAGCTTATTTCCAGCTTTATAGTCATTTTTTTGTCCGTATTTTTTTCCTTTTCGCCGGTATTTGCTTATTTTTTTAACTCAGAAAACAACAGGAAGCTTGTCTCAAGTCCCCCAACTGCTATTAATATAAATAATTTTCCTATTCAGAATATTTCCGGCCGCTCCCAAATCCTTCCACTGATAGGCAATGATTCTGACGGTACTATCATTTCGTTTAAAATTCTCAGCCTTCCCAATAGTGCACATGGTATACTTTATCTCAATGATGTAGTTGTCGGTATAAATCAGGTTTTAAATCCTGTTCAGGCGAAGCAACTACAGTTTGAAGTTAAATCCACTTTTACCGGAACAGCATCTTTTACATATACCACAACTGATAATGATGGTAATTCAGACGATTCGGCAGCAATATTCAGTATCCCGGTTACAGATAACGGAACATTGCTGGTCTGCACGGGGGGGGGACTCGGGAATAATATTCTTGGGGCACAAGGAACCTTCAGTTCCCCCTTTATAACAGCTAATGCTACAAGTAGTTGTATAAATAATAATTCAACAGTTGCATCACCTTTACAAAATCTTGGTAATGCCAAGCCCGGACTCACTAATTATAATTATGCTTCAACAAGTGGTGGACTAGGTCCTGAGGGAACTTATTCCTTTCTAAAGACCTTGGGTACCATGGCTACACGCAATTGTATTAAGACGGATTGGGTAGCATCAGATCATACGGGTGATGGAGGATATGCTATGATTGTGAATGGCTCACCAAACTCTGCAACATTTGGGAAGACATTTTATAATGCCAGCAGTATTGCAGTATGCCCTAACACCCTCTATGAATTTTCAGCCTATGTGATCAATGTATTACCAGGAAATCATTCTGCAGCCTTGCCTGGGACTGAGCCCAACATCAGTTTTTATATTAATAATCAAATGGTATCTACTTCAGGTGCTATACCTTATTCCAATGCTTCTACAAGCTTTGAGCCGACCTGGGTAAAGGTGGGAGGTTTATGGTACTCTGGTCCCAATACCTCTGTGAACCTGAGAATTGATAATGCAACATTTGTTGCCAGTGGCAATGATCTTGGTTTGGATGATATTTCTATGGCCATTTGTGGCCCTGAGATAACTTATCCTGATATTTCATTGACTCCGAAATTTTGTTCTTACGGTGTTTTACCTTTAAAGGCCAATATTGTCGCTTCAATTAATACATATGCATCTTACATCTTTCAGAATAGCACAGACGGTGGACTAAGCTGGACAGATATGGGAAGCCCGGCTACCGGGAGCCCTGTATATAACACATTGACAGGATCTTATGAATATCAGGCCATTTATGGCGATATTCCAATTGATCCCAGCATGAATGGTTATAGGTACAGGTTAAAAGTTGCTACAGATGCAAGTAACCTTTCAGGTACGACCTGCAATATTTCTGCAGATAAGATCATCACAGTTTCAGCTTTTGAAAAGCCACTTGCCGGAGCAGATATAACAGGATGTAATAGCTCAAGCACAGCTAAACTTAAAGTTGCTGGTTCAGGGGAGACATGGGCTAGTGTTGCTGGAAATCCAGCTCCTGCTACCATTGACCAATCTGGAAATGTAAGCGGCATGGTCTCAAATGGTTTTTATAGATTCCAACTGATAAATTCCAGTGGCTGTGCAGATACAGTTAGTGTTACCAGGGATGAAGTTTCCAGTGCCGGAACAGATGTGAAAATCTGTTCATCCCAGAATACGTATAAATTTCCGGATGCAGGGCTGGGTTACAAGTGGATAAAATTTGCCGGAAATCCTGCTGATGCAAGTATAGATTCTTTGACAGGTGAGGTGACAGGTATGTCGGCTGATGGTATTTATCGTTTTATGTTAAAATCTGACTATGGGGGATGTACAGATGATGTATCTATTACTCGTTCAACTCTTATTTTAATTTCGAACCAAACCAATGTAAATTGCTTCGGGGAAAGTACCGGTTCGATCAATCTGACAGTAACAGGAGGAACAGCACCATATTCTTACAGCTGGAGCTCTGGTCAGACAACAGAGGACATAAGTTCTTTGTCAGCAGGTTCATATATCGTTACAGTGACTGATTCAACAGGATGTACGGCAACTGACACTATTCTGATTACTCAACCATTGGCAGCTCTTACTTTGAGCAGTACTCAAGCTAATATCAACTGCTTTGGAGAAAGCACCGGCGCAATCAATCTGACGGTTTCGGGCGGAACTGCACCATATTCTTACAGCTGGAGTTCCGGTCAGTCGACAGAGGATATAAGTTCTTTGACAGCAGGTTCTTACACCGTTACAGTTACTGATTCTAAAGGATGTACCGCTACTGAAACCATTACCATCACTCAGCCTCTTGCAGTTTTAGCTATAGCCAGTACCCAAACCAACGTAAACTGTTTTGGAGAGAGCACCGGTGCAATCAATCTGACGGTTTCGGGTGGAACAGCTCCATATTCCTACACCTGGAGTTCAGGTCAGTCGACAGAGGACATAAGTTCTTTGGCAGCAGGTTCTTACACAATTACGGTCACTGATTCAAAAGGATGTACTGCTACAGAAACGATTTTGATTACTCAACCATTGGCAGCTCTTACTTTGAGCAGTACTCAAACTAATATTAACTGCTTCGGTGAAAGTACCGGTGCAATTAATCTGACGGTTTCGGGTGGAACTGCACCATATTCTTACAGCTGGAGTTCGGGTCAGTCGACAGAGGATATAAGTTCTTTGGCAGCAGGTTCTTACACAATTACGATCACTGATTCTAAAGGATGTAGTGCTACAGAAACAATTCTGATCACTCAACCATTGGCAGCTCTTACTTTAACCACGACTCAAACTAATATTAACTGCTTCGGAGAGAGCACCGGTGCAATCAATCTGACGGTTTCGGGTGGAACGGCACCATATTCTTACAGCTGGAGCTCAGGTCAGACAACGGAAGACATAAGTTCTTTGGCAGCAGGTTCTTATACCATTACTGTCACTGATTCAAAAGGATGTACTGCTACAGAAACGATTTTGATTACTCAACCATTGGCAGCTCTTACTTTGAGCAGTACTCAAACTAATATCAACTGCTTTGGAGAGAGTACCGGTGCAATTAATCTGACGGTTTCGGGTGGAACTGCACCATATTCTTACAACTGGAGTTCCGGTCAGTCGACAGAGGATCTGAGTTCTTTGACAGCAGGTTCTTATACCGTTACGGTTACTGATTCCAAAGGATGTACTGCTACAGAAACGATTCAGATTACTCAACCATTGGCAGCTCTTACTTTGAGCAGTACTCAAACTAATATCAACTGCTTTGGAGAGAGTACCGGCGCAATCAATCTGACAGTTTCCGGAGGAACGGCACCATATTCTTACAGCTGGAGTTCCGGTCAGTCGACAGAGGATCTGAGTTCTTTGATAGCAGGTTCTTACACCGTTACAGTTACTGATTCCAAAGGATGTACTGCTACAGAA
>NZ_DASWXT010000079.1:0-17302 GCF_036405355.1 Daejeonella sp.
ACTTCAAAATTACCCCTCAAAATTTATAGTTTTTCATACTAGTATTTGCAATATTTTAAATTTCACTCTATTTATAAGGCATTTTATCTGTTAAAATCTTGTTTTAGATTGTAAAATTCTTAAAAATTGAATGCTTTATTAAAAAAGTATCAAAATAATGATGATTTTATTCAAAATGGTTATACATTTGTATCAAATAATTAAAATCTTGTTCTGTTAATAAGAAATTTTATCATGAAAGTCGGACTAAAGCAAATTTTGCCATTTTTAATTCTTGCCAGCATAGCTATAGCTGCAGTTTTTGTTCCTTCTCTTCCGGATTTTGCCGATACCGGCAAATATAACGGAGCCGATATCGCCTGGTTACTGGTTGCGACGGCTCTGGTTTTCCTGATGACACCAGGTTTAGCATTCTTTTACGGTGGTATGGTTCATCGTAAGAATGTAATTTCAACAATGATCAAGAGTGTCGTTGCTGCCGGGGTTGTAAGTATTCTTTGGGTGACCGTCGGATTCAGCCTTTCTTTTGGAGAGAGCCTGGGTGGGATAATTGGTGATCCAAGAACTTTTCTGTTCTTTCAGGGAGTGAATTCAGGTGAGCCCTGGAGTCTGGCACCAACCATACCTTTAACTCTGTTTGCCTTATTTCAGTTGATGTTTGCAATCATTACTCCTGGCTTGGTGGTTGGAGCAGTTGCAGAACGTATTCGTTTTACCTCTTATATATTATTTATAGTTCTGTTCAGTCTACTGGTTTATGCGCCAATCGCACATTGGGTATGGCATCCGGATGGGTTCTTATTTAAAATGGGCGGGCTGGATTTTGCAGGAGGTGCGGTTGTTCACATCTCTGCAGGTATGGCCGCTTTAGCAGGAGCGATGGTTTTAAAACGCAGGCAGGCACATATTAACGGATTGGAAGTTCCACCTGCAAATATTCCTTATGTATTAATAGGAACAGGTTTATTATGGTTTGGTTGGTTTGGCTTCAATGCGGGATCTGCACTGGGTGCTAATGCCCTCGCAGTATCTGCTTTTGCAACTACTAATGTCTCAGGAGCTGCCGGAGGATTGTCATGGATGTTCTTCGATGTAGTGAGAGGTAAAAAGCCATCCGTACTTGGTTTCTGTATCGGTGCCGTTGTCGGACTTGCCGCAGTTACTCCCGGAGCCGGATTTGTAGGTATCCCTCAAAGTATATTTATAGGATTCGTTTCAGCGATCATATCAAACCTGGCGGTTTACTGGAAAACTAAAACTACACTTGATGATACTCTTGATGTATTCCCTTGCCATGGAGTAGGTGGTATCGTAGGTTTATTATTAACAGGATTACTGGCTACAAAAACTGTTAACCCTGCTGGTTCTGATGGATGGTTCTACGGAAATCATGAGTTTTTCTTTACTCAGCTTAAATTAGTTGCAATTACCGTATCCTATAGCTTTATTGTCTCTTATGGGATCTTCAAATTCATCAATTTATTACAACCTATGCGTGTAAGCTCTGAGGAAGAGGAGGAAGGACTTGATTCAACCCAGCATAATGAAAAATACACACAAGGCACCCTGCTTGTAAGCAGCCATGGATTTATCTATGAAAAGGAAGTAGAAGATGAGATGGAGGAAGACATGGAGAATGTGAGGCAGATAGTTACTGAACACACTAAACTAAAATCATCATAAACCAATTATTATTCACTAAAAAAGCCATTGCCTAAAAACAATGGCTTTTTTTATTGAACAAGTTTATTGGCACAAGCCGAACTGGCAAAGGCCTCGGGCTTTGCTTTAAATACAAAACCCATACTTAAAATATATCCCATAGCTTCATGAAGTGCCATGTTTGATTTGAAATTGGGATTTGTATTGATATCGGCATGAACTTCCAGATCTACATCATAAAGATCAAGAAGGTCACAAAGGGAATAGGCACATTCGATTGATTTCTGAACTTCTGAGAGCATACGTTCTTTAATTCCCATTCTCATGGAAGAGCGCTCCTGATGGATATACATGAATCCGCCTTTCTTTTCTCTCAGGAATACGATGACGGTTGCGAAGTCGATGATTGATCCTTTTACCTGGGAGTCTGTGCCGATACAAACTTTTAATTTATTCCCCAGCGCAGATTCGCGTTCGATAGCATGCTCAACTTCTTCAAGGATCGGGCTTTCGATGGTTTCTCCATTAAATTTCTTCCAAGTCATAAATTTTGATTCAATGTTGAATTTTTATTTAAACTGGTGTATAACAGGAAATTGCAATACAATTAAAGATAGCTGATTATCTTTCAATCTATGGGCATAGGTATGTTATTTATTTGTTAACATATTAACAATGAGGAGCTAGCTCTCTAAAGAGCCCTGTTTGATGTTCTCATCGAACAGCTATGCTGTCAGATTACTAAAACTCAAGCCGTCGAAAATCGATGGATTCAAAATGTGCATCTATGTGCATCTAATTAATACCAGGAATGCGATGGTGGTGGGTACACGGTTAGCCGAAATAGTATCGGAATACATTCCATTGAAGAAATACCGGGATTAGTGGAAAATCATCCCCCGATCCCGGTATATTGGTATTTAGTCCGTAAGTTTTTTATAGCGAAGACGGTGAGGAGTGACGTCGCCTGTACGTTTCTTTCTGTTCTCTTCGTACTCAGAATAATTTCCTTCGAAATAGTAAACCTGAGAATTGCCTTCAAATGCCAGGATATGTGTACAAACCCTGTCAAGAAACCAACGATCATGGGAAATGATTACCGCACAACCACCGAAATTTTCTAAACCTTCTTCAAGTGCTCTCAATGTGTTCACATCAATATCATTGGTAGGCTCATCCAGCAGGAGCACGTTAGAACTTTTCTTCAGAGTAATTGCAAGGTGAACCCGATTTCTTTCTCCACCGGATAAAACACCAACCTTTTTCTGCTGATCTGCTCCGTTAAAGTTGAACTTGGAGACATATGCTCTTGAGTTTACAGGCCTGTTCCCGAGCATAATGGTTTCATTACCATCAGTGATGTTCTCCCAGACTGATTTTTCTGGATCCAGATCATCATGATTCTGGTCAACATAGCCAAGAGCTACAGTAGGACCTACCCTGAAAGAACCAGAGTCAGGTTGTTCCTGCCCTGTGATCAGGCGGAACAAAGTCGTTTTTCCAGCCCCATTTGGTCCGATAATTCCAACAATGCCTGCCGGAGGTAATGAGAAACTCAGGTTATCAAAAAGTATTTTATCGCCATAGGCTTTACTTACATTCTGAGCCTCAATTACGAGGTTACCCAATCTTGGACCGGGTGGAATAAACAACTCCAGTTTATCTTCACGTTCTTTGGTGTCTTCAGAAGCCAGTTTTTCATAATTTGATAAACGTGCCTTTGATTTCGCATGACGGGCTTTTGGAGCCATTCGAACCCATTCCAATTCTCTTTCAAGTGTTTTCTGACGTTTACTTTCAGTTTTTTCTTCAGATTCCAAACGCTTGGATTTTTGTTCCAGCCATGATGAATAGTTTCCTTTCCATGGAATACCTTCTCCGCGATCAAGTTCAAGGATCCATCCTGCAACATTATCGAGGAAATACCTGTCGTGGGTAACTGCAATTACAGTTCCTTTATATTGTTTCAAATGCTGCTCCAGCCAGTCGATACTTTCAGCATCAAGGTGGTTGGTAGGCTCATCCAATAACAAAACATCAGGCTCCTGAAGCAGCAAGCGACATAATGCTACCCGCCTCCGCTCACCGCCTGACAATATGGCAATTTTTGCATCAGGCTCAGGACAGCGTAATGCATCCATCGCCCGCTCCAGTTTACTGTCCAGTTCCCAGGCACCCGAAGCATCGATCTGATCCTGTAATTCACCCTGTCTGGCGAGTAGTTTATCCATCTCATCGGCATTCTCATAAACCTCCGGCAGGCCGAATTTTTCATTGATCTCTTCATACTCTTTAAGGATGGCGGTCGTTGAGGCAACCCCCTCCTCTACAACTTCCCTAACTGTTTTATCAGGGTCCAAAATGGGTTCCTGAGCCAAATAACCCACTGTATAGCCCGGAGCGAACACAACTTCACCCTGGTATGACTTGTCCAGTCCGGCAATAATCTTTAGTACAGATGACTTACCCGAACCGTTTAATCCGATTACCCCGATCTTTGCTCCGTAAAAAAAAGACAGATAGATATTTTTAAGAACCTGTTTCTGTGGGGGGTAAATCTTATTTACCCCGGCCATAGAAAATATTATTTTTTCGTCTGACATTCGTATATTGATTGAGGTTCAAATATCGGATTTTAGTCAGAGACATGTCAACTTTATTATGTCTTCATATCGTAAAACCTTTTTAACCAAAATGGCGTAATTGTTGATAACTTGTTACAATAGCCTGATGTCTATTAATTCATTTTATTAATAGCTTAGGGCATTAAAATACAGAAAGGTATACTAATGGAAGCGAAATTTTCTCCACGCGTCAAAGACGTGATATCATATAGCAGAGAAGAAGCTCTGCGACTAGGCCATGATTATATTGGCACAGAGCATTTATTGCTGGGGCTTATCCGGGAAGGAGATGGTATGGCAATAAAAATTTTAAAAGGTTTAGGGGTTGATACTGCCCGTTTGCGCAAATCTGTTGAGGATTCAGTAAAGGGTACATCCAGTACTACTGTTAATCTTGGAAATATTCCTTTAACAAAGCAGGCAGAGAAGGTTCTCAAGATCACTTACTTAGAGGCTAAAATATTTAAAAGCGATATTATCGGTACCGAACATTTGCTATTATCTATTTTGAGGGATGAGGATAATATTGCATCGCAGATATTGCAGCAGTATAATGTGAACTACGATATATTCAAGGCTGAAGTAGAGAATAATAAAGAAGGTTTCCGCGATGAAGCACCTGGTTCACCTGCAGGTGATGATGATTTCAGGGAAGAAGAAAACTTTAGTCAGCCAAAAAAGGTTTCTGATATTAAATCAAAAACCCCTGTTCTGGATAATTTCGGGCGGGATCTGACTCGTGCTGCTGAAGATGGTAAACTTGACCCAATTGTTGGTCGTGAGAAGGAAATTGAACGGGTATCCCAGATTTTATCCCGTCGTAAAAAGAATAATCCAATACTTATTGGTGAGCCGGGTGTGGGTAAATCTGCAATTGCAGAAGGACTTGCATTACGAATAGTTCAGCGTAAAGTATCCCGTGTATTATTTAATAAGAGGGTAGTTACTCTGGATCTTGCTTCTTTAGTTGCTGGTACCAAGTACCGCGGTCAATTTGAAGAAAGAATGAAAGCGGTTATGAATGAACTGGAGAAATCTCCTGATGTCATTCTGTTCATTGATGAGATCCATACCATTGTTGGAGCTGGAGGTGCATCAGGTTCGCTGGATGCTTCAAATATGTTCAAACCAGCTTTAGCAAGAGGTGAAATACAATGTATCGGTGCTACAACTCTTGATGAGTACCGTCAGTATATTGAAAAGGATGGTGCCCTTGACCGTCGTTTCCAGAAGGTAATGGTTGAGCCGGCAACTCCCGCAGAGACTATTGAGATCCTGAACCGCATCAAAGAAAAATACGAAGAGCATCACGGAGTAACCTATACTGATGAGGCAATCAACGCATGTGTTAGTTTAACAACACGTTATATCACTGACCGGTTCCTGCCTGATAAGGCTATTGATGCCCTTGATGAATCGGGATCACGGGTTCACCTGACCAATATCCATGTTCCGCAAAACATTATTGATGTGGAGCAGAAGATAGAGGAGATCAAAATTGAAAAGAATAAGGTTGTTCGCAGTCAGAAATATGAGGAAGCTGCCAAGCTCCGTGATACAGAGAAAAACCTGCTCGAAGAGCTTGAAAAGGCGAAAGCTGAATGGGAAGCAGAAACTAAGACTAAGCGCTACACAGTAACTGAAGATAATGTTGCCGAAGTAGTATCCATGATGACCGGTATCCCTGTTCAGAGGGTTGGTCAGACTGACAGCGTCAAATTGCTGGGAATGTTTGATGCAATCAATACAAGAGTAATCGGTCAGGAAGATGCGGTTAAGAAATTAACGAAGGCAATTCAGCGCACCCGTGCCGGATTGAAAGATCCTAAGAAACCAATTGGCTCATTTATATTTTTGGGTCCAACGGGTGTTGGAAAGACGGAGTTGGCCAAAGAACTTGCCCGTTTCATGTTTGATACAGAGGATGCATTGATTCAGGTTGACATGAGTGAGTACATGGAGAAATTCGCTGTCTCACGTTTAGTTGGAGCGCCTCCGGGATATGTGGGTTATGAAGAAGGCGGGCAACTGACAGAAAAAGTCAGACGAAAACCATATGCTGTAGTTCTTCTGGATGAAATTGAAAAGGCCCACCCTGATGTGTTTAATATACTTTTACAGGTACTTGATGAGGGTCAGCTTACTGATAGTCTGGGCCGAAAAGTAGATTTCAGGAATACGATCATTATCATGACTTCGAATATCGGAGCCAGACAATTAAAGGATTTCGGACAGGGTGTTGGTTTCAGTACTGTCGCAAAATCTTCACAGGCCGATACATACTCAAGAGGAGTTATAGAAAATGCATTGAAACGTGCTTTTGCTCCTGAGTTCCTGAATCGGGTTGATGATGTGGTTGTGTTTAATTCACTGACCAAGGAAGATATCTTTAAGATCATTGATATTGAGTTAAAGGCTCTTTTCGACAGGATCCAGGGATTGGGTTATGAAATTAAGCTTACTGATGCCGCCAAAGATTTCATCGCCGAAAAGGGTTATGATTCAAATTTTGGTGCACGTCCTTTGAAACGTGCAATTCAAAAGCATCTTGAAGATCCGATCGCAGAAGAGATTCTGAAAGGAGAACTTGCAGAAGGAGATACGATGGAGGTAGATTACGATAAGGAAAAAGAGGAAATCCGGATTATTTCTAAAGCTAAAACCGTTAAAAGAAAGAAAGAAGAAAAGAAAGAGGAATAAACTATTCTAATTTCTTCATAAAGGGCTGACAGATGCAACTGTCAGCCCTTTTTTTTCGTCATCATTATACAGGCCTTTCCTGTATTGAGTATTATGAAAAAGTCAGTCTTTCTTTTTGCCATGAGTATTATGTTATTAGGTGCAGGATGCAAAAAGGAATATATTGTCCCTAACCGCACCATTTTTGCAACTCTTAACCCGGGGAACTGGATTAAACTTGATGGAGGTCGTAGTTATACAGCTTCAATCAATATGCCTGAGATCGATAATAATTTCAACGATTATGGGGGTGTTCTGGTTTATATTTCCTTTGATAATGGAACTTATGAGCAGATTCCTCAGGTCTATAATGGTGTATCCTACAGCTATTTAACCCGTTCAGGACAGATTGTACTGGAAATACAGAGTTCTGATGGAATAGGAACAGTCACTCCACCAGGGTCGGTAAAGGTGAAGATTGTGCTTATAGAATCACTGTAATTGAGTTGACAATTGACAATTGTCAAACAATTTTCCCCTCACAAAAAGGCCCGTTCTAAAATTTTAGAACGGGCCTTTTTTATAGATGTGTACGGCGTTTAGAGCGTTAGGGATCGTAGTGAAAATCCTTTTTATGCGTAGCAGAAAAAGATTGTAACGAAGAGCCCGACCCGCCCAAGCGGGTAACGCCCAGAATATTCTTTATTACAAATAGAAATTAATTTTTCGATTTCAAATAATATATAACTTCTCAATTATAATGCATTCAATGGGAATAGGAAATTGGGAATGGGGAAATTTCTATTCCGTCATTCAAATACTATCCCTCACCATTCTCAACGCCTAAACGGTACATCACATCATCACTTACTCCGGTAGAAGAGTATCCTCCATCGTGAAACAGATTTTGCATGGTTACCATACGGGTAAGGTCAGAGAATAAAGTGATACAATAATCTGCACAGGATTCTGCATCAGCATTCCCAAGTGGTGCAATTGCATCGGCATAATCGTAGAAGCTGCCAAAACCTTTGATTCCGGTACCTGCAGTTGTTTTTGTTGGAGACTGGGAGACAGTATTAATACGAACTTTCTTATCCAGTCCGTAGTGATAACCAAAACTCCTGGCAATGGATTCAAGCATTGCTTTGATATCAGCCATGTCAGTATAGAAAGGGTAGGTACGCTGTGCTGCCATATAAGTAAGTGCAACTACACTTCCCCATTCGTTTATTGCATCCAGTTTCTTGGCTACGCTTAACATTTTATGTAATGACAGGGCAGAAACATCTATTCCTTTTTGGAAGTATTCGTAGTTAAGTTCTGGATAAGGAATCTTCTTTCGTATGTTCACACTCATTCCAATAGAGTGAAGAACAAAATCGATTTTTCCTCCCAGGATTTCCTGAGATTGGGTAAACAGATTGGTCAGGTCTTCTACGCTTGTAGCATCAGCCGGTATAATTTGTGATCCGGTGGCTTCAGCCAATGAGTTAATTTCACCCATCCGCATGGCTATCGGTGCATTGGTAAGAACAAATACAGCACCTTCTTCATGAGCTTTCTCTGCAACTTTCCAGGCAATTGAATTTTGATCCAAAGCACCTGAAATGATTCCTCTTTTACCTTTCAGTAAGTTATACATATGATTGAATTTGGTTTTTGACGTAAATAAAAAGGTAAAGTTATTATTAATCTCTAATTCTTAAACTCTTTAAAAATTTAAGAGTAATTCTCGGGCATTTTGTATTGCAGATTCTCCGGGATTATTGCCACTGAGCATCTTTGCAAGTTCCATCACCCGTTCTTCTTTATCCAGTTCCCGGATGTTGGTATGCGTAATGTCGCTTTCTTCATCTTTGTAAACACAGAAATGAGTATTTCCTTTGCTCGCAATCTGTGGCAGATGGGTTATGGCGATAACCTGCATATTTTTCGATAATTTTTCCATAATATTCCCAACCCTCAATGCTACCTCTCCAGAGATTCCGGTATCGATTTCATCAAATATTATGGTTGGAAGTGAAGTATGTACTGCAACCAAAGATTTAATGGCAAGCATTAAGCGCGAAAGTTCACCTCCCGATGCGACTTTGTTCATTGGCAATGGACTCTGCCCTTTGTTTGCACTGAAAAGAAATCTGATCTGATTATTTCCGTTTATGTCGAATTTTCCTTCAGGAAGGCTTTCATTTAATATTTGCAGAACAGCATTTGGCATGCCAATTTCTAATAACGTATGCATTACCTGTGTTTCTACCTTTGGGATAGAATCAGTCCGGCGTTTACTGATCTGATTTGCCAGTTCTGTCAATTCCAGGAGCAGTTTATCTCTTTCAGTTTTTAATTTCTCAATATCTTCATCAGCGAATAAAATGCCGTTGATTTTTATAGAAAACTGATCCCGGACGGTGATTAATTCGGAATCTGAGTTTACCCGATGTTTTTTCTGCAGGGAATAAAGTAAATCCAATCGCTCATTTACTTCTTCAAGCCTTGATTCATTGATCAAACTTCTTTGTTCAAAGTCTTCAATTTCAGATATAAGGTCTTTTATTTCTATCAGAGTGCTGTTGAGCCGTTCAGAGATTTTGCTTAGCTCAGGTTTAAACTTTTCTGCATTGGCCAAACTGATCAATGCTTCTTTAATCTGAACAGCAACAGAAGGCTCATTTTCGCTCAATAGGCCAATTGAAATAAGTAAACTTCTTTTAATTTCTTCAGCATGAGTCAATTCGCTCTGTTCCTCTTCGAGTTCTTCCTGCTCACCTGCATTTAAGCCTGCTTTTTCGAGTTCGTCAAACTGAAACTGGAAATAATCGAGATCTGCTTTGCTCTGCTCACTATGACTAATCAATTCCTTTAGGCAGGATTGAGCATTTCTATAGGATTTATATGTTTTTCTATAGTCTGAGAGAAGATCATCATTGCCTGCTACTGTATCAATAACTAATAACTGAAATTCTTCATCATTAATTTCGAGTGTAGCATGCTGCGAATGAACATCAATTAGTTTCTCCCCAAGTTTCTTCAGGAGAGCCAGATTGACAGGAGTATCATTGATGAAGGCCCTCGTTTTTCCATCGGAGGATATTTCCCTTCTCAAAACCGTTTCACGGTCATAGTCAAGATCGTTTTCAGTAAAGAAATCCTCAAGCTGAAATCCATTTACTTCAAAGGTCCCTTCGATCACACATTTTTTCTGCTGATTGAAAAAGTACTTCCCTTCAGCACGCTGGCCTAATATTAAGGAAAGTGCTCCAAGGATGATTGATTTACCCGCTCCGGTCTCACCTGTCATGATATTCAGTTCATTAGAGAATGAAATATCCAGGTTATCAATTAAGGCATAATTTCTAATCGCCAGTCGCTTGAGCATGTAATCGAAAAGTTTGAGCTAAATTAAGTAATTTGATTTATTGTACCGGTATTCATGAAACAGCCTGCTAAGGTTTTTTGAGAATCTCGTACTTTAAACTGTTTGCAGGATCAATTACTGATAAGGCATTGTACGCTTTAATCTTTTCCTGAGGTTCAGCAGCGCCAAGTATATTAATTATTTCATCAGCTTTTGCTGTAAAAAAAATCTGATTTAAGATTGATCCTTGTTTTTGTTTGTCTATTTTCTGAAGTTGTGGAATGACAGAAAGTACCGCTTTTCTCCCTTTGGATTGGTTTTCTGCCATGACATCCAAACCTTCTCTGTGATAAATGTAAAGGCTTTCACGGATTGGGTTATACGACTTATTAGTTAAGTTTTCTATTAGCCAGAATCGGTTTCTCAGGTTTTCAAAAGCCTTCCATCCACCATTTGGAGCTGTTTGAGCGTTATTCAATACCGTTTGAGCTTTCTCGAAATAGGGGGTACCTCCGAATTTTGAAAAGGTGTCATAATCCATTCCAGTAATGATGTAGGCATAAAACGCGAGTAAAGAGCTTAAGTTATTGATATAGTTTTGTTCGGAGAAATCGAGTGGCTGACCCTCAGAATAGGTAAAATCAAAATCCTTATCACTTAAATTCAGTAGAGTACTGCTGTAAGAACTGTTGAATACAGGCCTGTTCGATTGAATCTGAGCCTCAGCTTTGAAATTGCTTGAACCATCCCAGTCGGTGATAGTAATTACAAAATTGCAGTCGATCCTCTCCTGGGGCTGAAGCGCGTCTGCCGACCATCTTTTATTATTTAAAAAATCTTTAATACTTGCTTCGAGGATATCGAGTACCCGTTTATTGGAGTTGGCAAGTTGTGGTGCCAGAATCTGTACACGTGCATTCAGATCCTGTGAATGGACTGCCTGGGTTATTAACAGTAAACAAAACAAGATCAGGTATTTCATCCTATTAAATCTAGTACTTTTTTACAGATATCCGCTGCTACTTCAGATTTCGGTTTTAATTCAAAGGTTTCTTTATTCTGCTTCCGGTCAATGATCGTAATCTTATTGCTGTCATTCTTAAATCCTGCGCCCTCATCTCTTAATGAGTTTAGAACGATGAAATCCAGATTTTTCTTTTCAAGTTTCTTTATGGCATTCTTTTCCTCATCATTGGTTTCGAGGGCAAATCCAACGAGTATTTGGCCAGGCTTCTTTTCTTTTCCTAAAGTTGCGAGTATATCGGGGGTTTTGATCAGGTCTATCACGAACTCTGAACTATCCTTTTTGATTTTGGTAATAGAGATATCTTTAGGACGATAATCAGCCACAGCCGCACTTAATATAGAGATATCTGTTCCGGTAAAATTGTTCAGGGCTGCTTCAAGCATTTCTTCGGCAGAATTAATGTCGATTCTCTTAATTCCCTGATTGCTGAGTTTGAGTGATGTTGGTCCGGTAACGAGGATAACTGAAGCTCCTAAAGCAGCGAGTTCTTCGGCAATCGCAAATCCCATTTTTCCTGAGGAGTGGTTGCCAATGAATCTGACAGGGTCGATCGCTTCATAGGTAGGTCCGGCAGTTACAAGAGCCTTCTTACCTTTTAATGGAAGTTTTTTTTTTAGTTCATCACTCAGGAATTCTAAAATGGCTTCAGGCTCTTCCATCCGACCTTCTCCTGTTAATCCGCTCGCTAATTCACCATAACCCGGTTGGATCATAATGTTTCCAAAACTGATCAGTGAAGAAATGTTCTTTTGTGTTGCAGGATGTTTCCACATATCCAGATCCATTGCAGGAGCAAAGTAAACCGGGCATTTGGCTGAAAGATAAACTGCTGTAAGCAGATTGTCACATAATCCATTTGCGAATTTAGCCAGGGTATTGGCACTTGCAGGGGCTATAATCATCAGATCACCCCACAATCCAAGTTCCACATGATTATTCCAACTCCCGCTTTCAGGATCAGAATAATTACTCAGAACAGGATTTTTGGATAATGTTGAAAGCGTAAGCGGGGTAATGAAGTTACAGGCATCTTTGGTCATGATAACCCTCACATTAGCACCGGCCTTGACCAGTAAACGTACAAGAGATGCCGATTTATAGCTGGCGATACTGCCACAAACGCCAAGGAGAATATTCTTGTTAGTAAGCATAGGGCAAAGATCTACCCATCTGAAAGCATGCATGGTGCATAGCACATAAAAGTACTATGCTCCCTTGCTTCATTAATTTTGCTCTTTAGAAGGATTGCGGTAATAAACCTTGTTGTGTAAAAATTCATCAACAGCAATAAGCGATGGCTTAGGCATACGCTCATAATGTTTAGATATTTCAATTTGCTCACGGTTTTCAAATACCTCTTCTAAATTATCATTAGATGATGCAAATTCTGCTAGTTTACCATGAAGTTCTTCTTTCAGGTTATTCGCAATCTGGTTAGCACGTTTACTGATAATTACAATCGACTCATAGATATTGTCGGTTGTTTTATCAAGTTCACGAACATCACGTGTTACTGTACTGTTTGGAATAACGGGTTTAGTAGTACTCATTTTACTTGTTTTTAGTGTCTTCTTTTTTACTTTCTTCTGCAGCTTTGATTTTTTCTTCCTGTGCTTTCATTTCTGCTGTTTGCAGTGCGATCAGTTTTCTAACCTCAATAATAGCTTTTTCACTGCTTTTCTTTATTTCTTCCGCTTCTTTCAGGTATTTACTTGAAGGGTAATTTTGTACAAATTCGTTATATAATTGAATGGCCTCATTATAACGCTCCTCCTGCTTAATTTCAAAACTTGCTTTGGCATATAATGCCTGAGCTTTTATGGTCAGGAATTCCATCTCCTCGGCATATTTTGTATCGGGAAACTCGCGTGCCGAATTTCTGAAAGCAATTACTGCCGATTTATAATCACCGATATCCAGGAATAATTTAGCGTTGGCGTAGGATTTGGTTTCAAGTTTATCACGCAGATTGCTGATCAATTTACTTGCTTCAGCAACACGCTCACTTTTTGGATATAAGTTTATAAATAATTGTAAGGCCTCAATTGCTTTAATCGTGTTTTCCTGATCCAGTGAATATGTTGGAGATTCGAGATAAAAACAATAAGCAGCCATAAAACGGCATTCTTCAGCTTTTGCACTGGAGGCATATGTATCGGCAAATGTTTTAAAATGATATCTGGCCGTAGTGTAATCCCTTAATTTATAGTGCGTGTATGCAAAATAATATGAAAGATCCTCAGCTTCTGCAGTCCCGCGATATTTGGTAACAAGATCATCAAATAGACTGAGAGCCTTATTATAGTCTTTTTTCTCATAAAGACGCACAGCTTCCCGATACTTTTTAGCGGTGTCATTGCTTGCGCGTAATTTTTCAAATTTGCTTTTGCAGCCTGCAAACGCAATTATTATAACCAGTAATATGCTTAGGGATATGTTAAGCTTATTTTTAAACATTCTGCAAAGATAAGGTAAATCGGTAAAACATCAATTATATTTATGTATAATATAAAGGATGCTAAAATATCCCTTTCCTGACTCTTTCAGCTGTTTTTAACACTATTTAACAAAGTGAATTGAAATCTATGTATTGATTTTTTTAATTGGTTTTAGCATTCCTTTTCAAACCTTTAGCGCCTTTCAATACAAACCACATTAATGGGATAACTCCCCCAAGTGTAAACATAGAACCCCCAATTATACGAAGCCAGGTTAAGTTCTGAAAGGCGGTGCTGTCAATAAATTCGGCACTTCTGGCAAACCATAAGCCCCTTTCAGTTACGGTCTGGAATTGGAGTATACCTGCAGGGAACAGATCAAGCAATACCATTAACAGCAAGCCAATGTTAATTGACCAGAATGCTGTTCTGATCGCTTTTGGTCTCCAGTATTCTGCCTTTATCAATAATTGGCTGCAGAATAGTACTGTTGCCAGGGCAAGGTTTCCATAAACACCCATCAATGCAGCGTGTCCATGATTTACAGTTAAATAAGTTCCGTGTTCATAGTAGTTCGCAATAGGAAGATTGATTATAAATCCAAGTACCCCTGCTCCAAAGAAATTCCAGAAGTTTACTGCAACCAGGAATAGAAATACTTCGGGGAAACCGAATTGCTTATTTGGATCCCCATTTACCTTGTTATTATCCTCCAGTATTTTTGGGAGTTTACTGAAACGCCAGGCCTCCAATGTGAGCAGAACCAGAGGGACTACCTGTAAGGTTGAGAATACAGCACCGAGAGCCATGGTTCCAACAGGTTTTGCATTCCAATAGAAATTATGAGAAATACCGAGCAATCCCGATCCCAGAAATAAAAGTGTGGCCAGATAGATAACGCGAATAGCTGCTTGTTTACTGATCAGGCCCATTAAAACCATAAAGTATCCGATCAGTACTGTAGTGAAAACTTCAAAAAACGCTTCGGCCCACATATGTACCACCATCCATCTCCAGAAGTCGGCGATGACAAAATTTGTATTTGGAGTGGCAATAAAACCAGAGATGAGCAAAAGAATAATGCTGAAAGTGGTGTAGACGAGCCAGTTTGGCAAGGCCCATGGCTGTTTTACTTTCATTACTGGTTTGATTCCGCGATAAATGGTTATCGCCCATATTATGAAAACTATTCCTAATATGATTTGCCATATTTTACCCAATTCTACATATTCCCATCCCTGGTGCCCCAGCCAGTACCAGCTTTTTGCGAGCAGACCATGGGGGCCAAGGAACATGCCAACCATCGATCCGGCGACCAGCAATACGGTAAGCCAGAATATTGTATTAATTAGTTTTACCTGGCTTTTGGCTTGCGCAGGTGAAATCAGCGACATCATAAAAAATGAAGCTCCTATCCAGCAGGCCGAGATCCACAGCAAGGATAATTGAACATGCCAGCTACGGGTTATTGTTACCGGCAAAGCTTTTGAAATGTCAAATCCAAAGAAATTGACAAATCCGACAAAATCATGTACGGTTAAAATTCCGGCCAGAACCTGAGTCCCGAATAGCAAAATGGCAACATAGAAATATTTGAATGTGGCATGCTGGATTTCATCAGGAGCGAATTTTGCAACTTCTGCTTTTGTCATAAAGGCTTGTGCCTTATTGGTATATGCATCATCGTCCAGCTTATCCATTCTGCCGTAATAATATAATACTATTCCCAGCCCCAGTAACAAGCCCAAGGAGCCAATAATACTCCATATTACAGTCGCTGAAGTTGGCGTATTTCCGGCACTTGGATCAAAAGGCCAGTTATGGGTATAACTATAGGTTTCGCCGGGTCTTTCCACTCCGCAGACCCATGCACCCCAAAAGAAGAATTTAGATAATGACTTTATGTCTTCTTCGTCCTTGATATAACCCATAGGCTTAAAGGCACCTGCAAATTTTGGATTAGTGAATATATTCTTATAGTAATCCTCTAAATTGGACAATGCTGCTACCTGTGAATCTGCAAGCTTTACACTATTGGTATTTTTGTCGTATTGGTTAGCTTTTATTTCATATTTAACTTGTTCCTGTGCCCCTCTTATAGCAAGCTCGCTGTTTTCGTCGCTGTTTAGACCCGATTTGTAATAATCATTCATATACTCAGACATGCGATGGAGTGCTTCTGCAGTATAGTCGGGGCCTCTGTTCGCACCGTCGCCAAACATTGAACCATATTCCATCAGGGCATATTCCTGAAAAACAGCCTGTCCTTTTAAAATATCTTCTTTAGAAATTATGACTTTTCCTTTCTCTGTAACGTAGTTGGGAATAGGTGGGGCTTCAGTATAAGTATGAATACCTATCATTGCTACTCCGCATATGCTTACAATAAAAATGATCAATAAGGGCAACCACCAATTCTTTGGATTAAGAAGGTATGTTATAGAATTATTGTTGGACATGAGTTTTTTTAAGTAAATATATATAATAACAATAATTAAAGACAAAAATATCTTTAATTATTTATCAAATATTTTGATAGCTGAATATTTCTGATTGATTGTTGCATAAAATTTGTAGTTTTCTTTTTTTAAGTATTTATGTTTTCAAAATCTACAGAATATGCCCTTAGGGCAACCATATATATAGCACAAAAAAGTTCTGAGAATTGTAAGCTGGGAATAAAGGCGATTTCGGATGCGACAGATTCTCCGCCTCACTTTACTGCAAAAATATTGCAGGTGCTTACCAAGAACAATAAAATTATCAGTTCTGTTCGTGGACCCAATGGCGGATTTTATATGACTGAGGAAGCGAAGAGCCTGCCGGTACGTTCTGTTCTGGATGTGATGGAAGAGGATAGTGTGCTGGAAAGATGTATTTTGGGTTTGAATAAATGTTCTGAAGCTAAGCCATGCCCAATGCATTCCCAGTATAAACTGATTAAACAGCAACTGATAACACTTTTTGAAACCAAAACAATCATGGAGCTGGCATCTGATATCAGAGATGGGGAGGCTTTTATCAATAACGATTAGCTTTAATCATATAAGTAGATATTCCTGGTTCATCAGACAGGGATAAACTGAAAAAGGGTTTTGGATAAGTCCTTAATTAATCATTCTATCCATACTGTTTTTCTTCGGGTTCATTCTATTTAAACTTTTTCTTCTTCACCCACAGTGACTTAAGTAGTTTCTACCAATTAATTCTTAATAACTGTTGTGTAGTATGGTGAATTTACATACCTTTGCAACCCGCAACGAAAGAGATGTGGGATGTTTTTTGAGGGTTTTGGAGTAAAAGGAGGGGGTAGATTAGTGAGGAGAGTGAGTCAAAAGACTCAGCGAAAAAAAACTTCAAAATAAATTTGGCGTAAGTAGAAAATGTTTCTACCTTTGCAGTCCCAACAAAAACGGGGGGAAAATAACGAAGCGAAAGGCGCGATGCCTGCAGCGATACAAGATGAAAGATTTAACGGGTAGCAATACCAGATAAATATAAGCCGACCCGCGAG
>NZ_DASWXT010000080.1:0-14327 GCF_036405355.1 Daejeonella sp.
ATTGGTAGGTGCAGTGGTAGCAGGTACGGGAGGTGATATTACTTTCAGTGCTAGTCCAACGAGCACAACTACTTATAATGTTCTTGCTACGAATGCCACTACAAGCTGTTCAGCGATGGTTACCGACAAGCCAATCGTTACCGTTAATCTGTTGCCAACGGTAGCAGCAATCACAGGCACATTAAATGCCTGTATCGGCAATACAACGACCTTAGCGAATGCCACAACTGGTGGAAGCTGGAGCAGTAGCAATACGGCCATTGCAACAGTAAATTCCAGTACCGGTGTTGTTATTGGCGTTTCGGCAGGGACAGTGACTATTACCTATACGACTGCTACTAATGTTAATGGTTGTACTAATGCAACAACCGCTACGGTAACGATCAATGCGTTGCCAACGGTAGCAGCAATCACAGGCACATTAAATGCCTGTATCGGCAATACAACGACCTTAGTGAATGCCACAACCGGTGGAAGCTGGAGCAGTAGCAATACGGCAATTGCAACAGTAAATTCCAGTACTGGTGTTGTTTCAGGTGTATCAGCGGGGACTGTGACCATTACCTATACTACTGCTGCTGATGTAAACGGTTGTACGAATGCAGCAACAGCTACGGTAACAATCAATGCACTGCCAACAGTAGCAGCTATCACAGGAGCTTCCGGCACTACCATCGGATCAACTACTCAGCTAGCCAGCACTACAACAGGAGGTACCTGGAGCAGTAGTAACACTGCAGTAGCAACAGTAAGTTCTAATGGATTAATAACGGGGGTAGCAGCAGGTACTGCTACTATAACTTACGCAGTTACAAGCGGTACATGTACAAGCAGTGTAACTAAAGTAATTACAATTACAGCGGCGACAGTAAATAATACACCACCTGTAGCAGTGGCCGATGCTTACAGCGCAGTTAAGGGAGCACCATTAACGGTAGCTGTTCCTGGTGTTCTGAGCAATGATTCAGATCCTGATTCTAATCCAATTACTGCGATCAAAGTAACTGATCCGGCACATGGAACCTTAACGTTAAATTCAAATGGTTCATTTACCTATGTTCATAATAACGGAACTTCAACTTCCGATAGTTTTACATATAAAGTAAATGACGGAATTGTTGATGGGAATACAGTTACTGTAAATATCACAATTAGTTCAAGTAGTAATACACCACCTGTAATAGTAGATATCCCAAAAACAGGAACAATAGATCAACCAGTAACATTTACCGCAAATGATTTCACAAGTAAGTTCACTGATCCGAATGGAGATGCATTAAGTAAAATAAAGGTTGTTACCTTACCCCCTTCCGGTACTTTGAAACTTAATGGTGTAAATATCATAGCCGGACAGGAAATACCTTTGGCAGATCTTTCTAAAATTACATTTGTACCTCCGGCAGGATTTTCGGGTGGCCCTGTTTCTTTCCAATGGAATGGTTCTGATGGTACGGATTATGCAACGGCTGCTAAAAATGTCAATATTACAATTGATCCTACCTCTATTTCTATTAGTGTAACTGAGGTATGTATTGGCGATGTTCCCTGGGTTCAGTATTCAATTACGGGGCAGGGTTTTACACCGGCAGCAAACAGCGCAACAATTCGATGGAAGAAGATGGATGGCACGGTAGTCAGAGAATTGACAAATCAGGCACTTACTGGTCAATTACTATGGCCGGGAGCTGCTGTTGATGCAAATGGAATTCCTACAGCATGGCCGGGATGGAATTTTACAGGTGGGCAATGGGTTCAGATTTCAGATGGACTTCGTCCTCAGATGCGCCTGCACATCAGTATAAATCCTGAAACAGAGGTGATAGTTAATTACCCTCCTGCTACGCCTTTCTGTTCTGCCAATCCAAACAGGCCGCCGGTGGTAAGTAATATTACGAAGAGCAGTACCGGATTTTTACCGATACCGTTTACAGTTGCAGATTTTACAAATAAGTACACAGACCCTGACGGAGATCCTTTAGTTAAAGTCAGGATTCAAACACTACCTCCTGACGGAGTTCTGAAATTAAATGGTATTCCTGTTACGATAAATCAGGAGATTCCTGTTGCAGACCTTGCAAAACTGACATTTGAGCCTGCACTGAACTGGAGTGGAACAACTAATTTCATATGGAATGGTTCTGACGGCGACGTATATGCTACAAGTCCGGCAAATACAGCTCTTACAGTTATCGCACCAAGTGATCCTAATGCCAAAATAGGTTTGGCTAAGAATTTGGCTTCCATTACTCCGGCTTTGAATGGTACTTATGATGTTAAGTTCGTTTTTACAGCAGTGAATTTTGGCCCTAATGGTTTAGAAAGTATCAGTATAAAAGATAATCTGGCTTTGGCGTTTGGAGGTGCAGAAGCGACAGTTAAAACAATTACAGCCTTTGGAAATCTCAAAGCGAATTCGTCTTTTAATGGTTCGACAAATACAGAACTATTATTGCCAACCAGTCGCCTGGTCGCCGGAGAGGAAGCAAAAGTAGAATTACTTATCAATGTCAAGCTTTTGTTAACATCAGGTGTTTTTCAAAACACAGCAACCGCCGAAGCTATTTCATCCTTAACCGGATTTAAAGTGTCGGATGTTTCAACTAATGGTTTGAGACCAGATCCAAATTCGACAGCTGATGTTAGTCCTTCAGAGACAACGCCTATTAAACTTGATCCCATGCCTACCTATGTTCCTGCTGGTTTCTCACCTAATGGAGATGGTATGAATGATAAGTTTGTTGTACAGAATGCTAATGGTAAGCATGTATCTCTCGAGATGTATAACAGATGGGGTAACCGTGTTTATAAATCTGATGATTATAAGAATGATTGGGGAGGAGAGGTTACTGAAGGGTTTTTCCTGGGCAGGGACATTCCTGACGGCACTTATTATTACATTATCATAATTGATAAGAAAGATAAATACGCGGGCTTTATTACTGTGAACAGGTAAATTAATGAGAATATTAACGGTAATGACGCACAAAATATTTAAAGGATTAATTGTTATTGTAGTTTTGTTATTAAACTGTGCTGGATTGTTTGCACAGCAAAATGCTTTATTTTCACAGTATATGTTTAATACCCTGGCTTTCAATCCCGCTTATGCGGGAAGCAGAAATGTGGCAGCCGCTACAGCACTCTACAGAAATCAATGGGTAGGTATAGAAGGTGCTCCTCAAACCGGAACATTCACTATGGATGCTCCTTTTGCAAATGAGCGTTTGGGATTGGGTATACAGTTAATGAGTGATAAAGTTGGAATTACTAAAACGACAGGAATTGTTTTAAGCGGTGCTTTCCGTATTCCAATAAATGAAGGGAGCCTTTCTTTTGGTTTGCAGGGAAGCATGAATAATTATCATGCGGGTTTCTCAAGTGTTAACCTTGATCCTTCAGGGCCCGTGCCGGATATGGCATTTGGTTCTGATGTAAATAAAACCCTGTATAATTTCGGTTCGGGTGCATATTACCGGAATAGCCGTTTCTATGCCGGTTTATCTGTTCAGGATTTCGTTAGAAACAGGCTGAATAATGATACCATTGATGTTGGTGATATTACTGCCAGACAATCGGCTCATGCTTACCTCGCAACGGGTTATGTTTTTCCTTTGGGTTTTGATTTTAATCTCAAGACTTCTGTACTTGTTAAAGGCGTTAGAGGAGCCCCGGTTCAGGGTGATTTAAATGCAACACTATGGATAAAAGAAGTACTCGCAATTGGTGCCGAATATCGTACCAGTGCTGATATATCGGCAATGATGGAAATAAGGGTCAGTCCCAGAGTTAGTGTGGGGTATGCCTTTGATAAGAGTATCACCAGTTTAAGAACATATAATTCCGGGAGTCATGAGTTTATGTTGAGGTACGAGTTTTCTTTTGACCGCGAAAGAGTACTATCACCCAGATATTTTTAATAAAGAGGATTTAAGATATGCAATTAAGGAAACCATTATCGATCATTTGCTTATCAGTAATGCTGTTCATTGCTGTGCCATTTGCAGATGCTCAGCAGGTTGATAATAGCCCATTGTTAAGGAAAGCCATAATTGAATATCAATCCCTGCGTTTTGCAGATGCCATAAAAGAACTCAAAAAGGTTTTAGAGAAAGATCCTGAAAATGTTTCGGCTCAGGAGATGATGGCAGCCAGTAACCGCAATATTAAGGATTATGACGAAGCAATGTATTGGTATGGTGAACTTTGTAAACTTAAAAATATCAAAGCAGAATGGGCGCTGTATTATGCAGAAGCATTGGCAAATAAAGAAAAGTATGAACAATCAGAGCAGTGGTACCGTAAATTTCTAAGTATGAAACCCAGCGATCGCCGGGCAGGTGCATTTTCCAAAGCAAATTTGAATTCTTTCTCAAGGAATGCAGGGGAATATCGGGTTAGCTACTCAAGTATCAATACAGATGCCTCTGAATATTCACCAATGTATTACAAAGATGGATTGCTCTTCGTGAGCAACCGCTCTCAAAAAACCAGATATATTTTTCAATGGGACAGGACTTCCTATTCAGACCTGTATATTATTGACAAGCTGGAAGACATCACAGAAGCTGATCCTGACAGTGTAGGTAAATCAGATAAGGCGTCCA
This sequence comes from Daejeonella sp., assembly GCF_036405355.1. GTDB lineage: Bacteria > Bacteroidota > Bacteroidia > Sphingobacteriales > Sphingobacteriaceae > Daejeonella. The sequence continues at coordinate 4,605 of NZ_DASWXT010000080.1, forward strand.
AACCATCCAAATATATCGCATCTAATTCAGATACTGAACGGTCTATCTTATCTTTATTCGCCTCAAACAAAGCTGAAAGTACTGATGAAGGCTCTGAACCTTATTTACTGAGAGGGAAGGTTAAGAGTAGTTTTCATGAAGGTCCTTCGGTTCTTTTGCCTGAGGGAAGTCTCTTGTTTACAAGGAATAATTATGTGGGAGGAAAGGCTGCAAAAAGCAATAATGGAGTTAATAAATTAAAGCTTTACACAGCTTCAGGTCCAGGATGGAATAAAATTACACCCTTTCCTTATAACAATAACGAATATTCTACAGGCCACCCAACCGTTTCGCAGGACGGAAAAATATTGATCTTCGCTTCAGATATGCCCAGAGGATTTGGAGGTACTGATCTTTACTATTGTGTTCGTACTGGGGATGGAAAGAAATGGGGACGACCAAACAATTTAGGTCCTAAAATCAACACCGAAGGCAATGAACAGTTCCCATTTCTTCATAAAGACGGTAAGCTTTACTTTTCTTCAACAGGACATCCGGGTTTAGGTGGACTGGATATTTTTGAGGTAGTCTTGAAAGATCTTAAAGCAGTGGGAAGCCCAAAAAATATGGGAACTGATATTAACTCTTCTTCGGATGATTTTGGCTTCATTATGGATGAGCCTGCAAAAAGCGGATATTTCAGTTCAAACAGAAGGGGTAATGATGATATCTATCAATTTACCCGTATGGCATATACAGTTGTCCTCAAAGGTAAGGTTATTGATGCAGGGACAAATGCACCACTACCGGGTACCAGGGTGATTTTGCGTAACAACGGACTAACAGACACGCTTATAGCAAATAGTAATGGTGAATTCACCAGAGTACTTTCAAAAGAAACGGATTATGAATTAAGTGGTAGCCGGATAACTTATGTAAGTCGTCAAAGCTTCCTGAGTACGGTTGGTATTACGGCTGATTCAACTATCAATGTCCTTGTTAAATTGAACAGAGCTGAGAACATGCAGCAATGGGTAACCGACAACTGTGAGACATTGAAGAAAACATTCAGTCTGGATAATATTTATTATGATCTTGATCAGGCAGAAATCCGCCCGGATGCAATCCCAACACTAGATAGGATTGCAATGATTATGCAGAAAAATCCTGAAATCAGTATTATTTCTGCAAGTCATACTGATAGTAGAGCTACCGATAACTATAACAGACAACTGTCTTTGAGAAGGGGAGAAGCCGCACGTTCTTATTTGATTGCAAAAGGGATAGATGGAAGACGTATCGAAGTGAAATACTACGGTAAAAGCAGGCTGGTAAACTCATGTGTGGAGGGTGTTAATTGCCCTGAAGCGGAACAGCAGATGAACAGAAGAACAGAATTTGAGGTCATATTGAATGAGGTTAATATAACCCAGTTGAATTGTAAAGAATGAAATGAGATGTGCGGTATGAGCTGACTGCTCAAAACCCATAGCTCAAAGCAAAAAAAATCTTAATAGCGCAGATAATATAGAATATATGAAAAAACTTTTGAATCTGATTCTTCTTCTCTTTTTTGCCGGATTATCATCATGCGAAAAGAAGAATACTGCTGTTGAAGGTACAGTGAGTAATATGAGTGATCTCAAAATTCCGGTAGGCTTTACATGGGAGAATTCAAAGGATATTTATTTTGATATCACTATAACGGATAACCGGTTTAATGATGCTGTGCATGTAGTATCAATATACGATGCAGATCCGGCATTAAATGGAAAGTTGCTTTCCAAAGGTTCCGCCTCTTTGAAAATACCTTTTGCAACCAAGGTCTATTTGCCCAACACGGTGAAAGAGGTTTTTATTGTTAAAACAGCACCTGACAATACAAGCAGTATTCAGAAGGTGCCAATTTCCGGCCTTAAATTAAACGTCCAGCTTAGTGCAACCCTGAAAAATAATTTAAATACACTTGCCGGTACTAATATCATTGCAGGGATTGATGACAGTCCGAATTGTAATACTGGCTGTACTCAAACAATCACCACATCAAATACAAATATTAATGTGAACAACGGTGATTTAATATGTATAACCGGAAGTAATATTACGGTGGGCTTTAATGGAAATGGAGGAACAGTAAGAATTTGTGGTACGAATGTGACTGTACAGAACGCTTCCTTAAACAATAGTGCTTTATTGATCATTACCAAGACAGGTTCGGCAACTTTCAGCAATCTTAATATGAATGGCTCAAACAGCACATTTATCAATTATGGAACTGCTACTGTTAATGGATCTTTTTCTCCCGGCGGTTCTTTTACGAATGAAAATACATTTAGTACGACCGGTGATTTTAATCTGAACTCGAACTCAAATTTCATGAATAATGGGATTATAAGTATTGGAGGAACGATGAATGTGAATACCAATAACGTGACTACAAATAACGGTTCGATCACCGCTACTCAAAATTTTCAGTTAAACGATAATAGCCGGTTTGTTAATAATTGTTTTTTATGGGTAAAAGCAAATTATAATCATAATAGTAACGCTACGTTGCAAAATTACAACCTGGTAAAAGTAAATAATACAGCTACCATTAACGGTACCGGAGAGCTGGCCCTTTACAATGGAGCTATGCTTAAAACGACCAATATGACGGTTAATGGCAAGATTAAAGGTTATGGTTCTACCTCATTGGTAAAAGTTTCAGGTAATACCACTATCAATAGCGGGAGAATTGAAAATGCCATTCAGTATTGTGATCTGAATGGTATTGAAACAAATAATAATGCACAGTTCACCGGAGGAGCCGTTCAGGCTTGCAGTTTGTATGTTCCGGTTACAAACTGTAATACCGAGGGTAATGGTACAGCGCCTCCGGCCGATTCTGATAATGATGGAGTCATGGATGCTCAGGATGAATATCCAAATGATCCGAACAAAGCTTACAACAACTATTATCCCTCTTCTTCACCAAGTTCTGGAGCAACTGTAGCATTTGAAGACCAATGGCCAATTAAGGGCGATTATGATTTAAATGATGTGGTAGTATCTTACCGTTATAAAATAGTAACCAATGCTCAGAATAAGGTTGTACAAGTAAACGGCGACTATACTCTCCATGCTTCAGGCGCTGGTTATTCAACTGGTTTTGCTGTAGAATTTCCTACACTTTGTTCAAGTGTAAGTGGTGTTAGCGGTGGAACATTGGAGGCCGGGCAAACTAAAGCGGTAATTAAAATATTTGATGATATTCGGGATGAAATGCAAGAGTGGAATACTCTCCCGGGGAAACCTGTTTCACCTTTAAAAAAATATTCGGTGAGTTTTAACGTGAGTAATGGGCCTGCTCTCAATACCTTTGGCTTAGGTTCTTATAATCCGTTTATCTGGAATGGAGGACTAGGAAATGGCCGGAACCACGAGATACATCTTCCAGGTAAAACTCCAACAAGTTTAGGTACTACCTCTATTTTTGGAACAGGAGATGATAATTCCAATGTTTCAGCAGCAAGATATTATGTAACAAGTACGGGTTTACCGTGGGCTATTGACATTCCGATTAAGCCATTTAATTACCCTGTAGAATACATGAATATTACAGGAGGATATCTTAAATTTCAGGGTTGGGCAGAATCAGGAGGTTCGCAGTTTGCGGATTGGTATTCTAATACCCAATCGGGATACAGAAATTCTGGCAATCTTTTTCTTCCGTAATTTTGAAGAGGTCATCAGACTTACTGTGCGAGCGGAAAGTCGATTTCAAGTCACATCTGGATAAGCGACTGATGAACTTATCGTGTATATCGACTAACTAAAGTTAAAGTGATGGTAATGAGATGCAACCCCTTTCTTGATTTCCAGTATACGGTTTTAATAATGTCTCAGTAGGTTATTATATGCTATCACTAAATGTAAATGAAGTGTCTATGATTTTGATTCCTGGTTCTTAAGTTTATAATTGCGATTACCTTTATTTTGATTGTGTATCATTTTTTACCTACATTATATCGTTTTCAATTACATCGCACCAGATAAATTTGTCTGTCATTATTCCATTTGGAAATGATTTACCTATTCTGAATCCAATCCAGTTTTTTGGAGCATAAACAGTATTTGTCTTTTCATTTAAATATGCTGCCCACCAAGAAAAACTACTGTTTGAAATGATGCAAATATCTGCATTCATTATGATTTGGAAATCAATAATCTCTTCATTCCCTGAAAAAACAAAATTGGGTTTATTGTCAAAAGACTTTTTGACGTATTCTATGTCATCACTAAGAAAAAATACCTGATACGAATCGAGATCTTGAACGGTGCTCAATCTCGCTTTGAAATATTCTATCGGGAGGGAGATATCTCTCTTATGATAGTTTAAGTAATCAGTTCTACGTATATGAACTGCAATTGTTTTTTTGCCATTAAATTGAGCTCCATATAATTCTTCAAACTTGTCTTTATATTTCGTTTTTATCTTAATTTGGAGTTTCTCTTGTGTGTTATTAAGATACCAATCAGTTTGATAATAGCCCCAATAAATGGTATTGTTATTTACTTTGATTTCTTTTGGCGAACCAATACTATTTATAGAGACATTCTTAAAAGGCAACAGCTTTGGCAATAACCTTGTAAATACAGAATATATTTTTGAATTTAATTTCAGATTATTATTCAAGCCAAGATCAAAATACTTAACGAGTGATTGGGCATGATGTGGGTTTGGAAAAAAGAATCTTAAATGTGGATTTTTAGACTTTAAATACACTAGAAAACTATATTGAAATAACTGGTTTCCTAGCCTCCCAATAAACATTACTCCTACCATATTAATGAAGTGGTTTGCTCGAAGATAATTAAATACAATTTATCAGAATCTATGGGCATATTTTTACTGATGGGTTGATTTAGGTGTCTTTATATACTTATTGTAGAATTCAGGATAGAACTCGAAAGCATAAATAAATGTATTGAAAATATTTACATTAAACTGCTTCTTTAGTATGATTTGTGCTGCAATAAATCCTATAATTCCTGCAACCAGTGATGAATATGCTGCACCGAGTATGCCCCAGTAATTAATCATAGGATAGTTAAGCAAAAGGTTGATTACAGCAGTAAATAATACTAGGTAAAAGTTAAGCTTCGTTTTCCCAATAGAATCCAGAATAGTACCCACTTGCCTGCCATAAGGAACTAAAAGGCAATAAGCTAAGGTAATATGCAAAAGAGGAACTGCTTCAGGATATTTTGTTCCTGCTATAAAATCGACCACAAAATCTGTAAACAGGTAAAGGAAAAGTATGCCCGGAACCAAAATGGCCATAAGGGTTCCAACTGATTTTTCGTACAAATATTTAATTGCTCCAATACCTTCTTTCTCTATTCTTCGAGCACTTTGAGGAAAAACAATTGCGGCTAAAGCATTTGTTGGTATATCAACCAAATTGGTTATTCGAATAGCAATATTAAATGCTCCAGCAGCATTAGCTGATATAAGAGCTCCGAGCATCATCTGGTCAATGGTGTTTGCCAGAATTGCACTTACAGATGTCCCAAATGCATATTTCCCATAATTAAATAGCTTTTTGAACCATAAAAAATCAATTTTATTTGAAAAGCTAAGATATGTCCTTGTGTAGAAATAGGATGTAACAACGCTAATTGCTAAGGTGATGATTTGAAGGTAGACTAGATAGAATAGAGAGATTTTCAGATTAAATATGTAGCAAATCAGTACATAAATAAAGAATGCGCCTTGCCGTATAAATGAACTAACAAAAACACCTTTGAATTTTAGGTTTGCCTGTTCGATACAGTTGAACAATGTAAGTACACCAGATAATAAAAATGCCGCATTGTAAATGTAGAATAGAGATGATAATTCTGGAGATTTCCAAAGTATGGATAAATACCTAGCAAACCCTACGTTAATTATTATGCAAATTAATGTAAGGAAAGTAGTGATTGCAAAGGATGCGGTAATGATTTTTTTATGCTCCGATTTATCTTCTCCTGAGATAAATTTTATGAGGGCATTTTGTATTAAACCCCCTCGTACGATTTCAAGAATTGTAATTGATGAGAGAAACAAAGTCCAAACACCGAATGTATGCTCATCTAGTATCCTTACTAAAAAGTAAAAGCTTCCAAAAGCAAAAGCTACACCAGAAAGATTCTGAAGGATATTGAATAATCCAGATTTGATCCAGTAATTATCATTATTTCTTGTATTCATTATGTTTGCTACTTCGGTTAATTAACCAAATGCTCTTCAATATAAAGCTTTAATTCTTCTTCAGATCGGGCAGGTTTTATAATAGTTCCCGAAAGTTTCGGGAATAGTTTTTCATAACAACCAAATTGGTATTCAGGTCCCTCTTTTGAGAAAATAATATTGATGCCACCGAAGTAACTTGCTAATGTGGCTGTTCCACCATGTGTAGAAATAAAGTGGTTTGCATTTGCATATACAACCAGTTGAAAATGATTGAAGTTGTTCGCATTACACTTGTTCTCTTCATAAAGATCTTCCATTAATAGGACTTCTGGATGCTCTTTCTTGAGCCATTTGAATTCATTTAGGTCGTAAACTTGGCTATCATCATTCACAATATTTTGAGGTTTAGGTCGATTGTAAATAATGGTGAATTTAGTCTTAAGTTTTTCGATGATGAAAGCAAGTGTTGGAATAGTCAGATAGCTGATAGGTTGTTGTCCCCATTCCATATTATAGCGATTTGCGACTATTAAAATTGGTTTTTCATATAGATAAATATCATTACTGTAATAGCTCTTAAGAGGAACTTGCAGCCATTTGCTCATATTGTAATTATGACTGTACAATACACGTGGAAATTCATAATTATGATTTTCTTTATTTGTTCGGAAGTTGAAGATTTCTTCGTGGTTAGGTGAAAAAAAATATAGTTCTTTTGTGAATTTTGAAGACCTGGTTTTTTTTAATGTGCCATTTTTATAATGCCAATATGCAAACGGCAATACAAACAAAAGCTCTGCACCGAATTCACCACTCCAGGTTATTGTTTTATATTGTTTTCTGGTAACATAATCCCTTACAAAATAGCGAAGCTGGACGTATCTGCAAAAATAGGTTGCCTTGTAAAAATATCGTATTTCCGGAGGAATGCGGTTGAACCTCAAATAGACATATAGGCCTAAGAATTTATATATAAGAGTGTCCAATAGTAAGATAGAATAGGTTAATTAATTTTCACTATATTTTGTTTCTGTCATTATGGTTCATGAGCAAAATATCACAGTTATATTTTACTTGTCTGTAAACATTGCGAATTAATTTAATCAATAGATTATTACTCTGAGTCCATTTTATTCTACTCATTGTACTTGGTTCAGCCTCTGAGTTTACCTGTTTGAATAAACTTTTATATTCATTAAAAAAAAGTGCTTTAGCACGGTTTTGAATAACCGAGATACACATACGATATTCTGTTTTATCACCACTAATACCTTCCTTATATCTTCCGAATTTATTCAGAAAGCTAGTTCTCCTCAAGTGGGGATGGTCACTATAGACATATATTTTTTTATAATCTAATGCCCAGAAGTTATAGACTATATTGGAATAACCTAACTTGAAATCTGAGAGATATGGATATTTAATGTAAGCATAAAATCGAATAAAGTCTAATTTAGGATCACTTGTTATCAAGTCTATTGCATTCAGAAAATGTTCTCCAAATGCTGTGAGTGGAATAAAATCTTCTTGTACATAGAGTGTTAACGGTGTTGTTACCGCGTCTTGACCTTTGTTTAAGTTATGTCCGAGCCCCATGTTTGCAGGTGAAGTAATGAGTTTAAAAGAATATACTTTTCTTAGCTCCAATAATACCTGAAAATGTTCTGCACTACTAGCATCATCAGATACTATAATGTCATCAAAAATGTAATTTAATTCTTTGCAGGTTTTCAGTAGCCGATTCAAAGAGGCACTTCTGTTGAAATGGGTTATAAGTAAAGAAACATGTCTAAAGTGATATTTTTTAGGCTCTTCCATGAATTTTTCCATCTCGCTTTTCAGTATCCCAGGGGTTTACGTTTATTTAATCAACTGAATACTGTTCTTAATAAACTTGAATTTAAGATAGACCCATCTTAAAAAAGTAGTGAATGGGTCATTCTTTTGCTTCCAATTCTCACGTTTCATTGTACTTGGCTCTTGTGTATTATCATGTTTGAAAAGTAGCGGAAAATTATCATAGAATAGACCCTTGCCTTTGTTTTGCAGGAATGAAAGGCACATGCTGAATTCAGTAGTATCGCCTTTCATGCCTTCGTGGAATTTGCCAAATTTTTCTGTAAATGTATTCCGCCTCATGTGGGGGTGATCACTGTAATAATAAAATTTCAGATGATCTGTGTACCACGGCCATGGCTTCCAAAGCATTTCTGAGAAACCATTTTTATATGGTTTTAAGTACGGGTATGTAAAATATGACCAAAAGCGAATGATATCGATATCATTTCGTTCTTTCATTAGCTCCAATCCATCTGATAATACTGATTTAAATCTTTCTTGAGGGATAAAATCTTCCTGAATATAAAGTGTATAAGGAGTGTAAATTACACTCTGACCTTTATTAATATTATGGCCAAGACCTTTATTGGAAGGAGATGTTATGAGTTGAAATTGATATTTCGATTGTAATCCTTTGACTCGATTTAAATGATCTTGGGAACTGCCATCATCAGATACTACGATTTGTTGAAAGATAATATTCAGGTCATTAAACTTTTTTAAAAGCCGCTCTAAAGAAATGCTCCTGTTGTAATGTGTAATTAGCAATGAAACATCATCAAAATAATTCTTTGTATTTGAACTTTCAATCATGCTTTTTATCGTGTTTTTCCTTTTCTGGCAAACTTCTGTGAAGATTATAGAAAAATCTGCCCAATTCTTTCTTCAAGCGAATGGTAAATGCTTCTGATATACTTCCATCAAGTTGAATTGTTCGAAGGCCTGTCCATGCTCGTGCTTTATTTGATCTTACTTGCTTGATTTTACCATATTTCATCAGGTCTAAACATAATTGCCCGTCTTCTCCTCTACGGTTGATCATAATGAACCCAACTTTTAACCCAAACTCTCTTATGTAACCCATACTAATTCCATAAGAATTGAAATATGGTCGATTTATATCTCTGAATTCTGCAACAATGTCTTTTAGTAGTTCAAAAGTTGCTAATTTCCATCTGGAGTATCCAGGTTCATTGATAAACGAATAGCGACCATATACGCATACTACACCAGGTTTTTGTAATACCTTTAACATTTCATCAACCCAGCAATCTGGATACAAACAATCAGCATCCCCCATCAGGATATACTTACCCTTTGCATTCTCCTGCCCCATTTGTCGCGCGGGGCCAGAACCCTGAATGCTTTGATGGTATGTCCTGATATGTAATCTGTTCAGTATATCCTGAGTACGGTCAGTAGAATTGTTATTTACCACTATAATTTCCAATGGGGTATTAGTTTGCATTCTTGACAAACTTGCAATACATTTTAAAATGTTTATTTCTTCATTCCATGCAGCAATTACAATACTAACCAGAGGCACATCGCTTTGAATCTTGTCAAGGTCTTTGTTTATTCCATCAAATATTTCTTCTGGCACTTGTTCATAGCATGTATAAGGGTAATTAAAGTTCCTTATCCAGCTTGGTATATTAAATAAATTCATATTCAAGAACATGATT
>NZ_DASWXT010000081.1:0-20477 GCF_036405355.1 Daejeonella sp.
AATGTCTTGTTATGGGCTTTTATTTTGTCGTATCAAAATTCGGTCTTATCCTTCTTACCCGCAATTATTGACTTCATTTAAGTTCTGAAAGTATTATCTTTTTCTGTTTAAATGTATTCTTTATTGCCTTTTCTCTGACCTGAGGGTCATCACTGTTTATTAAGTCAAAGTATTCAACCGGAACAACCTGCCACGATAAGCCATATTTGTCTTTACACCAACCGCAAGAGCTTTCTTCTCCACCGTTTGCAGTCAAAGCAGCCCAATAATAATCTACTTCTGCCTGGTCTTTGCAATTTATCACAAAAGAAACAGACTCATTAAATTTGAAGAAAGGCCCTGCAGCCAAAATATTGAATTCTATCCCATTAATTTCCATAATTGCAGTTTCAAAGTCACCTCCTCCTGCTTCAGGTGGGTTCTTATATTTGCGGTGTTCTTTCAGTTTACCATCTTTGAAAATAGAAAGGTAATAATCTACGACTGCTTTTGCATCTTTTGTCTCAACCCATAGACAAGGTGTTATTTTTTGCGAAATCATATTAGTTTTCTTTGTTAGAGTTTCATTAGAAGTTGTATCATTGTTTTTGTTTTCATGAGAATTCTGCTGAGAATCCCCACAGCCTATCAGGCCAGCTATCACTAATGCGGTCAAAAATTTAAGCCTATACTTTCTCATTGTGTTATTTATTAATGTTGACAATAAATATTCCGGTTCATTTAATGTTGTCAAAAAGTTGGTCGGCAGTTTCGGGTAAGCTGTGTCCAAAATTGCTCATGTTAGTGACTGGCACTATTATCTGCTTTCTTTTTGCATATTATGTGCCAAAATTTTTGTTTAGGTTTTCCTTTCAGGTCAATTTTGGGTTCATTAATTTCTTCTGACTCAACCAAGCCGAAGTTGCCAAAATCTGCTTTAATTGAATCTAAATCATAAAAAAACAATGTTAGTCCTTTCCAAGGTTCAAAAGTGTCTTTGGAAATTTTAACACCTTGTTCAAATCTAAAATCATTCTTTGAGATTGTCACAAAAACCATATATCCATTAGGTTTAAGTTGATTATAACAGTCTTCAATTAGTTTTATTCTGTCTTTTTCATTTAGTAAATGAATTAATGAATAACTGAAAATTCCATCATACAATTCTTTGTCAAACGGCATTGCACTAACTGAACCGTGATAAATTTTTACATCTTTTCCGAAATATTTTTTTGCTATGTCAATTGCTGTTTCAGAAATTTCAATTCCTGTTACTTTAAATCCATTGTTAATAAAATATTTAGCATTTCTTCCATATCCAAATCCCGGAATTAATATGTCCTTTAAACTATGGTTTTTAAATAGTTCCAAAGTTTTACTAACTGAATCTGCTGGTTCCCAACCCCACATTTCTTGCTTGTCTTTAAAACTTGTCTCCCAAAATTCTGTCATATTCTTTTCTGTTTTATCAATGTGTATCGGGTTTTTATGCTTGCAACTAGCTTATTTATACAAGTTATAAAACTCTCTCAAGCTACCCAAATTGGCTGGCTTGAGATAGTTCCGGGCTTTATTAAATATCCGGATTATAATCAGAGATTTTATACTTTATCATTTTTTCTCACAATCAGGAATGTCTCATTTTCTATTTTCATATACCCCAATTCATAACAGAAATAATAAGTATTCCCATTTTGTGTTTGATGGAGGTGTGTATGATAATCGGGGTTAAAGCCATGTTTGAGCAGATCGTCTTTTTTAATTCTGATTTTGTTTTCAGGGCAAAGTCTGGAAAGGATCGAATGGTTTTTCCGGAGAATAGAGTTTACAGGTTTCATGCTTGAGTTGATCCCGGCTTTCATTCGGTTATTGAAATTACTGCGGCATTGGTCATCGCAGAATTTTTTATCACTGCGCCCGTGCAGCACTGAACCGCAGTCTAAACATTCACGTTCCATAGGCTTGATGTCGAATTGTTGGATGAATTTAAGTCCAATTCGCATCAATCGCTTATAAACGTATGTATCCGTTTATTGTACGGTAAATTAAATCCGATCTCCTCAACTTTATTCTGCTCCTGCCGGGTGGCAGGTATTGGTAAACATAATTAATAGAGAGATGAGCAATCTAAGAAACAGTGTACGTCTGATGGGATTTTTAGGAAATGATCCGGAAGTAAAAACCATCGGAGAGAAAAAGAAAATGGCCAGGGTATCTATCGCCACAAACGACTCTTATAAAAATGATAAGGGCGAGAAAATTGAAGAAACACAATGGCATAACCTGGTATTATGGGACCGGCTCGCTAATCTGGCGGAGAGCTACCTCCACAAAGGATCTGAAGTCTGCATAGAAGGTAAACTCAACAGTCGTTCTTATATAGATAAGGAAGGCGCCAAACGCTATATTACTGAGGTGATCGTGCATGATGTGCAGATGCTTGGGAAAAAGGGAGGGACAGTTGACAGTTGATAATTGACAGTTGACAATTGAGAATTGAGAGTGAAGAGCTGAGACCCGATAGCAATCGGGTTGAGTGGTTACTCCTGCGTCGGCCTGCCTGCCGGTAGGCAGGGATGACACAAGGGAATTGGAATTGCAGGGTGAAAAGGCTGGGAGCGGGGGATTGGGGCTCCTGCTTCTGGCTTTTAGACCTCAACTCTCTGGTTTTCTCAATCATCAAACAAGACAAAACTTTGAATCAATTTTGAAGGAGTTTTGTACGCTATCAAAGTCACAAAATTCGAATAAAGAGCAGGATTTCTGTCTTACAGTTAAATTCCTGCTTTTAGCTTTCATCTTTCTGCTTTCACCTTTTTGCTTTCCGCTTTAATTAAATCCCTTAAAATCCTCCCTCTTATAAACTCCCGGCCGGGCATGGTCACCTTCTTTGAAGCTGAAATCAACTTCAGTAATTCCCTCAAGTTCAGTCAGGGAGTAAGTAACTTCAGCAAGGTAAGCGCGGGCGCCTTCGGTACCTGATTCACGTGTCAGATAGTCGGAATCCTGAATCTTAACAAAAGCTTTATTACCTTCCTGCTTTACCCATTCCAGCTTAATTTGCGGGTATTTGTAGTTTAGGGCATCAACGATATCGAGATTGCTCAAATTAGTCATGTTAGCTGCCGGATTTCGTTTGATCTCCATCATATGGGTACTATCATTCAGAGTTGCTTCCCAGGGGACGACAAGCGTTTTATTCTGGTCGGCAAGCGCTGCTGAATCTGCAGCCATTTCTTCCAGGGATTTTTTTGAGGAATCACTCTGGCAGGATGCTAATAAAAGCAAAGCAATAAATGCGATATAAAGTTCTGTTTTCATAATCAGATAGGTTAAGGTGTGCTATGTGCTACCGGAAGGATCTTTCCGTTAAAAAATTTATGTCCGCTTAGGGCGAAATCGGCAATGTATTTGCCCATTTCGAAAGCCATAACTGGCGACTGATAGTCGGGGAAGGCTTTCTCAAGCATTTCGGTTTGAGCTGAGCCCAATGCCAGACAATTGACTGCGATTTCAAGACCTGAAAGTTCTGCTGCAAGGCATTCGGTCAGGGTATGTAAGGCTGATTTACTGGCTGAATAAGCCGATAAACCTGAAAATTTTTGGCTGCCCTGAAATCCGCCCATACTGCCAATATTTACGATATGACTTTTTTGAGGCATCAGCGGCACAATCTTTTGAATCATTTTTACATGGCCTAAAAGATTATTCTGCAACATTTCTGCAAAATCAAGCTGGGAAAGTTGCATGAAAGGCTTATTAACCAGTGATCCGGCATTATTGATCAGAATATCCACATGTCCAATTTTTTCCCTTATAAAAGGAATAAGGCCGTTGTCATAATCGTCGTGAACGATATCAAATTTAGCCGTGTAGAGCATGCAATCGGGGTTCAGGGCGAAAGCGATCTCCTGTAATTTGTATAATTTATCTTCCGATCTTGCCAGCGCGATGATCTTATGATTTCCGCTTCCGATCAGTTCGAGAACGGCTTCAAATCCTACACCACTGCTGGCACCGCTGATTACAATATTCATAAATTCGCTTTTTAAAGAGCCGATTCCTTATGAGTTTTACTGATCAGATAAAACCCGTTTTGGATCAGTTTGTTAAGTTCAGGTTCATTTGAAGCCTTTAATTCCAGGTATATCCGGATGTCACGCCCCATATCCGAAAATATGTTTCTCTGCTCTAATATCTCTAAAATTTCGATAGCACAGAGCCAATCCTCCCTAAAATCTTGCTTTAACTCTGTCCAGATATCTTTTAAACGTTCAAATTCATTTTGTGTTTCACGACATAAGCGCACCTGCCTGAACAAATCATGATAGCGTTTTTGATGCTCAGTGTATTCGGGATGAAAAGTTGCAGATCTGGCTTTTGGGGCTATTTCTTCAAAGGCATCCTTATCTGCCGCTCCGCTATAGACCGATACAATTTTCTCTCCAACAGCCATATCATAGACACCCCAGGAAGGTTCGAAATAAACATTTCCCTGCTCATCTTTCAAGGTACAGTCAGTAAAACTGATCATTATTATCCTGGAATTTCGCTTCAAAATGGAACTGACTATGCCTTTCAGACTTAATCCGCCAATAAAATTTAATTCTGCAGTATTTCCACAAATGATTCCCAATTTTTCCAGCTCATTTTCATTTGCATCCTCAAGAGCCTTGCCAAAATTTTTTAAACGGCCTACCGGGGAAGAAAAACCCATTGTATGCACTTGTTTTCCATGTCCTTCGAGTTGTTTGCCCTCGAAGGATAATGCACTGCCTCCGACTGTTTTAATGAACAATAACTCATTATTTTTATCCATCCGAAGGTCAGAAAATACTCCGCTGATCTGCAATCCTGAACTATAAACTGCGGTACAGGTATTTTTGCATTCAATCGCTTTTAAAATACTTTCCGATCCGCCTCTTCTGAAGGCCATAGTATCTGCAAAATCCTCTAAAACCTTAGTCAGGTTTTGAAAATTGGGTGTTACAAATAACTGAGGTTGTGGTTTAGTGATATCAAACGGGAAATTCACGGCATCGGCTGTATACCAGTGTTTTTTTACCGAAGGGTCCATGCAGCTTTTACTTTCTCCGATAGAGGAGAGCAGTCCGGCACCATAGATTTTCGGATTTTCAAGTGTTCCTATCAAACCGTATTCTACTGTCCACCAATGCAGACGACTCAATAATGCCATTTCTGAAGGATCTCCAAGGTTCTTCTGGCAAAATAAGACCCGTTTTTCGGCTCTTTTAAGAGTTTGTGGGTCAGGATCGGGCATTTCTTTTAGAATGGACAGCTCACGTATCGCTTCATAAAGCTCAAAATCTTTGGAAGAATACATGGCTTTTGCTCCGATAGAACCAAAATAGCTTAGGTATTGATGATAATCCGGATCGGCAATGATTGGGGCATGACCTGCCGATTCATGAATGATATCGGGAGCTGGAGTGTATTCAATATGATGCAATTGTCTGATGTCAGCAGCAATGACCAATACCCTGCAGGATTGATATTCCATGAATGCCGCCGGCGGAATAAAGCCATCAACAGTTACGGCGCCCCAGCCAATTTTTTTAAGCGCATCATTCATTTCCTGCAGATCCGGTATTTTTTCGATACTTAATCCTGCAGCTTCAAGTCCGGGGATATATGGGTAATAAGCAATATCCTTCAGGAAATGGTAATTCTGTCGCATAACAAAGCGCCACACCGCCTGATCAACCGGGGTGTAATGTTCATAATTCTGCTCAACAATAAATTGCTTCAGATGTTCAGGTAATTTTTTTACCTGAGGATTGTTGAAATCGTTAAAGTTACTCATCATTGGTTAGGGGGGCAGATACTTCAAAGTTATTCATTTTATTTGAAGCCCGGTTCTTCTCATATTCTGATTTTTGTCAGAATCAAATGGGTATTTTCTTATTTTTGCATAGAAAATGGGAACAAAAAAGCGAATTCTGATTACCGGTGCTGCGGGTTTTATTGGGAGTAATCTGATTAACAGATTGTTGCAAAGCGGCAACTATCAGGTTGTGGGCCTCGATAATTTCGATGACTTTTACAGCCGGGAACAGAAAGAAAAGAATATTGCCCCATTTACTGCTCATCAGGATTTTCAATTTTATGAGGGCGATATCCGGAATATGGATGATCTGCTTGCTTTAGGTGATATAGCTGTAATTGTACATCTTGCTGCCAAAGCAGGAGTGAGGCCGAGTATTCAGAATCCGGTTTTATACCAGGAGGTGAATGTTGCGGGAACTCAAAATCTGCTGGAGTTTGCCAAACAAAGAAATATCAGGCAGTTTGTATTCGCTTCATCAAGCAGTGTATACGGCATCAACGAAAATATTCCCTGGAATGAAGAGGAAAAACTGAAACCGATCAGTCCCTATGCTTCAACCAAACTTTCCTGCGAAATGCTTGGACATGTTTACAGTCATTTGTATGGGATCCGGTTTCTGGCACTTCGTTTCTTTACAGTTTATGGCCCTGCACAGCGCCCTGATCTGGCCATTCATAAATTTTTCAATTCTATTTCAAAAGGGCAGGCAATTCCTGTTTTTGGAGATGGTTCCACCAGCCGTGATTATACTTTTGTAGAAGATACGATAAAGGGTATTGAGGCGGCAATAAATTATGAAGAGTCAGATTTTGAAATCATTAATTTAGGAAATCATCAGACAGTAACATTGTCTGAACTGATTGCTGCGATTGAAAAGATCTGCGGAAAAAAGGCCATTATTAATCGTCAGCCGGAACAGCCGGGTGACGTCCCTCAAACCTACGCAGATATAAGTAAGGCCCGGAAGTTATTGAACTACCACCCGGAAACCGGACTTGAAACGGGCCTGCTCAAATTCTATGAGTGGTACAATCTTCAAAACCCGAAAAGCAATCATTAAAAACTTTTTATAACGAAAATTATTTTCTTGCAAGTTTAGGGTAAGGTGTATTATATCCTTTAACTGAATGCCATAAAATAAGGTTTAAGGTATCCTCATTCGCCTGGTCAAGTTCATCGAGTGACATTTCCATTGATTTTTGAGCCCAAAATTTCTTCTTGCCCGATAAAGCAGAAAGTTTAGGATTCATTTCATCTAGTGGAATCTGATTAGGCAATGCTTTGTACGGCCTGAAGTCGGGTTTACTTGTGAAACAATCGGTCATAGGATTTGCGATCATATCAAACTGGCTCATAGGTGGCAGCCCTAAAATCAATTCTATGGTCCGTAAGATGCTGTTTTGATTATAATGGGTATTCACCACTGCACCTCTTTTGGTATAAGGACTGATGCAAAGGGCTACTGTACGGCGACCGTCAATATGATCGAGTCCAGCCTGAGGGTCATCCTCAATGACGAAAATAGCGGTTTCCTTCCAGAATTTACTGTTACTGACCGCTTCCACAATTTGCCCGAGTGCCAAATCATTATCGGCCACCTGAGCTCTTGGTGTTGGGTAGCCTTCCCTGGTGCCAGTTGTATGATCATTAGGTAATAGCATGATCATGAAATTGGGTAAGGAGTTTTCTTTCTCGTATTCCCTGAATTCCTTTAAAAATTCCCCGGCACGGTAAACATCGGGGATAGAGCTAGGAAAGCCAACAAAGGTAGGGCAGAGGTAAGGCTCCAGCGTATGTAATTTACTGGTAGCTTTGATCTTAACATTCCTTGTCCCGTTTTTATAGTCATTATATAACTGTGTCCAGCTGGCATTGGAGGGCTCAACTTTTGCAGTTACGAATTCGCCATAATTCCGGAATGTAAGTCCGGCTTCCAAAACTTTATCCCATATAAAACCCGATGAAGCAAATGCTAAGGCATCATCACCTTCATAAGGATAGCTGCGTACGAATCCCCCAAAGCTTTTTTCAAGGTAATCTGTCACATAACCCTCATTAGCCCACTGATGTCCGTCGGCACTCAATACGCCATTGCAATAGGTATTATCAAGAAGTACAAAATTCTCAGCCAGCGCATGATGATTTGGCGTCACTTTTCTACCGAACTGAGTCAATGAACTGTCTCCTTTGCCTTGTGGAAGATCTCCAAAAACCTGGTCATAAGTGCGGTTTTCTTTGATGATGTACAGTACATGCTTGAATACAGATTTTTCACCCGGACGTGTAGGTACCGGAACAATCCGCTCATTAACGCGTTCAAGCCTCAGTGACTGAGTGATTTTTGGTAGGCGCATGGTCGTAGCAGCCCGTATAGTATATTCCCTTAAATTTTCAGAATCGGGTACTGTAATAAAGGAAACTGAACCCGAATGATCATGCGAGTTGATTCCTTTTTCTCGCAAACCCGTCTGGGGACTGCCATTTCCCTTGATATTGGCAACAAAAAGTTTGCTACCATCCCGTGATAACAGAACCGATCCCGGATACCATCCACTGGGTATAAGCCCCTTAACTTTTCCGCTGCTAAGTTCAATGACTGCGATATGATTATTGCCTCCATTAGCTGCAAATAGTGTTTTGCCATCAGGACTTGCCACAACCGAGTTGGGGGCGCTTCCAAAAGGTAACTCAGCCATAGGCTTAGAGCTCAGATCCTTGATGACAGAATTTGTCCTGGTATCGATCACGGAAATCAAATCACTATTAGCGTTGGCTACATAGAGCTTTGTTTTGTCGGGAGAGTAGCTCATGCCGCTGGGATGCAAATGAACCGCGATCTCTTTTATCACTTTCTTAGTACTCAGATCAAGCACAGAGACAGTCCCGGAAGAGGCTATACCAGTTTTAGGATCCACTACGACATTTGAACCGCCTGACGGACCTGTTTTATCGCCGTTGACTGGCTGGCGACCACCCCAATTTGAAACATAGGCTATATTTTCGTGCATGAGTACAGTGTAGGGAGCGATTCCTACGCTGATCTGCGATTCAAGCTGTTTGGTTTTAAGATTAACGATACCAAGAGTGTTATTGCGACTTAGAGCCACATAAGCATAACCCTTCTGATTATCTATTGTCAAACCACCCGGATAGGGGCCACTTTTATCATCTGGATTTGGTCCGGGTAGTAAAATGGCATCATCCCAGGCATAGCTGCCGTCTATTAGTTTTGCTGAGCGTAAATATCCCCGGCTATCTGTAGTCCAGACTTTTTGATCATCAGAGCTCCAGGTAATACCGTTGAAACTATGACCTCCTGCCGGGAGTTTCAGGGTTTGCATTACAGTATGCTTTTCTGCACTCATAAACACAATCGAAGTATTATTTTTAACAGCTAAAATGCTTCCTGAATTATTCAGTGCCAGATCTACCGGCCGGCCGGGGAAGCTGATGGTCTCACCAGCTGGATCGATTATCTGGGAAGTTGCCACAATCCGGGTATTATCTTCCTGTGCACCCACTACTGAATTATCCTTAAACTTGTCTTTTGACTTTTCAAATAAATTATTCAGATTCCATTCTTTATTATTTACGCCGCAGCCGGGTAAGCAGATCAGGGAAAGGAAAGCAATTGCAATGGCATAATTCTGCATGTTTGAGTGGATCATGGTTAATGATCTCTTAGGTTTTGACATGAATTCAAAAATTGATTTGATTACAGATTTCATTGCTTTTGTTTTTAAATAAGATATATCCCAAATAATAACTCGTTATTCAATGTGATGTAAGCTCTGAATTTGATAAGAGCCTAACAATCAATTAAAATTAAACATTCAACGTTAAGTATGTTTTAATTTTTTATGATCAAGCCTGGTAATTTTTTGAATAGGATTTTAGGAATCTTGATTCACGAATATTTAGGGGTAATTAGAAGTTGTAAAATTATCCATGAGCCAGCTACATTGGTGACACCATTTCCTATTTCCTATTACCTATTTCCAATTCCCCATTCCCACCCAATAATTATCGGGTCCTCACTTCTCAACCTCAATAGCCTGTTTCAGATCAATTTTATTTACTCCGATCTTCTGAGGATGAAAAACAAAATAAATTCCGCTGAATGACAGCAGTGCGGAAATGCAATAGAAGAGCAGGCTGATGATAACCGCCAGGTGCTGGTCCATCTGGAAATATTGAGCGCCGTAAACGAAAACCAATTCTCTGGCACCAAGTCCGCCAACGGTAAAAGGAAAAATGGCCACGAGTGAGGAAACCAGGAACATAAACAGATAAGGAGAGAATTTTCCTTCAAAATTCAAGGCATACAAGAGCAGAATAACTGAAATTACTTGCATAGATTGTACCATCAGGGCTTTAAAATGTGAAAACACAAACTGCTTACTATAGTCCCTGAAAAATTTTCTCATAACCGCATAATAGGCTATGGTGCCTGCAGCTACTACCAGCACCGGAACCCAGTTCGGGATACCGAGGTTTGGGATAAAGATGACCAGAGCCGAAATGATCAGCCCTAATGCCCACAGACCACTCAGTCGATCAAAAAATATCGCCTGAAACAATCTGCGGCCTTTGATTTCGAATTTCTTGCGCAGCAGAAATATTTTGTAACCATCTCCGCCGATCCCGCCCGGTAGAAAAAGATTGTAGAACATGCCGAGCAAATAGATCTTGAAATTATAGGTTTCTGAGATCTTCAATCCGATACCCTTAAAAAACGTATTCAGGCGCGAAGAAGAGATCAGTTGGGAGATCACAAATGCAATGAATGCTAAAAACAGAAAAACAGGGTTGGACTTATCAAAAGCATCTTTCAGGTCTTTGAATTCGACTTTTCTTGACACCAGATATAAAGAAAGACCTGTTATTGAGATTTTTAACAGGGTCTTAGTGATGTTCCAGATCTTCTTTTTTTCCATCAAAAATTCGTCTAACCTGGTATGTTTTTCTGTTCGTACCTTCAAAATAGGTACGCACATTAATTTCTGCTAAAATTCCGAAGGTAATTAGTTGTATGCCGCCGAGTAAAAAAATAAGGCCTAATATCAATATTGGTTTACCCCAGATATCCTGACCCATCAGTTTAAGAATAAGGAGGTAAGTATTGATTAGGATTCCAAGTCCAAGGGAAATGAACCCCATACTGCCAAAGAGGTGCATGGGCTTTTGTATGTATTTCCGGAAGAAAACCATCGTAATCAGGTCGGCCATCACTTTAAATGTGCGGTTAAGCCCATATTTTGATGTTCCATGAATCCGTGCATGATGCTTCACATCAACCTGTGTGATGCTTGCACCCTGTAATTTGGCGAGCACAGGTATAAATCGGTGCAATTCACCATAAATACCAAGATCTTCGGCGATCTCACGCTTAAAAACCTTTAAGGTACAGCCATAATCCTTGATATAAACCCCGGTCATTCTGCGGATTATCGCATTGGCGATCTTTGAGGGGATCTTACGCAGGAAAACTCCATCCTGGCGATTCGCACGGTTTCCGGCAACTACGTCCCAGTCTTCATCCTTCATTTTTTGAAGCATGAAAGGGATATCAGAAGGATCATTCTGAAGGTCACCATCAATCAATGCAATGTATGTGCCTTCTGCATGATCAATACCAGCGGTCATGGCGGTACTTTGCCCGTAGTTTTTTCTTAATTCGACCAGTTTGATTCTTTCATCTGCATGCTCACGGATCTGCCTCTGAGTTCCGTCATTTGAACCATCATCAACAAAAATTACTTCGTAATCAATTCCTGTTAAGGCATCGTGTAAAGCGCCGATTAACGGTTCAATATTATCCCGTTCGTTTAAAACGGTGATTACAACAGATAGTTCTCTCATTTTACCTGGTAGAGTTTGAGGTTCCGGTATGTTTTTACCAATGTTGCTTTGGGATTATCCAAATCTTTGTCAAAGGTAAAATAATAACCTGGCTTACTAAGGGCTTCGGTAAATTTCACCTGTTGCATCCTGCTGCGCTGAATATAGAATATAAGGCGGTCGTGATGCGGAATATCCAGCTCAGAGGGATGATACTGATAAAGATAAAATGGCTGATTTTTCGAAATATTGCCCATTTCGATTGCTGCATCGCGGTATTTACGATCTTCCAGGTGTTCAAATCTGTGCGGAATTACGAACCAGCTGAAAGCAAATCTGACGATAATCAGGAGGCTGATGAAAGCAAATATTTTTCCGGATTTCAGCCGATAGATTGTGTAGGAGATCAATGCACCCGCAATGCTAAGCGCAATGACCTTGGGCAGAAGATAGGGTACATACTGCTGTAAATCGAAAAATAATGCCCCCGGAATGCACAGACTGACCGCCACTGAGAGAATCAATATTAGTTTATTGAAAAAAGTGTTAATGCCCGGCAATTTTTCACGGTATGTGAAATAGGCATGACTCCAGATTATAAATAGAAGCGGGTATAACATCAGCAAATATCTGGGCCTTGTTTGAGGCGATAACCAGTAAACCCAGATGTTGGCAAGGAAAACTATTGAGATGAATGTTAAAAATGGATTGCTTTTAATTCCGGTCAAAAAGTTTTTATTAAAGCAAAACAGCAGCAGTAAACTGGCAGGGAACAGATGCCCCGCATGTTCAAAAGGGAAAATGATGAAATGTGTTAAGCTTTGTTTGATGCCGAATTCAGAAGCCGTTCTCCGGCTGCTTTGATCCCAGATGGTGCTGAAATAGCCCTGTAAATTGGGATTGTACTGATAATAGTTCCAGAAATAAGCAGCAATAATTAAAACACAAATTAGTCCGCTGAGTATATGCTGCCAGCTGAAGAGTTTTTTAAAGTTCTTGGTATAGGCGAAGACTGCGATGAGTGTAAAACCCTGAAAAACAATTGATGGTAGTCCTTTGCTAAGAAAGGTAATGGCAGTAATCAAATAGGAAATGAAGAAAAGTAAAAACCAATTCTTCTTTTGAAGGAAATAAAAGATCAGCATGAAGGAGCTGAAGGTTAACCAGGAATATAAAATGTCAATATGCCCAAGCATGGAATCATAGATCAGCATCCTCCCGTTAACCAGAAACAGAATTCCACTGATTGCTGCTATCCTTTTGTCTTTCAGAAAATAGGATACTGAAAAATAGATGGTGAATGCAAACAGGAACATCGGAATGATCGCAGGCAGGCGTGTTGTAAATTCTGAATAATTTCCACTGAGCTGGTAAGTTCCGGCAAGTATCCAATTATAAAATGGAGGCTTATTATAATAATACTCTCCCCCAATGGTGGGCACAGCATAGTTTTTGCTGAGAATCATTTCAAGGGCTACGTTTGCCCTTGTAGGTTCATCAGCAAATAAGGCTAAAAGCCCTAGATTGATAAAAAATGCAGGTATGGAAAAGATGATCAGGAAGAAGAATGCCTTTCCCGGATGTTTAATCAGGAAATTTTCCAGTTTTTGCATCATATCTGGCAAAGATATAAAAGCAAAAGGGAGATTTGATTGCTCAAATCTCCCTTTTTATATTGTCAGGACTTAAATACTTGCCTGGATTGTATTTGCTGTTGAAATAAAGTTCGAGACAGCGATATTCTGATCTAAGAAATTTGAATTGTACTTTTCTTCTGGTCCGTTGATAAACAAACAGGTCTGACCTTTGATAACATTGATAATTGTTTTGGCCAGATCTGTTGGTAAAGCCGGACAACCGTGACTTCTTCCCAAACGTCCGTGAGTTTTTACAAACGATTCGCTCACGTAATCAGCACCATGTACCACAACCGCACGATCCATCGCATTGGTGTTGAATCCTTTATCCATTCCTTCCAGACGCATAGAAAGTCCGTGTTTTCCCTGATATGTATCGCTGGTTACGTAAAACCCAAGGCTACTTTGATGTGAATTAGGCTGATTAGAGAAACTGGTTGCCATATCAAGTCCGCTACCCTGGCCATGAGCCACAAGCGTGTTGAATAAAAGCTTGTTATTTGCAAGATCTACTATCCATAATCTTTTCTGGCTGCTTTTTTTACTGAAATCGATTATGGTAATGACAGCTTTTTGAGCTGATAGTAATTGTGTTTTCTTAAGATTATAATAGCCAACCAGTGCTTTTTTAAATACATGCTGATCCAATCCGCTTTCTGCTAATCCGGCTTGTTCATAAACAGAATTTACATGCTGAACGAATAGTTCGGCGCTTGAACTTGCATTAGCTGTAGTAGTTTTAGATTTTTCACCGCCTTCATCGCCTACAGAATCAAAAAACTTTAAATGTGACTTACTGGCTGAAACCCAGCTTATTGCTGGTATTGAAGTGATTAATAGGAGAGCGAAAATTGCTCTGAAAGAATGTTTCTTCATAAATTTCTCTGGTTAAACCCTTTTTAAACGTGTTTCTTGATGATTAATTGTTTAAAACTTTATTGAGTAAATTAATGCTATAGGCTTTTCTTTTTTGTGTTACAAAGATACGGCTTTTCAATTTTCCTATTGTCACGGTAAAGTAGAAACCTTATTGCTGAAAATGAGTGGTTTAGGATTGGTGGCCTCCCCCAACCCCCCTCCAAAGAGATATAGCATGATGCTAAAACTTTGAATTTATAAAAAATATTTTTCTTAGTCGATTAGTCTAGACCTGGAGTAATAATCATCAAAATCACAGTTCAGACAACTCACCCTTCCAAAAAAATCAAGCAATCCTTTAATCCTAAAATCCTAGGAATCCTAATCCAGACAATTACCCTATCTTAACAAATTCTTCCAACTTACCATATCAGAAATGATCTTCTCCAACAGGTCTGCATTTACACGTTCCTGTTCCATGCTGTCGCGATGCCTGATGGTAACGGTATTGTCCTCGAGAGTTTGATGATCGACAGTGATACATACAGGTGTACCTATCGCATCCTGTCTGCGGTATCTTTTTCCAATGGAATCCTTTTCATCATATTGTAAATTGAAATCCAGCTTAAGAAGATCCATAATTTCGCGTGCTTTTTCAGGTAATCCATCCTTTTTAGTTAAAGGGAAAATGGCTGCTTTGACTGGCGCAAGACAGGGGTGTAAGTGTAAAACAGTGCGTGAATCCTGCTTTTCATCATTGCTTAGGTCCTGTTCTTCATAGGCATTGCAGAGTGTCAACAAGAATAAACGATCTAAACCAATAGATGTTTCAATCACATAAGGCACATAATTCTTGTTCTCGGTAGTATCAAAGTATTGCAATTTCTTGCCAGAATATTTCTCATGCTGGCTCAGATCGAAATCAGTACGGCTGTGAATTCCTTCTACCTCTTTAAATCCAAACGGGAATTCAAATTCGATATCTACAGCAGCATTGGCATAATGTGCAAGTTTGGTATGATCATGATAACGATATTTTTCAGCCGGAGTGCCTAAAGCAAGATGCCATTTTAAACGGGCATCTTTCCAGTGATTATACCATTCCATTTCTGTTCCCGGTTTCACAAAGAACTGCATTTCCATTTGCTCAAACTCACGCATACGCATGATGAACTGTCTCGCAATCACTTCATTACGAAAGGCTTTACCGATTTGTGCTATTCCGAAAGGAATTCGCATTCTGCCTGATTTCTGAACATTAAGGAAGTTGACAAAGATTCCCTGGGCAGTTTCAGGACGCAGATATACTTCGTCAGATCCTTCGGCCATGGCACCCATCTGGGTAGAGAACATAAGGTTGAATTGTCTCACTTCGGTCCAGTTGCGGGTTCCGGAAACCGGACAAACGATTTCATGTTCTTCAATGAGCTCCTTTAAACGCGGCAGGTCGTCGGCAGACAAAGCTGCTTCCATATCAGACTGTAACTTATCTGCTTTTTCAATTTTGCCGTCCTTAATATATCTGACGATCTTATCCTCCAATAAATTGTCAGCACGATAACGTTTTTTAGAATCTTTATTATCAATCATCGGATCAGCAAAGCCATCCACATGCCCGCTTGCTTTCCATACTTTGGGATGCATAAAGATTGCAGAGTCAATCCCTACAATATTCTCGTTCAGCTGCACCATACTCTTCCACCAGTATGTTTTCAGGTTATTCTTCAGTTCAGATCCTAACTGTCCGTAATCATATACTGCACTTAATCCATCATATATTTCGCTTGATTGAAATACAAAACCATATTCCTTGGTATGCGATACCACATTTTTAAAAAGTTCGTCTGTGTTTTTGCTCATAACGATGCAAAGATAGTATTGAAAATTAATTTTTCCCTGTATACTGAGTTTTAAGTAAAACGTGGAAAAATCAGCTCAATTCTAATACATGCGGATATTTTAACAGATTGATTTGACTAGTTAATTTAAAAATGGAGCAGAATCTCATTCGCCCATTATCTAATTTGCTCATTTGCTAATTCTAATTGTTCTAAATATTAACTTTGAACCATGAGTATTGCGGTAGAAAACCTCAGTAAAACTTACGGAGCGCAGAAAGCAATCGACGGAATCTCGTTTCGGGCTTCGCCGGGGAATGTGCTTGGTTTTTTAGGGCCAAATGGTGCCGGAAAATCCACGACCATGAAAATTCTGACCTGCTTCATACCTCAAAGCTCGGGAACAGCCTCTGTTTGCGGGATGGATGTGAATACTCATTCAATGGAAGTACGCAGGAATATTGGCTATCTGCCTGAACATAATCCGCTTTATCTTGAGATGTATGTTCGTGAGGCACTAGCTTTTATTGGTTCTGTCTATAAGCTTGAAAATTCAAAAAGAAGAATTGAGGAGGTTATCGAACTTTGCGGATTGGGGGAGGAGCAAAATAAGAAGATAGGTACCTTATCTAAGGGTTACAGACAACGTTTGGGCCTTGCACAGGCTATTTTTTCAGACCCTGCAGTATTGATTCTTGATGAACCAACTTCCGGACTCGATCCGAATCAAGTGATTGGTATCCGGAATCTGATCACTGAATTGGGGAAAACTAAAACGGTGATACTTTCAACGCACATTATGCAGGAAGTAGAGGCAGTTTGTGAGCAGGTAATCATAATCAACAGGGGTAAGATTGTTGCTGATGATAAATTGAGCAGTTTGAAAAAAGCCCACGAGTATAAAAGTCTCGAAGATATATTCATCGGACTAACGGGTTCTTCTGTTCATTGAATTTCATATATTAAAAGTTTAACGAAGGAAAATCAGATCAGGTGTTAAGTATCCTAAATAAAGAAATAAGTGGTTTTTTCAGTTCCCTTGCGGCCTATATTTCAATGGCTGTGTTTCTGCTGGTTACCGGACTTTTTCTATGGGTTTTCCCCGATTCAAGTATTCTGGATTATGGCTATGCCGGTCTTGATAGCTTTTTCAATATCGCACCTTACCTTTTTATGTTCCTTATTCCTGCAGTTACGATGCGGTCTCTTGCAGAAGAAAAGAAGGATGGCACATTCGAATTGCTGGCAACCCGCCCCCTGAGCGACTGGCATATAGTTCTTGGAAAGTTTCTCGCATCGCTTCTGATTGTTGTACTGACTCTTGTGCCAACGCTCATTTATTATGTCAGTGTTTATCAATTGGGGATAAGCAAGGGTAATATCGATACCGGCGCCGTAATCGGCTCTTACCTTGGTTTGATTTTATTGGGAGGAGCTTTTACTTCAATTGGCCTGTTTACCTCCTCTTTAGGAAAAAATCAGATCATTGCCTTTACTCTTTCGGTCTTTCTATGTTTCATTAGTTTTAGTGCTTTTGATTCAATCAGTAAGCTGATTGCATTTCAGGCTTTTGAAAGCAGCTTAATCAGCCTGGGCATTAACCAGCATTATCAGTCGATCAGCAGGGGAGTGCTGGATGGTCGTGATTTCATTTATTTCTTAAGTTTTGCCGGATTGTTTCTTTTATTAACCAAAACAGTATTAGGAGCAAGGAAATGGTAAACCGTCGTAAACGAGATCTGAACATTTTGATTCTTGCATTGGCAGGAATTGTGATATTGAATGTTCTTTCATCATTTTTCTTTACCCGTATTGATTTTACTGCTGAAAAGCGATATACACTTTCAGAAATTACCAAATCTATTCTGGCAGATCTGGATGATGAGATTCAGGTAACGGTTTACCTTGAAGGGGAATTCCCGGCAGGATTCAAGCGATTGAGAAATTCTACCGCCGACCTTCTGCGGGATTTTAAAACCTATTCAAATGCTAATCTGAAATTTGATTTTGTAAATCCGCTTTCGGGAGATCAGAAGTCACAGGAAGAAGCGTATCAGTTATTGATTGAAAAGGGCATTGAGCCTACAAATTTGAGTGTCAAGACTGAGGATGGGATGTCGCAGAAAATTATTTTTCCTGCAGCTTTGATTACTTACAAAGGAAGGCAGATCCCGGTAAAGCTCTTGCAATCAAGGTCAGGCATTAGTCCGGAAGAAGTTCTGAATAATTCGATACAGAATCTGGAATATGCATTTGCAAGTGCAATCAAAAAGATAAGCAAAAATGAATCGGGTCGGATCGGTTTTACCGAAGGACATGGTGAATTAAGTGATCAGCAACTGAGCGATGCAATGAAATCATTGGGAGATTCGTATGAAGTTGGTCGTGTTGACCTGAAAACTATACCCTTTGCCGGACTTGATCAGCTGAAGGTACTGATCGTTGCAAAACCGGAACAGCCCTTTACTGAAGCTGAGAAATATAAGATTGATTATTTCCTGATGAAGGGTGGAAGGATAATCTGGTCCCTTGACCAGGTCAGTGCTGAACTTGATAGCCTTCGTGGCTCAACTGAACAGCTTGCCTTTGCTAAAAAGCTGAATCTTGATGACATGCTCTTTAAGTATGGGGTAAGGTTAAACTATACCCTTCTGGCGGATATGAATTCTGCGCAGATTCCAGTTAATGTTGGGGAAGTGGGCGGGCAATCCCAGATCCAGCTATTACCCTGGTTGTTTTATCCTGTATTTGTTCCTGTATCTGCTCATCCAATAGTTAAAAATCTGGATGGGATACGTTCAGAGTTTCCGGGTACTATTGATCTTATTTCTGTAAAAGGTATCAAGTCGGAAGTAATTCTTTCTTCATCACCTTTTAACCGTCAGTTGGAAGTGCCGGTGCTGCTTTCTCTACAAATGGTGGAGCAAGAGCCTGATCCCAAGCAGTTTCAGTCTGATCCCAAACCCTTTGGAGTGCTTCTGGAGGGAATATTTCCATCAAACTTCAAGAACCGGCCTATTCCGCTGGGCATTGCAGAGCCCTTAGCCATTCCGGCATTGGCTAAGCCCGGGAAAATGATTGTCCTTGCCGATGGTGATATCTTTAAAAACCAGATAAACAGTACGGATGGCTCTTCATATCCATTGGGATTCGATCGTTTTACAAGAGAACAGTATGCAAATAAGAATTTTCTGCTGAATGCTGCAGATTATCTGTATGATGACTCTGGTATTATCAGTTTGAGGAACAAGGAGATCAAACTCAGATTGCTTAACCGTGCAAAAATCCGACAGGAAAAAATATTCTGGCAGTTTCTGAACATCGGTTTACCACTGATATTGTTGATAGCTTGCGGTATTTTTCAACATTACTATCGCATTCGCAAGTATACACGTTAATTTGTATATTTTTGATCCTGAGTTCCACCGGTTAATACTGATATTTAGCTCTTAACAGCTAATTAGGAACTACCAAAAAGCTTTACTATTATTGTTTTTCAGATATTTGAATATGAGATTTATAGTTTCAACATCGACCTTATTAAAACAGCTTCTTGCTGTCAATGGTGCATCCAGTAGCAGCACAGTATTGCCCATCCTGGAAAACTTTCTTTTTGAGATAAAGAATGGTATTTTGACTGTTTCTGCAACTGATCTGCAGACCAGCATGACTACTTCCTTATCGGTCGAATCAAAGGAAGATGGTAAGGTGGCTATCCCTTCCAAGATATTGCTTGAAACTTTAAAAACACTTCCGGATCAGCCAATTTCATTTTCGGTTGATGATAAAACATTTGCAATCGAAATCAGTGCCGGAGATGGTAAATACAAACTGAGCGGAGAGAATGGTGAGGATTTTCCGAAAATTCCTGTTGTTGAAAATCCTTCATCGGTAGCTATGCCGGCTTCTGTTTTATCAGAAGCTATAAATAAGACACTTTTTGCCGTCAGCGGAGACGAATTAAGACCGGCGATGACTGGTGTGTATTGTCAATTAAGTCCTCAGCACATAACCTTTGTTGCAACAGATGCTCATAAACTGGTAAGATACCGTCGTCTGGATACAAAATCTGAAGCTCCTGCCACTTTTATCCTACCAAAGAAAGCTTTGACACTTTTAAAAGCTTCGCTTCCTTCTGATGATGTCAGCGTTGCAGTTGAATACAACAATACCAGTGCATTTTTCAGATTCGGCAATATCAACCTCATTTGCAGGCTGATTGATGAGCGTTATCCTGATTATGAAGCAGTTATTCCTACTAATAACCCGAATAAACTCATTATTGACAGATCCCTTTTCCTGAACTGTCTACGTCGTGTGGTGATTTTTGCAAACAAAACAACACATCAGGTACGATTAAAAATTTCAGGAAGTGAGTTGAATATATCATCTGAAGATATCGATTTTGCTAATGAGGCACACGAGCGTCTTTCCTGTCAATATGAAGGAGAGGATATGGAAATTGGTTTTAATGCT
>NZ_DASWXT010000082.1:0-45911 GCF_036405355.1 Daejeonella sp.
CCCGGAGAGCGATACCGGCCAGCCCTGTCGGCCCAGTTCTGGTATCCACCAAAGGTGCCCTGCTTGCCAGTTGAATTAAACTCTGCATCTTTCACATGGAATGCTTTGATGCGCTCATGATAATGGTCAATATATTGCACATAATCGAGGCATTGCAATACAAAGTGAGAGGGGTCATAAAGCAGACAGGCTCTTGAATGATTGTTCACTTTCTCAAGGAACATCTCATAGGTCACCCCATCGAAAAGGTCTTCGCCCGGATGGATTTCATAACAAACATCAACACCATGCTGATCAAAATGATCAAGGATTGGAAGCCATCGTCTGGCCAGTTCTTTAAATCCTGCATCAACCAGTCCGGCTGGCCTCTGCGGCCATGGATGCCAGGTATGCCATAATAATGATCCACTGAATGTCGCGTGGGCAGTGATGCCCATGTGCTTTGAAGCAATTGCAGCATATTTTAATTGTTGCACGGCCCATTCTGTACGGGCTTTTGGATTGTTATGCACACTTGCTGGAGCGAAACCATCGAAAAGCAGATCATAAGCCGGATTCACAGCAACAAGCTGTCCCTGCAAATGAGTTGAAAGCTCAGTAATTTCCATCCCGCAGGAATTAACAATCCCCTTGATTTCATCGGCATAGGTTTTACTTTCGGCAGCCTTTTGAAGATCAATACAGCGTGGATCCCAGGTTGGAATTTGTACGCCTTCGAATCCAAGACTTTTTGCCCATTTACATATTGATTCCAGGCTGTTGAATGGTGCGGTATCACCTAAAAACTGTGCAAGAAATATTGCAGGTCCCTTTATTGTCGTCATAATCTATTTTTAAACTTCAAAATTTGTCCATTTATCATTACTTAAGCTGCTATTTACCACATTATTGATAAAAGCCATTCCTCTGATGCCTTCATCAACTGAAGGGTAGTCGTATGCTTCGGGGGCTGCTTTTATACCTTCATTTTTCGCCGAAACACATAGGGCAAAATTCCGGTACAGATTAGCAAATGCTTCAAGATATCCTTCAGGATGACCTCCTGGAGTACGGCTGTTAAACGCAGCATAGCTTGATAACTGATGCCCGCCCGCTCTTAAAATTTGAACCGGCGCATCCAGCCATTTCAGAATTAAGGTATTGGGTTCCTGTTGTGCCCATTCGAGTCCGCCCTTTTCGCCATAAACCCTGATCCGGAGTGCATTTTCTTCTCCCGCTGCAATTTGCGATGCAATAAGTACTCCATTAGATCCATTATCGAATTTGAGAAGCACATTGCCGTCATCATCCAAAGCTCTTCCATCTACTACAATACTGAGATCTGCACACAATTGCGTAATCTTTAATCCACTGATATATTCAGCGAGATGAGCAGCATGGGTTCCAATATCACCCATACATCCGCTTTTTCCTGATCTTGCAGGGTCAGTACGCCATGCGGCCTGTGGGTTTCCATCCTTTTCAGATAATCTGCTCAGCCATCCCTGTGGATATTCTACAATTATCTTTCTGATCTTACCCAATTCGCCTGCTTTAACCATTTCCCTGGCCTGTTTAACCATGGGATAACCGGCATAGGTATGGGTCAGCAATAAACTGAGGCCGGTTTCTTCGGTTTTTTTCTTCAGCAGTTTAGCTTCCTCAAGTGTAAAGGTAATCGGTTTATCAATCACCACATGAAAGCCATGTTCCAGAGCCATCATTGCCGGAGCGAAATGTGCATGATTGGGAGTAACTATACTTACAAAATCCATCCGCTCACCGGCTGGAAGGCGACTCTCCTGAAGGATCATTTCTTCATAATTCGGATAAATCCGGTCTTTCGGTAGAAATAGGGTTCTGCCGCTTTCGATGGCTTTTTCCGGACTGGAACTGAGGGCTCCGCATACAAGCTCAATAAGGCCATCCATATTGGCTGCAATGCGGTGAATAGCTCCGATAAAGGCATCTTTACCGCCCCCAATCATTCCCATTCTTAATTTTCTTTTCATTACAGGTTAATATTATAACTAGTGTAAAAACAAACTTGTCAGGAACTAAAGTAATTAATCAGGTTTGGCTAAAATGTCGCTGATTTAACAATAACTATCACATTTAAAACATTTTTGCATTCTTTAATAGTTTAATAGGGTCTTCTTGAGAGATGCTCAAAGGAAAATTAAATTAAAATTCCATTGTTAAAGAAATTGCTCAATAAATGATATAAACTGATTCCCTATATTTATGTTGAATTAATTTATAATTAACTCTACTGTTCGATTAATTGCTTGTCTTTAATATAATTTATCAAGGATTTTTTAAAAGAAAAATGAAGAAAACCCTTTTTTTGCTGATCACATTGCTTTTAACGCAGGATATTGTCTTCGGACAGGATGCTGTTTCAACAGCTAATCGCTTTATTGCCTTGCTTAGTGAGGCCCAAAAGACTGAAAGTGTTTTTCCATTTGATGTGGAAGAACGGTATAATTTTCATTTTGTGCCGATGAAAAGGAGGGGGATCACTTTTAATGAAATGAATCCTCAGCAGCATAAACTGGCTTTGGATTTATTACGCTCATGTCTTAGTGAAGAAACTTTTCAAAAGACCAGGGAGATTATGCAATTGGAAGTTGTTTTGAAGGAACTGGAAAAAAGGAAACCTGAGGACAATTATCGGGATCCGGGCAATTACCACTTTACGATTTTCGGAAATCCTTCTCCTTCAGGTATTTGGGGATGGCGTTTTGAAGGACATCACATTTCGTTCAATTTCTCTTTCAACAGAAAAACACTCGTAGCTGGTACTCCGGGTTTCATGGGAAGTAACCCGGCAATCGTACTTAACGGTCCGATGGCAGGTAAACAAGTCTTAAAGCAGGAATCTGACAAAGGTTTTGCTTTAATCAATTCATTTACTGCAGCCCAGTTAAAAAAGGCCATCATTGATACGGTAGCATTCAAGGATATATTGACTTTTGATAAACGTAAAGCACTTTTGGGTAAGCCTGAGGGAATAAGGTATTCAGAATTAACTAAGGTTCAGCAATCATTATTACTGCAATTGATCAATGTTTACGTTCACAGATACAAGCATGATTTTGCTGAAAAAATGATACAGGAAATCAAAAAGGAGGGTTTGGATAATATTTGGTTTGCCTGGGCCGGGTACACCAAACCTGAGATAGGTAAAGGATCATATTATCGTGTTCAGGGACCGACAATCGTCATTGAGTATGATAATACTCAAAACAATGCTAACCATGTGCATTCTGTTGTCCGCGATTTAAAAAATGATTTTGGCGGGGATTTGTTATTGGATCATTATAAAAAGGGGCATTCACATTAAACCGGGAGTGAAGGATAAAAAAAGCCCCAACACAAGTTCTTGTTTGGGGCTTTTTTATAAATGAATAATTTATTCTGCCAGAATAAATCCGGATTATATTTCAAAAGAGAAATCATCACTATCCTTTGCAGGCTCAGTATGATTTTCTGAATATTCGTAACGCTTTTCTACGACTTCCTGGTGAGCTTTGATATAATCTATAGTTTCTTTAAGACCTTCAGCAAACTTTTCAAAGTCCTCTTTGTAAAGGAATATTTTGTGCTTGATAAAAACACCATCTTCTAAACGCTTCTTACTTTCAGTTACTGTAACATAGTAATCGTTTGAACGTGTAGCTTTAACATCGAAAAAGTAGGTGCGCTTCCCGGCTCGTACCTTCTTCGAAAAAACCTCTTCTCTTTCTTTGTTTTCGAAATCTCCCATAGTCATATTTAATTTTGATAGGGGTAAATATAATAGATATTAGTAAAGTAACAAATTGATTTTTTTTTGAAAAAGAAGGGTTTTAATTGACAATTGACAGTCACCAGCGTCTGAGGAAAGCTTGAAATGGAATTATCTAACGATTTAGGAGGTTCCAGCTTTCGCCGGAATGACAGCCCATGGGGTGGAATAGGGAGATTCCGGCGAAGGCCGGAATCTGAGTGGTATCATTACAGGTGCTTTTTGGGGTAAGCGATCCTGAGGAATTCAGGATCTCCCCGATACTAAAAAAATCATGTCATTAGATAAAATCGTATCCAATGAAAGCTGGAACCTCATTTTGCTTATCCTATAATTTTGATAAAGCAGAGGGCAAGCTGTTAAAAACGTCAATAAATCCCCATTTTATTTTATAGCCAATGCATTTGACTAGAAGTTTTATTTTAACCGGACACTACTGGTTGATAGTTTACAATATGGTGAGCGAATATCACCCTCATACCTCACACCTAAAGCCTATTCCCCCGCCGTCTGCTCCTCCAGCAGTTGCTTTTCAAACAAATCATAATAACTGCCTTTGAGGCTTATTAGTTCATCATGGGTGCCCTGTTCAATGATTTCTCCACTATCCATAACCAGAATTCTGTCTGCATTTTTAATAGTGGAAACCCTGTGAGCTATCAAAATGCTGGTTTTACCTGCCATTATTCTGCTTAGATTGTTAAGAATTTCTTCTTCTGTACGGGTGTCTACGGCAGAAAGGCAATCATCAAAAATAAGAATTTGTGGTTCTTTAATTATTGCCCTGGCAATAGAAAGTCTTTGTTTTTGTCCGCCGGATAAGGTAATTCCCCGCTCTCCAATCAGCGTTTCGAAGCCCTTGCTAAATTCCATGATATTTTCAAAAACTGCCGCATTTTTTGCAGCTATTTCAACTTTGTCTGGTTCAGTTTCTGTCATTCCAAAGGCAATATTATTATAAATTGTTTCAGAGAAGAGGAAAACTTCCTGAGGAACAAAGCCTATTTGCTGCCTGAAGTGTTGCAGATCAAGTTTTTCAATAGCTTTCCCATCGAGTAATATTTGTCCATCATCAACATCATACATTCGCATTAAAAGATTTGCAATGCTTGATTTTCCAGATCCTGTTCTCCCGATAATGGCAACAAACTCGCCACTTTTTACCTCAAACGAAATGTTTTTTATTGCCTGAATACCTGTGTCAGGATACCTGAAGTTCACATTCTTAAAGCTAATATTTCCTTTTAGCTCGGTCTTTTCTCCATTGACGGAAATAATCTCCGGCTTCGTGTTTAAAAATTCATTGATCCTTTTTTGGGAGGCAGCGGCCCTTTGTATCAGGGAGGTAACCCAACCCAGAGACATGACCGGAAATGTAAGCTGATTGACATAAACAATAAATTCAGCAATATTTCCTGAAGTGATATTGCCATTCATTACTTCAACCCCTCCGATATAAACCGTTACGATGGTACTTAGGCCGACGAGAAGCAGCATCATTGGATAGAAAAGTGCCTGAACCTGTACCAGCGACATTGAATGTAATTTGTAGTCTTCGCTTTCTGTATTAAACTTCTTCCGGATATCATCCTCCCGGACATAGGCTTTAATCACCCTAATGCCTGAGAAGGTCTCCTGAACAAAACTTGATAGTGATGAAAGCTGCTGCTGTATTTGTTCACTGCGATGGTTGATCATGGAATGAACATAATAGATTGTAATCGCCAGAAGAGGCAGAGGCAGCAATGAAAATACAGTAAGTCTTGTATTTACATTGAACATCGAGATAATGATCAGAATAAAGAGAACGCTCGTGTTAATTGTGTACATGATTCCCGGTCCAAGGTACATTCTGACCCGGCTTACATCTTCAGTTACCCTGTTCATCAAATCTCCTGTATTATTTCTGCGATAAAAGGCCATCGATAGTTTCTGATAATGCTGATAAATCTCATTTTTAAGATCGTACTCAATATGTCTTGACATCAGAATGATGGTTTGACGCATAAAAAACAAGAATATTCCTCTGAGCAGGGCTAATAGCAGTACAATTATTCCGAATAGCAATAAACTTTGGCCAAAAACCCTCGAGATCAGCTCCTGGCGTTCGAATCCATCGAAAAGTCTGAAAATAGCGATGTTTTCATTTACAAGGTCAAAAGCTATCCGTATGACCTGCGCCGGAAGTACTGCGAAAAGGTTTGAAATTATAACGAAAAGTACACCGGGCAGCAGACGCCAGCGATATTTATAGAAGAATTTATTGAGATAAGCCAGTTCTTTCATCTGATCCTTGTTTTGCAAAAGTAGATAGAATTTAGGGATTTGAGAATTGACAGTTGACAATGACAATCTCATTTTCAATGAACCAATAAATTACTGATAGCTGATACCTCATACCTGATACCTCACACCAATAAAAACAATTCCAAACCATTATGAAAAATTAAAACAACATTTTTTACTACTTTTGTGGCGTAAAGCCAGGCATCCAACATGATTTTATCTCAATTTGAAGAACATTCAGTCTTTAGTCAGCTTGACACATTCGGTCATCAAAAATTAGTTTATTGCAGCGATCCGGGCACCGGATTAAAAGCAATTATTGCCATTCATGATACTACACTTGGTCCAGCCTTGGGTGGAACCCGTATGTGGGCTTACAAAACAGAATCAGAGGCACTTCATGACGTTTTGCGATTATCACGCAGCATGACCTACAAAGCAGCCATTACAGGTTTAAACCTGGGTGGAGGTAAAGGAGTAATTATCGGAGATAGCCGATTACATAAATCAGAGGCTTTGATGCGCCGTTATGGCCGTTTTATTGAAAATTTGAACGGGTCATTTATCACAGCTGAAGAAGTAGGGACTAATCCAAGGGATATGGAATATATCCGGATGGAAACAAAATATGTTACTGGTGTTCCGGAATCGATTGGTGGTAGTGGTGATCCTTCACCTGTAACCGCAAGGGGTGTTTTCATGGGTATAAAAGCCTGTTTAAAGGAATGTTTCGGAAATGATAGTCTGGCAGGGAAGGCTGTGGCAGTGCAGGGAATAGGGCAGGTTGGTGAAAATCTCGTTTCTTTGCTTAGAAATGAAAATGCCAAGGTTTATATCAGTGATATCAATGAGGAGCGCTTGGGTCAGATTGCACAAAAATATGGTGCAATAGCTGTTGCCAATAATAACCTCTTTGATCTTGATATTGATATTTATTCACCATGCGCATTAGGTGCTACGGTTAATACAGAAACTATAAACCGTTTAAAATGTTCCATTATTGCGGGTTCTGCAAATAACCAGCTTGCTGATGAAGTTGTTCATGGCAATATGTTACTCGAAAAAGGTATTATGTATGCCCCTGATTATCTAATCAATGCCGGTGGACTGATCAATTGTTATTCAGAAATTGCCGGTTTTAATAAAAAGAAAACATTTCAGATGGCCGAAAATATTTATGAAGCCACCAGAAGGGTTTTACAAAAATCAAAACAAGAGAATATTCCAGCCAATGAGGCAGCAAATAAAATTGCTGAGAAGCGGATCGAGGATATCAGAAAAATAAAAGCTTCCTATTAATTTAGGATCAAGAAAAAAAATCGTTCTTATACATGTTAAATAGAAGGCATCTGAGGGTTAAAGCATTGCAGGTATTGTATTCTTACCAGCAATCGGAAGTAAAGGAAATATTGCCTTTTGAAAAGGCGCTTTTACAGAGTGTTGATAAGGTACATGAGATGTATTTCTGGTTACTTTCACTTTTAATTGAGGTAGCAGATTACAGCATAATTGATGCAGATGAACGGGCCAACAAACATTTGCCCTCTGAAGCTGATCTTAATGCAAGTGTAAAACTTCAGAATAATCTCTTTATCAGTTCATTAAAGCAGAATTCAGAATATCTGGCAGCTGTAAAGAAATAT
This sequence comes from Daejeonella sp., assembly GCF_036405355.1. GTDB lineage: Bacteria > Bacteroidota > Bacteroidia > Sphingobacteriales > Sphingobacteriaceae > Daejeonella. The sequence continues at coordinate 7,699 of NZ_DASWXT010000082.1, forward strand.
AAGATCTCCTGGAATTTTGACCCCGAAGTAAGTAAATCGATTTTCATTTCTTTAAAGAATTCTGCTGAGTACGCAAGCTTTAATAGTCTTGAGGTTCATACCATTCAGTCAGATAAGGATATCATCAAATATATCTTTAAGAAGCTTATCCTTAAATCGCCGGGTATTGAGCAGATCTTCGAAGAAAAGTTCATAAACTGGCCGGTGGATAAGGAAGTACTTCAGGCACTGGTGGCTAAAACATTCAAGAATTTTACAAGTGAAAATCCTGATGATAATAAACTTGCTCAGGTTTGTCCTAACTGGGATGAAGACCGGCCATTTATGCTGGATCTTTTTAAAAAGGTAGTCGCTTTTGAATCTGAATATCAGGAGATGATTGCACAAAAGACAAAAAACTGGGATTCTGAGCGTATAGCGGTGATGGATACCCTGTTGATGCGAATGGCCATTACCGAACTTATTCATTTCTCTTCAATACCTGTTAAAGTTACCATGAATGAGTATATTGAGATAGCAAAAGAATTCAGTACACCTAAGAGCAATTCATTCATAAACGGTATTTTAGATAAAATTTTAGCAGATCTGAAGACTTCGGGAAAGGTTCGTAAGTCAGGACGAGGATTAATGGAGTAAATTTGAACATGTATTTTTCATAGTGTTATTTTGTACAGCATAAATATTAATTAGTAATGAAAAAAATTTTTTTATCAATCGCCTGCCTTGTAGTTTTAGCAGCATGTAATAACCAGAAAACAGTTGAAAGCACTGCAGATTCAAAGGAAACTAGTGAAATTGCAGCAGTTGACACAGCCAGTGCACCCGCATTCAAATTTGAAAAGGAAGTTTATGACTTTGGAAAAGTCACAGATGGGGATGTTGTTACCTACGATTTCAAATTCAAGAATATTGGAAATAGCCCTTTAATTATTAGTAGTGCAACAGCAACCTGTGGATGTACTGTACCTGAATATCCTAAAGAGCCTGTAGCTCCGGGTGCTGATGGAGTTATTCGTGTGGTGTTTAACAGCGCAGGGAAACCGGGTATGCAGAATAAAATAGTAAGTATCACAGCTAATACAATACCATCTCTAACCGAACTGAACATACTTGGAATGGTTGAGGCGGCTAAAGCAAAATAAAAATCAAAATTAAACAAGAATAATATGGACATGCAACAGATCGGCCAGTTTTTACCAATGCTACTAATTATTGTGGTGTTTTATTTTTTTATGATACGCCCGCAAATGAAGAAAGCAAAGGATCATAAAAAGTTTGTGGAGGAATTAAAGAAAGGTGATAAAGTTATCACAACCTCAGGGATACATGGTAAAATTGTTGACTTGAACGAAACTACATTTCTAATTGAAGTTGAGAGCGGTACAAAGATTCGTTTTGAAAAATCTTCTGTTTCTCTGGAATCTTCAAAAGCTCTTAGCCAGTCAGCAGCTAAATAATACGATCATTAAATTAATATGAACGCCGCTTCATTTTTGAAGCGGCGTTTTTATTTGACTAAATTTGATTAATTCACCTGATATGCCTTTAATTAAATTTACTAAAATTGAAAGACGCAGGATCTCCCTGTTTTTCCTCTGCTTACTTATGGCAGTAGGAGCGTGGTTGTTCTTTGCACTTTCCAATAGGTATGTTTATCAGGTTCAGACCTTGGTACACTTTGTTGATCTGCCTGAAAACAGGGCATTCCATCCGCTTCAATCAGATACCATCAGGCTCCAGGTTGAAGGAACAGGCTGGCAATTATTGTTTTCTAAACTAAGGATAAGTCCGCCTTCGGTTAATATTGAGTTGAAGGAATTACAGAAGCAGCCTTTTATCGAACTATCTGATCAGATTCAAAAGATCAATAAGCAGGTGGGTTCTACACAAAAAGTGGTTTATATTCATCCGGATACACTTTATTTTGATTTTTCTTCAAGTACAGTCAAGAAAATTCCTGTGGTATTGAAACAGGATATTCAATTTAAAACTCAGTTTGGTATTTCAGATTCGGTTCAGATTAGTCCTGCATTTGTTACCATTACCGGACCAGTTAAAGAACTTGCGAACATAAAAAGCTGGGAGACAGAACTGCTGCGTTTGGATAAGGTGAGTGAAAGTATAAACATGAAAATTAATTTGAAACGACCTTCCAAGGCGAATATTACAATACATCCCGGCTTTGTCGATCTCAGATTAAATATTGATGAATTTACTGAGAAAGTAATTGAAATACCTGTTAAGGTTCTGAATAATAAGGAGTTCAGGAATGTAAAACTACTTCCCGATAAAGTGAAAGTTACTTTACTTAGCCCTTTAAGTAGGTATCCGGAAACCGATAGAAGTGATTTTGAACTGTTTGTTGATCTGAATAACTGGAAGGAAAAAGGATATACCCAGTTGCCGGTAAGAATAATGCGTATTCCTGAATTTTCCAGACTTGTAAAAATTGAACCTCAGACATTAGATTTTATAATTCAAAAATGATGCTGAAGATTGGTATAACCGGTGGGATAGGTAGCGGTAAAACTACGGTTTGTAAAGTATTCGAGCTTTTAGGTGTACCTGTATTCTACGCTGATGATGTCGCAAAGTCCATAATGCATACTGATCCGATATTAAAGTCAGGGATTCTTGAGGCATTTGGACAGAAATCTTATACCCAAAGCGGGGAATTAAACCGAAGCTATATCTCATCAATAGTATTCAATGATAAGCATGAACTGGAGAAATTGAATTCGCTTGTGCATCCTGCAGTTTTCAGAGCATTTGATACCTGGGTTTTAAGTCAAAAAGAAGCATCCTACGTAATTAAAGAAGCTGCTCTGCTGTATGAAAGTGATGCCTATAAGATGTGCGATCAGTCGATACTTGTAATCTCACCCATTGAAACCAGAATAAGCAGAGTTAAAGCCAGAGACGGGATTAGTGCTGAAGATATTCAATTGAGAATGAACCGGCAGTTTAGTGATGAACAGAAAATGAAGTTTGCAGATCATATTCTGAATAATGATGAGAAACAATTATTAATACCCCAAATTATTCAATTGCATCAGCAATTTTTGATGATTGGATCCTGATATGATTATTAACGATTTTTTGGTCATTAATGAGCGAGGTTTGTATTGCCGCTATGGCGATTTTTATCTGGATCCCCAAGTGGCTTCTGCCAATGCTGTTATTTCACATGCACATGGTGATCATGCCGTGAGAGGCAATGATTATGTGTATTGCACCCCAGCAACTGCTGCCATTATGCAGCATAGGTACCAAAAGAATGCTGGTTACAATATCCTTACTTATGATTGGTCTGAATCATTTGATTTAAATGGAGTATCTATCAGCTTCATTCCTGCCGGGCACATTCTGGGCTCTGCCCAGGTTCTTATGGAATACAAGGGTGTAAGATATTTATATACAGGCGATTATAAACTGCAGGATGATGCTACCTGCGAAAAAATTGAGTTTGTTAAGGCAGATGTTTTAATTAGCGAATCTACTTTTGCAGATCCCGCTGTTCAACATCCTTCGGCGTCTGATGAGATCAAAAAACTGAATTTATTTAATCATAATGTTTTGCTTGGCGCCTATTCTCTGGGCAAGGCACAAAGGCTTATTAATCTGATATCTGATCATTGTCCGCAGCGTCAGGTATTGGTGCACCATTCAATTACCGGGCTGAACAGGATTTACGAGCAATTTGGCTTTAATCCGGGTAAATATGAACTTTATACCCGTAAACAAATGAAACAGCCGGATCAGAATTTAGTCTATATAGTACCGCCTTTAACATTCAACAGCTATATCAGAGCAAAGAATGTGGTAAGGGCATTCGCATCGGGCTGGATGAATTTGCAGACAAATAATGACCTTAAAATTTTAATTTCGGATCATGTTGACTGGAATGATATACTCACCATGATCAGACAAGTTGAACCCGGGGAACTTTGGACACTTCATGGTAATGGGAAACATTTGAAATCTTATTTCAAAGACCAGTTAACTGTAAAATTGCTTAATCATGCTGATTGAAAATGTAGACTATTACATCAACGAAGAGGGTAATCTCGTGTTTACAGAAAAGTACCATTTAAAAAGAGGATATTGCTGCAAGAATAAGTGTTTGAATTGCCCATGGAAATATGGGGAGGATAAAAATATTAAGGCTAAGGTTAAATAATTTGTTATTAATTTTGAATACCTTTTGATTTTAACACTCAAATTAAGCCAGCCAATGTATTAATCATAAGAATGGAAATAGAAAAGGAAATTTACAACAAGAAATTTGAGGATAATCATCAGAAAGTGGTTGTAAACCTGATATATACTTATGGTTGGATAACCAATTTGCTCAGATTAAAGCTCAATAAACATGGTATTACACTCCAGCAATACAATATTTTGAGAATTTTAAGGGGTCAGTACCCTAATCCGGCAACGGTAAACATTCTGAAAGAACGTATGCTTGATAAAATGTCTGATGCATCCAGAATTGTTGAGCGTCTGGTACAGAAGGATCTGGTTAAACGATGTGTCAGCAATAAGGACCGAAGAGCGGTGGATATCCTGATCAGCCCAAAGGGTTTGGATATCCTTCAAAAACTCGATAATGAAGTCTCTTTGAAGGATCTGTTTTCCAAAAATCTGAGCGACGAAGAAGCCCATACCTTAAGTGGATTGCTGGATAAGATGAGAGGGTAGGATTTAGTTGACAGTTGACAGTTGACACCCGATAGCTATCGGGTTGACAGTTGAAAAATGTGTACTTAATATAATAAATTTTCCTCGAAAACGAAAATTTCTGCTTTTAGCTTTTAGCTTTCTGCTTAAAGCTTAAAGCTTTCTGCTTAAATCAGTGTAAATAAAACCCAATCAGTGCAATCCCGATACCAAGCAGCACTGCAACCATCTTTTTCAGATTAAATTTATGATCTACGCTCGACTCGAACAGGATTGTAGTTGAAATATGAAGGAATATACCAATGACTACTCCCATAATCCGGTCGAAATAAGCTTCTATATTACCTATTGATCCTCTGCCGATCTCAAAGCTTAACCAGTAGCCCATCGGACTCATCGCAGCAAAAAGAATTAATAATCCGACAATCTTAGCTTTGCCTAAATTGTTCTGCATCAAAACACTTCCCAGTGCGAATGCTGCTGGTATATGGTGTAAGGCAATTCCAAAAACAAGCTCATTATGCTGTTTCTGAGCTAAAGGCATCCCTTCCAGAAAGGCATGCAAGCATAAACTCGCCATGATCCCAACCGGGAAAACATAATGCTGATGATTGTGTTTATGGATGTGGCCGTGTTCTATCCCCTCAGAAAACTGTTCCATAACAATCTGAAGCAGAAAGCCTCCTAGAATATATAAACCTATATCCGGGTTCCCTGAATGATAAACATCGGGCATAAGATGCAGGATTGTAATAGCAAACAGATAGGCGCCACTAAAAGACAATACCAGTTTAAGACGGTTAGTGTTATCCGTCTTTAGAAGGAAGATCCCAAGGCCACCCAGCATAGAGCTGCTGAACAGCAAAATTAATTCCCAGATCCCCATCCTTTAAATGATTTATTCAGCATCAAAATTGTACTCATAACATATCCTATCAAAGAACCCAGAAGAGCTCCTCCCACTATGTCAAGAGGGAAATGGACACCGACATAAATTTGGGCAAAGCTGATAGAGAAAGCCCAGAATAAGCCAATTGGCAGAATTAGCCTCCATTTATGATAGAAAACAAGAATTAAAAATACAGCCAGTCCAAAATGGTTAGCAGCATGTGATGAAGGGAAACTATAGCCTGTGCCACAGGCAATGAGATTTCTGACTTCTTTTTTTATCTCGGGGTCATTGCATGGCCTTAATCGTTCAACACTGGGTTTGATTACTGAGGATGAAAAATAATCTGTCATGCCAAAGGTTAGTACTGCAAACAAAAGAATTAGCCAGCCTTTTTTACCATAGTTTCTTACTAAAAAGATAATAATAAACAAGTAAAGAGGAGTCCAGAAAAAGCGGTTTCTCAAAGCTGGCATAAGCCAGTCGAAAAAAGGATTACTCAGGCCCTGATTGATGCCAAAGAATAAATTCTGGTCAAACTGAATAATCTGTTCAAACATTGGCTTTTTGACAAATAAATATCAGACGGTCTGATTTTGTTTCATTGAATGGATTTAAGGAAAAGTCGCCAAAGTGATTTAAAATTTTAAAGCCACTTTTTTCGAACATATGTACAAAGTCTGCCAGAGTAAACGCCTTTACTTCTTCTTTAAATGAATAATCTTTATTCTTATGTTCAAAGGAAATGCTTTTTATGATCTTACCATCAGCTATTTTTTTGCTGATATAAAAATCAATGCCATCAACATGTTTAACCTCCTGATTGGTGAGATGGTGCATGATCTTATGACTGTTAAAATAGTCAAGGACCAGGATTCCATCCTTTTTTAATGATTTCCTGAATGTTTTTAAGGCATTAATATGATCTTTTTCTGTTTCGAAGTATCCAAAACTCGTAAAAAGGTTAAATGCAATATCAAAATAATTGATGTAAAACGGATATCGCATATCATGCACATAAAACTGAAGTTTTTCATTTTCAAACTGCTGGGCAAACTTAATATTGGATACTGACAGGTCAATTCCGGTCACATTATATCCTTTTTTATTCAGATATATGGAGTGTCTTCCACGTCCGCATGCGATATCAAGCAAATTGGAGTCTGCGCCTGGTTTCAGGTAGGCACATAGATTATCAATAAAAAATTCAGCTTCTGCATCATTGCGCTGATGGTACAGAATATGATAATAAGGAGAATTAAACCAGTTTTGAAACCACTTCTTTGGCATATGCAGATCACAGGATATAGAGGCAAATATATACATTTACTGTTTTACAGTTATGAATAGGATGTAATTGTTATTTTTGCTCAATAATTTTTAATTGTGGCTTTAATAAAATCGATCTCCGGAATCAGGGGTACAATAGGCGGATTGGCAGGAAATGGTTTGACACCAACTGACATCGTAAAATTTACTTCAGCTTATGGCCGTTGGGTCATAGCAAGTACAGGAAAGAATAAGGTAGTTATTGGCAGAGACGCCAGAATTTCGGGCGAAATGGTCCGTAATCTGGTGGTCGGTACCCTGCAAAGTATAGGAATTGACGTGGTCGATCTGGGCCTTTCAACCACACCAACAGTTGAAATTGCTGTGCCTGATGAGAATGCCGGAGGTGGCATTATTCTGACCGCCAGTCATAATCCAAAGCAATGGAATGCTCTGAAGCTTCTGAATGATAAAGGCGAGTTTATTTCTGATCAGGAGGGGCAATTAGTGCTTTCTATGGCCGAGGAGAGCGATTTTGAGTTTGCTGAGGTTAATAGTCTGGGTAAGGTTAGTTACGACGATACCTATTTACAAAAGCATATAGAAAAGGTACTGGCATTGCCGCTTGTGAATGCTGAAGCTGTGCGGAATGCTAATTTTAAAATAGCAATTGACTGTGTAAATTCTTCGGGTGGGATATTTGTTCCTGCACTGCTAAAAGCTTTGGGTGTAAAGACCATTTACGAGCTTTACTGTGAACCGGATGGTGAGTTTCCTCATAATCCTGAGCCACTACCTGAAAACCTGATTGATCTTTCGCGTATGGTAGTTGCCAAAAAGGCTGATCTGGGTATAGCCGTTGATCCGGATGTTGACAGATTGTGTTTCGTATGCGAAGATGGCTCAATGTTTGGAGAAGAATATACTCTGGTTGCCGTTTCTGATTATGTTCTAAAACATACGCCAGGTAATACGGTTTCCAATTTATCATCGACCCGAGCTTTAAGGGATGTAACCGAATCTGCAGGCGGAACTTATAATGCCGCTGCTGTAGGTGAAGTTAATGTGGTCAACAAGATGAAAGAGACTCAGGCTATTATTGGTGGAGAGGGAAATGGAGGTGTTATTTATCCTGAATCTCATTATGGACGGGATGCTTTGGTTGGGATAGCTTTATTTTTGACCCATCTTGCAATAAGCAGGCAATCTGTATCTGTACTCAGAGCTTCTTATCCTGCTTATTACATCTCAAAGAATAAAATCACACTGACTCCTGAAATGGATATCGATTCTCTCTTACTTGAGGTTGAAAAGAGATATGAAAATCAGCCCCATACTACTATTGATGGCTTAAAAATAGAATTTGATAAACAATGGGTTCATCTTCGTAAATCGAATACCGAACCAATAATCAGAATCTATTCTGAAAGTAGTTCAGAAACCGGTGCCGAATACCTCGCACAGAAAATCATATCCGATATAAAAGAAATATTGCGTTTAACTTAATAATCTGACCTAAGAACAAGTATTAATTTACTGAGTATATTTTCACCCATTTTACATCTGCTTTAACCAATGGCTGGTGTAAATTTAATCTGTTGAATAATTTATTAATATGCGTGTATACCTGGATAATGCGGCTACTACCCCTTTAGACAAAGAGGTGCTGAAGACGATTTATGAAGTAATGGAGAGTCATTATGGCAATCCTTCCTCCATTCACGCTCATGGGCGTGAGGTACGTACATTGATTGAAAAGGCGAGAAAGAGTGTCGCATCACTTCTGCATGCATCTCCCTCCGAATTTTTCTTTACTTCAGGCGGGACCGAGGCAGATAATATGGCTATTCGCTGTGGTATTATTGATCATAGAATAAAACATGCAATTACCAGTGCTATTGAACATCATGCTGTTTTGCATACTCTTCAGGCACTTGAGAGCAGTGGTTTGATCAGGTTGAGTTATGTAAATACAGATGAAAAGGGAACTATTGATTACCAGCATCTGGAAGAAATTCTCAGCACAAATGAACGCAGTTTTGTTTCACTGATGCATGCCAATAATGAACTGGGAACACTTACCGATATTGAAAAGGTGGGTGAATTATGTGAAAAGTATAATGCAATTTTCCATTGCGATACTGTGCAAACTATGGGGCACTATCCACATGATCTTAGCAAGCTGAAGGTTCACTTTCTCGTTTGCGCAGCACACAAACTGCATGGCCCTAAAGGAGTAGGCTTCCTTTATATCAACCATAATATTAAGATCAATCCAATGATTTTTGGGGGTTCTCAGGAGCGAAATATGCGGGGCGGGACCGAGAATGTATATGGCATTGCAGGTTTAGCAAAAGCACTTGAAATCGCCTATGCAGAGATGGATGAGCACCATGAGTACATTCAGGGGCTTAAATCTTATATGATGCACGAGTTAGTAAAAAACATACCAGGAATTGAGTTTAATGGTGAAACTGATCCTGAAAATAGTCTTTATACAGTGCTGAATGTTTCTTTTCCTGAAATGGAGATGGCCGAAATGCTGCTTTTTAGTCTTGATATTGCCGGCATTTCTGCATCTGGAGGCAGCGCGTGCAGTTCAGGAACCAATATTGGCTCGCATGTTTTAAATGGAATTCAGGCTAATCCAAACCGTCCTTCAGTTAGGTTTTCCTTCAGTAAATACAATACAAGGGAAGAGATTGATTATGTAGTTCTGAAGCTAAAGGAGCTTTGTCGTGTTGAGGTTTAATGCTGAATACAAATTTTTACATCTGATCAGTCTTGCTTTTCTATTCAATTTTTAGTAAATTGTATAAATACTTTAGAAAAGGAGGAAATCATGGCTAAAAAGCTTGTCCCCAAACATTCAGTGAAAGGTATTCCTAAAGATGAGCAGTCAATGCTGATACATGAAAAGCATTTTATTACAGGCTTAGTTCGGGGATACAGTTTCAGTCACCATTCCCACGGGCGTGTTAATCGTCATTCCATTGGATTCAATCATGAACCCGGAACGATGTAAATTTTTAATCCCGCAGCAGCGGGATTTTTTTTTATTTATATTTAGGATCATTTAATTTGATTTTTGATGCAACGCAGACAGTTTTTACAAGGTACAGGACTTTCACTGGCTATGTTAGCCATAGCGAATAATAAGACTCTGGCTAATTTCTTAATGCAGCCGGCGTATAAATTTACTCTTTTAAGAAATGATGTCGGGATATTTACAGAGCAGGGTGGTACAATAGCCTGGTTATCAAATAATTCAGGAATGGTAGTGGTCGATACACAATTTGTTGATCCGGCAACTCACCTGATAGCAGAGCTAAAGAAAATTTCGACAAAACCATTGAATTATCTGATCAATACCCATCATCACGGTGATCATACAGGTGGGAACCTTGCATTTAAAGGAATGGCTGAGAAGGTGGTTGGACATGCGAATTGTCTCGCTAACCATCAAAAAACTGCTGCTGCTCAGAAATCTGAAGACAAACAACTGTTTGCTGACACCGTATTCCAGAATCAATGGAAGGCTAAAGTGGGCTCAGAGCATATTCAGGCTCATTATTTTGGGGCCGGACATACCAATGGTGATATCATTGTACATTTTGAGCATGCCAATATTGCCCATATGGGGGACCTTATGTTTAATAAAAGATTTCCATTTATTGACCGACCAGGTGGGGCGAATATTCAAAGCTGGGTGAATGTTTTGGATAAAACCATTTCTAAATTCGATAAGGATACTTTATTTGTATTTGGTCATTCTGCAGATCCTTTGAAAGTTACAGGTGGTAAAGAGGAAATTAAGGCCATGCAGAACTACCTCGAGAAGCTGCTTTTGTTTGTAAAAAATGAGTTGAAAGCAGGAAAATCTAAAGATGATATCTTAAAAGCCCAGAGTATTCCTGGCGCAGAGGATTTTCAGGGGCAGGGAATACAAAGGAGTTTGACGGCTGCTTATGAAGAGCTAACAACATAGGTCTATTTAGTAGTTATGTGGCTTTAATTCAATGATAAATTATTGAATTAGTTTCATCGAGTATGCATATTTCATCAGACCGATAAGGGATTGGGTATTTGTCTTTCTGAAGATATTTTTGCGATGTGATTCTACCGTTCTTTCACTTATAAACAGCTTTTCAGAGATTTGCTTATTGCTATATTCCTGTTCGATCAAGCGTATAATTTCTATTTCCCTCGGTGTCAGTCTTTTTTCATCATTTTTATTGCTGAAGCTGTTAAGTATTTCTCTGGTGACATTCTCATCAAAGTATGTGCCTCCTGCCGCTACTTTGGCAATAGCCTCAATCAGTTCATGTTTTCCAGTGTTTTTTAAGATATAACCGGAGATTCCGGCATCAAGCATTTCTTTAATAATTTGATTTTCTCCATGCATGGAGATAGCGATTACTTTAAGATCCGGAAAGTCCTTTTTTAATAAACGTGTTAACTCGATTCCGTTCATTGCAGGCATACTTATATCAGTCAGCAAAATATCTGAGGGGAAAGTTCTTAGCCTTTCGGATACTTCCAATGGGTTTGTGGAAGATCCCGATATTCTGAATTGTTCAGACCCCTTAATCAGGGAAGAGATACCATCTATCACCAGTTGATGATCATCTACAATGAAAATATTATATATTGATTCTGTATTCATGATTTAGCTTTATTAGGAATATGTATGGCTACCAGTGTGCCTTTACCGGGCTCTGAGGAAATTTCTACAGTACCTTTAAGATAATTAACCCTGCTGATTATATTTTTTAATCCCATTCCAAAGTTTGTGTCAGAATTGGGTTTGGAGAATCCTTTTCCATTGTCTTCAATCATAGCATTGATGCCGTCCTCATCTCTGGATAATTGGATGTCAAGAGAACTGGCCTCGGCATGTTTAATAACGTTATTGACTGATTCCTGAATTATCCTGTACAAAACGGCTTCAATATTCTGATCGAGCTTTTCTTGTAAACCAAAGGTTTCCAGATTGATTTTTAGCTTTCGTGCGTCAATCTTATTGATAAAATCACGAATTGCAGCTGTCAAACCAGATTTCAGCAAAACATTAGGAGCCATTTGATGTGAGATGACTCGTACTTCTCGACAACTTTCATCAACCATATCCAGGGTTTTGCTAAAAATACTTTTACTTTGATCATCTCTGAACTCAATATGATCTGTGATTCCTGAAAGGTTTAATTTGACAGCTGAGAATAGCTGACCCAGACCATCATGTAACTCAGCTGCAATACGCTGACGTTCACTTTCTTCTGCCTTAATTACGGCCTGAGCTGCCTTTTCCTGCTGTTTAAGCATTTCAGACTGAAGTTTATTCTGATTCTTGATCTTAGATCTGTTATAAAGTAAAATTGCAATGATAATGAGTAAAAGCAAAACCCCAATGATAATTGCAATGATTATGTTTCTTTTCATTAACTCAAGTTTTTGAACTCTGTTTTGGGTGTCCAGAATTTTGATCTTTTGTTCTTTGTTGGTGGCCTCAAGCTCTTGCTTGCTAAGCAGATCCTTTTGCTGCCTCAGGTTCAGATCCTGATTATTTATCAAAAGTTGATTAGATTTTAGCTCTAGTTCATTGTTGATCAAAACCAGGTTTTTCTGGCTTAATTGGAGCTTTTGCAATTGATTTTGATTGTCAAGCAGAGTTATTCTCAAATCTTTTTTCTCTGTTTCATATTTTGTCCTTATTTCATTAAGGTTCTTATTATTGGTTTCATTGAGAATGATCTGATTCAGACTGTCTTTTGCCAGTACCGACTGATAGGCGGCCCTGAAATCACCGGATTTAGCATTAATAGCTGATAAGTACGAATATATTTTTTCAAGTGTATAAACCTGTTTGGTTTCAATAGCCAGATCTCTGGCTTTCATTGCATATTCTTTAGCTTTTTCATATTGAGATATTCCATCGTAAACTATGCTCATATCATGATAAATGATACTAAGCTTAGGCTTATCCCCATAGTCAAGCGCAAGTTTTTCTGCTTTGCTTAAAAAGTTCAGGCTTTCATTTGCATTCTTGTTTAATCGCCAGAGAACATCTCCAAGATTTAAGTTGATGCTAATCTGGTTTTTCAGGTTTTTGTTTTTTTCGGCAAGCTTCAGTGCCTCCCTGTAAATTTTCAGTGCTGATTCGTATTGATGGTTACTTAAATATGCAACTCCAAGTGAATTATAAAAGTTAGGCCGCATATTCTCTTCTTTAAGCCTAAAAGAGATTGAAATTGCTTCCTCAAAATACTGAATAGCATCTTTTGGCCTTTTCTGGCTGACCAGAATATTGCCAATATCAGCTAGTGAACCTGCTTTCAGTTGATAGTTTCCAAGTTCATCATATATTTTAATAGCATCAAGGCAGGCCCTGATTGCCAAGTCATATTTGCCTATTTCCTGAAGAGGGATATTTTTATTGGCAATTGCCTTTGCAAGAGCCAGCTTGTCATTGGCCTTTATAGCCAATCGTTCACTGTTACTAAAGTATTTTAGGGCGGAGTCGGGGCTTGAAGTAAAAGCCATTATTACCCCTTTTATGTTCCATCCGGTTGCCTCCGGTAGGGCTAGTTTATTTTTCTGACTTAACCTGATGATTGTATCAGCAATCAGGTTACCTTTAGCAGGATTTGTGAAAACCAGAGATTTTGCAAGCTGTGCCTTTTGGTTTAAATATTCCTCAACAGCATTCTGAGCAGAAGCTCTAGAGTTCAAAAGCAGGATGAAAGCGTAAATCAGAGAAATTTGAAAAAGTCTTCCAGAATGCCGGTAAATCATGCCGCCAATTTAATATTTATCCCTTATTTGATATAAGAAAGAGTTTAATTTTTGATCAGCCAATTTCGATTGAAATTGGCTGATCAATTTTGAAATTGCAATAGTGAGATTTTTGAACTAACAGTTTTATTCAAACTTTCCAATAAACTTCTTATCGTATTCTATTGAACCAATTGTTTTTCCATTGGTGAATGTAATCCTGTTGAAAGTGAAATAATTCACACTTGGATCGCCGGGTTCGAATCCGGGCTTTGTTACCTTTGCTTTCAATACATTTCCCTTTTCATCATACACGAAACTGCTTGTGTGAGCCTTTCCGTCTATTATTTCGGAAGTAATATTGCCATATTTATCATACTCATAAGCTAAAGTTTCCTGATAATAAGGTGAAATGGTTTTTTTGCTGATGAGATTGCCATTCAGGTACTTGCTTTCAATAGTGCCATCTTCCTTATTGTCTTTAAACTCAACTGATTTCATAAGGTATGTTCCCTTGCCATTATGTTCTGAATAAACACTGCTTAAAATCAGATTGTTTCCCTTATAGGTAAAGTCCTTTATTAAGTTCCCACTGGCATCATATTCAAAAGTCTTTTTTACAGGATCTTTCCCCTCTGTCAATATTTCAATTAATCTTCCGTTTTGATATTTGAATTTATCTATTGAGGTTCCGGCATCACCCTTTTGGGTTGACATTGCAAGTTGATCTCCATTGTATTGGAACTCAGTATTACTTGATACCAAAAAAAGATAGTTGAATTGTTCATCAATTCTTTTAGCCAGACCTTTCTCAAACAAAATGGTTTGTTTTTTGCTTACGTAATAGGATTCAAGTTCCTCATCGTAAGTGCATTCCATTAATTCGAATTTTGCCACATCAGGCGAAAGTTTAAAATCTGATGTTCTGTATTTTGGTTGGGAAAAGGAAATGCCACTCATAAGAAGCAATCCTGCAGTAAATAGTTTCTTCATAATTATATTAAAAAAATAGTTTTTTAAATAGTGATTCAGGCCTTGGTAATGAGGATCAGAATAGATATTGTACTCCAAATCCTATATGATTGCTTTTAAAGGATGAGGTTCCTCCATTTGCATTGGTCCATTTATATTTTCCAGTATCAAAAACCGCATTAAGAGTCATTTTCTCAGAATCCGACTGGAATATTTGGGGTTGTAATCCCCATCCGCTGAATTTCATGTTTCTTTTAACTCTAGCATCCTGAAATGTAGATGAGGAATAAGCTGTTTCAAGAATATCACCTTTTCCATATCCCACATCAAAATGGAGTCCGTTCAGTACAGATGCAATGGCAAAAAAAGCCGGAATTTGAATCAGAAATGGAAGTTTTCCCGGCAGAATTTTCTCAAGTCCATCTTCCATATGCTTGTTATAGGTGAATGGATAAATGCGGGCTCTGAAGTTAGGGACAAACACCTTGACTTCTGTTGAGAAATCATTTGCCCGGAAATTTGCATTGTCAGTACCTACAACTCCAGCCAGTCTGAAACCATAATTATCCTTTTTTGAGTAATTGATGTGGTAGGAGGCTTCAAGACTTGTAAATAGTTGCATCTCGTTACCTTTGGTTGCTACTTTACCGATATCGTCCATCGGTTTTGAAAATGAAGTTCCGAAATTGAATTTGACACCAAATTTGTTCGATTGTGCATTTAATGCTGATGAAATTATCATCAGTAAAATGAGAGGGATGTAATTAATTTTCATTTGATTATTTCTTTTTGTTGAATAAACTAAAGGTCGTTTGTAGTTTAGTCAACTAAAATCCCATCCTAAGGGTATTTTTCTATACCCACCAGCACGGATAAGAAAAGGGGGAGTATCGGCTTTAGCCATTATCAGGGGCTAATTTGGCGTGATTATCAAGAATTGAAAATTGCCTAAAATGCAGAAAGCCACGAAATAATCGTGGCCAGCTTTAAGTTCATAAGGATTGTAATATAATTAGCTGAGCATCTTCAGGAAAGATCCTAGTTTGGCTTTCATTTGTCTTCTGTCCACAATAAAATCCAGAAATCCATGTTCCAGAACGAATTCTGAGGTTTGGAAACCTTTAGGAAGATCTTTTTTGATGGTTTCTTTGATGACTCTCGGACCGGCAAAACCAATTAAAGCGCCGGGTTCTGAAATATTAATGTCGCCAAGCATAGCATAGGAGGCGGTAACTCCACCTGTTGTCGGATCAGTCAGTAATGAAATATATGGGATCTTAGCTTTGCTTAATAGTGCTAATTTGGCTGAGGTTTTTGCCATTTGCATAAGTGAAAAAGCAGCCTCCATCATCCTTGCCCCACCCGATTTTGAGATCATCAAGAATGGAATCTTATGCTTGATGCTGAAATCAATAGAACGGGCGATCTTCTCACCAACAACAGAACCCATTGAACCTCCAATAAAATTAAAGTCCATACAGGCTATTACCAGATTTTGCCCGGCTAATTTACCCGAAGCAGATCGTATTGCATCGTTTAAGCCGGTTTTTACATAACTTTCTTCCAGCCTGTCTGTATACTTTTTAGTATCGGTAAAATTCAAAGGATCAGCTGATCGTATATTTGGAAATAATTCAGTGAATTCATTGTCATCAAAAAGAATTTCAAAGTATTCTTTTGAGCCGATGCGTAAATGATAGGCACAGTATTGGCAAACGTATTTATTTTCTACCTGCTCTGCGTAATGCAGTGGTTTCTTACATGACGGACATTTATTCCACAACCCATCGGGTGTTTCTTTCTTCTCCTCTGTGGAAGTTATAATCCCCTTTTTTTCTCTCTTAAACCAGGCCATTTCGGATTTGTGTATAGCCTACAAAGAAACAAAAATTTTAAGAAAGCAATGCCCTTCAAAATGATAGAATAAAACTTATCCTTAAATGGATATAATAATTAAGCTCATTGCTTGATTTTGAGGCTATTTTTCATAATTTCGATCATCTTATAAAAAACTAAAATCATGAGTTTAAAAGAATTTAAAGGGGTTTTACATGGTGACGCTGTTCAGGAATTATTCGAAGTGGCCAAAAAACATCAGTTTGCCCTGCCAGCGGTTAATGTAATTGGTACAAATTCAATCAATGCCGTAATGGAGACAGCAAAGGCTGTTAATTCCCCTGTAATTATTCAACTTTCAAACGGAGGAGCTCAGTTCTATGCCGGCAAGTCCCTGAATAACGATAATTTAAATGCCTGTATACTTGGAGGAGTATCTGCGGCACAACATATCCATCTTCTGGCCGAGCATTATGGAGTAGCCGTTATTTTACATACAGACCATGCAGCCAAGAAACTTTTACCCTGGATTGATGGACTTATGGATCATGGTGAACGGTTTTTTGCGCAATACGGTAAACCACTTTATTCTTCACATATGCTTGATCTGTCTGAAGAGCCGATTGAAGAAAATATTGAGATCAGTAAGAAGTATTTAAGCCGGATGAAGGGATTGGGGATGACTCTTGAAATTGAGCTGGGAGTAACCGGCGGAGAGGAAGATGGCGTTGATAACAGTGATGTAGACAGTGCAAAATTGTATACTCAGCCTTCTGAAGTTGCTTATGCTTACAGGGAACTGAGCACCATCAGTGAGAAATTTACTGTTGCTGCTGCCTTTGGAAATGTGCATGGAGTCTATAAGCCTGGCAATGTGAAATTACAGCCGGTTATTCTGAAGAATTCTCAGGATTTTGTTCGTTCTGAGTTCAATATCAGTGCAGAGAAACCTGTGAATTTTGTGTTCCATGGTGGCTCAGGATCCACACAGGAAGAAATTCGTGAGGCGATATCCTATGGTGCTATTAAGATGAATATTGATACAGATATGCAATGGGCATTCTGGGAAGGAATAAAAGATTATTACAAGTCGAAAGAGGCTTACCTCCAAAGCCAGATTGGTAATCCGGAAGGGGAGGACTCTCCAAATAAAAAGTACTACGATCCGCGGGTCTGGCTTCGAAAGGGGGAGGATAATTTTGTCAAAAGACTGACCAAGGCATTTGAAGACCTCAATTGTATTAACGTCAACGACAGACTATAAACTATTTTAAAGGGCTTTTCTATATAGAAAGGCCCTTTATCTTGCTTAAATAATTTCAGGAAAATGGAAGATCAGATTAAAGTTGAAAAGGTTGCAAATGAAGCAGATCTTCAGCAGGTTTTTGCCATCCGGAGAAAAGTGTTCGTTGATGAGCAAAATTGCCCACCCGAACTGGAATGGGAATTTGAAGATGAGTCCATACATTTTCTTGCTAAGTTCAATGGTTCTCCTGCGGGTGCTTCGCGCTGGCGGAAAACTGAAAAAGGATACAAACTTGAGCGTTTTGCCGTGTTAAAAGAATTCAGAGGAAATGGAATGGGACAGGCACTGGTGGCTGCAGTTTTAAATGACCTTCCCGGGGATGCTGAGTATGTTTATCTGCACGCACAACTTGACGCAATGCCATTATATGCTAAATTCGGATTTAAAAAGGCAGGTGAACAGTTTGAGGAGGCGGGGATACAGCATTTTAAAATGACTCTCCAAGCTTAAAGCAGCAAGCATAAAGCTTAAAGCTGGAATTTGAGTTAAACGTCAAATCTCATTGTCAATTGTCAACTGTCAATTAATAAAACACCTTCGAAGAATATTCCATTGCTTCATTCCATTTCTCCAGATCAAGCCCATGATCTTCACCTTTTGCTTCCAGAAACGAAATAAGGCTCTCTGTTGCGATATTTCCTGTGAGATGATCAGATGCCATCGGGCAGCCTCCGTAGCCTTTCAGTGAGCTATCAAATCGTCTGCAGCCACTGCCCCAGGCGGCCTCTATTTTTTCGTGCCACGTAGATGGGGTACTGTGTAGATGAATTCCAAATTCGATTTCCGGAAAGCAGGATACCAGGTGTGGATACAGATATCTGATCTTTTCAGGGCTGGAGACCCCTGTTGTATCGGCTAATGATAGAATACTGGCACCTCTTTTTGCCAGTTCAGCAGCCCAATGTTCTACGATTTCATTACTCCATGGATCTCCATAAGGATTTCCAAAGCCCATTGAAAGATAGATAACCGCTTGCTTTCCAGACTTTTCACAAAGATTAAGTAATTTTTCAACCATAAGTAAGGATGTTTCAATTCCGGCATTGGTATTTCGCTGCTGGAATGTTTCAGAAACTGAAAAGGGGAATCCCAAATAAGAGATTTGCGGATGTTTTATAGCCTCCTCAATTCCTCTCAGATTGGCAACAATTGCCAGAAGCTTTGTTTTTCCCTCACTGAGATTCAGTTTGTCCAGTACTTCACTGGTGTCTTTTAGCTGTGGGATGGCTTTTTCTGAAACAAAACTCCCAAAGTCAATCGTATCAAATCCTACCTGTAAGAGCAGATTGATATATTCAGCTTTGATTTCAGTGGGAATAAAATCATGAATTCCCTGCATGGCGTCACGCGGACATTCGATCAGTTTTGTCATTGAAAGTTATCTCCTTTAAAAGTCCCGATAGCACAATCTTGTTATTCCGGATTTGATCCTGAACGGTATTACTTCGAATAAGTATCCTCAGTCATCGATTCCCTGCTGAACCTTCGAATGATGAGCCTTGTTCCACGGTCATAGCTGAAATAACTCCAGACCCAGTTTACAAAGGTGACAACTTTATTCCGAAATCCAACCAGCGACATCAGATGTACAAACATCCAGACAAACCAGGCAAAAATACCCTGAAAGCGGATTTTTCCAATATCAACTACCGCAAGATTACGCCCCACAGTGGCCATAGAACCCTTGTCGAAGTATTTAAATGGCTCAGGTTCTTCATTATTAATGATATGGATGATGTTTTTTGCCAGTTGGGTACCTTGCTGGATAGCTACCGGAGCTACCCCTGGTAAGCCATTCGGTTTTTCAGGACTAATGCATGCAGCCACATCGCCAATAGCAAAAATATGATCTTCTGCCTTCACCCTGTTAAATTCATCTACAAGGATTCGGTTTCCACGGGTTATTGATTCTTCTTTCAATCCAGAAGGTGTTGCTCCTTTAACTCCTGCCGACCAGAGGACATTTTTAGTGTCAATTGACTGTCCGTTAGAAAGTTTAATGACATTCCCATCATAGCTTTCAACCCTCAGATCTGTGAATACCTCAACACCTAGTTTCTGCAAAAAAACTTTTGCTTTTCCGGATGCCTGAGGCGACATTGAGCCTAATAATTCGGGTGAACCTTCAATCAGATAGACTTTAATATCTTCAACACGCAATTCCGGATAATCTGTTGGTAGTACGTGTTTTTTTAATTCTGCCAGGGAACCTGATAACTCCACACCGGTAGGACCTCCTCCAACGACAACAAATTGCAGGAGGGCACTCTTTTTTACCGGATCAGATTCAATTAAAGCTTCTTCAAGATTCTGAAGAATCATGCTCCTGAGGTTTAATGCTTCAGGAATAGTTTTCATCGGCATCGAAAAATGCTCAATCTCCTTCTGTCCGAAATAATTCGTATCAGAACCAGTGGCAATTATCAGAAAATCATATTCAATTTCGCCAATTGTTGTAAGTACAAGCTTTTTTTCAGGCTCAATGCGCTCCACTTCGGTTACCCTGAATGTGAAATTTTTCTGATTTTTAAATATTTTCCGCAGAGGGAAGGCAATAGAATCAGCTTCAAGGCCACCTGTAGCCACCTGGTAAAGAAGGGGCTGAAAGGTATGGTAATTATGCCTGTCGAGCATAATAATTTCAACTTCCTTGTCTTTTAAACGTTTGGCTATCTCAATTCCACCAAATCCACCGCCAATAATTATTACTTTGGGAAATGCAGTCGATTTATTCATAGGTTTTTCCATAGCACCGTTTTTTATTCTTTGAATTTATTTTATAAGAATTAAAGTTCATCCCCTCTGATTCGAAAAATCATGCCATTAAGATTCTCGGTTATTCTGATCTGGCATGCAAGTCTGCTGTCAAATCCCGCATCAGGTAAGGTGTCGAGCATGTCCATTTCTTCATTTCCGGCTGGCGGAAGATTATCAAGACCTTTGAGAACCTGGACATGACAAGTGGCACATAAAGCCATCCCACCACAGGTTGCAAGGATATTATAATCTGAGGCCTTTAAAACCTCCATTAAACTCAGGCTTATTTCTTCTGGAATCTCAATGGGCTGCTGCTCCCCGTTTCTGTCTTCAATTGTAATGTTGATCATTTTAGAATGCGTTTACACCATATACAGTAGTGTATTTAAAACTTAATTTCTGGTCGGGATATACATATTTGAAGGCACTTTGTACCATTAATGCTGCTTCGTGAAAGCCACATAGTATAAGTTTCAGTTTACCGGGATATGTGTTTATGTCTCCAATGGCATAGATGCGTTCCACATTGGTGGAATAGTCAAAAGTATCAACCTGTATCGCAGATTTGTCAATATTCAGTCCCCAGCCGGCTATCGGACCCAGTTTCGGACTTAAACCAAATAAAGGGATCAAATAATCCGTTTGAACTGTTCGCGTAACCTGGTCACGCCCAATGAATGATACTTCTTTCAGACTGCCATTACCACCAACACTCAGCAGGTTTGACTGCAGGATTAGGTCGATCTTGCCTTTGCTGGCCAGCTCATGAACTTTTTCTGCTGAATCTGGGGCACCTCTGAATGTATCACCACGGTGGATCAGTGTTACTCTTTCGGCGATATCAGCCAAAAATATGGTCCAGTCGAGTGCAGAATCACCACCACCTGCCAATACAACCCTTTTGTCTCTGAAGTTTTCAGGCTTCTTAACCATATATTCCACGCCCTTGCCTTCAAAGTCAAGTAATCCCTGAATTTCTGGTTTGCGTGGCTCAAAACAACCCAGGCCACCGGCAATCACCACGACCTGGCAATGTACCTGGGTTCCATCATTTGTTCCGACAATAAAGGAACCATCCTCCTGCTTTTCAAGTGATTCTACACGTTCACCCAGAGTAAATCCTGGATCAAAAGGGGCAATCTGTTCCATCAGACGTTCAACCAGTTCCTGTGCTTTAATTTCAGGATATCCGGGTATATCATATATGGGCTTTTGAGGATAAATTTCTGATAACTGTCCGCCAATCTGCGGTAGTGTGTCAATCAGATGGCATCTCATTTTTAATAGTCCGGCTTCAAATACGGCAAACAGTCCCACAGGACCGGCTCCGATTATGCAAATGTCTGTTGAAATCATTTTAATATAAATTGTGCTAATGTTTGTCTATAATTCGGGTAAAAGTTTCTCCTGTTCGTCCAGATTCGTATAAATCGTATCCAGGATACGCTTCAGATTCTTGTAATCTTCTTCTGTAAGATTCTGCCAGGCTTTCATTCTGATCTCAGCCATTTTTGGGCTCCACTCTGCAACCCGCTGTTTACCCAGTTCGGTAAGGTGAATGGTGAAACATCGGCGGTCATTCGGCTGAATCTTTCTCTCTGTGAGACCTTTCTTGCATAAGAGATCGATAATACGGGTTAGGGTTGGATGATCCTTACCTGTGATCTCAGCTAACTGACTTTGATTCATATCGTTATCATTGTTCAGGTTTTTTATGATTAACCATTGATCAACTGTGATATCGTAGTTTTCAGCATTAAAGCGGCGTTGGGCATATTGCTTTACTTTTCGTGCTGTGCGATCAAGCAGATAGGAATAGGTGCTGAATAATTCTGTTGCCATACGTATTGTTAGTATGACAAATATCTGAATAAATTAATTATTAAACAAAAAAAAAGCATCCGCCCGGGGGTGGATGCTTTTAAAATATTTCTAAAAAAAATATTAAGCCTTTGCTTTGTCTTTATCTTTAATGAATTCTACAACAAATGGCGTTGCAACGAACAGGGAAGAATATGTTCCGAAGATAACACCGATTAACATAGCGAAAGAGAATCCTCTTAATATCTCTCCACCAAAGATGAAGATAATCAATAATACTGCAATAGTACAAATACCTGTGATTACAGTACGGCTTAAAGTACTGTTCAGAGCGTTATTGATTACTGAAGGAAGATCCTCGTTTTTGGAGTGGTGCTGCCCGATATATTCACGTACCCTATCAAATACAACCACAGTATCGTTGATTGAATAGCCCATCACGGTTAATATCGCTGCTATAAATGCCTGATCAATATCCAGTGAGAAAGGTAACCAGCCATTAAATATGGTGAAGATTGCCAGTAATACGAGCACATCGTGAACAAGTGCCAGAATTGCTGCAAATCCAAATGCCATTCTTTTAAATCGTGCCAAGATGTACAGGAAGATGACCAGTATAGAGAATATTGTAGCGTAAATAGCTGAGGTTTTAATGTCTTCGGCTATTGTAGGTGTCACTTTCTGTGAATCCTTTATCTCATATACAGGATTAATTTTCTTAAGACCGGATGCCAATTTTGAGCTAACCTGGTCGTTTGCCTGATCTGAGTTGTCGTTGATAAGGTAGGCAGTAGTAATTTTAACCTGATTGGAAGAACCAAAGGTTTTTACTTCAACCGCTGTACCAAATTCATCAACTAAAACAGAACGAACATTTTCAACTTCAACAGGTTTGTCGAATGCAACAAAATAAGCTCTGCCACCCTGGAAATCCACACCAAGGCTGAAGCCCTGGGTAAAGGCAGAGATGATTCCGGCAACGATTATTACGGATGAAAGGATATAAAAACGTTTTCTGCCGGTGATGAAGTCAAATTTGGAATCTTTAAATAAATTTTGTGTTGCTTTAATTGAGAAGCTGATAGGCTTTTTTCTGTCAAGTAACCATTCAAATACCAGTCTGGAAATGAATATTGCTGCAAACAGGGAAGTGATAATACCGATCATCAGCGTAGTAGCAAAACCTACAATTGGCCCCTGTCCGAATATGTACAGAATTACACCTGTTAAGAAAGTGGTGATATTTGAGTCAAGGATAGAAGGCATTGCTTTTTTGAAGCCTTCAGTAATTGCTAATCTTGCAGATTTTCCCTCTGCGAGCTCTTCCCTGATCCTTTCATAGATCAGTACGTTAGCATCTACAGACATACCCAGAGATAAAACGATACCTGCAATACCCGGTAAGGTTAATACAGCACCTAAGGATGCAAGTACGCCCATCAGGAAGAACAAGTTTACCAATAAAGCAATGTTAGCAACTAAACCGGCTGTACTATAATACATTGCCATAAATAGTAGAATAAAGATGACACCAGCAATGGTAGAAATTAAACCTGCAGAGATTGATGCTGCTCCTAATGATGGACCAACAACATAATCACTTACGATTTTTGCCGGAGCAGGTAATCTTCCTGCTTTCAAAACGTTTGCAAGATCCTGAGTGTCTTCAACTTTAAAACTTCCACTGATTGATGAAATTCCGTTTGGAATTTCTCCCTGAACTGTAGGAGCAGAGTAAACCAGATTATCAAGTACAATAGCAACACTTTTTTTATTATTTGGATCAGCTGATGCAGCAGCAGTAATTGAACGCCATGCCCTTGCACCATCCGCGTTCATAACCATGACAACTTCAGGATTTCCTTTTTGATCGTAATCAGAACGGGCGTCAGAAATCACATCTCCTTCTAATGCCGGTCCGCCACCTAAATTGCTGGTTTTAAGAGCATAAAGTTCAAATACCTTACTCTCTTCTGACATAGGCTTCACTCCCCAGAATAATCTGATATTCTGTGGGATAACAGCTCTGACAGCTGCAGAAGAAAGGTATGAGTTTACTTTTGCAGTATCTTTTAAAGCAGCATAGCCAACAACTGGTCCAGGGCGTAAATTAACCTGACCATCTTGTCCCTGATAAGTTGCAGGATTTAAAAGTGCAAACAATGGATTTTGTTTTGCCTGTTCGGCTTGTACTTTACTCAAAGCAGCTGCACTGTCAACAGCAGAACTGTCTTTCTTACCTAAAGCTGCAAGCTTACTTTTACTTGTATCCTGAGCGACAGATGCGCTCGAAGTATCTGTTGATTTAATAGTTGACGCCAGAATACTGTTCACATTCTGAAGTAAACTAAAGATCTCAGCATTATCGTAGGTCTCCCAAAATTCAAGTTTTGCTGATCCCTGAAGTAATTTACGAACGCGATCCGGATCTGTAACACCAGGAAGTTCAATCAGAATGCGGTTTGTTCCCTGTTGTTTTTGAATGTTAGGAGAAGTTACTCCAAATTTATCAATACGGGTACGGAGAATATTGAATGACAGGTCGATTGCACCATCTGCAGATTTTCTCAGAAAGTTTAAAACATCCTCATTGCTGGCATCAATCTTCAGGTTTGCAGAATTCTCTTTTGTTGCAAATAATGGTGATAATTTCGTGTTCGGACTAATTTTTTCGAATTCTCTGCCAAAAACCCCAATGAAATCACTTTCACCTGTTGCCATAGCAACTTCAGCATTTTTGATTGCTGCATTGAAATTTGCATCAGTACTGTTATTTGCAAGGTTACGAACCATATCACTCAATGCGATCTCCATGGTAACGTTCATACCACCTTTTAGGTCAAGTCCAAGTGGAATTTCACGTTCCTTTGCGTACTGATAGGTGATATAACTCAGGCTGCTAAACACTGGTAATGAGGCAACTGAATCAAGATAAACTTTCTCTTTTACAGCATTGCCTTTTGCAAATTCCTGTGCATCTTTTTCAACTTTATTCGCTATCCACGTAAACGAGAGGGAATACAAACACGCTATAGTGAGCGCTATTGCTGCGAATTTTACTAATCCTTTACCTTGCATTTTATTTTAATTGTCTATTAATGTTGATTTAAGCCTATTTTGGTTAAGACGCCAAAGCTAACTAAATTTTTGTTTTTTGGAATAATTCTTTAACACAGAAAATTACGGCAGAAATTCAGGCTTTTTTGTATTTGATAAAACTATAAGAATATAAGTTCTTTTCATCAGGTTCATGAAGAATTTTTTCTTGCTCAGTCCATTCATTCATGTTAATAACGGGGAAAAATACATCAGCATCAAAATCCTGATGAATAATAGTAAGGTAAAGTACATTAGCAAGAGGAAGTGCCTGTTCAAATATTTGTGCTCCCCCAATCACAAATACATCTTTCTCGTCTTTACATAATTCAATTGCATCATTCAATGAACTGCATAATTCAGCTCCTGGAATCACCAATCCGGATTGTCTGCTTATTACGATATTTCTTCTGTTTGGCAGGGCTTTCCCGATAGAATCAAAGGTTTTTCTTCCCATAATAATCGGATGCCCGGTAGTGATCGTTTTAAAATGTTTCAGATCAGCCGGCAGATGCCAGGGTAGGAGATTGTTTTTGCCAATTCCGTTCTTTTCGTCAATGGCAACAATCAGATTAATATTCATATGCTTAGATTAGATAGCTACAGCTCCCTTTATGTGGGGATGCGGGTCATAGTTTTCCAGACTGAAATCCTCAAACTGAAATTCAAAAATATCTTTAATCTCCGGATTTAGTTTCATTACCGGTAGTGGTTTGCATTCCCGGCTTAATTGCAGCCTGGTTTGCTCCAGATGGTTATTGTAAAGATGTGCATCTCCAAAGGTGTGTACAAAATCCCCGGCTTCCAATCCGCAAACCTGTGCTACCATCATGGTCAGGAGGGCATATGAGGCAATATTAAATGGAACCCCCAAAAATATGTCGGCACTGCGCTGATAAAGCTGGCAGCTTAACTTACCATCTGCAACATAGAATTGAAAGAAACTGTGGCAGGGTGGAAGCGCCATATTTTCAATTTCTGCAACATTCCACGCAGACACAATTAAGCGTCTTGAATCAGGATTATTGCGGATCTGTTTGATTACTTGTGTAATTTGATCAATATGTCCGCCATCAGGTGTTGGCCATGAGCGCCATTGAGAGCCATAAACAGGTCCAAGTTCACCATTTTCATCAGCCCATTCATCCCAAATACTAACCCCATTATCTTTTAAGTATTTAATATTGGTTTCACCCTTCAAAAACCAGATCAATTCGTGAATAATAGACCTCAGGTGCACTTTCTTGGTGGTTACTAGCGGAAATCCTTCCTGAAGATTGAAGCGCATCTGGTAGCCAAATACACTGATCGTACCGGTTCCTGTGCGATCATGCTTTTGGGTTCCGTTTTGCAGAACATGCTGCATCAACTCGTGATATTGTTTCATGATTTGGTTATCTGTTGTCTATTGCCTGTTGTCTGAAGTTAAAAAGTTCATTACTTACAACTTTTAACTTAATACTTACAACTTAAGTGCAAATAAAATAAATGTAATTTTGGCATCCTAAAATTGTTCATAAATATATCAGTATGTTCACAATATGATTCTTTTTCCGACTGCTAAGATTAATATAGGCTTAAATATTATCAGTAAGCGTCCAGACGGTTACCATAATCTGGAATCGATCTTTTATCCACTCGCAATCAAAGATGCTCTGGAGGTGATTGAGGCTGATGAACTAAAGTTTAGTTCATCTGGCATAAATATTCCGGGGAGTGCTGATGATAATCTTTGTCTGAAGGCCTATCATTTGCTTAAAAAAGATTTTACTGAACTGCCTCCTGTTAATATTCATTTACACAAACATATTCCAATTGGTGCCGGATTGGGAGGCGGGTCTTCTGACGCTTCATTTTTCATCCGGCTACTGAATCAAAAATTCAGTCTGGGAATGGAAAACTCCAAAATGGAGCAATATGCCTCTAAAATTGGTTCTGATTGTGCTTTTTTTATTCAGAATAAGCCGGCTTATGCAATTGAAAAAGGAGATCAGTTGAGTCTTCTGGATCTGGATCTGAGCAAGTATTTTTTTGTATTGGTAATGCCTGATGTGCAGGTTTCGACCGCAGAAGCTTACCAGGGCGTTCAGGCTGCTCCGGTTTCTGCTCCCTTAAGCAGGCTGATCAAACTTCCAATAGAGGACTGGAAATTAAATATCAAAAACGACTTTGAGCCATCAGTCTTTTCAAAATATCCTGCGATTCCCCGAATAAAGGCTGCATTGTATGAGGCCGGTGCTCTTTACGCCTCAATGAGCGGAAGTGGTTCATCAGTATACGGAATATTTAAGGAGCCTCTGAAATTGCCGCAACTGGAGAAGGAAAATAAAGTTTATTATGTATAAAGTTGATAATTTAGAGTGGAGAATTGATAATGAAGCTAATAATTCTCCACTCTCAATTCTCCACTCTCAACTAATCCTTATCGTTTCATCAGTTTTCGCCTCAAAAAATCCGCAGTAACCTCACTTACCTTCAGTGCATTGTTGAATTTCATCCAATGATGTGTATCATCAGGAATTGCAAGGTATTCAAAGGCGAATTTTTTGTCTTCAAATCGTCTGGCTAAATCCACACTCTGACTGAAAGAAACATTACGATCATCATCCGCATGAATGATCAAAGTAGGGGAGGTCCAGGTATCCAGATAGCTAACAGGAGAAGATCTGATCATCGCCTGTTCTGCTAATTCGGCATCCGGAGCAAGCGCTCTGGAACTTGAATTTGCACCGCTAAAACGATTATTTACTCCATGTATATCAACCCCGGCAGCAAATAGCTTTGAATCCTTTCCCAAAGCCAGTGCGACCAGGAATCCACCATAGGAACCTCCATAAATACCGATCCTTTCGGGATCTATACCTGGCTGTGCAGCAAGCCATTCTCCCGCTGCTTTAACATCCTGATATTCTGAAGCACCTAAAGCGCCTGCGTTTATAGCTTTCTGGAATTTGAAACCATACCCGATTCCCAATCTGTAATTGACCGACAGAACTGTAAATCCTAAGCTTGTCAGATACTGATTCAGTGCATAATCGATCGAATAATAATCCATGAAATGCCATCCAAGAAGCATTTGCCTTTGTGGTCCGCCATGGACATATACAATAGCTGGTCTTTTAGCTGATGAGCGGTTTTTTGGTTCAAACAATTGTCCGTAAACAGTCTGGCCGTCAGGAGCTTTAAAAGTAATATGCTTAGGGCTAACCAGTTGTTTTTGTGGAAAATCTGCAGGTATCAAATCCTCACATAATACCCTGTGAAATTTCCCATTAGCATTCATCACTGCAGGCAGAACAGGTCTTTGTGCTGTTGAACTTAAATAAGCAATCGTGTTCTGATCACCTGTAAACACAGGATTTGATTCGATCCCGTTTCCCTGGGTCAGGATTTCAATTCCCGGTTGATCGATACTGACTTTGCCAATATGTCTTCGGTCAAGATCGAATTTGTCTTTACCGGTATTTGCGGCAAAGATGAGTGAATTGCCATCAGGACTTAATTTTATATGTTCTACCATGTAATTCCCCGGGCTTAGCAGCAATTCTTTGCCTCCCTTTGCAGGAATTGAATACAGGTGGGGCCAGCTATCCTGGAATGATACGAACACGATCCTCTCGGCTTTTGCCCACATTAAGTTTGTGCCGCCTTCTGTGGATGGGAATGAGCCTTCAAGAGTCTCTGGAGCTTTCCATATTTGCTCCCCGGTGCCAGCTGCGATATCTGCCGTCCAGATCGCCCAGGGCTGATGTTTTCTTGCGAAGATAGAATCAGGCGCTCCGCCGGAACCAGGGGTTCTGATAAATGCCAGTTTTTGCCCGTCGGGAGACCATCTTGGAGATGCATCCCTTGAAAATGATGGCAATATCCAGTTTATGGGAGTTTCATCGTTTGTGTAAATGCCAATGAACGAATGATCGCCCCTGGAAGATACAAAAGCTAATTTTGAACCATCAGGCGACCATCTGACCGATCCAATAGAACCCCGGGCATAAAAAAGAGCTTTGGCAGGCGCAGAACCATTTATTGCTGCAGACCAGACCTGTCCGCCTTTTATAAAGCTTACCTTTTCGCTATTCGGTGAAATTTCAGGATAATCGGCTTCTGCAAGGACGATAGGCTTCCCTCCGTCAAAAGGAATACTGACAACCTGTACCTTTGCTCCAAGAGGGTCGAAAGCGGCTTGTACGGGTACACTAGCTTCCCTTGAACCATGATCACCACCACGAACAAATACAATCCATTTCCCATCCGGAGAGATCGAAAGACTGCTGATCTCCTGACCATCATCCTTAGTATAGGCAGTTAATTTTCTCGGGGTAAAATCTGGTCCTTCAGCTACATAGACATTTCTCAAGCCTTTTTCATTCATCGCCCAGGCAATTTTAGATCCTCCTGAGCTACTGACAAGTTCGGAAGGAAATGGATAACTTAAGATACTTTCTACCGAAAATGATTGAGCTTTAATTTGTGAAGAGAGAATGCTTAGGTTAAGTAACAGGACAATAAAAACAAACTGCTTTTTCATAGATTATTATTTTTCAGAAATGAATAGGGTTTCAAGATATAAATTGTCTTAAAACAATGTTAATGGACATAAAAAAGCCCCAACCGAAGTTAGGGCTTTCTTTTTATTGGCTCAGATTAATTATAAATCCCACCATAATTTAGTAGTTCTTGCTACTCCGGCAGGAACATTTGCACCATTTTTGCTTCTTTCTCCTAATGGATAATCAAGTCTTCTGATAAAGGAAGTCAGCACTGCGTTTTGTGGCAAAGTGAAATCCTTGTACTTGAAATCATTTCTGCGTACATCATTGAATGCTTCAGGATTCAGGTAAGTAGCGACATATTTTTCTTTAAAGATCAGGTCTTTGGTAAGATTAGCTGCACCAACTGCAACCCGACCGTCTGCAAGATATGCATCTCGCTCTTTTTCAGGTACCAGTAATTTATCCATGTTAGCTTTGATTCCGGCCAGGTAAGCAGTATATGCTCTTGTGGGGTCTGTAGCTAATGCTGCTTCAGCTTCGATGAATTTCAATTCGGCAAAAGTTACAATCAATAATGGAGCGGTATCGCTAGTCCAGGGAGAGCTATTGGAAATATAGTTCTCATCTTTTACCGTATTGTTATGCGGGGGATTGATCCGGTTTCCTGCACCATTTACTGTACCAATATAGGCAGGATAGGTTGGGTTTCCCGGAACAACAGTCACATCGGTAATTTTCTTGATTCTTGGATCGAACAGACCATAAGTTTTTCCGTTCAGGTGATCAACAAATTGTTCTGATAACCATCCCCCAAGACTTAAAGCCGCATTATTTCTGGAAACAGTTGCCCAGTTATTACGCAGGACAAAAGTAGCCATGCCAGCGTCGTCTGTATTTGATGTGTATGAACTTCCTACTGCTGTTAACACAGATGCAGCATTGAAGGTGGTAGTTTTACTGGCCTTAATCAAAAGGCGGGCTTTCAGCGCATAAGCTGTTTTAAGCCATTTAGCACGGTCTCCTGCATGGATCAGGTCACTCGCAGCGGCTAATTTAACAGTCGCAGTAGTTTTCGCCAGTTCAGTAATCGCCTCGTTAATAAGTGATACTGTTGCAGCGTATACTGCTTGTTCAGTATCATATTTCGGAGTAAAATTACTTGGATTAAATGCCTCTGAATAAGGAGCTGCTCCCCAAAGGTCATTGACGAGCATCAGATTATAGGCAAGTAAAACATTCGCTACCCCCAGATATTCACTGGAGCTCTGGCTAGCTGCAAGTTTTTTCATCTGATTCACATCGGCCATTGCGAAATAGAGGTTATCCCACATACTGGTATGATCAATAGTTTCATAGATATCGCTAGCAGCAGCAGCGGTAGGATTGGCGGTATACTGTACATAAGCTGATGTATTGCTAGCGACAGTATAGGAATTGATTCCGGCCTTACTCGTTGAGGTAGCCAGAAGAGCCGGGAGTGTAGCGTTAGTTACCTGATTAGGATTGGTACTAAGCTCATCAAAATACTCCTTTCCGCAGCCATGTAAGGCAAGTACGGATGTGGCTAAGATGATCAGGGTATTTTTATATAATTTATTCATTTTCATATTCTTTAAAAGCCAACATTAAGTGAAAACAGGAATGTTCTTGCAGCAGGATAGGTCATACCTGCAGAACCATCTACGTTACTTCCGCTATCCGCAGATAAGGATTCCGGATCCAATCCATAGTAATCTGTACGTAAAAGCAAGTTATTACCTGTAACCGATACAGATGCATTACGGATTGCTTTTTTAGGCAACCATTTTGAGGGTAATGAATACGAAAGACTTGCTGAACGTAAACGAATCCAGGAGGCATCCTGAACAAATGGCTCAGAAAGTGATCTGTGGTAAAGTCTGTAATAACCTTCACCATAGTTTACACCATCAGGTCCCATAGACTGTCCTAACCAAACTTGTTTTGTATTTGGGGTGCCATTAGCTAGATTTCCCGGGAAGGTATAATAGCTTCTGCGATTAACAGTATAATCTGCAATACCAAATGCTGAATTAAAGTTTTCAAGTCTGTTGAACTTTTCAAAGCCCCAGCGCGCATCAATCAATGTTGACAAACTTAATCGTTTGTAAGTGAAGTTATTAGATAATCCACCGATCCAATCTGGTTGTGAATTTCCCAATAATTTTCTTTTCGTAAGTGATGAAATAGGGAAACCGTTAGCACCAATTAATAAAGGTTTTGATTTATCGGTACGGTTTGGATCTTCCACATCCGTTCCATAATAGCGAAGATAATAAGAGCCATAAATATTGCCATAAGGCTCTCCAGGGATCAGTTTGAACTGTACCGGTGAGTTGATATAACCACCTGTAGCTGCACCATAAATAATTTCAGTCAAACCTTCTTTAAGGCTCATTACCTTATTTCTGTTTGCAGAAAAGTTAAGTGATGCATCCCAGGTGAAATTCTTTGTTTGGATTGGTGTTCCACCTAAAACAAGCTCAATACCTTTGTTACGGATAGAACCTGCATTGATTGATGCAGTTACATAACCTGTTGTGGAGGAGATCTGAGCCTGTGTGATTTGGTCCTTACTTAAAGAGTAATAGTAAGTAAAATCAAAACTCAGGCGATTTTTAAAAAATGCCATTTCAAGCCCTGCTTCGTAGGTGTCTGTAAATTCAGGTCTTAAATTGATATCCCCAAGGTTTGAAGACATAGTAAGACCTGTTGTACCAACGGGCAATCCTGAATAGTTTGAGAAACCGGATGATGTAGAATAAGGTGCTGCATCCTTACCAATCTGTGCATAAGACAATCTCAATTTACTCTGACCAATAAATGCAGGTAGTTTGACATTGTCAGAGAATACATAACTCAAACTGGCAGATGGGTAAAAGAATGATCTGTTATCTGAAGAAAGGGTAGAAGTGATGTCATTACGTCCTGTTAAGGTTAAGAAAAGGTAATTCTTATAATCAAAAGTTGCCTCTCCGAAGAAACCATTCGAGCGATACTGATTTAAGGATTGATTTAAAGTAAGAGTTTTTGCATTCATCAATCTGAAATCGTTGTAAATGCTTAATACACTACCTAATATACCATGATCTTTTGTGCTTCTGTCATAAAGTTCATAACCCAATCTCAGTGTTCCATTAATATCTTTTGTGATTTGTTTTGATGCAGTAGCAAGGAATGTGGAGTTGATTGCACGATACTGAGTTAGGTATTCACCTACAAAACCATCTGCATTATCATAAACTGCTTCTCCTGGTATACCTAATCTTCCGGGTGCGGTACGTTTACGTGCATCTGTATAGGTATCTACCCCCATTCGATAATTGAAATTTAACCAGGAGGTTGGGGCGTAACCAACATTAGCACCTGCGATGAAACGGTTCACATTGTCTTTCAATCTGTTTGTCGCTGCTCCGAAAATCGGATTATTGGTTCCTCTGTATTTTTGGGTTCCATTTTCATTTATATAGTCTCTCACATCCCAGCGACCAGAGTAATAAGTTAAGCTCTCACCATAACGGTCGGCATCATAACGATAACCTCCTGAATTATTATAACTTAAATTCACACCCGCTACAATCTTTGGACTAATTTTAATATCAGTATTTAACCTTGCAGACAGATTCTGGAAATCTGTAAATGGAAGCATTCCATCATGATTGAACTGAGATACTGATGAAAATATTTTTACTGCATCTGAACCCCCTGTAACTGAAACTGTGTTTCTAAGCTGGCTGCCAGTATCAAATGCATTTTTGTAGTTTTCGTAAATAAAATCAGGATGAGTAGGGTCTAAAGCCTTTGCTTCTGCTATGGTCGGTCCCCAGGCCGGACCAAGTCCTATTGGAGTATAGACACCTAAAATACCTGCTGTATATTCTTTCTGAATGGCAGGAGTTTTGTTAATGTTTTCAAAACCATAAGTGCTCGAAAAATTAGTTCTGACTTCATTACCTTTTCCTTTTTTGGTAGTGATTAAAACAACTCCGTTTGATCCTCTCAGACCGTACATCGCCGTTGCAGCACCTCCCTTAAGAATGTTGATCGTCTCAATATCATCAGGATTTATATCAGATACCCTGTTTCCTACCGAACGTACGTTTGCTCCTGATCCAGCACCCTGTATAGAAGTGGAGTTATCAATCTGTACCCCGTCAATAACATAGAGAGGATCGTTTGATGCTGATGCATCGATAGAGTTGATACCCCTGATGCGGATATTTGCACCCTGACCCGGACCTCCACCCACACTGCTGATTGTTGCACCTGCAACTTTACCCTGCAATGCATTCAGAATGTTCGGCTGCCGGTTAATGTTCAATTCTTCAGAATTAACCCCCTGCGCAGCATAGCCCAGCGATTTTTGCTGCCGGCTAATGCCAAATCCTGTGGTTACAATAACTTCCTGAAGCTGTTTACTGTCGGTATTCATAGCGATATTTATTGTGCTCTGTGTGCCGACAATAACTTCTTGTACAGAAAAACCAATGAAGGTGAATACAAGAATAGATTCATTAGCCGGAACCTGAATACGGTAGGTGCCATTAGGACCCGTGGTAGTCCCTATACTGGTACCTTTAACCCTTACACTTACTCCCGGAAGACTGGATCCGTCTTCGGAGATGGTAACTTTACCATTTATCTCCCTAACCTGCGCATTGACGCTTATGGTTAGAAACAATAAAATTGGTAAAAATAATAGAGTAGAGATTTGTTTCATAATTTACTGGTTTAGTTTAAAAGAAATGTGAAATTATGAATATTTAAGGAAATGAAACATTCTTGATACAAATTTTTATTAAAGTATAATTTTGAAAAAAGGAATACCGTTGTGAATCAGTCTTTTAATGTGAATCGGTATAGATAAATGATTGGGAGGTTTGGGGTTAAATGGGGAATAGGGAATAGGGAATAGGAAATAGGGAATGGGAAATAGGAAACAGGTTAAAGGAGTGGAGATGGAATGTATGATGAAGGCAGTTTGCTTCTATCTGATATAATCACGATCCTCATCGCTCAACTGATTAGGATCATCTTTAACAAAGTCATAATCTTTATCCTGAAGTGATTCGGCAGTGTTGAAAGTCTCAGCTTTGATTCTTTTACGTGGTCTTCCGGCCATGAAGCCTATTATCAGGCCCAGACCGAACATTACACCAAGTACAGCCAGTTTAGACAATCTCACATCGCCGAAAATCCAAAAACTAACTTCATCGGTATTATTCATGAGTATGATAGTCACAAGTACCGTGACAACGATTATGAAGATAGTTTTAAAGGTCATACTGTGAATAATTTATTTATGTGAATATCGGAATTGCAAGTGAAATTAATAAAATTATCTCTGTCTTCCGAGTCTTAGAAAAATCTCATGAGTATTATGATTCAAAATTTATACCAGTATTTTGTTTGGTTGGATTATCTGTCCTGATTCCTAGAAATCATATGCAAATCCAAGCTCAAAGATCGGCTTGTTTAGTGCATTCTCTCTCGCAAAGATCAGCTTACCGGCAAGTTCAAAATTTGGAAGCATAAATCGCATAAGATTCATATCTGTGCTTAACTCGAGTCCGAAAGTGCGTGGCTGGAACGGGTTTCCTTTTCCTATATTCTCAAAATCAGCGAAAAAACCACCCTTCAATCTTTTAATATAAGCAATGGGGCCTAACTCGGCATCAGGATAGAATAGCGGGAAACGATAATCAAGCAACAAAGTGTTTCTAAGGCGGCTATTTAAACTTAAATTTCTGTATCCGCTGATTCTTGGAATCTCCACACTAAAATCATAGGCTCCGCTGCTCTCCTGATAATTGAAACTTGCCTGAAATGAATGATTGCTTAAAAGTCCGGGAGTATAAAATACACTTCTAAATGACAAGAGCGACCCATCAAGCAAATTCTGGAAGGGAAGATGAAAATAGGATAATGAAAAGTTTTGTCCCCAGGCTGGAGCGAGATCTCTGGCACTTCGCCGGGCATTCCGGCTAAAGTAAAACTGATATTTCATCGGAAATTTCAATTTTTCAATAAAATTAGTAGGCTTATTCTGAATTTCATACCTTGAAGTAAAGCTGCTTGAACTTCTCATTCCCATGCTGTAGTTCCGGTTAAGACGATTAAATTTAAAAGGTATGCTGATTTCAGCTTCCGTTATGTTTTCGCGCCAGCTAACCGGAACCAGACGATTGTTTTGCCGGGAATAGGTCAAATTTGCCCTGTTTGAATAACTAATGTCGAGAATAGGATAGAAGCGTTTATAACTGAATCCGGCAAGGTATTCACTTTTCCTTAATCCTGAATTAAATTGGTAAGCTCCATACAAATCGAGGGTATTTAGCTTATTGTTTGATTTGAACTTAAGACCAATGCTCAGGTCATCGTTAGTATCACTGTTTTCGGCAACAGGTGACAGGCTATGGAAATTGAGAAGATTACTGAATTCCCTGTAAGGTTTGGATGGGTATTTTTTTTGAGGTATTGAGTCGAGAATATTGGCGTTTGCCTCCTGACTAACCAGCGGTGATGCATAATCAATGAATGTGTCAGCATCTTTCTCTTGTTTCTCTTGTAATTCAAAGGGTATGCTGACTATATCATATCCCCTTATTTGATAATTATTGAACAGTACCCTGTTCCTCTTCTGGTCATATGACGGATATGTAGCCCCATAGGGAGCCGAAGTAAGCGGTATGGTCTCGTATTCAGGTGTAAGGCAGTAAATATTGTTCAGGCCTTTGTAATGAGCCCTGAACAAAATGTTCTTGCCGGCATAAACCGGACGCATAATCTGTTGCCTATGAAATGGAGTAATAATTTTATTGCTATTATCTGACCTCTTGAATTCCATTAAGGCAGCACCATCCTTGCTCATTACAACACAGATGATTTGGTCTCCCTGCTGATTGTATGACGGGTTTTGCAAACTTAAGCCCTCCTTAACCGGATATTCCCGAAGGACACTTCCATTTTCAGCATTCAGCTCAATCAATGAGAACAGGTTTGATGTGCTGATTTTTACAGCCACAATCGATTTTGCATCGGCAGAGAGGCTAGGAGAGAATAAACGGCTTTTATGGCTGATTTGCTTAACCTGATCAGTCGCTAAATCAAAAATATTGACCACACTATAAGAGCGTTTTCCATAGCGTTTGTCAAATCTTAGTTCATCCCATACAATTTTTCCTGCGGCGTACCTGAAATTAGGTTCAGTTTGATAGCCGATTTTACGAAGTATGCGCTCACTGCCTACGGAATCGATAAGGATTAGTGCAGGCGTATGACTCAGATTTTGCCTTAAAGCAATAATCTCACCGTTGGGAGTACTTGCCGGTAGCAGATAGTCGGCAGGTATTGAATCTTTTCTTTTGTTAATTGGAGTATAACTTACCTGTATCAGATCAGCGGACTGTTTTTGCCAGAGTGTCTTCAATTCAGCAATAGTAGAGTCATGAAGCATCTTGCTGTTAAGTCCGGTAAATTTTTTAATCGAATTGCTAAGACTGTAAGGTCTCAGAGGGTTTTGCTTAATCCTTGTCATAATGCTGTCGATTATTTCCTTGCCATAGTCCCTTTTTAGTTTCGTGGTCATAAAATAACCTAACTGATAATAGCCCGGTGTCAGATCCCTGAGTGAACCAAAATAATTCTTTGAGTAGGAGTAAGGATGGGTACTTAGTGTATTTGTTCTGAAAATTAACTCCCAGTCAGGGAGCCTTCCGCGACCTGCATGACTTAGGGCCGTTTCGATGCCGACAGCATCCCCTTCATAGAACCAGGGAGGGAGGGTAATTCCGAAAATGGCAAGGGCTAATTCTTCAAAAAAAGGAGCCTTAAGTCCGCCGCTTAATTTATCAAATTGAACCACATGCCTGAGTTCATGGATAGCCATGCCATTGAGCCAATCCTGGAAGTCGAGGTTCTGAGGTGGGGTAGTGTAGAACTCCGAACGCCGGGGTGCAAGCTGTACAAAACCATTCGATATGACACCTTGATTCTGCAGAATAATGGTTATCGGCCGGGGTCTTTTATTAAGGGATTTGCTGACCCCGTCTATCAGATGTTCCAGGGTATTTGACATTCTCTGGGCTTCATCTGACAGCTCTCCGGAGTAGATGATCTGAAAATTTTCTGTCCTGATCTGCATCCATTTTACACTGGGAGGGTTCTGTTCAGCATCAAAAATCTGCGCAAAAACTGATGCTATATTTAAACATAATATAAATGATGTAAATATACTGATATATAGATTTTTAAGTATTAAAATTTTCATCTATTTTATGCTTTGCTAATTATTTTAGTTTTATAA